>CAYTYP010000028.1:0-61289 GCA_964441405.1 uncultured Acidobacteriota bacterium
ACTCATCCCGATGCTTCCGCTCAGCGGCATGAAAATGTGAATCCCCATACTGTAAACAAAGATGACCATAACCACATAAATGTACCGGGATGGGAGAATGCCTAAAGCAAACATGCCGGCGGCCGCAAGCAGATTGGCCGCTACCGAAATCCGCACATCGCCTCCCAGAAAAGAGAGCGCGCTTATGACCAGCACTACAAGCAATCCTGGAAGCTCACGGGGGAATTCCAGGGCGGAGCGATGGAGGATCATCATGCCGAAATGTTCTTTTAGATAGTTCGCAAGAGTCGAGCCGTCCACGCTCAGGGTTATTCCAATAAAGATTCCGGAAACAAGAAACAGGAGGAAATCCCGCTCTGCGCCTTGAACCACTCCTTTAAGTTGCTTTGTCATAACCAGCCTTAGTTGAAAATTTATAAAACGCCCCGGATTACACGGATTTTACGGATAAAATATTTTAAATATGTGAAATCCAATACGTTGTTATTTTGGATAAACGAAATTTATATAACCGTCCCGGTAATCGATAGTGATGGCCAGATGCTGAAGCAGGGAATTGCCGATTATTCCCGAGATTTCAAAGCCATAGTCCCGGTTTATTTCTTTGAAGCTTATGGCAAACATGGAAGGCTGTCTTTGTCTGAATTGCCCCATTTTTAAAATAACATCCGCTGTTGTTTCATAAGTTTTCATGGATCCCGAGATGCCCCTGATTTCTCCATAAGAGAGAGTCAAACCTATCAAGCCCGTTGCAAATTCGCGGCTAAGCATGCTGGCGGCGGAGCCGGTGTCCAGCATGAAAAAGCCGGTTTTTTTATTGTTGACCTGGACGGGGATAAACAAGTTTCCCAATATTCCCATGGGTTGGAAGGAAGCGGTTTCCGGACACGCAGTGCGGTCCAGATCTTTCCAGGATTCGGGATCGGAATACGGTTTTTCACGGATCATCGGAAGCGGGCGAAGTTCCATCCTGTTTTTAGGAAAGTTCAAGGTTATCATAAATTGCTTGAAAAAATTGCAGCCGATTATCCCATCGGCATCCGCAGTAAAATCGTGATCCACCACCTCCACCCTGGCGTTGGAATAGTGGAGAGGCCCGATTTGCACTGATTGCGCTTGCGCCAGAAGACTGGCGCGAGCCCCGGAATCCCCGATCCCTTGCACCTGGCTTGCGGTGATAATGTTCAACCTCAATTTCTCGGTGAATCTACGCTGGAGCAGGATGCCGTTCCCCCCCGAATCCAATTGGAGATTGGCAGTCTTGCCATTGATAATGGCCTTTATGTTATAGCCGGTATAGGGTCGGTTCGGATCCGCCGTGACGGCATATAAAGGTATTATGGCTTCCTGTGGCGGGTCTTTGAATCCCCCGGGGTTAAAACCGCCTGTGTTTTTGAGGTATTCCAGCTGGTTCACAATATTGCTTCTTCTGTCTTTGAGTTCCGCTGCTGTTATCCTGAGATATTTCTCCAATATAGGAAGTTGCTCCACATCCGTAAGAAATGGAATGTAGTCGCAAACGATATCCGGATCTGCCGGATCGTACTCATAAGCTTTCTGCATCATTTTTCTGGCGGTTTTGTGATTGAAGTCAAAAGCATGGATTTTGCCGAGCCCCCGGTATCCCCGGGCGCTGCCGGGATCCAGGCTAATCGCTTTTATATAGGATTTCTGAGCATTTGAGATTTGCGCCATACGAAACAAAACATCTCCCTTGACCGCATGCAATAAAGCGCTATCCGGGAATTTGGCGAGCGCAGACTCGACGGATTTATAGGCTTCCTGGACTTCATCGTTTTTCCACAAGGAACGAATAAGACCGATATGTGCAATTTCTGATTTGGGATCCTGTTGAATGGCGACTCGATAGAACCGAAGGGCGCCGGAATAATCTCCCTTAAAGTAAAGCATGCGCGCTTCATATAAGTTTTCATCATTGCCTGGCATATGGGCGGACAAGAGTGGAATGCATAGGAACAACCAGATTCCAATCTTTTTCATCTTATTCTCCCTAAGCATAAATCGAGCAATGAAAGGATCATTGCACAAAACTCTACGGACCGGCAAATGAAACCATTGCACCCGAAAACTATCCTTGCAAGTCTCATGATTTTAAGTCTTTTAATCCGGCGTAATCTGTAAAATCCCTGGCGTTTTTGTTTGGCGCCGATCGGGATAGGATATTGACAAGCACAGATCCTTTGCAGTAGAAAGCCAAGCAACAAGCGACAAATTCAATTTTATGCGGAGACTTCATGGTGGAAGAGCGGAGATATAGGTGGGCGCAATGGGGGGATCTTAACGCCTTCTTTGGCCTCGTACTGGACAATGTCACCAATCTTGTAATGCTTACCGGAATTCTTGTTGGCGTTTTCAGGTATCCTGTTGAGAAAGTGTACAGCCTGATGATACCCGGCACCGCCCTGGGCGTTCTCTTCGGGGATTTGGTCTATACCTGGCTCGCCTTCAGGCTAGCCAGGCGTACGGGCAGAACAGATGTCACCGCCATGCCTTTGGGTCTGGATACGCCATCCACTATTGGGATTGCCACAGCGGTGCTTGGCCCCGTCTACCTCGAGACGAAGGACCCCGTTCTTGCCTGGCAAGTGGGGATGGCTACCCTGATAATTATTGGCGTTTTCAAGCTGGTGCTTTCTTTTTTCGGCGATTGGGCGGGCCGGCGCATTCCACAAGCCGGATTGCTCGGATCGCTGGCCGGCATCGGAATTACGCTGCTGGTTTTTTTCCCCGTGATGAAGATTTTTTCGGCCCCTATTGCAGGGATTGCAGCGCTGGGAATTATTTTATACTCCATCATTGCCAAAAAACGTCTCCCCTTTGGTTTCCCCGGAGCTTTTCTGGCTGTGGCCGCCGGTTGCTTCCTTTACTATCTGGTCGGCGGACTTGACCTTTTAGGCATGCGGGTCGCAGCGCCTGCACTGACGCTTCATCCCGCACTCCCGATTCCGACGATCGGTTTCTTTCATGGATTCGGCAAGGCAATTTCCTATCTGCCGATAGCATTTCCTTTTGCGCTCCTTACTATTATCGGAGGGATCAACAATACGGAAAGCGCAAGAGTAGCCGGAGATGAGTATCGAACGCGTGATATTCTTCTCACCGAAGCGTTTTCGACGATCGTAGCGGCGTTATTTGGAGGCGTCGCTCAAACCACGCCGTATATTGGCCACCCGGCATACAAAGCGATGGGCGGTCGAGCGGCATACACATTAGCGACGGGCCTTTTTATTGGGATTGGCGGCGCGCTCGGAATTATGTCGTTTGTCGTTGAGGCGATTCCTGAAGCGGTCATTACCCCTATACTCCTGTTTGTCGGGATCGAGATTGTTTCTCAGGCTTATGTTGAATCGCCGCGCCGACACGTTCCGGCGGTAACTTTTGCGATCGTGCCGACAGTAGGATACCTGGTCCTTACCTATGCAGACACTCTGATAGGAAAGTTGGATCCGAGCGTCAGTCTCCCGGCGGCCTTGACTGCGGATTTAAACATTTTGCGCGCTGTGGGGCATGGATTTATTCTGACCGCAATTCTTTGGGGAGGACTTCTCGCCGATCTCATCGATGGGAAACTGCGGCGGGCTTCATTTGGGCTGCTTCTTTGCGCGGTTTTCGCCATGTTCGGCCTAATCCACTCCATTACTCCGTCCGGAGAAATTTATTTCCCCTGGAATAACGGCAACAGCCTCATCTGGCAAATCGCGTTGGGATATGCGATCGTCGGAGCCGTCCTGCTGGCAGGTTCCTTCCGGCAAAAGGCGACGTAAAAAAAACTTCAGCCACGGAACCCACGGGATTTTTTTTGTGAATTCTGTGGGTTCCATGGCTGAAGCTTTTTTCTGTATCTTCTTACAAAATCCCCAAAATAATTTGGCTCAAAATAGCTGAGGACTGTTGGATATAGCGAAAGGAGCTTCTAGATCATGCTCTTTCGCGTGCAGTCCGCCGCTGTCTTCGGCATCAAAGCTTATCCGATTTCCGTTGAAGTGGATCTCAGTTCGGGTCAAAAGCTGAATCTTATGACCGTTGGGCTTCCGGACACGACAGTCCGGGAGAGCAGCGAGCGAGTCAAGGCGGCGCTGCGCAATTGCGGATTCATATTGCCCGCTCAGCATATCACCATCAATCTTGCGCCGGCGGATCTGAAAAAAGAGGGATCCGCTTTTGACCTGCCTATGGCGGTGGGCATTCTTGGCGCTTCCGGCTGTGTTCGCGCGCAGAACCTGTCCGCATTTCTGTTTATGGGCGAGCTTGCGCTCGATGGATTGATCCGGCCAATCAAGGGAGCCCTTTCGATGGCTGCGATGGCGCGCGAAAGGGGATTGCATCATCTGATCGTTCCGGAAGCGAATGCGCGCGAAGCCGCCGTAGTCGATGGAGTCCGGGCTTTCCCCGTCCGCTCTCTTGCCCAGGTGGTTCAACTGCTCAATGGGAATGAGCCCTGGATACCGCTGGCGGTGGATCGCGAACAATTGTTGACGCAGCGGAGCCTGTATGACGTCGACTTCAAAGACGTCAAAGGGCAATACCAGGCCAAGCGCGCCATGGAAGTGGCGGTCGCCGGCGGACACAACATTATGCTGATTGGCCCGCCAGGTTCAGGGAAGACGATGTTGGCGAGGCGTCTGCCGAGCATTCTGCCGCCAATGAGTTTTGATGAAGCAATTGAAACCACGAAAATCCATTCGGTGGCAGGCTTGCTGTCGGATCAGGCGGGTTTGATAGCGGTGCGCCCTTTCCGGGCGCCGCATCACACTATATCGGATGCAGGTTTGATCGGCGGCGGGACCATCCCGAGGCCCGGTGAAGTCAGCCTTGCGCATAACGGAGTTTTGTTTTTGGATGAGCTTCCGGAATTCCATCGCCACGTTCTTGATGTGTTGAGGCAGCCGCTCGAGGACGGGGAAGTGACTATTGCGCGTGCATCGATGTCTTTGACCTTTCCCGCCCGTTTTATGCTTGCGGCGGCTATGAATCCCTGCCAGTGCGGGTACTATGGAGATATATTGCACGATTGCACCTGCACGCCTCCGCTGATCCAGCGATACCTGGCACGTGTGTCAGGTCCGTTGCTGGATCGCATTGATTTGCACATCCAGGTTCCGGCGGTCAAATACAAGGAATTGGCGCAGGACGAGAAGTCGGAGAAATCGGGAGCCGTGCGCGAGCGCATTCTAGCCGCCCGCCAAATTCAGAATAAGCGATTGGAAGCGTTCGGCATCTATTGCAATGCGCAGATGACGCCGCGCACTCTCCGGCGTTTTTGCAAGCTCGATTCCGAGTCGGAGAAACAGATGGAAAACGCCATTACACGGATTGGTTTGTCTGCCAGGGCGTATGACAGGATTCTGCGAGTGTCGCGCACTATAGCCGATCTTGAAGGAAACGAAAAAATCCAGGCTCAGCATGTTTCCGAGGCTATTCAGTATCGCACGCTCGATCGCACTTATTGGCAATAACAGGTTTCGGCAGGGTTGCGCTGCTTTTCTGGGGAAGCTTTGCAGCCCATCGTTACACATCCCCAGCCATTTATTCAGGAGCGATTTATGGAAAAAACCTCTCGACGGATGTTTTGTGAAACGGCTCTTATGGCCTTTCCTGCTTTAACTCTCGTTGCCAAAGGCAACGAGAGTGGGATCGAAAACCCTTACGATTCCACCGATTCGATTATGGATGATCTTGCCGATGAGTTGGTCCGTGTGACTGCGGACGGGGCTCAAAATGGATTCAAATCCGAACACTTCCGGCGCTACGCTGGTTTTATGCGGATGTTGGATGCTCAAATGGAAAGCAGGGGGACGAACAAAGAAGCGAATAAGAGGCTGGATGACGACGATTTCCATCGCTTGAACCCGATCAAATCGGCCAGATTCATTTCGGAATACTGGCGCAAGCGGAATCTGGATTTTCGTGAGGATGAATTGCTGACGATTGATTGGAAATCCTACCTGGAAGGGAAGAAGGAAATAAAAAAAATGGGAGGCGTGCGCGCCCTGAACTCCAGGGTGGCGTTGCTTTTTGAATTCAAAGCCCAACAGTATGAAACTGCCGCTTTTTACGGAGGGCCCTATATACGTCAGGGACGGATTGCATTCCCGCGCCAGCCTGAGAAACCATTGTTTGTGAACGCTCAATTTTCTGATCTGCTCTCGATTGTTCCCAGTAACAGCAACGGGAGTTATACCCCCGAGTTGGCGGAGAAGTTGCTGAACTTTTTGCGTGAACATCCCGGATTGCTGGACTCCTCCTTTAGTTCGATTGATTTCAGCAATCCAATTTTTAGCGGGGTCGCCGGGTTGAGTATATTGGTGATGGGAGCAAAATTGGACTGTCTTTGCAAAGCTATGTCTGCTCTGGGAGCATTTCTCGCCCTTCTTTGCGTTTTCGCCCTGTGTGGGCCCTGTTGCGCTCCGGCAGCGGCATTGACTGCGTTGGAAAAGCTTTTAGAGACCTTCCACGTTTGCGATCCAAAGGACTGTTAGGAGCGAGTATGCGCCGTCACTACATGGTTTGGCTGAGCAATTTTTTGGCAATTGCGGTTTTGGCTTTTGGAGTATGGTGGTTTATGAACCATATGGCGGAAATGCCGGACTATAGACTGTTGAGCGGATTAACCGCTTTGACATGCTTTGCAATGAATCATTTGCGTTGGTGGAAGCTTGCCGCCAAGGTCGGCGATTTGGATCTGGCGGGAAAAATCGACTATCTCATGGTAGTCAACTACTTGGCAATAGTCCTGGCATTGGCGCTGGTGGATTTTAGACCCTAGTATTGGGCTTGGATCATGATCTGGGTTCGCGCCCCAACCCAGACCGCAATGAACGCAGGCTTTTTACTGTTGAGTATCCGCTAAGCGACATGCTTTTCGACATTATAGGGTCGATGAACGAAAAAACTCTCGTCGCGATCGCGCGATATCTGATATATGGCGTCGCGGCATATCCCGCAAGATTCCAGATGCGATAAAACTTCCAGCTTTTCATCCAGTTCGAGTTGTTTGTCCAGCAACTGAACCAGCTTTTTAAAACTGCATGTGCTCATAACGCCTCTTATTCTCTGAACTGCCAGCCGTGGCGGCAGTTCTTGTTTAGCTTTTGCATCCTGTGTTTTATGTGATAATTCCAACGCCGTCTCCATTAGATGAATATCCCGTCAATTAAATCAATCCGCCAAAGTACCCAATAAAGGATGCGTACCAATGCTAAAACCTTAGTACGTGTTATTACGTATCGGCAGAAAGGGCGAAAAAAGTGACTGAAATCACATCGCAGGAGGCAGGTTGCGAAACGCTTGTTCTGAGCAGCGGTTCGAGTGTGAAGACATTAGCGCATTCATCGCGCAGCGGTCACAATGGCTGTAGGGTGTGGAACTCTTGGTAGGGGCGGTGAATAGGAGTGCGGCAGCAAAGCTGCCGCACTCTAAAACGACTATGTTATTCCGCGAGTTTCTATTCGTTTTCTAAGAAAAACTAGAATTTGTCGGAATGCAGAGCCTTTGTTTTTTTCAAAAGATTCCCTTTTGATTTAGGCTTTCACGCATGCATCGACAGGACACACAGATGCGCACTTGGGACCATCATCGGTACCAGCACATTCCGTGCATTTCTCGGGAACTATATAAGAGAATTCCTGTGAAAGGGCGGGAAATGTTTTACCATTCAATTCATAGTCTTCGCCGCTGGCTTGTATTGCTTCGTTCGGGCATTCAGGCTGACAAGCTCCACAATTGATACATTCTTCGGTGATCTTCAAAGCCATTTTATCCATTCCTCCAAACTGTTTTTGGTCCAGATTCTTGCTGCCGGTAAAATTCTAGCATGCTTCGTCAAATTGCACCCGAAATATTTGGATGAATATTCACCAGTGCGAATTTGCATAATAGGGTAAAATACATGGTTTTAGTCGATAAATAGGTGGCTGTCTGCCGGCGACTTTTAATTGAAAGGTATTAAGTGCATGAAAGCGGCTTTGCTGCTGAAACCTGAAAATGTCGTAATTGACGAAATCGACAATCCTCTTCCAGCGTCGGATGAAGTTGTAATTCAGCCTGATCTTATTGGAATTTGCGGTACGGATGTGTCTTTTTATTTAGGACATCGGTTCGTTCCTTACCCTTTTGTCCTGGGACATGAAGTGATTGGCCGCATTGCATCTATTGGGAACAAGGTGAACCGATTTTCGATCGGGCAGCGTGTAATTATTGAGCCTAATTATCCCTGCGGCGTCTGCTCCTTTTGTCTTTCCGGCCGAGGAGCCATCTGTCCGATGAAAAGAAGCATGGGGGTGAATGAACCTGGTTGTATGTCCGAATTCGCTTTAGCTCCGGCCGAATTCGTTTGGCTTCTGCCCGATTCCATTTCCGATCAGGACGCCGCCACAATTGAGCCTCTTGCTGTTTCGATGCATGGCTTGTCCTGTTCCGGGGCAAAGGCGGGTGATACGATCAGCGTCCTGGGATGTGGAGTGGTTGGCTTGCTCCTGATTCATGCCGCACGGTCGATGGGTATCCGGGTTATTGCTCATGACAGACTTGCTTCCAAGCTGGAGATGGCGCGCAGAGTGGGAGCCGATATCGCCTGCGAGAGTGACGATCCGGCAAGCTTATGGCAGCAAGAGAATGTTACCGCCGTTTTCGAATGCGCCGGATCATCCGCTACCGTCGAATGCGCGCTGAACGCTGCGCCAAGAGGAGCGCTGGTGGTTATGCTCGGGCTTTCTTCTTCAAAGGTTAGTTTCCTTCCCATGCGTCTTGTGCGCGAGGGCGTTAATATCCGGACGTCAATGATTTACGATCATCCGGCGGATTTCGAACATGCAATCGATCTGGTAGCACAGGGAAAACTTAACCCGGCAGCCGTGGTTACCAATACTTTTCCCTTTGATGCAATCGGAGAAGCGCTTCAGCTTGCCAGTACGGGCAATGCAGGCAAAATTCACGTACAAATGCGTTGATTCAGGCTTAATGGGAAGAATTTACACGCGAATAAAGGAATCAGGTTATGACCAAGATATTGCTCATTCACGGGCCCAATTTAAATTTGCTTGGCAGAAGGGAACCTCAAATATACGGGACGGCGGGTCTGGACGAAATCAATAAACGGATGCAGCGCATAGCGGAAGAGAATGGCGCAGAGTTGCGCGTCTTTCAGTCCAACAGCGAAGGCGCGCTGATCGATGCAATTCATGATGCGGGCAATTGGGCCGACGGAATTATCATCAATCCCGGGGCTTATGGGCACTATTCTTATGCTCTCCGCGATGCTTTGTCGGCGGTCAGTCTGCCGGCTGTTGAAGTGCATCTGTCCAATGTTTATGCGCGGGAGGAATTCCGGTATAAGTCTGTTATTTCAGCTGTAGTGATAGGATCCATTTGCGGTCTTGGCTGGCGCAGCTACCAATGTGCTATGGAAGCCCTCCTGGGCATCCTGCAGGACCGAAAACCCGTTGAAGCCACAGTGAAGACCCTGTAACTCAAGCTGTGTCCTGAATCCTTAAAAGCATGCCACGGAATGCAGCCACGGAATACACGGAATAACGATTAAAAACGACTCCGTAATTTCAGAGTTCAATCGTTCCTTACAAAAAATAAACAAAATTGATTCCGTGTCTTCTTTGGCTCTCTTAAAATGACGTGAGTCCCAGGGCAGGCTATGTGATTTTGGCTATTAAAACCCGATTTCCTTCAAGCGATTGATTATTGTTCCGGCGACTTCTTCAATGCTTTGCGATGAAGTGTCCACTGTTATATCTGCCAAGGCATAAGCCGCAGATCTTTGCTGCATAAGATCACGAATTCGCTGGATAGGGTCTCCTTTGCCGAGCATCGGACGGCTTTCTCCTGTTCCTGCCCGCAAAAGAATTATTTCGGGGTCTGCCGTCAATGCAATCAAAATTCCACTGCGCTTCAGGTTTTCATAATTATTTCGGTTTACGATGGTCCCGCCTCCAGTGGCTATGACGCATCCGGTTCTTTGCGACACTTGTTCTGCCACGCGACATTCCAGTTCTCTGAACGCCGGCTCGCCTCGAGTTGAAAATAATTGTGGGATGGGCATTCCTGTTTCAGCCTCGATAATGGCGTCCATGTCCAGAAATTCATAGCCCAACAAAGCAGCTAATTTTTCCCCTACCGAAGATTTTCCGGTCGCCATAAAGCCGCACAGGATCACATTGCGCATATTAATGTCGTTTTTCATCGCTCCCCGCTGAAATCGCGTTTTATTTAAAAACGCCACGGAATTCAAAGGTTCCGCAGATTAAGAATATTTATAAATCCGTGTAATGCGTGGCGTTTTTAAAACTTCGGATCTTTGAGCTCCCTCGCGCTACCGATTTATCGCAAGGGAAGGTGCGCTTCCGGCTCTTCCTCTCCGCACTTTCACCAGTTCGGAAATGATGGAAAGGGCGATTTCTTCCGGTGATTCCGCTCCAATGTCAAGGCCTATTGGGGCATAGACTCTCTTCAATAGTTCTTCAGGAATTCCGTCTTCATCTCTGAACCGAATAAAACAAGCCTTGATGCGTCGTTTGCTCCCGATCATTCCGATATATTTTGCCGGGCGATGAATGACTTCACGAAGGCAGGGTTCGTCAAATTGATGGCCGCGTGTGATAAGCACTATGTAAGTCTGAGGCGTGATTTCGAGACCGCGCAAAGTGGTTGGCATATCTCCTGCCAATACTTCGTCTGCTTCAGGGAAACGATCTCGATTTGAATAAATGACCCGATCGTCCAATACGGTGACATGGAATCCCAATATTTTAGCGAATTTGACCAGGGGTATTGCCAGATGTCCCGCTCCAACAATAATAGCCTTAGGAATAGCCGGGATCACTTCAAAGAAAACTTCGGCTTTGCCTTCGCCTTCAAGGCTTAAAGTCAACTGCTTGCTTTCTTCTCTTTCAAGCCGGTTCTCCGCTTCTTTCAGCACAACCGCCAGCAACGGCTCGTCGTGGAGGTTCCCGGCCCTGACTGTATTGGCGCATATCAGGCACTTATCTCCCTGCGCCACTCCTTCTATTTTCTCTGATTTGAGTATAGTCGCCAGCACAGCGGCGGTTCCGTCTTTACTTATCTGAATCATCTCGTCTGCTATGGTTTTGCAGACGCCCGGATCATCGTTCCACCAGGGATCGATAAATACATTAAATATGCCGCCACAAACAGCCGGACTGTCTGATTCAATGTCGTCCATAAGCTCAATTCGAACCAGGGCGGGTTTGTGCGAACGGATGACCTGAACTGCTTCCCTCCGGACTTCCGCTTCTCCGCATCCTCCTCCGACAGTTCCTAAAATCTCTCCGGAAGCGGTAGTCGCCATTTTGGCAGCCACTCCTCTGGGCGTTGAGCCGAGCGTTGAAACGATGGTCGCGACTGCCAGCGTTTCTTCATCCTCCAATAACTTTTTTATCTGACGATACATTTACTCATCCTCTGTCTAAGCTTGCCTGCTGAATGGTCCAGTATTCTTTACATTATTAACGCCGAGTGGGCTAGTGTTTTTTAGGCTCCTGGCTCCCGAGAATTTGACGTAAAAGCAATTCCACAACCTGGCTCAGAGTCTCACCTATGGGTTTATGGATGACAACGTCCGCCAACCGGTCCAGAGGCGTTTCGGAATTATTGATAATAACAAGCCGGGCTTGATTGTTTTTCGCCTGTAATGGAATGGACGCTGCGGGTTCCACTACGAGCGAAGATCCGAGGGCCAGGACAAGATCTGTGCTCGTCGATAAGTCAAAGGCTTCTGCTAAAACATCCGCAGAAAGAGGCTGCCCAAATGAAATCGTCGCTGATTTCAATGGACCTCCACAGTGATCGCAAAGTGGAATTTCCACGCCTGCTTCCATTCGTTTCTGTATAGTATCGGTATCGAAGCGCGCATTGCACTCCAGGCACAAGCACCAGAGGCTGGTTCCATGCAGTTCGAGGACGCGGCGACTTCCGGCTTGTTGATGCAAGCCATCAATGTTTTGGGTGATGATGGCGATGATCTTTCCGGTTTCTTCCAAATGCGCCAGGGCTCGATGCCCTTCATTGGGCTGTGCCACCTTCATTTCATAATAACCTTCTTTTTTCATCTTCCAATATTGCCTGCGAGCGTCCTCACTGCTCAGGAAGTCACGATAGAGAACAGGCTGGTATTTGCTCCAGACTCCGCCTGGACTCCGAAAATCCGAGATTCCGCTTTCCGTGCTGACTCCTGCGCCGGTAAAGGCTATGGCCTTCTTGGACTCCATCAGGAGTTGTGCGATTTTTGCGATGGCGTTTTGAGCGTTGTTTGTTTTTGGCATAGATTGAGTTTAATTTATATCATAGGATTTGCTGATTTTTTGCAGATTAACACTGATTCGGGAAAATAACGCTGGTTCTCTGATATAATTTCTTAACTAAATCCACTTTTACTATTTCATCCCATTCTACGATGATCCCTGCATAATAGATCTGTGTAAATCCGTGGTGAGGGAATTCGGTTTAGAATGTCCAGGTTGGATGCAAGGATATCTGCTTTCCGACCGTTTCGAAAAGCCAGCTCTCTAAAGTGAGATCCAGATAAAAACGGGGCATGAGCAGATCGTTATCCGATGATATCAACCCTTCTTCTTTTGCCCGACGCGCCAGATCAGTTCCAGGATAGATCCGGATTCCGATGCTGATTTTCAGAGCGTCAATGTCCAGAGCGTCGGCAAACTCGAAACCCTGCTCCACTGTCTCACTGGTTTCACCCGGTCCGCCAAGCAGAAGAAAACCCATGCTCCGGATTTTATAGCGATGAAGCAGGTTGCATGTACGTCGCACTTCTTCCAGGGCGTATCGCTTATTCATGCTGTGCAGAATGGTTTCCGATCCGCTTTCAAATCCGACGCTGACTTCGTGACATCCGGCTCTTGCCATCAGTTCAATCATTTTTTCATCGATCGCGCCGGGGTAGAGAATGCACCTCCAGGAAATATCCAGGTCCGCCGCTATTATCTTTGAGCATAGATTCATCGCATAGGAAGGCGGAAGATTGAATGTATTGTCCACAAAATAAAACTGGCGAAAACCTTCTTCGACCCAGCGCTCCAGCCAAGAAACCACACGTTCCGGATCGCGCCACCGTACAGTCTTTCCTTCGATGATGGGAGTGGAACAGTAGCTGCAAGCCAGAGGACATCCGCGCCGCGTCTGAACGGGGACCGGGGCATTTTTTGCCCCGGTTAAGGAGCGCGCGAGTAATGAGGGATCGGGCAGGAGCAAAGAATCCAGGTTTTTAACGAAAGTTCGTTTTGCGGATGGACTCCTGTTTTTATAAAAAACTCCGGATAGATCGTCGGTCTGCGTTCCGGCCTGGAGCCGATTCAGCAGTTCCGGGAAAACCGTTTCGCCCTCTCCCTGAATTCCCATGTCGGCTCCCAGGTAATCCAGACAGGCTTGTGGAAAAATGCTGAAGCCGGATCCTCCCAGTATGATTGGAGCTTTGCTGCAACTTCTGCACCATGGGACTGCTTCGTGGGCCTGGTCGAGCAGGAACCGGGTGTTGCGCATGCGCTGGTCGTCAATGTTTCTTACGGAAACGCCGATTGCTTCGGGTTGAAAATCCCGGATGGCTTTGGCAATAGCCGCCTGGGGATTTTCTTCGATCAGCAAGTCTATGAGGCGAACTTCGTGTCCGGCATTTTCTGACGCGGCGGCGATACATGCCAGTCCCAATGCAGGCGCCCGTATGTCGACTTCTTCTCGATTGCTGGAAATAAGCAGCGTCTTCATTTTTGTTTAGCCAAGCTTCCCATGGCGGCGGCCAGGCGTTCGACCAGCGGCCATTGTGAATCTCTCAATTTATGTTTTGCTTCGGAAAGTGTGAAGAATTGCGCCCGATCCACTTCGGGAAAACTCTGAGTCCGTCCTGATCGGGGCGGCCACTCCATTTCGAACAGGTTGCTGCAGATCGGCCGAAAATCGTCACAGTTGCCCTCAAACGCCCATGCGTGTACGACTTTGCCCGCTTTTTGCCGGATGGATTCCAACTCGATGAAAGGTCCGTGGGGTTTGAGGCCGGTCTCTTCCTCAAATTCCCTTAGGGCTGCGTCTATAAAGGCTTCACCTTCCGACGGTTCACCTTTAGGAATAGACCAGTGTCCATTATCTTTGCCCGCATAGAGCGGCCCTCCCGGGTGCGCTAAAAAGACTTGCAGCATTCCGTTTCTGAATCGATACATGAGCAATCCGGCGCTTATTTTGAGCGGCATAAATTAACTGTACCACATACAAAATTACGAATGACGAATTACGAATGACGAATTGCCCCAGACGGTATGATTCAATTCGTAATTCGTTATTCGTCATTCGTAATTCTGTTCGGGAGTTCAAGCAGGTTGTTGATGAGCAGGTCGCATCCGGCGGCCTCGAGCTGTTCTCTGGAACGGAAGCCTCCCACAACTCCGCAAGTGTATGATCCGGCGGCTTTGCCTGCGGCAATGTCTACCGGGCTGTCTCCTACCATCATAGTTTTCGATGGGATAGATCCGCAGAGTTTGATTGCATGCAGGATGCCTGTCGGATCAGGCTTGCGAGTGTCAGTGCTGTCTCCACCAAGAATGGTCCGGAACCTGGCGGCAATTTTCAAGCCCTCGAGGATGCGCCGGGAAAATCCTTCCGGCTTATTGCTTACGACTGCAAAACTCGCCCACGATAACCGGTCCAGTATTTCAATTACATGGGGATACATTCGGGTTTGGTCCAAAAGATGCTGTCCATATTCTTCACTAAAAAAGGCCAGGCATTCCTTCACCCTGTCAGATTCGGGCTCCCGGGCGGTTGTTTCACGCAAAGCGCGTTCCACAAGCTTCTGCATGCCATCGCCAATAAATTCAGCTACTTTGGGGATGGATAAGGGCCGAATATTCATTCGAGCCAGCGCGGCGTTCAGGCTATAAGCTATATCGGCCTTCGAATCTATCAATGTGCCGTCAAGATCGAAGATGAAAAGGCTAAGAGAACTTTTGGAGAAAATCATCTAGCCTCTCATAAGCATCAAAATATGCCCTAGTTCGGGCAGAATGAGGGATTCTAAAGCCAGCTTGCAGGCTTTAGGGCTTCCGGGAAGGCAGAAGAGTATTTTCCCCTTGATTGTTCCGGCAAGTGCTCGTGAAAGCATTGCGGCGCTTTGGACCTCCGAGTAACTGAGAAGCATGAAAAGAGAATTGAAGCCGGGCAGTTCCTTATCCAACATACCTTGAACAACTTCCACGGTAATGTCGGTCGGGGCTAATCCCGTCCCTCCTGTTGTTATGATTGCGTTAATGTTCTTATCTCTCTGGAGTGCGCGTAAAGTCGCTCTTAAAACACTTCTTTTGTCAGGGATGAGTTTTCTCACAATCACCTGATGTCCTTTCCCCTCCAGAAGTTTTTGGATCTGGTCGCCCGATTTATCTGTATCCAGAGATCTTGAGTCCGACAAGGTGATTACCGCAACTCCGGCGGTAAGGTTTGATTTAGCCCTGTGTTCAGCGACTGAATCAAGATGTTGCGATTTTACCGGCATAGGTTTTCATCCTCCATGTTTATCCTAACTTAATTCTACGATGGCACCACTAATAATTAACGATGGAAGATTTTACCAGTTTGGATGCGTTCAATCGCAAATCGTTTGTTGTAAATGTAAAGATTTCTCGGAGTCGGCCCGAAAAGTAAATAGAAGGACTAGGGAGAAGGTACGTCATAATGAATAATACACCCGGCCGCAACGCACCCTTTCTATCGGAACTTTCTATGCCTGTGTCCAAGCCTGCAGTTCCCTTTGCTATTAACAAAGATTTTGAAATTCCCAGCATCCCGTTGGTTTTAATTCGAATCATTCAAACTCTGGACGAAGAAAACAGTTCCGTGAGAGAACTCGAAGAGTTGATTATGCATGATCCGGCTCTTGCCGCCCGGATTCTTCGCCTGGCAAATTCCGCATTTTATTCTTTTAGAACCAGGGTCAAGACAATTTCCCATGCGATAGCGCTGTTAGGAATAAACATCGTCACCAGTTTAGCTATCGGAATCAATATTTTTGATTCCTTTACCAAGGGTGCAAAATCCGAAGCGGCTCTTATAAATCAACTTTGGACGCACTCCTGCGGCGTAGCGATGGTAGTCAGGGAAATCTGGATCCAACGCAATTACAAAGGGAAAGAAAGAGAATTTGCTTTTCTATGCGGTCTCTTGCACGATCTTGGGAAAGTGATTCTTTTCAAGAAATACCCTGGACACTATGGGCCGATATTTGCCACAGCCAAGAATGAATCGGATCAGGCAATTTCATTCTATGAGAATGAGAATTATGGGATTGACCATGCCGCTGTCGGCGAGATGCTTGCAAAACAATGGGGGTTCCCATCGGAATTGTCTTATGTAATTCGCAGACACCATGATATGTCTGTGGTGAACTCACCATTGATTGACGCTGTGATGCTGGCGGATATGATAGCTAAGGAACTGAAGATCGGTTACGATGGCGATGACGGTCTCGGTGCGAATGCAGGCTTATCAAAGCTTCAAGCTAAATTAAATATAACCGACACGGAATACAATCAATTAAAACTGTTTGCGTCCCGAGAGCGCGAAGGCATCAAACGGTTTTTCCAAGTCGCCTCCTGAAGTGAATAGAGGTATGCCATGGAGCTAGAGGATAGAATTCGCAACCAGATAGAAACAATTCTGGTAAACGACGCCCGAAATTTCAATGAGATTAAAAGCATGGCGGCGGAGGATGAACCCTTTGAAGGGGAAGTCCTTGACGATGAGCGGAACCTTTATCACAGGATTATCAACGGCTATCGCAATGCTGTAGGCGAAGTCAACAAACTCCTCGAACAGAATGTTGGATCTCTTTCCGGATTTTATCGCATCGTAGAGAGCATTAAAGAGAAAAAAGATTTTCAGGAAATCTGTTCCAGAATTGTCGATTGTATTCTACAGGATTTCGGCGCCGATTATTGCAGCCTGCTTTTTCCTGAGATAGAAAAAACGCTTTGCCTGGAGGGGATTCATGAGGAACGGCGTTTTCTCAGGATACATTCCAATGGCAGCATGCTTGCAAACGGCGAATTTGAGAATGCATTGACCAAGATGGCGGATGAAGACGGCGAGTGTCTGAAAATTGAAGACGTGTATAAGGAATCCAGATTCAATGAAGTGGATTTTCCGAGCGTCGTCCGATCTGTGTTATGTCTTCCTATTCAGTTGCACAGCCGTTCAATAGGATTTCTTATACTGGCGCATTCTCTGCCGAAGTTCTTCCATGACGATCATGTCCGTGTACTAAAAATTCTCTGCAGCCTCGTTGCACATTTGAAGCTTCTCCATCTTGAGGAATATGCGCCGGTGCGTCTGCCCAATGTTAATCCGGATCGGGAAAATTTAGAGCTGTCGGACTCTTATGCCGTTGTCTTGATGGGGTTTGAGGTGCAGGATGCTTTCGGCCGTCGCGCGTCCATTGATAAAGAATCGATTGGCGAAATCAGAGCGAGACTCCAGAACGCGCTTGAACCAAAAGAATCGATTCTCTTTTATCGGGAAAAGGAACTTATTGTCCTGATGCCGGGAATATCATCCGCGGATCTTCCCCTGCGGGTGCGCTGCCTGCGAGAAGCTTTCCAAATGTGGAAAACGGACCGGATTGAAAATCATAAGAATACCAGGATCAATTTGGGATTTTCGGTTTGCGAAGGAGAAGAAGACCTTTCGCGAACGTTGGAAATCGCTTCCCTCGTCATGCATCCGGAAGATTAGTCCCGCAGAACCGATCGAGCACCGGCAAGTATTTCAATGAGCTTTTTAATATCCTCCGGGAAATTCCTTGTACCCGCTCCTCCTCTGTTTCGTTCGAAGAGGCCATTTCCGGTCCGCATTCCAGGATAGAACTCAGCCTCACCATGTGAACCATTTCATGAGTCAAAATATAAACGAGAAATGGGTAGAGACTGTTTTCGCTCAGCAGATCCTCCCGTTCAGCCACAGAAAGAATTCTTCCGTCGTTTAACTCTATTCTATAGAAATCAAAAGGTTTGCTTTGATCAATTCTCTGCAGGTAGCGCACTCTCGCAAGCGTAGAATCGGGCAGTGGTTCCCATCCATGATCTTCACGAGTCAGGAGGTCATACCTTAGATTCTCCCATCGAAATGGGGGAATGCAATAATAGCCGGCAGTGCGCTTCTCAGCTTCATCAAGAGCGTTAAAAACCAGACTGCGCTGCGGATTTGAGAACCGATCCTCTAGAATCATGTCTTGCTTTCACTCTTGGCTGAAGTCGTTGATTCTGATGAAGTATTTGTTTCTGCTGGTTTAGATGAAGCCTCGCTCTTGGGTTTGTCTGAAGTACCGGAACTGCTTGAATTTTTGCGAGCGTAATCGGTCAGATACCAACCGCTGCCTTTGAGCTGAAAAGTCGAGTGACTGATCAGCTTTTCAACTTTAGCCTGGCAGAATTTGCATTGTGACAACGGCTCATCTGTAATTCTCTGAAATGCTTCGAATATTTCACCGCATTTAGTGCATTGATACTCATAGATCGGCACTGTCTATAGCCTCCATAAAAGTGCTTCATAAAAAATATAAGATTACCATTCCGGCTAGTCAAAGCTGAAGTTTTAACTTGGAACTGAGAACTCTAACACGGGAACCAATCAATCGGGACCATGCCCAAAAATATCATGGCGGAAAAATGATACCAGGGCGTCCTTTCGAATCCGGTCTTGTGCATGAAATGGGATGAGGCTTTTCAATGGCCAACGAAGCAAGTTCATTTCGTATTCCATGGTAATGCCTCTTCCGGTCAGGTACCACTCGTAGGTGAGCCCAAATAGGAGCCCGGGCGGGAGAAATCCTTCTTCGTGATTGAGAGTGATTCTGTAGGTCCGGTTGTTGAAGGGATCGGGAATCATTCGAGCCAGTTTGAGAAATGAATGGAGCTGGTCGTCGGAGAGGAGACATTCGCGCTCGGCGGCGGGTCTGAGGACGATTTCATAACAACGCGCGCCCTGCCGGTCAATCCAACGGCGTGATTCGGTATATCGTCCCAGGAGAGATTCCCCTAGCGCAACCAGCATATCTTCCCGAAGTCTGGAAGGCTTTGCCAGGAGTCCTTCATGGAATTTAAGATACTGATCTTGTGGATCATAGTAGCTGAGTACATTGTCCCACTCAGTGCTGCGGTTCCATTTCTTGTCGGAAATAATAAGTCCGCCCTTAAAGAACTTGAAATGTGAAGGAGCTATATCCCTGTTTCCCCAAACCAATTCGATCAGGACATCTCTTAATTCGACCGGGTGAAAATCTTTTGCAATCAGGATCTCTTTAATAGATTTAAGATATTCACAAAGCAAAGGACTCCGATGCATCTTTTGAGTAACGCTAAGCTTGGAGCAGGATTTCGAACGCTTTTTGTTCTGGAGGAGTCGCAGATTATATCCCTCTTCTCCTTTCAGACATGTGTCTGCATATAGAAGAGTGCGGACCGCTAGAGTGAATCGCCTGGCGTCGTGATGAATCACCTGGGTCTTCTTTTCGTCTTCGGTGGAAAGAAGTGTCGCTTCGAGAGGTCGGATGCGCATGGACTCCATCTGAGTTTTATCCAGATGAATTGGGCTTTTTCCCTCAAGCGCGTAATTGCGCAGAGTATTCATTGGAAAATGTTCCAGGCTGGCGCTGAGAACGGCATTGAATAAGCCGTCAATTCCTCCAGGCACGTTTCGATCGTAGGCTTCAAACATTTCGGATACCAGGAATCCACGCCCCTGGTTTTTTAAGGAGATATCGGTTTCCCCTTCCTGTATCCATACGTTGGCGCCGAGTATTTTCAAGGCGCGCTTGTTCGAACGGATGGCGGAAACGATGGATTCCAGTTGAAGAACAGGGATGATGCTTGTGTATAAGCTTCCGGGTGCGTAAACGATCAGGTCTGCTTTTTTGAGTGCATTGATTATGGCGGCGCTCACCTGCGGTTTTTGCGAATATTCGACGCTGATCCGCTCAATCGGGTAGTTGCGGCGGGTCGAGGCCAACTTGCTCTGTCCATACACTTCAACTCCATTGGCGTATCGGATTTTCAACTGCCCTGGGGTGGAGGTCGCAGCATGAATATGCCCGACAGGAGCGCCGATCAAACCGGCAATATGATCTATGCCTGATTGAATTTCGCGCTGCCTGGGCGCGCGACTCGCATCCCCTTTTGCTGCTTTGAAAATAGCCGAAGTCAGCAATATATTCCCTAGAGAATTTTCTGCAGGCGGGATTGTCGGTCCGGGACCTCCGGGCGAAACATATGCCCCTAGAGCGCAGAGGGATTTCGCCAGAACCTGGGGGCATGCAAGGCGTAATTCTGAAGGCGTTGCGAGCAAAGGATTTTTTATGATTTCAAAATCGACGGTTTGAGGAGAAAAGCGAAAATTCATCAACTTATGGATGAATCGGATCAGATTTCGGGTTTCCGTTTCTCCGATTTTATAGATTCGTTGCAAGTTATTGGAAATGATCGAAGCTACCAGAATCTTTCTAATATCTCCAACCCCGATGATCGGAAGAGATTTCAGCAGTTTGCCCGTCGATCCGCCATCGTCGGTGGCGCAAATTATCGAATGTAGAAGAGGGAATTCCTGTTTTACTCCGATGCCTGGTTGATCCGGCCAATCAAGTCTTTGAGGATTGCCGCCTACGACTGTGGATAATCCCGTGCCGCCTCCGAGAATGACCAGTCGCGTGTTCCGGAGATCAAAACTTAAAACCTGTCTCGCCAGTTCTTCCGTTCTTGCAGGGGCGTTGGCTGAAAGCGTTCCAGTCAAAAGAAATTCCAACAGGTGTTCGATAGGACTGCGGGTGATCTCCGGACGCCGATAGGGCGCGATAGATAGATCCGCTGACAAATCAATTGTTGTAATTGCCTGCATGTGCAATGAAACAGAATCAATAGTTCGAGATTTGAAATCCGAAATTGGAAAGATAGGTTTAAGATTTTAGGAATTTATAAAATTTTTCATGCTGATTCCTGAATTCACAGGCTGTTTTTCCTGCTGACCCATGATTAGTATAACCAAGCGTCCCTGCCGGCTGATCAATTGATTCCTCGAAACTTCGATTGAAGTATTGCGATTTTTTCCTGGAGCGTGGGCTCGGGCAACTTGGGTCCTTCCTCTTTCTTTTGATGTGTTTCCACCGTTTTTTCAGGTCTTCGAGCGCCGCGTTTTTTAAAATGGGACGGACCATCATGGTGAGCAGGTCTGGGACGCTCCTCAGCAGAAGCAGACCTTTCGGATGGGGCTGAAGTTGAAGCGTTCTCTGCGCCAGCCGCTGTTTCCGCCGGTGCTTTCCCCGGTTGCGATGAAGGCGGCTGCGGCTGTGGATTGCGCCGTTGTTGTTTTTTTCGCCGTTTTTGTATTGCAGGCATTAAAGCTTTCATGGACAAGCCGATTCTTTTTGTTTCCGGCTCAATCGAGATGACCTTTACCTGAACGACGTCTCCAACTTTGACTGCTTCCCGCGGATCTCGTATGAAACGATTGGACATTTGGCTGAGATGCACGAGGCCATCCTGGCGAACTCCAATATCTACAAACGCCCCGAAATTCGTAACGTTGGTGACGGTTCCTTCCAGCGTCATCCCTGGTTTCAGATCGGACATTTCTTTTACGTCCATCCTGAATTTGGGAACCTTGAACGTTTTCCTTGGGTCTCTACCCGGCCTTAACAACTCTTCTCTTATATCATGCAGGGTTGGGAACCCCGCTGTTTCGGTGGCGAAGTCTTCGAGCTTCAGGGATGATATCAATTCCTTATTCCCGATCAGATCGGCGACTCCAATTCCAACCGTGGAAGCCATTTTTTCAACAATTGTGTAAGACTCAGGGTGGATGGCGGTGCGATCCAGGGGATTTTCTCCATCGAGAATACGCAGGAATGCAGCCGATTGCTCGTAAGTCGTATTGTCCATCCCAACTGCTGCGGCAATGGATGCGCGAGAACGGAACAGGCCTTGTGCATTCCGGAAGGCAAGGATTCTACGCGCGAGTTTCTCATTCAAACCGGAGACATAGCGGAGCAATGAGTCGCCTGCGGTGTTAATATTCACTCCGACTTTATTGACGCAATATTGCACTGTCTGTAAAAGTCCGCGATGCAGCTCCTTTTGATCGACATCGTGTTGATATTGCCCTACTCCGATAAGTTTCGGATCTATTTTGACAAGTTCGGCCAGAGGGTCCTGCAGTCTCCTGGCCAGACTAACGGCGCAGCGAGCCGATGCGTTCCAGTCAGGGAACTCTTCGCGGGCAATGCGCGATGAAGAATAAATCGCAATGCCGGCGTCATTGACAGCTGCAATCACAATATCATTCAGTCCGGCCTCGCTCACAATCTGCCGTAATGCAGTTTCCAGTTCCCTCGCGCCGATCCCGGTTCCGATGGAGATCGCCCTTACATTATGTTTGTTAATCAACCCGAGCAAAACCTTGCGCGCTTCTTCGAACTCGTTCCCCGGAGTTTGGCTGGTCTCAACTGGCTCTGTAACAGTTTCCGGCGCAGTTGGCGCTTCTAAAGGCGCTGTCGCCGTCGGCTCCATAATGGCGGCATTATCCAGCATAGGCAAAGGATCTGCTGCCGGGACATCAACTGGAGCCGGCGTTTCTTCAATGGCGGCAACCTCGACGGGAGTGGCTTCCGATTGGGCCGGATCTTCCGCAGAAACCTGTTGGTCCGGTTGAAGAGGTTCCTGAATGTCAACTGCCTGAACCTCAGATTCCGCGGCGGTAATAGGCGCAACTGCTTCTTCCGAGGAGAGGGGTTGGCCGGGCTGGCTGGTATTTTCGTCTGCAATAGGATCCGCAGGGGCCTCTTGAGAAGGAGGCTGCTGGATTGCCGCAATTTTAAAATCCTTGGGATTCCTTAAAGCGGATTTGGGTGCGGGTGTGAATCTTATCCGCGCTCCTTCCAGGTGCGCGCCGGTTTCATTCACAACAGCGACGCTGCATTCATCCCCTTTGCCCCAATCAACGCCCATGGCGACAATAGGGCCGGCGGGCGGCGATAGCAGCAGGTTGGCAAGATTTTCCTGAAAAACCTTTATGGCTTCCCGGTCAGCGCGCTCTTTAAGCTGTGTCCGGACTTCGGTTTCAATCAAGGGGCGCAGGATGCGACTGTAACTTTCGCGAACTGCCGCTTCCAGCACTGGAGCAAAAATCGACTCTTTGTCCTTAATCACTGCTGAAAGAAGATAATCGATCGTTTTGGCGCTGTCTCCCTCGATGGAGGAAATGAGAATTCCTTCCTTGCAGCCTCGTCGAATAGCTAGTACGCGATGTGACGGAATCGTTGTGACGGATTCGCGTCGTTCATAATACATATTGTATTTGGTCTTTTGGCCTACTTTGGCCGGTACGACCGTCGAAACGACCGACCCTTCATCCCATAACATCTCTCGTAATTTTTTCCGGTGTTCGAAATTCGCCCAGATCCATTCCGCAATTATGTCGACTACGCCCTGGAGAGCCTGTTCCTGAGTCAAAACGCCTTTGGAGGCATCGACTAAAACATTGATATGCTCTTCCACGCTCCAGGCGTCGGATTCCTGATTCCAGAAATATTCAGCCAAGGGCTCCAGCCCCTTTTCGATAGCTTCAGTCGCACGAGTCTTTCTTCTTGGCCTGAACTGGTGATGCAAATCATCCAGCTCAGCTTTTGTGAGACAGCTTTCGATCCGGGTTTTAAGTTCGTCGGTAAGCTTGCCCTGCTCGGACAGGAGCCTGAGAAGAGCAGCACGCTGGTCCAAGACCTCCCTGTAGTGCGCCATCCGTTCCTGTATCAAGCGGATTTTAGTCTCATCCATGCCTACTGCAGCTTCTTTTCGGTAATGGACGATAAACGGACCTGTAGCCCCTCTTTCGATGAGAGAGACGACAGACAAGACAGAGCTTTCCGTTATTGATGTTTCCTGAGCGATTCGACCTATAATTGCAGCATCCATGGGCGATATTCTTACCGAGGTGGCGGCCAGAATCAACCGGTAATTTAGATTCTTATTATTCTTCTTAGGTTAAGGAGTTCTAAAATCAGTAATGGATTAGCTGAGGATGGGTATGCTACTAATTGTTTAATAGGTAATATTCCAGCAAAAACAGCAGTGATTAACATGAACTATCACATAAGAAACGTTGAGGATTGGACCTGCCGGGACTGATAACCCGGTGAATAGCTTATGATTTTTAAAAGGGCCAAGAGTTGTTCTTTTTGGATTGAGCTGGAACGGTACGAATCTCCCGCTGCACATTTCTCAATTCAGAATCAGTAAATTCCAGTTCGCCAAAGGAAAACTTCAACGGCCGTTGCAACTCCAGATCGAATTGAGTGCCGGGGCTGAGAACAAGGTCTTTGCCACGGGTTAACAAAACATTAGCGACGCCGGCTGCAGTTCCTATAAGTCCTCCGCCTGCAACCCCCTTTCCGCTTCTCAATACTATTCCTCCGGCCGCCGCTCCGGCTGACATTCCCCCGACAATGGTTCCAACGTCGTCGGATTTAGACGCGCCGCCGGAAACCTTCTCGTTTTTCTGGTCATAGGTTTCATCCCCCGATCCATGAATCCCATGGAAAGAAGCTACGAGGTCGCGTTTAATCCCATTGGGGAGGAGGATGTCGTTGAATTTGACTGTTATTTGGCCTCCGCCTTTGATTCTTCCGGGACGAAGAACTTCTGTAATCGTCGCCCGGATTGTGGAACCTTTGGGAATCGCTAATTTTTGCTGTATCCAGATCGGGTAGGTTGTGTCTGCATAAACAGTGTCTCCGACCTTGCTGCTGCGGGTATTTAAATAAGCCGTCAGAACGATTGGGATGACGGTTCCACGGGGTATGGTGATTTCGAAGTCTGGCTGGGCTTCCTGTTGTTGTTCCTGAGCCCCTGCCCAAAAGGCTGAAGTTGAAAACACAAACAAAGCTATTGTTAAAGATGAAAATTTTTTTATTGGCATAACCCAAGTCCTTTTTTTGGTCCAATAAACATTGACCTATCAGGTTTAGATGCTTTATGCCTTTCCAGGTCTCAAAATTCTATGTAGAATTCCGTGTACATCGAGACTATTTCTCAGGCGCATTGAGGGCTGATCATGATCACAGACACAAATGCCAGGTCCGGAACTGCTCAGCTCACTCCTCCTCGTGTTGATTTAGCTAATAATATACTAAGGCGTAAAAGCCAGCCTCTCAACGTTTTCTTTTCTCCTCGCACTGTGGCAGTGCTGGGCGCTACCGAGAATACCGGAAGCATGGGCCGAACGGTGCTTTGGAATTTGTTTACCAATCCCTTCGGCGGGACGATATTTCCGGTGAATCCCGAACGCTCCAGCGTTCTGGGAATACAAGCATATCCGAGCATTGCCGACGTTCCGGAGCAGATCGATCTGGCTGTTTTGACCACGCCGCCCGAAACCATTCCCGATCTGATCTCCGAATGTTCTGATGCTGGAGTGAAAGGCGCCATTGTGGTGTCCGCCGGTTTCAAGGAATGCGGACCTGCGGGTTTAAAGCTCGAGGAAGAAATCCTGAAAAATGCAAAACGAGGCGGATTGCGTGTCATTGGACCCAATTGCCTCGGTGTGATGTGCCCTCCGACCGGGTTGAACGCATCGTTTGCTGTCGGGATGGCTCGTCCGGGCAATGTGGGATTCATCAGTCAGAGCGGCGCTCTTTGTACGGCCGTTCTCGACTGGAGCCTTCGGGAAATGGTTGGCTTCAGCTGTTTTATTTCGGTAGGGTCGATGGTGGATGTTGGCTGGGGCGATCTGATCGACTACCTGGGAGACGATCCCAGGACGCGCAGCATCGTCATTTACATGGAATCGATCGGCGATGCACGATCCTTTTTATCGGCGGCGCGGGAAGTAGCTCTCTCAAAGCCAATTATTGTAATTAAAGCGGGTCGGACTGAAGCTGCCGTGCGTGCGGCGGCTTCACATACAGGATCGCTAACCGGCTCGGATGAAGTTCTGGATGCAACGTTTCGGCGTGGCGGCGTATTGCGCGTGCACAATATTTCCGATCTTTTTGACATGGCCGAGGTGTTAGCCAAACAGCCTAAACCCAAGGGCCCGCGCCTCGCAATCGTCACGAATGCGGGCGGCTTGGGAGTGCTTGCGACCGACGCTCTGATTGGCAGCGGAGGTGAACTGGCGGATTTATCCAAGGACTCGAAGGAGCAGCTGAATCAGCTCCTTCCTTCTCACTGGAGCCACAATAATCCGATTGACATCCTGGGGGACGCTTCGCCGGAACGTTATGTAAGCGCCGTTGAAATTGCAGCCAAAGATCCCAACAGTGATGGCGTTCTGGTCATTCTTACTCCTCAAGCCAACACGGATCCTACAAGAACCGCCGAGCAACTTAAACCGATGGCAAAACTCGATGGCAAGCCTATTCTTGCCAGTTGGATGGGCGGCGCCGACGTGGCGGCTGGGGAATCCATCCTAAATCGCAATAATATTCCCACTTTCCCGTATCCCGATACCGCTGTCCGTGCGTTCAATTACATGTGGCGCTATACATACAATCTGCGCGGTTTATACGAGACGCCTATTCTTCCTGAGTCGTTGGATCAATTGCGGAATCGGGGCGCGGCCGAGGAAATAATTCGTATAGCTCGCAACGCCGGTCGCACGCTCCTTAACGAATTCGAATCCAAGAGAGTTTTAAAAGCGTATGGTCTTCCCGTCGTGGATACGCGGGTGGCCTACGAAGAAATAGAAGCTGTCCGGGCTGCAGAAGAGATCGGGTACCCCGTTGTACTGAAGCTTCTGTCCAACACAATTTCACACAAGTCTGATGTCGGGGGGGTGCAATTAAATCTCCCCGATGCGGTCTCGGTTCGAATCGCATATAGAAAAATACAGTACTCCATACAGGAAGCATTCGGCCCCGAACATTTTCTCGGCGTTACCGTACAGCCGGCGGTCAAATCCGATGGTTTTGAAATCATCATAGGCAGCAGTCTCGATCCGCAAATCGGTCCCGTTTTACTGTTCGGGGCAGGAGGTCGACTGGTCGATTTCTATCACGACCGAGCGCTTGCGCTCCCTCCGTTGAACATGACCCTGGCTCGCCGTCTCATGGAGCAAACCCGAATCTATGCAGCTCTAAAAGCAAGCCGAACCGCGATCGACTTTTTGGCTTTGGAAAGAATTTTAGTCTACTTCAGTCTCCTGATTGTAGAGCAGCGCTGGATCAAGGAGATTGATGTCAATCCTATAATGGTGTCTTCTCAGCGGATCACTGCATTGGACGCCAGGATTATCGTACATGCAGGAGATGTTGCCCCGGAGACTCTTCCCCCACTGGCGATTCGGCCTTATCCGTCGCAATATGTCAGCCAATGGACTATGAAAGACGGCACTCAGGTTACGATCCGGCCGATTCGGCCGGAAGACGAACCGTTGATGGTGAAATTTCACGAAACTTTATCGGAGCGAAGCGTTTATTTCCGATACTTTCATGCTATGCGGTTAAACCAGCGCATCGCTCATGAACGGCTTACCCGCATCTGTTTCATCGATTATTCACGCGAAATAGGACTCGTCATAGTTCGAAAAGACCAGATAACCGGAGAGCAGGAGATATTAGCGGTGGGGCGCTTGATCAAGGTCCCAGGCTTAAAAGATGGAGAATTCGCCTTGCTTGTGAGCGACAACTGGCATCATCGCGGGCTCGGAATAGAACTCCTCAAACGTCTTGTTGAAATCGGACGCGAAGAAAAAATGGTCCGAATCTATGGCGATATCCTGCCCGAGAATCGGGACATGCTGAGAATTTGCGACAAACTTGGTTTTCAACGTCATTACTCAGAGGAGAAAGGCGTCATTACGGCAGAAATAGAATTATAAACAAATTACGAGTTACGAATGACGAATTAAAAGCTACCGAACCAAGGTTTTTAAATTCGTAATTCGTAATTCGTCATTCGTAATTATTTTTAATTGGGAGGGTATTGACATGGATCTGACTACCCGATATCTGGGAATGAATCTCCGCACCCCATTAGTGCCATCCGCTTCACCCCTGTCGGATGAATTGGATAATATCAAGCGCATGGAAGATGAGGGAGCTTCTGCTGTCGTGTTGCATTCGCTTTTTGAAGAACAGATGAAGAGTGAGCAGGAGGCGCTTCAATACCAGCTCATGTATGGCACGGATAGCTTTCCAGAATCGCTGACTTTCTTTCCCAAACCATCCGAATTTGTCACCGGGCCGGAAGAATATCTCCGTAATATCAGAAAGGCCAAAGAGGCTGTGCGCATTCCTATAATCGCCAGTCTAAACGGAGCCGCCCTCGGAGGTTGGATAGACTACGCGCGCAATATCCAGCAGGCTGGAGCCGATGCTGTCGAACTCAATGTCTATTCGATTCCGACTGAAATGGATCGGACATCTTTGGAAATTGAGCAGACCTATATCGATATCGTTAAAGCAGTCAAATCGGTGGTCGGCATCCCGGTGGCGATAAAGTTGAGTCCCTTCTTCAGCAACATGGCCAATATGGCGAAACGACTCGATCGGGCGGGCGTTAACGGGCTGGTACTGTTCAACCGCTTTTATCAGCCGGATGTCAATCTTGCGGAAATGGAAGTCCAGGCTAATATTAATCTCAGCATGCCGCAGGATTCGCGATTGCCATTGCGATGGCTGGCCATTCTTTATGGCCGCATCAAGGCGGACCTGGCTGCAACCAGCGGAATCCATAGCGCTCAGGATGTATTGAAAATGCTGATGGTCGGCGCCGATGTCACAATGCTCTGTTCCGTACTTTTCAATAAAGGAGTTAAAGTCATTCGTGAGATTGAAACGGAAATGTGTGCATGGCTTTCGGAGCATGACTACCAATCGGTGCGTCAGTTGCAAGGGAGCATGAGCCAGAAAAACTGCGCCGATCCGGCCGCTTTTGAAAGAGCCCAGTATCTGCGGGCGATCATGCTCTATAAGCCGGCATAGGAAAATGGGGTCGCTGCCCTATTTTGTTTCAAAATAGGGCAGCGTTTCCATTTTCCTAATAACTCCCCAGACGTAACTCTCAGCCACATAACCCATCCCGTCCGTCTCAAAAGTAATTGCGCCTTGGTCGGGAGTCATCAAAAGCTGCGCTCGGTGCTTGGCGAGACGGGCGAGAACGTCCTTGGAAGGATGTCCAAATGGATTGTAGCGTCCAACCGACAGTACTGCCCATCGAGGAAGGGTTCTATCCAGGAAAGCGTCGGTTGTTCCCGACCGGCTTCCATGATGGGCTACTTTGAGAACGAAACAATTCAGATCCCAGGGGCGGCTTAAAATTTCGGTTTCCCCCATTTTTTCCACATCTCCTGTAAATAACGCGGAGAAACGTTTGTAGGAGATTTTTAACACAATAGAGTTTTCATTGGATGACGCCAGGCTGGATTTCGGCGGGGGATGAAAAACACGGACGGTTGTTTCGCCTACCTTTTCTTCCATCCCCGAATGCAGCAGGCCCAAGCGCGTTTTATTTTTTCGCGCGATTTCTAAAATCGAGTTGAGAATAGCGTCCTTCCCGCGTGAATAGTTGAGACTGGAAATAGTAAAGTTCTTCAATAAAGCCGGCATGCCGCCTGCATGATCGAGATCCGAATGTGTAAGGATTGCACGATCCAACTTCGTAATCCATTGGCTCCATAAGTATCGACTCACAATGGCTTCGCCGATATCTAATGAATGCGAACTCTCTCGGAGCCCTCCGGCGTCAATAATCCAATGTTGCCCGTTCGGGAAAGCAATGATTGCGGCATCCCCCTCGCCTACGTCGAGGAACGTGATTTTTAAAACGGGATCTTTCGCCTTTTTATTTAGTGAGGGGCGCCATCCCAAAGATAAAAATACCAGCAAAAGTAAAATATAGGAGCAAGGAATCCAGAATCTGCGCCATTTAAAAAAAGACCATAGGAATAAAAGGAGAAGGCCCAGCGCAATCCAGATTATCGATGGAGTAGGACAACGCTGCCATGCGCCTCCCATCGTCGCGAAACGCTCTGCGCTATATAGAAGCAGAGAGGCCATCCGTCCGGCAAGTTGAACAAGCGCCGGTCCAATCAAAGGAACATTTATCAAAATGGATGAAAGGATTCCTGCAGCCAAAACTATCGAGGAGAAGGGGACCAGAACTAAATTTGCCAAAGGTGAGATCCAGCTCATACGATTGAAGTAAAACGCCAGCAGAGGTTCGAGCCAGATCTGTACCGAGAGGGAGATAAGGAAGACGCCGACGATTGACAACGCTGCGCCGGAGAGAATGCGTAAAAGACATAAAAGGGGACCATAGGCGGCGGGGGAGAGTGAATCCGTTGCATTTTCCAGAAACAATTCACAGCGCACCCTCAGCAGGCGTCCAATCCTGCGCCAGAAACCCGGTTCCAGAAATAGACGGTCGGAACGCCCGGAGTGACGTAAAGGTTCAAAAACAGGGCATAGATAGTTTTCGATCGCCGGAGCGGCGGTCAGCGCTATAGCCATAACGGAAATAAACGAGAGCTGAAATCCAGTCTCGAACAGCCAGTCGGGTTCCAGAAAAAGAATGAATAGCGCAGATGCAAACAGTATATTTGCCGGATCAGCCTGTCGGATCAACATGCGGCCGATCAGGTATAAAATAAACATCCACAAACATCGGGTAACGCTGGCTTGAGAACCAATGATAGTTGCATAGAAAACTAGGGCCAGCGTCGCCAGTAAATAGCGGATACGTTCGGGCATCCGGATCCATCGGAAGATGAGGATTAAAACTCCCGCAATCCAGGCTACATGCAATCCTGAGACGACAAGAACATGATAAGTTCCGGAATTTTGAAAGATTTCACGAGTGGAGCTGTCCAACTGTGAATAATCCCCGATAACAAGACTTGCCAGAATAGCTGAAGACTGATGGTTTCTTTTTCGCTCCAGAGGCAGAAGGCTTTGTCTTACGCGTTTGCGAACGGCATTGGACGCCGTCCTCACTATATTCGAACAATCCCCCGGGATCTTTTCCAGCAAGCGTGTGGATTTCGTTCTTCCGATCAGAAAAATTCCACGACGAGCGAGCAGGCCTGCAATATCCGCCGATCCGGGATTCTGATAATTTTGGGGAGTGCGCCATAGAGCCCATCCACGCACTCTATCGCCAGGCGTCAGGCCGCCTTCCGGGGCAGGAGAGTCGCCGGAATTATCCCCGGCCGCTATCCTCAACATGCCTTTGCCTTCGCAGGCGATCCATCGATCCTTTTGCATGAATCCATGCAACTCAATGGTGGTGACGCTCTCTTGTCCACGCTTCTCAACTTCTTCCATCACGCAGCCTTCGAATAAAACAGGTTCATTCAAACGAAATATAGAACGGGAAGTCAGAGAGCGAATATGATGATCTGGAATTCCATCGCGATGAGCCACTGCGATCAACAAGCCCGCAAGAACAATCGCCGCATTCCCGAGCATAAAAGCAAGGACGTGGCGATTGCGCCGCAACGCCAGGAAAGAGGCGCCGATCAGAGCGATGTCTGCAAGGACGAAGCTGCAGAAGAGATATTGTTCGCAGGCGTTTGCCAGCCAGATCCCAATAGAGAGGGAGAGGGCAATGGCTGCAGCGGGCTTATTCGATTGATGGGCAATTATTCCCGCCGGAATCTTTTTCCTGTCGATCTTAAACATGAGCGGAAACAGAAGTTTATCGGGGCTGATCTTTCACGGCTCATCGGGAAATCGTGAAGCGTTTCCTGTTTATTTTTATCTTAAAAGTCGGTCCCGATACCGGCCCTGGCCCTGATAAATATATTCATGGCTTCTTATAATATTTTTGTCAGGCGTACGACTGTTTCGAAATGATAGGTCTGGGGAAACATGTCCAGTCCTCCCACTTGATCAATTTTGTAGAAAGCGGAAAGCCGGGCGATATCTCGGCAGAGAGTCTGCGGATCGCAGGAAACATAAATAATTGTCTGGGGCGCCCATTCCTTGATTTGTTCCATAACGCCGATCCCCGCCCCTGTTCGCGGGGGATCCAGCAAAACGAGATCCAAATCGGCTATCAGGCCTGTGGATTTCATCCATCGAAAAACATCGGAGTTCAGGACCTGAGCATTGGAGAGTTTTGCCGCCGATAAATTCATGGAGCAAAGGCGACAGGCCGGCGGAGAACTCTCCACCGATATGACTTTTTTGAATTGCCGAGCGAGCGGCAATGTAAAAAGACCAACGCCGGCGAAGAGATCGACTGCGACGCCATGTCCGGTTCCTTGCGAAGCCGTTTGAACAAGAGCGACAAGTCTGGAGACCATGAAGTCGTTGGCTTGAAAAAAGACGGGCGCCTTAAAGGAATAGCGGAATTCACCGATCCTCTTATGTAGAAGAACCCCATCGTTGGGAACGGCATTTTCGTCGATGTAGGACCCTGTTCGAATGGAGTCCCATCTGTTGTCTTCTTCCGAGCATGCTATATCTATTTCCTGTTCGCAGGCGTTGGCGTCACAATTGCGCTTTAATTGCCTTGCCGAGCTCAATGCTTCATTAAGTAAAGGTCTCAGGAGTGGGCAGTTTTCCACATCTTCAACGGTGTGGGATCCTCTTCTGTAAAAACCTGTCGAAGGTTTTGAGGCAGGTCCACGCAGTTGCACTCTTGCCCGAGTTCTATACTCGAAATCCTGGGGGCAGGCTGCCATTTCTATTGGCAGATCGCAAGTTTGCGGAAAACGATGATGAAGAGTCTCCTCTAAAATTTGTCGTTTGGCTTTGACTTGGCGTCCATACTCCAGTTGCTGCCAATGGCATCCGCCGCATTTCATGAAATAACGGCAGGCAGGATCGACTCGCCCGGGTCCCGGTTGGATGATTTTAATTATTTCCGCCCGGATAAATTGTTTTTTTTCTTCCAGCGGCCTTACCAGCAGGCGGTCCCCGGGAACAGAGAAGGGCGCGAAAACCACTTTGCCTTCACGCCGGCCTAATCCCGCGCCTCCATAGACAAGCCTGTCGATAGTAACTTCAAATGCTCCGGTTGCTTTTTCAGCCGTTCTCGTCATATATAAATATCGAGTTACAAATGAAAAATACTGAGTTCGCCTATATCAAAATGCTGCCGGATTCTGCTATGCAGGAAATTCCGGTGAATCCGTTCAAACGTTTCCTTCGGCAGCCTTTTCTTGTATATCTTAAGTTCCGTTTTAGCTTCTTTTGCCCAATCAGCCATCTGCTCAACTGAAACTTCCGGGCTGAGTTCTTCCATGAGAATTCCATCCACAATTCCAAGATCGCGCTCAAGCGCTTCAGAGTCAACTTCAGCGCTTGTTTCCAGGTGCCGCACTATCTCCTCGATCCTTCCCTGAGCGCGTTGAACGCCATCGAGAGCTCTTTCACTAAGGCATTGTTTCGCGGCGAGAGCTTTTATTTCATTAATTCTTTGAGATAAAAATTCCATGGTTTCCGCTTGCCCTGATCTGTTTTTCTCAGAAGCGTCATTCGGCGATCGCTCTTCTCCCGACTCTCCAATCCGGCCTTCCTGGTAGCCGGCAAATTCGGACATAACAGAATCATGGCAGTAGCAAAGGGTATTCACCTTGGAAACTCCGCGATGTTGACGCGCAAAAAATGCATCCATGGCTATGTCTATGCCGCGAAGCGCTACCTGCAGAGGGACTCCGGCTTCGCGCCATACGGCGATCAAATTCCAGTCCATGGGCGATAAAAGGAGGTTTTTGCCGCGTCTCCTTACGAAATGATTCTCGATCTCGGTGAAGTAGTTGTAGTAGTTCATAAAAGAGTTGTCAGTCGTCAGTAATCAGTAATCAGTCGTCAGTCGTCAGTAATCAGTAATCAGTAATCAGTCGTCAGTCGTCAGTCGTCAGTAATCAGTAATCAGTAATCAGTAATCAGTCGTCAGTCGTCAGTAATCAGTAATCAGTAATCAGTATATGGTTTTAACTGACGACTGACGACTGACGACTGACAACTGACGACTGACAACTGACGACTGACGACTGACGACTGACGACTGACGACTGACAACTGACAACTGATTACTGTTTTATTGTATCAACTTTGTTGCCAGTGGTGGATGTGGTTCGGGGCTGGGCAAAATAGTGAACTCAATCTGACCCAGCGTCTGACCCATGTCGGTTTGCGCTTCAACGCGCCATTCTCCAGGTTTGACGCCGCGTTTAAATGTATAGCCCCGAAAGCCGCCATTTCTTCCTCCCGATACGTTAAAGGGTATTCGATCGGTTTGTTTCCATCCTTTGGGGGTGTGAACGCTCCAGACATGGACCACCGGCACCCTTACCTTATTGGGAGCAAAAATGGCAGTGTAGCAATAAACGCTTTCGCCCTTCGAGTAGTAGAAGGGATTATCCCATGTTCTCCAAAAGCGATAAAAGGGCGGGGCGACATATTGCGCTTCATAAACGTCAGATTTATGAATATGCGCTACTTTATGGTAGACGCCGCTTTCTTTCAGCGCCAGCGGAACGGGGGGAATCAGGTTCATAAAATATAAAACATTTACCGCCAGCCAGACGGAACAAATCCAGGGGGCAATTCGGATCATATTGCGCCACCAGTCATTCCGGTTGGCCAGAAACCCTATTCCAAAAACAGCCAAGCATATAATCAGGCTAATAAATCCTGCCCATAGAAACATCCCCAACCCAACAGTTGCAAAAATAACAGGAAGGAAGAAAGCAAAAAAAGAAAAAAGACAAAAACAGTAGAGAACCGCAAGCAGTTCCCGACTTTTCATACGTTGCTGCAGGAATTCATTGACGATTAGAAGGCAGACTAATACTAGAAAAAACAACTGCGTTCGGGTCCAGGAGGCGCTTTTAAAATAGAAAATTACGTAACTTGAAAAGAGTCCTCCAAAACAAAACTGCATAGCCCAAAATAATCTGGATTCTATCTTCTGAACCAATTTGGGCGAAGTTGCGCCGCATTGACGGCGCAGCGTAAGGATTATCATGACCGCGATTATGAGTAGATAGAAAAGCAGGAAGACATTGTCGAACATGTTGTCGACGCGAGTTAATGTCAAGGCATCCCAGAGGAAGCCGGCGGTGAAGAGGGCGATTCCCTCGTATTTCTCATGTCTGTGGTAGAAAGAGACTAGGTTCGATTTGAGATTGGATGGAGATAAATCAGGTTTGTGAATTGGATCGGTCTGTGATTGCAGCGGCTGGTTGATAGGCATTGAAGGATTTCTCAATTTGCAGAACTGGGAACAATGCGGTTGGTCTCGACAGCTTCAACGAGCGCTTCGACCACGCGCTGGTCATATTTCGTGCCCGCGAAGGAACGGATCACTCCTATAACATGGTCGACAGGCGCTGGTTCATGGTAAGGCCTTGCGGTTGTCATTGCATCAAAGCAGTCGGCGACCATGATAATCCGGGCGATCATCGGGATTTCATCTCCTTTTAGCCCTTGAGGATATCCTTTGCCATCGAGCTGTTCATGATGCGACTGCAGTCCCATAATTATTTCTTTAAGCTGCGGAATATGCTTCAACATGTCATATCCCCGGGTCGTGTGGGTTTTCATGACCTCATACTCTTCTTCCGTCAGCATGGTTGGTTTTTTCAAGATCCGATCGTCGATGGCCAATTTCCCAAAATCGTGAATAAGAGCGCCGATGGTAACCTTTTGGATATCTTCTTCAGAAAGGTCCATTATCCGGGCAATTTCTACTGAAAAACGAGTCACTCTTTCGGAATGTCCTCGTGTGTAGAAATCTTTCTCGTCAATCGCGCTTGCCAACGCCCGAACTGTTTCCATAAATAGTTGCCTCGACTCTTGGGCGGATTCTTTTTCATCGGCGATACTCTTCTTGACATCTCGATTCATTGGCGAAAAAACATCCTATCTGGAGTGGCCCCATCGGAGTCGCAATCGCATTCGGATATCGAAACTTCAAAAACCGATACTGATAGCGACCCGATTAGTTTAACAGCTAAATCCTTTATAGCGCTAATGTTTGAAGTGGCGAATCCCTGTAAATACCATGGCGATTTCATGCTCATTTGCCGCTTCGATAACTTCTGAATCCCGCACCGAACCGCCGGGCTGGATTGCCGCCTTGATCCCATATTCGGCCGCCGCCAACAACCCATCAGGGAACGGGAAGAATGCGTCCGAAGCCATTGCTGAGCCTTGCAACGGCAGCGTCGCCTTCATGGCGCCCCACTTTACCGCGTCTACTCTGCTTGTCTGGCCGGCGCCGATGCCGAGCATGCGCGAAGAACTGGCAAAGACAACGGCATTGGATTTAACATGTTTGACGACTTTCCATCCGAACTGGAGCGCTTCCATTTCCTCTCGAGTAGGCGAACGTTTTGTAACGATCTTAAGATCCTCCGGTCGCAAATAATAAGAATCTTTATCCTGTACTAAAAATCCACCATCGATTTGTCGATGCTGGAGGGTGACGCGGGAATTTGGTTTTACTCTGAGCAAACGGATATTTTTTTTCTGCTCCAGAATTGCGAGCGCATCCGCTGAAAAATCGGGCGCCAGAACAACTTCCACGAAGGTTTTATTGATCTCGGCGGCTGTGTCTGCGTCCACCGGTCGGTTGAAAGCCACCACAGATCCATAGGCCGAAACCGGATCGCTGTCGCGCGCCAGAATATATGCCTCCAGGAGTGTATTGGACTGAGCAACCCCGCAAGGATTGGTGTGCTTGATGACTGTAGCCGCAGGCTTGTCAAACTCCAGAACCAAATTCCATGCGCCATCGGAATCCTGGAGATTGTTATAACTAAGTTCCTTCCCATGCAATACTTCCGCTCCCGCTACGCCTAATGGGGCGTCAGAGACTATGCGGTATAAAGCTCCTCGTTGATGAGGATTTTCTCCATAGCGAAGATCGCTTATTTTTGCCAATGCCAGATTTTCCAGCCCAGGGAGAGAGCTTGAATTTTTTATTGCGCCTTCCGTCGACCAGACCCGTTCCGAGAAGTAGGTCGCAATGGCGCTGTCATAAGAGGCGGTGGCGGCAAAAGCTTTCTGCGCAAGAATAAAGCGAGTCGTGGCGCTGAGTTCACCTTTGCGATTTTTCAGCTCTTCACTAATCCATCCATAATCGAGCGGATCTGTGAGAACTGCAACGCCGGCATGATTTTTTGCCGCCGAGCGGATCATACTTGGTCCGCCAATATCAATCTGCTCAATCACTTCAGGGAAGGAGACACCTTCACGAGCTGCTGTTTCGCGAAAGGGATACAGATTGACAACGACCATGTCTATAGGCTGTATGTCCTGCTCTTTCATCTGTTGTTGATGAGACGGCTTGTCTCTCATGGCCAGCAACCCGCCATGTATTTTAGGGTGTAAGGTTTTTACCCTGCCATCGAGTATTTCGGGGAATCCGGTGTATTCGGAAACGTCCGTTGCCGGGATCTTATTCTCTCGAAGAAAACCGGCTGTGCCCCCAGTGGAAAGTATTTCTACGCCTAAGCTGGCAAGCAGGGTGGAAAACTCCGCCAGCCCGGTTTTATCGGATACGCTAATGAGAGCTCTGTGAATGCGAACCATAATGCCTCCGCGAATGATTGATCCCAATAGACAAGTATACGCATTGCGCACCCGGAAATCAGCAGCAACCTGCAAGCTATAGAATTTTCATGATTTATCCTGATTTGTAGCTAAGTTCTCTAGCTGGATACGGTTATCCGGATGCATTTAACTAATTTATTAAGCAAAAATCTGAAGCCGATTCGTGTTCATTTTAATGTTAGAAAAGCAAGACTCTATTTAATATTTTCTTGACAAGAGTAAATCCTGTCGACTACGCTCGAAGTCAAATTTTCTAGTCTTGCCTTGAATAGCCTAGAAGGGCGCGGACCTTGATTCGGGCGAATAAAGATCCGTGTTAACACTTGAAGGGTTTTGTTTAGTTTTTCGAAGGGACAGTTAAGTATATGAGTAAAATTACGGGTACAGTGAAGTGGTTTAACAACACCAAAGGTTATGGTTTTATTTCGCAACCGACAGGCGCAGACGTTTTCGTACACTATAGCTCTATTCAAGAGAAGGGGTACCGAACGCTACGTGAAGGCGAGCAGGTTGAATTTGATGTAAAATTAGGCCCTCGTGGCCCCCAAGCGGAACACGTTGTCCGTCTTGAACCTCAACATCAGCCAACGGTTTAAGGATTTTCTGCTGTAGCAGTAAATCTAATGGCATTTTCTTCCAGCGCAATTGTGAAAGCAACAGCCGAGCAATTGTGCCTCTCGCAAATGCTTCGCGTTTGGGCTGCGATGTATTTTGCAAATTGCTGATAGGAAAGTGGCGCCTCCTTCGTCTCAGTTCCTTTGATACGAAGGAGTGCGTCATAAAGATTTTGTATCTTCTGTTCGTCTGCTTTTGGATCGGATATTAAAATTCGAACTTTGGGAACAGCGGATTCGGCGGTCAAGAGAACGTCATTAGACCTTGCGGCTGCTTTCACTTTTGTTTCTTCGCTTACTTCCCGGCTTTGCATTGTTCGGCGCCAGAGGTCTCGATACACATAGAACCGGGTGATTAGAGTATTGAAACGAAAGCGTTGAGCGGGAGACATATCTGAGCATTCCGACAGTTTTTTTATCAGCCTTTCCACCCGTATCCTTAAGTCGTCCGGAGGTTTTTTTCGATTCCCGTTGAAAAATATGTGATATTCGACTTTCAGTCGGCGGAGCCATTCTTCCAGATTATTTAGATCCTCATCGTACACAGGAGTTCTTCCTCCTCAATGCTTTTCCTGAATCCGGACGTCATTCTTAATTGACAGGTTCTTAGGGCTGTGCTGAAATGCCTAAATGAACATGTCCAATTCACAGAATATTTTGCGACGAATTCCAAAAGTCGACCAGCTGTTGCTGCGAGAAAAAATTAATCTCTGGGTCCATCGTACGAGTCGCGAATTCGTCGTTTCGGAAATTCAGATTACGTTGCAGGTTATTCGGAATGCAATTCGGTCTGGAAACCAGGAATCTAAAATTGATACCGACCCTGAACGCCTGGAACATATCCTGATTGAAAACCTCCAAAAGCGTCTAATCCCCAATTTGCGTACCGTCATCAATGCCGCTGGTGTGATTCTTCACACCAATCTGGGGCGGGCGCCTCTTTCCAGCCTCGCCCAAAAGAGTTTATCGGCATTTTCCGTCCATTACACCAATTTGGAGTATGACATTTCAGCCGGCAGGAGATCGCATCGGGACAAACTGCTCGATTCGCTTTTGCAGGAAGTGTTGGGTTGTGAAGCGGCAGCTATAGTGAACAACAATGCGGCAGCGGTGTTTTTAATTCTCAACACTCTGGCTTCGGGCAGGGAAGTTGTTGTTTCCCGGGGAGAACTTGTGGAGATCGGCGGTTCTTTTCGCATTCCGGAAATAATGGCCCGAAGCGGCGCCATTTTACGTGAAGTGGGAACGACAAATAAAACTCGCGTGCAGGATTATCAGGCAGCCCTGGGGCCGAATACCGCAATGCTTCTCAGGGTGCATCCCAGCAACTACCGCATGCGGGGATTCACCGAACGGCCGGAATTGGACGAGCTTGTCGCGTTGGCGCATAATTCCCGGATTCCGCTCGTGGAAGACATAGGCAGCGGGTGTTTGGTGGACCTGGCTCCTTATGGAATAAAGGACGAACCGGTTGTTCAGGCTAGTATTTCTTCCGGTGCAGATCTTGTTTGTTTTAGTGGAGATAAGCTTCTTGGCGGGCCTCAGGCAGGAATTATCGCGGGAACTCGCAAGCTGGTGGAGGCTATTCAGAAAAATCCGCTCATGCGCACTTACAGAGTCGATAAACTCATATACAGCGCGTTGGAAGCTACATTGGAGAGCTATCGGTTTTCACGCGCTACAGAGGAGATCCCTGTCCTGCGAATGATCAGCGCCGGCAATCAGGAATTGAACAAGCGCTCCCGGTCTTTTTCCCGTCGACTGCGTACGAAACTTCCAGAAGGAATCAAGGTTCATCTTTCCGGGGGCGAATCTGTCGTAGGCGGCGGATCATGTCCTGATTGCCATCTCCCAACAACCCTGGTTGCAATCGACTGCGAACAACCGAGTCCCAACACGATTGAATCAAGGTTGCGCGCCCAGGACCCACCGATAATCATCCGGCTGGAAGAAGACAGAGTCCTGATAGATCTGCGTACCGTTTTTCCCGCGCAGGAACCCATCCTGATCGAAGGCCTCGTGAAAGCAGTCAACGGGTTGTTTTGATGAAAAGTATCGTTTTCGTTTTGCGTACAAGAATCGGAAATCCTTTAAAGGGTCTATTATGAACACGTTTAGCAAAATTATGATGCCGGTATTAGGCGTCCTGGCTGTATTGGCGTTTCAAGTCTTTTCCGCTGGGACCGACGATGTCCCTCGCAGCCTCGCGCCTTACTTCACGCCGGCCACATTATCCCCGAAGGCGCCGGACGCCGAAGGCTTCCTCCAGCGCTGGCTGCTTCTCGAGCCGATCAACAAGCCGAACCGCAGCAACACGGTGTTTACCGACACCTACGTCCGGAACGCCATGAATGTCGAGTACTTCCCCCGCCAGTTCACTGTCGTTCCGCGCAACGGCGACAAGGTGACGGTTGCAGGCCAGGAACTCGCATGGCATGCTCTGGATTCCGCCAATTTTAACGTCAAGCTTTTTCGCTTCGCCTATGGCTTGAACAAACCGACTTATGGGGTCATCTTCTGGGCCGTTACCGTCGTCAACAGTCCGCGTGAGATTAAGAACGCGCGTATGGCCGTCGGCTCCAATTCGGCGTCCCTGTGGTGGCTCAACGGCAAGGAAGCAGTCGGCCTTTTCGGCGATCGGCGCATGGTTATGGATGACTGCGTCTCCAAACGGCTCACGCTCAATAAGGGCCGGAACGTCATTCGCGGAGCCGTCATCAACGGTCCCGGTTTAAGCGATTTCTGCGTCCGTTTTATCGATGAGAACGGTGAACCGATCAGGGATATCACCCTAAGCATTGAAAACGCTGGGAATTAATGATCCTATTTTAGGTCTCTATTGTTTTGTTCTCGGAGCTTCTATGAAATCCATTATTCTAGCGGCGGCGGTTCTACTGGCCGCAGCGGTTCCCGCTTTACTCTCTCTTGGTCTGTCCGGCCCGCAGGCGCTGGACGGTGAACCCTACATCCACGATCCATCGACCATCATGGTGTGCGAGGGCAAGTATTATACTTACGGCACCGGCGGTGGCGGCTTGGTGTCCGACGACGGCTGGACATGGCATAGCGGGGCCGTGCGTCCCGGCGGCGGATTAGCTCCGGACGCCATCAAGATCGGGGATCGTTACTATGTGGCCTATGCTTCGAAAGGCGGAGGATTGGCTGGAGGGCACGCCGGCGCCATCAACACAATGTGGACCAAGACCCTCGATCCCAAATCCCCAGACTTCGGATTTCATGACGACAGCGTCGTCGCCAAGACCGACGGCGTAGAGGACTGCGACGCCATCGATCCGTCATTCCTACTCGATCCCACCGATGGCCGGTTGTGGCTCACTTACGGGACCTACTTCGGCTTCATCCGCATTGTCGAACTTGATCCCAAAACAGGAAAACGCATTCCCGGCAACCAGCCCGTAAACATCGCCATCGACTGCGAAGCCACCGCGATGATGCATCGCGACGGCTGGTACTACCTTCTGGGCACTCACGGTACATGTTGCGACGGCGCCAACTCGACCTACAATATCCGCGTAGGCCGCTCCAAGAAGGTGACAGGTCCCTTTCTCGATAACATGGGCATGGACATGCTCAAAGGCGGCGGCAAGCTCGTTGTGGCCGCCAGCGGCCGCTTTGTCGGACCCGGCCACTTCGGCCTGCTGGACCTGGGCGATGGCGTGCAGAAATTCTCCTGTCATTACGAGGCCGACCTGGACCGCGGAGGCCGCAGCGTGCTGGACATTCGCCCGCTGCTCTGGAAAGACGGATGGCCTGTCGGCGGCGACAATTTCCAGGAAGGCGTCTATCAAATCCAGTCCGAACGCAAGGGCTATGCGTTGGAACTGGCCGTGGATTTCGTGCGGATGACCGGAGGCATGCGTGGCTTTGGTCCGCCTAGTGGGCCAGTGACCCCGATCCCAGCCCAGGAACTCGCCGAGGCGTCCACGAACTGGCCGGCCGGCGACATTGACGTTCGTATGGGCGACTACATGTTCCGACCCCATCAGAAGTGGACGATCACACCCGTCGCCAAAGCCGGCGGCTATCCCGGCTCACCCTATTTCAAGATCGCAATCGCCGGCACGGATCGCACGTTGGCTGCAACCGCGGACGGTGAAGTTGTAGCGGTTCCAACCTTTACAGGCAGTCCTGAACAATTGTGGCGCATCGACCAGTTGATTGACGGCGCTTATCGCGTCATGCCTAAGTCGTCGGCCAATTCCAAGGAACCCATGGCGCTGACCGCAGTGGGCGGCAGCACGCCGACGCTGGCCAAATTCGATCCTAAGAGCGACAAGTCGCGCTGGAACTTAAAGAGGCCATGAAGTCGAAAGATCCAATAATCGGCAATTACAATGGGGTTAACCATTGACGATGGAAAAACCAAGCCGGGCGGTTTCGATATCGGCGCTGTCCAGCCGGACTCGAACCTTTGTTCCTAATTGAAAGCGTCTCCGCAGTCGCTCGCCTATAAACGAATGCGTATGTTCCTTGTAGATATAAGAATCGTCAACAAGGGTGAACGCCGGCGTAAATCCCTCGACAAAGTGATCCAGCAATTCTACGAAAAATCCCTGCCGGGTGACGGAAAAAACGATCGCTTCGAATTCATCGCCTATTTTGTCGGACATGAATTGCACTTTTTTGATTTTCTCTATTTCACGCTCGGCTTCGTTGGCTATGCGTTCCCTGGAAGAGGTGTGGGATGCTATTCCCGGCATCCGTTGAGAAATTATTTCACGCCACTCCGGTGAGGGCTGCTTCTCAAGCGATTCTTTCAACAAGCGGTGGACTATCAAATCCGGATAGCGTCGTATAGGAGACGTGAAATGAGTGTATTCCGCCGCAGCCAATCCGAAATGTCCCACGTTGATTTCCGAATAACGCGCCTGCATAAAAGAACGCAACATAAGATAGGTGATAAATCTCTGTTCGGGCTTTCCTTCCAACAGCGCTACAAATTTCTGGAAATCCTTCGGACGATAATGACCGTCCTGCCGTTCCAGTTTATATCCAAGAGCGGCGGCGAACTCGGCGAACTCGTCCACTTTCGTCGGATCGGGTTCTTCATGAATTCGGTAGAGGGCGGGGCCGCCGGAAGAGGTTAGATGCTCGGCAATGCATTCATTCGCCTGGAGCATGAATTCTTCAATGATGCGATGGGCGATATTGCGTTCTGCCGGCAACACGCTAATTACTTTTCCGTTTTTATCAAATTGAATGTCCGGTTCCGGGAGGTCGAAATCGACTGCGCCTCGCCGATAGCGCTTTTTCGAAAGAATGAGACAAAGCTCTTTCATGGTTTCGAATAGTGGAATCAGTTCGGCGTAGCGCTCTTTTTCTATAAAATCCCGTTTCGATAAGATTTTAGCCGCCGCAGTATAGGTCATTCTTTCGCGGCTGCGAATGACTCCTTGGACCAGACGGCATCCAAGCATTCTCCCCTTGTCGTTAATTTCCATGAGGGCTGAGAGGACTAGCCTATCCACTCCAGGCTTCAAGCTGCAGAGGCCGCTTGAAAGTTTTGGAGGGAGCATCGGAATAGCGCGATCGGGGAAGTATACGGATGTGCCTCGCTCATAGGCGTCCTCATCGAGGGCCATGCCTTCGCGAACGTAATGGGAAACATCTGCAATATGGACGCCCAGCAAAAAATTTCCGGACGGAAGTTTCTTCAGACTGACAGCGTCGTCGAAATCGCGAGCGGTTTCACCGTCAATCGTCACCAGGACTTCATCGCGAAAATCTTCGCGATGAGCGCGATCCTCTTTCAAGACGCGATCGGGAAGCGCCTCGGCTTCTTCAAGCGCTTTGGCGCTGAATGCCACCGGGAGTCCGAATTTATGTTCGACAATTTTATATTCGATCCCCGGATCTTCCGGACGTCCCAGGATTCCGGTTATTTTTCCCTGAGGGATCTGGTTTCTGCCGGGAGGGACGGTGATGACGGCGACAACTATTTGCCCATCCTTGGCGCCTTTGCTGGACTGATAAGGGATTCGGATGTCATGAATCATTCGCGCATCTAAAGGTGCAACAAATGGGAAACGGGTGTGCTCATGAAATCGTCCGACAATCGTCGGATGCTTCCGCTCCAATACCTTGACTACGACGCCTTCAAACCTTTCTTTTCCCTCTTCTCTACGGACGCGGCGTCTTCCGAAATTTCTCCTGGAAGGGGGGTTTTTCCGTTCGACTTTTACCAGAACACGATCTCCATGGAACGCTTCCTCCATGTTTCTTCCCGGGATAAAAATGTCTTCCTTGAAAATTGTCCGGTCGTCGGGAACAAGAAAACCATAGCCATCCCGATGACAGGTGAGGACTCCCGAAATTAGATTCTCGCGGGATGGCAGAGCATAGCGCCCTTTTTTGACCCGATGAATGACTCCTTCGGAATCCAATTCGTCCAGGAGATGTTGCAGGCTTCTCCGATCGTCGCTGTCCAAATCCAGAAATCGGACAACGTCTCTGAAGGTGAAGCCGTGTTTCTTAAGAGAGCGTATGTATCCGAAAACCTGATCTTTTTGGCTTTGTGTCAGCATAGGATGAAATGTTTACCGCAATTTCTATTTTAACAGGAACCATTTGCTTCCGCCATGGTCGACAGCTCCGCCCGAATCGACGGAATAGGACAGGAGCGGCGCTTTATCCTCTTTGGGGATCTGAAAAACAATCCAACCCTCAAAGATATCCCCTGATTTCAGGCTTTGGCGCAATTCTGGTTTTGGGATCGCGACAGTTGGATTTCTATAGTCCTCGCCGTTGGAAGAGTAGGCTGTAAATTGATCGGGACTTAATGGGTGGATGCAAAGCCCCGGGTTTCCTCTCGCGTAATATCCGAATCTAATGCGGGCAAGTACATATTCAAAACCGGGGTCGGCCGGCTTGTTGGTTTCACTTGCTTCTTTAATGCGCTTCCAAGCTTCTTCCCCGCGCACAACCTCCATAAGAGTGATTTTCATGTCGTATAATTCATGCGAAGTGTATCCTTCTCCGCACTCTACGATGCCGGATATCGTCGTTCCTTTTAAAGCCGGTTTGCCAGGGCTGGATCCAGGAGTCTGAGCCGAAACATCGGCGCCTGCGGCTATTAAAATTGCGATAAATGCAAAATAGAACTTCATTTAAATCTACCTTGCAGGAGAAGCCAGCGCTACCCGGCCAGCTTTTTCTGCAGCAAATCGTTAAGCATTTTGGGATTTGCCTGACCCTTGGTTTCTTTCATGGCCTGGCCAACAAAAAAGCCGAATACTTTTGTTTTTCCTGAACGGTATTCCGCTACTTGCTTCGGATTTGCCGCTAAAATCATATCAATTAGGCTATTCAGGCTTCCTTCATCGCTGACCTGAACCAGCCCGAGCCTTTGGACCACAAGCTCAGGTTCTTCGCCGGTTTTGCACATTTCTTCAAACACTGTTTTGGCGATTTTGCCTGATATTTCGCCGGAACCCACCATGCGTATCAATGAGGCCAGCCGCTCCGGCGGTATTGGGGAGTTCTCGATGTCCTTGCCGGAGTTTTTAAGGGCATAAGCAAGATCTCCCATTATCCAGTTGGCCGATAAACGTGCATTTTCTGATATTTTTGCGCACTCTTCAAAATAATCGGCAAGAGAGGAGGTGGTTGTCAGAAGCAAAGCATCGTCGACCGATAAATCGTATTGATCTATCATTCGTTTCAATTTACGGTCCGGCAATTCGGGAAGGCTTCCCTTTATTTCTTCGATCCAATCCGGATCCAGTGCGAGCGGCAGCAGATCGGGTTCGGGGAAATATCGATAATCGTGCGCTTCTTCCTTGCTGCGCATGGGAAATGTGCGTCCTTCTGATTCATCCCACAACCGGGTTTCCTGGAGGATCTGTTCCCCCTGGGATACAGCTTTAGTCTGTCTTTCAACCTCGTAATCCAAAGCGCGCTGCAGGAAACGAAACGAGTTGAGATTTTTGATTTCTACTTTAACGCCAAGTTTTTCAGCCCCTTTCGGCCGGATGGAAATGTTGGCGTCACAGCGCAAGCTTCCTTCTTCCATGTTCCCGTCGCAAACGCCAAGATATAACAGAGTTTTACGCAATTGCGTCATGTAGTCGTAAGCTTCCTGGCTGCTGCGGAAATCGGGGTCGCTTACTATTTCGATCAATGGAGTCCCTGTCCGGTTAAAATTTACATAGGATTTTGCCGCTTCCTCGGGCATCCCTTCGTGAATGGATTTCCCGGCGTCATCCTCCATATGGAGACGTGTAATCCCAAAGGTTTTCTCTTTCCGATTTGCGATATGTCCGGCGTCAGTTCTTTCTCCGGAGTAAACGCTCACCCGCCCCTGCTCCCCAATAGGGCGATCGAATTGCGAAATCTGATAGCCTTTGGGCAGATCAGGGTAGAAGTAATTTTTTCTGGCGAAGATGGAGACAGTATTGATGCGACAGCCCAATGCCATTGCCGCTTTAATTGCCATCGCGACCGCTTCTCTGTTGACCACCGGGAGCGCTCCAGGCAAGGCCAGGCATACCGGGCAAGTATTTGAATTCGGGCGCGCCCCGAATTGCGTGCTGCAACCACAGAACAATTTGGTTCGGGTAAGCAGTTGCGCGTGAACTTCCAATCCAATAACAGTTTCGAATTCCATAAGCCCATTATAGATTGACCGATAGGGTTTTATAAATTGGGAAATTTAATAAAAGACGTCCATGACTTCGTGTATGTCTCCGACCAAGATCCGAACCAGGCAGATTTTTCGATTATTACATTAATAAAATGAGTGAGCTTGCTCACTTTTTGCTGTTGAACCTTGGACAGTTTAGACTTTGCTTCCCGATTAAATATTTATTTAGATTTGAACGCCGAATTAAGTCGTCTGTAAGTCTTTAAATAAAAAAGAATTATATGGGATTTCGTCCTGATTTGTTTTAAATCGTGCGCGTTCCAACCGTCCATCCACTGATTGGAACAGCAAATGCATAAGTGTTTTATCGAGAGCGCTGTTAAGATCGAAATCGGTTGCCGGGGCGCAAAAATTCGAGGGGCAGCCGGTCTTGGATCCCGGCAGCGCTCTATTGCATGAAAGTGCGGGTCTCTTGCACTTATGCGGGCAGGAGACCCAATGCTGGACCTGTGATGCCTGCACTCCGCAGGAATTCGTTTATGTGAATTTCCGCTGTTTTGCGCAACTCGTCCGAATCAAGCCGGCCGTCGAGCCAAAGAATATCCGGGATTGAGCGGAACCACGTAATCTGTCTTTTGGCATAGCGGCGGCTTTCCATTTGAGCCGCCTCAATCGCCTGAACCAAAGTAAGTTTTCCTTCCAGATATTCCGCCGTCTGCCTGTACCCGATGGCTTTAAAGGCTTGCGATGTCCTGGGGAATGATTTCAGCAGATTCTCCACTTCTGCCGGCAATCCGTTTTTAAACATTTCTTCCACCCGGCGATTGATTCTTTCGTAAAGCAGTTGACGTGGGATATCGATTCCAAGCTTCAACCAACGATAACCTTGCAGTGCGTCTCTCGGCTGTTGCTGCCACAATGAAATAGATTTACCGGTTGTAAGATAAACTTCATACGCTCGAATTATCCGTTCCGAATCGTTTTCCGCAATACGATCGGCTGATTGCGGATCGACTCGGCGCAAGGCGCGGTGCAGGATTTTTGAGCTTCTGCGGCTGATTATCTTGCGCATTCTTGTCCGTAGTTCTTCGGATCTGGAGGGGCCCTCAAAAAGCCCATCGATAAGAGCTTTCAGGTAAAATCCGGTTCCTCCGACTATGAATGGCAGGGAACTGCAGTTGCGTATTTCGTTGAGCGCTTCTCTGGCCAGTCTTTGGTAATCTCCGGCGGAAAAATCCTCTCCCGGATCGCGCAGATCGAGCATATGGTGCCGGACCAGGGTTCTTTCGGCGGCTGTGACTTTAGCTGTGCCTATATTCATTCCCCGATACACCTGCAGCGCATCGCAGCTTACGATCTCGCCTTGAAACCGGAGAGCCAGCGTTATCCCCAATTGGCTTTTCCCTGATGCTGTAGGCCCTAGAATGGCAATTCCTGGATATTCGTGCATTGCTGGTTTATCCAAGTTGGAAGTAGTACCGGATGCAGGCAATCAACAGTATAAAGGCGGCAATAATGATTATTCCCAGTATTTGTGAACGCTGACGGTCCATAAGACTCGAGAGCCGCTGACGTACGCTGATGAATGGATAGCCTATTATTGAATCCGCGTTTGTCAGCATACGTCAGCGGCCAATATTAGTATGCCTTTCGAATTTCGACGCCCTGATAGTAAGTCTTCAGGATTTCTTCATAATTGCGCCCGGCTCGAGCCATGCCGTAGGCGCCGACCTGGCACAGCCCAACTCCATGGCCATATCCCCGGCCATGAAATGTAAAACCGGCAATGCTTCCATCCGGATTGTGCTCGCGCGCCAGCGTGAAAAGAGTGTCCCTGAGTCCGAGCGCTTCTCGTATTTTATATCCCTTTACCACCACGGATCCCCGGCTGCCTAGGAGCTCTATTTGCACCGCTCGGCCGGAATTGCCTAGACGCGAAGGTTTTAAATCTCTGAATTCTCCAATTTTTCCTGTAAGGGCGCGTAGTTTTTCCGCCATCGCCGATCGTGTCATCGTGACATCCCATGTGGCCACAGGAGAGTATCGATCGCTGGACGCTCCGGTTGGATTCAACGAGACTTCCAGCAAATCAATGGTTCCATGCCGGTCAACGTGGAAACGCAATTTTTCATTTCCGATGATTCTCAAACTGCTCACGGGCGTCGTCCTGGTATCGTCCAGTCTGAATAAAAGAAGCTTCTTCGAGAGAGGGAATTCCTGGGTCCTGTTGTTCCCTTTAATTTTAATTGCAGGGTCGGCGCTTCCTCCGGCGCTGATGAAGACTCCTTTACGCATGATTTCCGGCTGTTGGGATTCTATCCAACGCAAAAGCAGGGAAAGCGCATCGCCGCGCCGAATCGGCGTCATCGGCTGAACAGTATTGTTGGGATAAGGGCGCCAGAAACCGTTTTGCATCAAGTATGCAAGGGCGTATCGGGCTTTTTCAGGAACGCTATTTCCATCCGCGAGATTGTTTATGTAGTAGCCGGCGTCGCCGGCTGATATTTTGCGTTTTATCTCGTCGGCGCCAAAGAAAGACTCAGCGGCGAATTGAAGAAATCCGGCTCGAGTGGTTAGATCGCGTTTTTCAGGCTGCGCTTCGTCGGCTTTATTTTTTTTGGCCAATTTTCGGGCGCTTTCGATCCAGAAAGCGCATTCCTTCTGTTCTGCCGGACCGGTGAGATATTCAGGAAACAACTCTGTTTCCACCATTCCTAAAATTTTGGCAAACTCCAGGTTCCGGTTGGACAGGCTTCCATCATCGGCAATGATGGCCTGCTCCAGTTCATGTCTGGCTTCAAGAATTGTTGTGCCATCTTCGTCGCTTTCGATTGAACAGGCCACGCTTATTAAGTATGGGACTGGTTTGGCGTCGAAAACATTGGAGAAATCTTCGGTCCGGCCTCCACAGGTGGACATATACATGGCATTTATTAATTTGTCCTGATAATAAATAGCCATTCCGTATGTTTGGCGCACTGCCTTGCTGGTTGGATCTCTTTCAGCCGTAACTCCGCCGTATACTTGCGAACGAGTGTCCGCTGTCAAATCATAGCCTTCAGAACGATAGTTGCCCATGTTATGAAGCGCATAGGTCCTGGCGGCTATTGCAAGCGCTGACAATGCTGCGAGTTCAGGATAGGTAACGGGACTCATTTCAGCAGGGACAACCCCGAGGAGATATTGCTCTGTCCCAAGTTGATTGACTAATGTGATACGGCCATTTTGATTGAGACTGATGTCAAAAAAGCCTCGATAAGGCTTGCCGTCAAAAGAAAGGAAGTGATCGCCGGAAGAAGGCATCACCACAAATCCCGCCTGGCTCAGCAGAAAAATTTGTTTCCCCCGGAGAGCCAACGTCATTCTTCCTGATCCGGTCGAAGCGGCGTCCTTCACTATGAAAGCATCGTGGTATTTTTTGCGAATGGTTTTCTCCAGCAAAGCTTGAGCGTCCTCGCGTGCTGTAAATTCCCCGACTCTAACCTGGATAGCGCCTATAGTTGCATTTTCATTGATAGTCACCGGAACAGACAAAGATTCAGCCAGTTCTTTTTTTAGATCCAATGCCATCTGCTGTTTTTTAAAGGAAGCGACCTGGATTCGATACACTGTGGATGTTTCATTCGATTCCTGTTCTACGCGCACCTGAATTTCACCTTGAAGCAATTGACGCTCGGCCTCAGGTTTCTTTTCCAAAACATAAAATTCGCGCGCAGATGAAATCCGGAGTTCTTTGGCGTTGTTTGTCAACCCGATCCTGATTTGAGGATCGGGAGAAGCGGCTGTCTCGTTGGCAGGGTTAACCGGTTCTTTTACAATTATTTCGGGCGCGTCGGCTCCTGGTCCGGGCTGATCTTTGACTTGGGGGAGCGGCGGGTTGGAAGGTATTCCCGGTGTCACAATTGTTGGGGGTTGCGGGACAGGAGGTTTGGCTTTGACTTTTTTCCCGCAACCGGCAGAAAAGAGAAGCAGCAACGTCAGGATCGCGAGACAGGATTGTTTAATCCAAAATTCGGTATTGACAGATTCAACATGCAAGATTTTCATGATTTGAGCCGCTATTTTTACTCACGGTTCGTTGTAGGAAAAGATGAATTTAGCGCCAAGGTGGTCTCCGGGATAATCCGTTGGCAGAGGATCGACAGGATCCGATTCATAGATGGCTCGTAAAACTGTAAGGTCCAGTTTTGGATTGCCGGATTCAAAGATGAGGCGGGTGTCGTACAATCCGCCGTTTTTGTCTATAAAAAAGACCACTGTTGCTCGTCCCTGAGAGTTCTTGAGATTCGAGGGAATGAACCAATTCTCTTTAATCTGACCGATTATATTGCTGACATATTTATCCAGCTTTTCCCGCGAGTATCCTTGGGGTGCGTCAAAAACTGCATTTTCAGTCTTATTCCTTATAGCCTGTTTTTCATTTTCGAAGATTTTAACATTGCCAAGGGAATTCTGTTTTGAGGTTGTCTCAATTGCTGGAAGCTTTGCAGTATCGGGAGTTTTATTTCCAGCCGCTTCTTGTTTAGCCGGAGATGTTCCCGTTGGCGGCAAAGGTATTTTGCCTGGAGTATTTTGGGCTGCGCCGGGTTGTTTGGATTCCGAATCCGGAAGTCCGGCAATCGATGGGAGAGGGGACGAGGGCGTTGCGTTAGCCGGCAAGGCAATGTCCGATTTTTGTTTGGATTCCGGCAGCTTCGGGGCTGGAGGCAATTTATTAGCTGAGGCGATTTTGAGATTGTCGTTCAAGCGGATCCGTACCGGTGGAGGGCTGTCTCCTTTTTTTAAAGCAGCCATATATTTTTTAAGCAGAGCCGCTGACGGAATTTCTATGGGTCTCAGAATCGTCACGATGCGATTGTTTTCCATCTGCTTTTGTGGCGTGCGATAAAAAATATGAATAGAACGGATGTGCTGGATGACGGTCCCACGCAATAATTCAGGATTTTTCACCAGGACGATGATAACCAGAAAGTGGATCAGGCAGCTTGCAACCCCGGTGAGGATGATGAGTTTAGAGGGCCGCCGTATTTGATTTCGTGATATGGCAAATTCAAACATCACTCGCTCCGCCTAGGGCGTCCCCAAAAGTATAAAAAAGCGACTTAAGTTCTGTCAATTTCTAGAGCCTGGGCTTTTTCCGCCTGATCGAGTATCTGCAGCGCCAAATCCAATGCTTTCCGTCCGTCTTCTCCTTGGCACTCGACAGGTTGCAGCCCGCGAATCGAATTCAGGAAAGCGTTTATTTCCTCGTAGAGAGGCTCTTTATTTTCAGGAGATATCTTCTGGTTGACGATCTCCGGGATGCTGCTTCCAGGCCGATTATTAAGACGGAATATAGAAACATCCTGCCTGGTGTAGTCGAGCGAGATGTATTCCTGCTTTTGAAAAAATCTGAGCTTGCGTATTTTTTCCATCGATACGCGGCTGGCAGTTACATTGGCAATGCAGCCGTCGGCGAATTGGATTCGTGCGTTTGCGATGTCGATGCGGTTGGTCAAGATGGCAATGCCGACGGCATTGACTTGGATTACCGGCGATGGAACTAACAGACAAATGATGTCGAGATCATGAATCATCAAGTCCAGAATGACATCAATATCCAGGCTGCGTGGCGAAAATAAACCCATCCGGTGAGCTTCGAAAAAGCGCGGTTTCCGGACGATCTCGCGCAGGGCGCGCACCGCCGGATTAAACCGCTCCAGGTGTCCCACCTGCAATACGCGGCTGTTTTCTTTTGCAGCGTTGATGAGCAGATCGGCATCTTTCAGGGTGTGCGCGATAGGCTTTTCCACCAGAACATGCACCCCTTCTTTCAAGAACTGCGCGCCGATTTCAGCGTGCAGGGTTGTAGGGGTGGCGATGCTGACTGCATCCACTTTACCGAACAGGTCGGTGTAATTTTGAAATGCCTTCGTTCCCAGGGGGGCGGCAATTTCTTCGGCTCTGCCCGGGCGAACATCCACGACGCCCACGAGAGATACATCCGGCAAGGATGCATATACTCTGGCATGATGCTGACCTAAAGCTCCTACTCCGATGACTCCAACGCGCATAATTACAAGTTACGAATTACGAATGACGAATGGAAATCCACGATGAAAGATCCGTCAATAATAATTCCCTTTATCAATAATTGCCTTTGTTGTTGACGAATTACGAGAATAAGACGGCAATCCAATGTGTTTGGTTCCATTCGAAATTCGTCATTCGTCATTCGTAAATTGGTTTTAAGGCGGCTACCGCAATGCCATGGGCGTCCGCAAATTCCACCAATTCATCCCTTTCAAACACAATAGTACGGTCAGCGTCGATTACAAGCGCTGTGGCGCCGGAATCAACCATGACCCGGATTGTCGCCAGGCCGATAACCGGCATGTCAAAACGCATATCCTGTTTAGGCTTACTGACCTTGATCACAGTCAAAGCTTTTTTGCTCGCCAGATTTCCCGCACGCCGGATGACGTTATCCGTGCCTTCCATCGCTTCTACTGCCACCACAGCCTGATCTCTTATGACGATTGTCTGTCCGATATCCATGGAGGCGATCCGGTTTGCGATCGGGCGGCCATAATTAACGTCGGCTTGTTCAGAAGCGCTCAATCCTCTCCGTGTCATGATTCCTTCGGTCGCCATGTGCGGTTTCAAGAATGAGGTGGAGTCGACGACAGATATGCCGGATTGCTCAAGGACCCTGGCTACTCCACCTATAAGCGAATCGGTATTTTTATGCTTTAAACCGGCCAGCATTCGAATCATGGTCATATCCGGCAAAGAGGATCCGAATATCTGAACATGTTTTACCTGCCCTGCCATGATGGCTTTATTTACTCCGGCTTTCTGGAAGACCTGGAGCAGCTTGCCCAATTGTCCCAATCCCAGCCAATGAACGGGAAAGCCGCACTGGTCAATGTCAGCAGATGTTTCCTCTTTTATCGCGGCGACAACCATGTCCACTTTTTGCTGCCGAGCGGATTGCAGGACCATGAAAGGGAACTGTCCGTTTCCGGCGATCAATCCAAATTTATCTTTCACATCCGGCATAAGGTTTGGTCGACGCTATCGTATGAAACCGCGTTCTGAATTTGTTATGAATCCAATAAGGGTGGAAACTTCGGGGACCGTCCATTGCTGCTCTTGGATCTTGGCCAGTGCATCCCCGGTATTCATCTTTGAACGGAATAGCAATCGATAGGCTTGTTTTAATTCTTTTATAGACTGTTCTGAAAAGCCTTTGCGCTGCAATCCCAAGGCGTTGATGCCGTAGGTTTTAGCCTCGTTCCGTTCGCCCACAGTTTTAATGAACGGCAACGCGTCGCGCGTAACGACAGAAAAGCCGCCGATGAAAGCGTGGGGCCCGACTCTGCAGAACTGATGAACAGCCGAAAAAGCGCCAATGGTTGCGTGATCGCTCACGGTGACATGTCCGGCGAGAGTAGCTGCGTTCGCCATAATGACGTGGCACCCTACGATGCAATCGTGCGCTACGTGACTGTAGGCCATAAAAAAATTGTTGCTGCCGATTACAGTAACTCCATGCCCTCCTCGGGTGCCCCGATTCAGGGTTACGAACTCCCGAAATATGTTATCTTCGCCAATTTCAAGGAGGGTAGGTTCTCCCTTAAACTTGAGATCCTGAGGGTCCGTTCCAATGGAGCTATGGCTGTAGAAATGGCACTTTCGGCCTATAGAGGTCCAACCATAGATATTGATATGGGAATCCAGGACGACGTCATCCGCAATTATGGTTTGCGGTCCCACGACACAATAGGGCCCTATATCAGCTCGAGTGGAAATTTCAGCCGTTTTATCAATTATTGCAGTAGGGTGTATAGGCATTCTATTTTAAATTTAAAGAGCCTTCCCTTGGTCTGTCGACTTGCGATTAATAACCGAGCAGGATAATTCCGCTTCAACGGCCAGATTCCCATCCACCAGCGCCTGGCCTTTCATTTTGTAGTAGCGTTCGCGCTGCTTCAGAACCATCACCTCTATTCTGAGCTGATCCCCTGGAATGACAGGCTGGCGAAAACGGCATTTATCTATGCCCGAGAAATAAACCAGTTTCGATTTTCGGGCCGGGTCGTTGCCGAATAAAAGGACTACTCCCACCTGCGCCAGAGCTTCTACTAACAACACTCCGGGCATGACAGGATGTTCGGGGAAATGCCCCTGAAAAAAAGGTTCGTTAATAGTGACGTTCTTCAGTCCAACCATATGGGTAGCTCCATCCGTTTCAAGAATTCGGTCAACCAGCAGAAACGGATAACGCTGTGGCAGGACTTGAAGGATTTCATCGATGCGGTAAATAGGGTAGCTTTCCATGGCGCTTAGCAAAACAGCGGCTATTCTCCCATTTAGGAGTTTATGGAAAATGGGAGAATAGCCGCATGAAAAAGGAACTTATGGTTTCTTTGCAGGAGCGCTTTCCAAGGCCTTGTTCGCTTCGGCCGAGTACATCAGGTTGAAAGCCTTCACGATTTCGTCGGTTATGATAAGCGATTGATCGACATAAGCATCCCGATTCTGGCTCAAAATGAGAATGGCGCTGTATCCCTTGTCTTTTGCATATTTTTCAATTACCGGCATCATCTTTTTCCCGATTGCATTCCCGATGCGGTTCCGTCGGGCGTCGAGTTCTTTCTGCGCGTCCTGTTGAAAGCGCTGAAGAGCCGTATTTTGGGTTTCAAATTTTAATTCCAGTTCTTCGCGCGCATCGTCATTCAATTTAGGACCCTGCACATTGATCTTATTCTGCAGATCATCGACCTCTTTTTTTAAAGCATCCATTTGGTTTTTTTTGGCTTCCAGGGATTTCTGCAATTCGCCAAAATCCTTCTTTCCCTGATCACAGAGGATGATCGCGCCATCGAGGTCAATCCAAGCTAGTTTGACAGGCTGGGTTGGGGCGGAAGTTTGAGCTATGCCAACTATGGGCAGCCATAGAGCGGCAAAAAGAACGCGGATTATTAATCGGCTCATGTACTCTATTCTCCTTTAGATTCAAACCGGATAATCCGGATGAATTAGTCGAATTGCTCTAATGCATGTTAGAGCAACGTTAAAGTTACAAAACTTACTACAGTTCCCAGCGCCGGCAAAGAGGAATCAGAAACTGCGTCCAACTGTGAATTTAATGTCTTTGCGGGGTTCATTCAATGGATACGAAGTATTCCCCACCCGGATCGTATCGTTGAGCCTCTGAGGATTGTAGGCGAAAATCAGGCGGAATGGAGCGCTTATAACGGGGAGAATAAATTGCACTTCCACGCCCGTTGAGCTTCGCAATGTATTATTTGTGGAACCGACTATGTCGATTCTGCTCGCTCCGAAGTCTCCAAGTGATTGCGTCCTCGCAACATGAGCTAATCCCATGTCGTAAAAAGCCGACATCATCAGCGGGCCGGCTATAGGGATGCGGTATTCAAAATTAATAATTCCTGAGGTGTCGCCGCCAACCGATGTAATAGAAGTATTGTATTTGCGCATTCCTGTTTTGAGGTCGATGAGGGGGACTCCCTTTTCGTCATAGAGCGGAGTGGAAAGGATCGCAATCGGGCTGATCGATCGGATGTCGAAGCCACGGATTGTATTTTCTCCGCCGATAAAGAATCGATCGAAAAATGGGACGCTCGATTTTCCATAGGATTGTATGTATTCGCCTATAAAACGGAATGCAAAAACATTGCGGCCATGGGTCAACCATCGATCAGGGAAGAAGTGTCGGATCTCAAGGGATGGCCTAATCATGTTGAAATCGCCGCTTAACGCTCCTCCTGCGATTGCGAAGGATAATGCCACACTGGTTCCACGTGTCGGATTGAAATAGGCGTTTGTTGAGTTATAGCTTAAGCTCGGCGTTACCTCGCTTCTAATAATGCCACTCAATGCAGCCGTGGCATCGTTGCTGGGCGCAGATCCTACAAATTGCCCTAATGCGAAAGTTTCAAATCCTTCTGCGATATCTTTAATTCCAATGCGCTGATAGGAGTAGCTGCTTCCAAAAGTCCAGAAACTCCGGCCAAGAGGCCGACGAAAAGAAAGCGTTGTGCCGGTAGTATTCTGGGTGAACAGTTCCGTCGCATCGCCGGTATACGCGTCCATCACTCCGAAGGAGCTGTAGGAGTCATAACGGTAACGCTGATTGTAAACCTGCAATCCCATAGTCCATCGGCTGTCCATCAGATAAGGTTCGGTAAACGCAACATTAAAATCACTTGTGCGGGTGCCACCGGTTAAGCTGACGTCCAGGCTTTCTCCCCGGCCTAAAAAGTTGTTGTCGGAGTAGTTGATCCCAACAAAACTACCGGAAAGGCCGCTAACTCCCCCTGTGAAACCGATCGAGCGCTGACTTTTTTCTTTAATTGTTAGGTTAACATCTACAAGTCCGGTTTTGTCGTCCGGCTTTATTTCGTAATCCTTCTCTTCGATTTTTTCGAAATACCCGAGTTGATTTAATCTCAGGATTGAATTGTCCAGAGCGAAACTGCTGAAAACTTTACCTTCTTCCAGAACGAATTCACGACGTATAACCTTATCGCGCGTTTTGGAATTGCCTGCAAAATTTATGCGGTTGACGAAGAACTGCTTGTCAGGTTGGAATTCGTATACGAAATCTATTGTTTTATTCTTTAGATCCGTATGCTGATCGGTATTGCCGGGAAGGAGAGACCAGTTGATGTAGCCTAAATTCCCGTAAATCTTCTTGATTCGTTCAAGGTTGTCCGAGATTTTTTTATAATTGATGATCTCGCCCTTTTGCATCCCGAAGGTTCCCTCGAGTTTGTCGCAATCAAGTATTCCGCAGTTTTTCAATTCCACCTTGCCTAGCCGGAACTGATCGCCTGCATCCACCGGGACCTCAATATAAAACTGCTCACGCGTTTTTCGCAGCAGGGGAATAAAACCGCGCGATCCTTCAAAAATGCGAGTGAGGGGCTGCCCGATTTGAACCTGCATATAGCCGCGTTCACGGTAATAGGATTTTAAATTCGTATCAAGGTCGTATTCCAGTTTATCCTTGTGGTATTTATCCGTGCCCTTGAACATCGTATATATATTGCGTTCTTTGTTGAGCTGAAGAGTTCGTTTCAATGGCTTTTCGTTGAATAGCTTGTTCCCGGTTATCTTTATTTTCCCGATTCTAACCTTTTTCCCTTCGTCCATGACGAACCGTATGCGCACGCTGGAGGGTGGAATTTTTTCGACTTCGGTATGGACGGTCCCTAAGGGTTTTCCGTTCTGAACCATCAGATTTTTCAATACGCGTTCTGCGGCCTTGATCTTAGAGGGATCATACCTGCTGTCAGCGCTGAGCCCGACTTTCTTTTCTTTGAACTCATCGAGTATGCTGGATTCGGCAAAAGATTTATTCCCGACATACTCGATTGCTCCGATCAAAGGCTTTTCCTGCACTTTAAAGGTGACAATCTTCCCCGCATCGCCGTCTTCTTCCTGGACTTCGACATTATCGAAAAAGCCGGCTTTGTAAAGCGAACGAAGATCAAACCCCAGGCGGGTTTCGTCGTAGATATCGCCTTCCCTGGATTGAATGTAGAATCTGCAGGTGTCTTCCGTATAGCGGTGATTCCCGAATATCAATATTTTCTCGATCGTGGGTCTTGCGGCCTGTTGGGCGAGAGCCGCAGAAGTCAATAGCAGGAATCCCCCAAGCCAGATTCCAATTCTTGCTGATTTAGCCATCAATCCTCCAACTTGTCGGGGTTCCAAAATAAGCCTATATCTTAGAGAAAACCAAGAGCGAAATCCAGCACGAGTCTCTTTCAGGAAATTTCAGCAGTCCAATATCCGGGTTTCCCTTAGGCTTGATCCTGGGCCGAAAACTCCCAGCCTATAGACTCCAATGAGTTTGGATGGTTCATTTTTTTTAAATTGTTCCGGGAAATGAGCCTGACGTGGTCGTTGACATGTGCACAAGCGCCGACGCTAGATCGGTGAACATCTATCCAACGGTGAGTTTGACGCTGGATTCGACCGATTCTCCACTATAAACATAGTATAGAGCGTCATCTTCCAGGTAGATCTCGAGCGTTGAATCATGTTTGACCCGATTCTGGATAATGCCTTCCGAGAGCGGATCCTCTATGTATTTTTGAATCGCTCGCCTCAACGGACGTGCGCCATAAGACCTGTCATGGCATGTCTTATCTACGATCCACTTCTTTACTTCCGGGCGTAATACGATGGAAAGCTTCTTCTGCTTCATTACTTCGTTTACCATGTCGATGAGAAGCTCAACGATATTTCGAAGATCTTCGTCAGTCAAGGATTCGAAGAGAATGATCTCGTCCAGCCGATTGAGAAATTCCGGATTGAATATCCGTTTGACCTCTGTATGGATTAACTCCTCGGTCCGTCGGGCGTCGGCTTCCGCAGTACTGTGAAATCCCAGGTGCCCGCGTTTTTCCAGATGGCGAGCGCCAATATTGGAGGTCATTATAATTATGGCGTTCTTAAAATCGATGGCATTGCCCAATGAATCGGTCAACAGCCCATCTTCGAAAACCTGCAGCAAGATATTGAAAACGTCCGGATGAGCCTTTTCGATTTCGTCCAGCAGAAGGACGGAGTAAGGATTGCGTTTTACCTTTTCGGTCAATTGACCGCCTTCTTCATGGCCCACATAACCTGGAGGCGATCCGATCAGCTTGGAAACAGAGTGTTTTTCCATGTATTCGGACATGTCGAGCCGGATCATGGCGTTTTCACTTCCAAACAGGAAAGCGGCGAGAGATCGGGCCATTTCAGTTTTACCCACGCCGGTGGGTCCTAAAAACAGAAAAGAGCCTACGGGGCGTTTGGGAGATTTGAGGCCGGCGCGCGATCGCCGGATAGCTTTGCTTAAAGAGCTGATTGCGTGATCCTGGCTGATGATTCTCTTGTGCAGCTCTTCTTCCATCCGAAGAAGCTTCGACATTTCCTCTTCACGGAGCGAGGATAATGGTATGCCGGTCCATTTGGCGATCACTTCCTCGATATCTTCCCGCGTTACCTTGAGCGGGATTTTTATTTTAAGTTTCCATCGCTCTTGAATGACCTGAAGGTTTTCCTGCTCCATCTCCTCCTCGAGCCTGTAGCGCGCGGCTTTCTCAAATTCCTGAGCCGAGATGGCATTTTCGATCCGGTCATCGATTATGCGGATTCGCCTTTGAGTATTGATCATCTCTGCCGGGACTGAAGTCGTCCGCAATTTCACTCGCGCTCCCGCCTCATCAATCAAATCGATCGCTTTATCAGGCAGAAACCGATCGGGGATGTAGCGATTGGAAAGATAGACGGAAGCCTGCAGAGCCTCATCGGTGTATCGGAGTTGATGAAAATTCTCGTATTTTTCTTTTATGCCGTTGAGAATAGCAACGCTTTCCTGTTCGGAAGGCGGCGCTACTTTGATCGCCTGGAAACGGCGTTCCAATGAACGGTCTTTCTCTATCGAGCGACGATATTCATAGGGGGTTGTCGACCCTATGCATTGAATTTCGCCTCTGGACAAGGCCGGTTTTAAGATATTCGCAGCATCGAGAGAACCTTCGGCTGAACCTGCGCCGACAAGCGTGTGGAGTTCGTCAATAAAGACGATTAGATTTCTGTTTTCGACCAGTTCTTTCATTATGGTCTTCAATCGCTCTTCAAACTGGCCGCGATATTTTGTTCCCGCCACTATCAATGAGATATCGAGCGCAAGAATCCTTTTATCGGAAATCTGCGGAGGCGCTTGTCCACGGACTATGCGTTGCGCCAATCCCTCCACAATTGCAGTTTTCCCTACTCCCGGCTCGCCAATGAGGACCGGATTATTTTTGGTCCTCCTGCAGAGAATCTGGATCATCCGCTCGATTTCTGTTTCACGCCCTATCAAGGGGTCCAACGCGTCATTGCTCGCCGCCTCCGTGAGGTCGCGCGAAAATTCAACTAAACTCAATGGTTCTTTCGCCCGGTTCTGCAGATGTTTCTCGGAAGCGTTATGGGTCAATTCTTCACGTATTGAACCCGGACGAAGTCCATGGTCTCTCAAAATTTCAGCCGCTATCGATTTATCTTCCCGAAGCAATCCTAAAAGGATGTGTTCCGTACCAATATGTTTATGCGCAAGACGTTCGGATTCATCGGCCGCGTAGTTTAAAACGCGCTTGCTTTCCTCCGAAAAAGGGATGTCTATTGAAGTGGATACCTTGTCGCGCACGAGTGTGCGGCCTTCGATCTCTTTTCGGATATCCTGAATTGTTGCATTGGCTTTCGGGATGAAGCGGCTGGTGAGATTTTTATCCTCCCGAATTAATCCGAGAAGCAAATGTTCGGATTCTATGGTAGGGCTTCCGAACTGGCTTGCTTCGTAGCGCGCGAAGAAGATAACCCTTCTGGCTTTTTCAGTATACTTTTCGAACATAGGTTCGCGCTTTCACCCCAATAACTATAGGTTATTATACGGATAGATCGGAAAGGCTGTAAAGATCCAAAAACTGAATTA
>CAYTYP010000029.1:0-42024 GCA_964441405.1 uncultured Acidobacteriota bacterium
GCAAGATTTTGCAGGAAGAAGGCCTGGATGCGGTCATGCAGATGGTCTGCCGCGATCGCAACCGCATCGCCGCCCAAAGCGACATCCTTGGCGCCGCTTCACTCGGAATTTCCAACCTGCTTTGTCTTTCAGGAGATCATCAGTGTTTCGGAGATCATCCGCAGGCCAAAAATGTGTTCGACCTGGATTCGATTCAGCTTTTACAGGTTGCGAAAAGGATGCGCGACGAAGCTAAATTCGCAGGCGGCAAAGATGTCGACGGCCCGCCGAATATATTTATCGGGGCCGCCGCCAATCCCTTCGCCGATCCTTTCAAAATTCAAGTTCCACGCCTGGCAAAAAAGATCGCCGCCGGGGCGCAGTTCATCCAGACCCAGTGCGTTTTCAACCTGGAAAAATTCGCCGAATTCATGAAGGGCGTCCGGGACCGCGGGCTGGATAAAAAAACCTATATCCTGGCCGGTGTTATTCCGCTGAAAAGCGCGACCATGGCCGAATATATGGCGGCTAAAGTAGCCGGAACGGATGTGCCCGCCTCGTACATCGAACGACTCAAAGGAGTGGAAAAGAAAAAGCAGAAACAGGAAGGAATCAAAATCGCGGTCGAGATCATTCAGAAAATGAAAGAGATCAAGGGCGTCCGCGGAGTCCACATCATGGCGATCGAATGGGAAGACGCCGTGCCCGAAATCGTTCAGCAGGCAAAACTGGTTCGGAAATAGTCAATCCGGAAAAACGCCACGGATTACGCAGATTACACGGATTTTAAAATTTTTAAATCGGTGAAATCGGTGAAATCCGTGGCGTCTTTATTTTTTACATCCTCTCAATAATACGACTATTATTCATCATACTGAAAAAAGGTCAGATGGTTCTGGTCGCCCCGGCGCCTCAGTGGCTCTCCAGCCTCCCTTAAGGCCTGTCAATGAATAACGTTTACACCTGGGAAACGGCCAAATCTGTGAGCAGAACATCTAAAGAAATATTCTTCAATCCTTCCCCCGATTTTTCCCAAATATCTTCTCTGCCAATCGTGGAAGCCTGAGGCTTTTTCGGAGTTCTTTGACGATTCGGTTGCCGGGATCTACCTTAGCCGCTAAGTCAAGCCACCCAACAGCTGTCTCTATATCTCTCTCCGCTGCGGCAACCTGCGACTGGGCCGAGCAATAGGTTGCCATAGCCGCGGGATGGATCTTGTCCGGCACAATCACCTTGTCGAGCAATGCTCGCGCCTCTGCGGTACGACTCTCCTGGAGGCAGAGGCTGGCCAGCGTACACGGCGCGAAGATATAGCCCGGATCGAGTTCCATGGCTTTACGCAAGTGCGTTTCGGCTTCGGTATTGCGTCCCTGCTGAATAAGCGCAACAGCCAAGTTATGGTACGCAGGGTGGAATTTAGGCGCTTTCGACAGGAACTCGCGCCACAGCTTCTCTCCCTCCTCCCACCGGCCGCAATGCACCGCAATTGTCGCCGCTTCATACAGAGGGGAAAATCCATCCGGCATGGGAGCGCTCTCCGCTTCCTCGGTAATGGCGGGCTGCTCAGTCTTAACCTCAATCCATTTCCCTCGAATCCACATCTTATGAGCTGAGCCTCTGTCCCACACGCCCTTGTCAACCAGAGTTCGCACCGCACTGAGGCGAAAGTCATCGTTGCCGAATGTTCCTTCAGCGATCCGTTTGAGCAAGTCGACGGCGCGCGGATGGTCCATATGTCCCAGCAGATCGATGAAGCCCTCGTCTTTTCTCTTCCCAAGGCTTTGGTTGAGCAATGCGGCGAGCATGTCGACAATGACCGGATTCGTCGTCCAACGAGCCTTAGCTGCTCCGCTCTTATCCGATTCCCGGACGAGACTCTCGAAAACAGCTTGCGGCATGATGTCCTGCGGTTCGAAATACGGCCAATTCCTTTCAACCGTGTCCGGTCCGCAGCCGACTTCAATGAGGCCGGCATATTTTGCGGCGCGTGGACCGAGCGGTTCCTGTCGCTTGACACGACGCAAGCAATCCAGCGCCCGATCAAACAGCCCCAGATTAGCAGCCGCCATTCCCGCGAAGTAATGAACGGCCCCGTCGCATTCACCTACATAGCGCTTCACGGCGTTAAGTATGTCGCGATGCCGGCCGAGGCGCGCGAGCGCTTCACACTTCTTGACCAAACCCCAGGCATCCAGAGGCTTCAGGCGAAGGGTTTGCCGGGCAATAGCCTCCGCATCGGAAACACGGCCGGCCGTCAGGTAGAAATGCACGAGGTTGCTCATTCCAAACACGTTGTCTATTGAGACTTCGCGCAGAATGTTTTCCTGAATGAAAATCGCCTCTTCGACGCGGCCCTGGGAAAAAACTACAAGGGCCAGATTATTGTGGACTGCAGGAACCAGTGGCGCGGCAGCAATAGCTGCGCGGAAACTCTGTTCCGCTTTGGCGAATCTCTGGCGGCTGAGCAACTGCATCCCTTCTCTATTCAGTCTCTCGCCTGCTTCAAGGTCAAGTACTATTGTCGGGCGCCCTCTACCCTCCAGCGCCCGCAACGGATCACCCCAAGTTTTTGCCGCATGGCATTCCTTCTCCTGCCGGTCTTTCTGCAGACAGCAAAACTTGTACTTCTTGCCGCTCCCGCAACGGCATGGGGCGTATATATCAACGTTGTCGTTTCGCATTTTTATCCCAGACGGCCGATCCGCCATTAACGCCTGAAATACTAGCCAAGGGCTTCGCCCTTGAAATCCCAGCGCGACCGCCCCTTTAGTAGTATATATGGAATTGCTCGCGCGCGGGAATTTGAAAAATCAGGAGCCAGGAGTCAGAATAAGAATCCAGAATTACACACGGGTTAAGTACGTCCACTCATCAAACAGTAACTAATTCCAATAAGATTTACTATTGTTCTCGCATCCGTAACATCCGCTCGTCGAAAAAGACATTCAAGCGTAATGTGAGGAATACCTTTAACTCTAACATCAACGATAACCGAAAAGTGAAATCCGTGGCGTTTTTATTTTCCTTCTATTCGTAGTGCAGTGAATCAACCGGATCGAGTCGCGCTGCTTTGACTGCAGGCCAAACCCCGAAGATCAATCCAACCAGAGTAGAAACGCCGAGGCCGGAGCTTATCGCCCAGAGGGGAGGAACCGCAGGCAAATTCGGTATAAAATACGACATCGCCAATCCCAAAATCACCGCCAGTAAAATTCCGAGGACGCCGCCGATGGTAGTAAGGAGAGCCGCTTCCAGCAGGAACTGCCACACAATGTCCCGGCGTCTTGCGCCCACCGCTTTTCGGATGCCTATTTCCCTAATGCGCTGCGTCACCGACATGAGCATGACGTTCATGACTCCAACGCCGCCAATCAGCAAACCCAGACCGGATATGGCAAATGTACCCAGACGAATCAGTGCAGTAACCTGGTCTATTTGTTGAACAATGGAATCCGCCGTACTCAATTTGAAATTGGAAGGTTCTTCCGATTTAAGGCCGCGCAACCGCCTCAACTCATTTTCCACTTCTTCGAACGCGATATCCCGCAGTCCCGGTTTTGCCTGGCAATAAAGCACCACTGTTTCGGCGTTGGGATATCTGAATTGGATGGTCTTGAGGGGAATCATGACTACATTATCCTGCCGGTTCTCCCCAAGAAATCCGCCTTTGCGTTTCTCGAAAACGCCCAAAACCCTGTATATCGCGCCGCCCATCACCAGGGGCTGACCGATCGGGTCGGTTGCGGGAAAAAGAGAATATGCTATATTGGCGCCCAACAGACAGACCTTTTCCCGGCGTTGTTCTTCCTCGTAGGTGTATGTCCTCCCTGTTTGCAGTTCCGCGTCGGTTACCGATGGGTAATTCCAAGTGGCGCCTTGGACCTGAATATTCTCGTTCTCCATATTTCGGAATTTCGCTGTCAGCGCCCCGCCGTTGACTATGTTAGGTACGAGTATCTGGGCGGCCGCATCTTTTAAAGAAGGGCACGTCTCTACCAACAGGCGCGCGAATTCCGCCCGAAGCGGCTTGCGACTTACTTCTTCCGGTTTAAGCTGAGGGTTTCCCGGATCTCCGTCCAGATGAAAAGCGAAAATGTTGTCCGGCCCAAATTCCTGGAATAAAAGCTCGATATTGCGTCGCACGCCAACCAGTATGGAGGCTACGAGCACCACAGTCACAATGCCGATAATGATGCCAAGTATTGTCAACAGAGAGCGAAATTTGTGCGCAAGAATGCCGGCCAGGGAAAAATTCAGGTTTTCGCGATTGAAATGGACAGGATTCATTTCACGACTCCGAACGCAGCGCTTCAATCGGCGGCATGCGTGAAGCTCTGTATGCGGGGAAAAGTCCTGCGCTCAAGCCGATGGCAGCGGCTACGCTCAAAGCCATCCAAGCATAACTTAGTGGAATTTTTACAGGAGATTCAAAAACATCACTCAGTCCCAAAGCTCCGAAGTAGGCAATAAGCAATCCGACCATGCCGCCCAGACCGGTCAGAATTACCGATTCAAAAAGTATTTGGATAAGGATATCCCGTTTCCGGGCGCCAAGGGCTTTGCGTATTCCTATTTCCATCGTCCTTTCCGTAACCGACACCAGCATCATATTCATTACGACAATCCCGGCGACGATGAGCGCAATGGAACTGATTGGAATAATCGCAATGGCGATCATTCCAGTCAATCGTTCCAGAAAGTTGCGTCCGGAATCCGGAGTCAGAATTTCAAAATTATCCGATGCGTTCGGCTTCAACCTCCGAAGAGTCCGCAGTTCATTGCGTGTCGTCTCCATTGTCTCGGCAAATAATTCGGATTCTATCGGCTGAACGAAAATCGTTACCGAACGCCTGCTGCCCCAGATCTTTTCAAAAGAGCGCAACGGCATATAGACATTGCGATCGAGAGAGGAGCCCAACGAAGACCCCTGCTTCTCTTGAACGCCGATAATTGAAAAAACCGTCCCTTTAATTCGGATGCGTTGGTTCAGAGGATCCTGCGAAGGAAAAAGCTCATCCGCTAAATCTTGGCCGATTACCGCTACCCCAAGAGAACGTTCATTTTCAGATTCGGTAAAAAAGCGTCCGGAGCTTAGCCGGATAGCGCGAATTATTTGGATCTGAACAACAGACCCGGTTATCGAAGCGGCAAGGAAAGTTCGATTCCCCGCCTTTACATCTGTAACTTCCTGAAGAGCCGGAGCGGCCATCGCCTTCCTGCTTATACGCGCGGCAAGTCTTTCGGCTTCGCGGCGATACAGCTCAGGATTTTTCCGCAGTTTTTCCGATAATGCTTTGCGACTGAGGTTTCCGGTAGAAGCCAACTGCGACACGATGAAACTATTGACGCCAAACGATTGAGCCGTGGTCTTTGAAGCTTGGTCGCGAACAACGGCAAGGGTTGCGCCTACCAGGACTACGGCTGAGATCCCGACGACGATCCCGAAGAGAGTGAGAAAGGTGCGGAGTTTATGCGTCCATAGAGTGTCGACTGCAATTCCAAGCGCATTGCTTAAAGCAGAGGAGCGTGTTTCAAAACGGCGTTCTTGCAAGTAATTCCCCGCAGGCAAAGTGTCTTCCATCAAATATTAACAGAGTAATCTGCGTAATTCGTGGCGTTTTTATTTTTAAATGTATAATAGGTGCGATGGGTGAAATGCACCGGGTTTATCTTTCGTTGGGCTCGAACCTGGGGGATCGGCTCGATCAACTCAGGGAGGCGCTGAACCATATCCGCGCATTTAGCGGCATCCTGCAAATTTCTCCCTGTTATGAGACCAGACCTGTCGGCTATCAGGACCAGCCGGATTTTTTGAATCTCACCTGCCTGATTGCCACCGAATTATCGCCCCATGAGCTGCTGAAGGAACTTAAAGACATTGAACAACGGATGGGCCGGCAACCCAGCTTCCGGAATGCGCCTCGGCCGATCGACCTCGACATCCTGCTTTTCGACGATCTGGTTCTGAATTCTCCAGACCTTGTCATCCCGCATCCGAGGATGAGCGAGCGGGCATTCGTCCTTGCGCCCCTGGCTGACATAGCCCCTGAAATCATTCATCCCGACCTTCATCTTACGGCGCCTGAAATGCTCGAACTTGTCGACCGGAACGGGATTCAACTCTTTTCACCGGACCTTTCCGACGAAGTGGTCGAAAGCTTCTATCTTGAAACGAAAGACCGGCTTTTTTTCGCTGTCAAAGGACTGGAGCATCCTCCGAATCGCTGGATTGCTGTTTTGCGTTATGCGCCTGATCCGGTGCATGGCGATCGAATCAGAGCTGGAGAATCCTTTCGCCGGTTTTACCATTTCGCCGAACAGGAACAATTCCTGCGCACCAACTATCCGGAATATCTTGCCTACGATCCCTTTTTTCAGACAACATTGCAAAGCGTTCCCCGATCTCTGGTTCGGCGGATCCACGATCCACGCCGTCGGCTGCAGGAGCTTGTCCAGGCGCCTGCCGGAACAGGCGTCGAAGAAGATACGGCGGCTTTTGCCCGCTTGCTGCAGGAAGAATCCGGCGCGCCATTATCCGGTTTGGGAATTTCCGGATCTTTGCTTATCCGTTTGCATAATGTTTCTTCGGATCTGGACATCTCAGTTTTTGGAGAACAAAACTGCACTAAGGTTTATCGAGCTCTACACAAGCTGCTGGATGATCGATCCTGTGCAGAACTGAGCCGGCTGGACAAACAGGGCCTGGATGAGCTGTATGGAGAACGATCCACTGATACGAATATGGATTTTGACGAGTTTCTCAGACTTGAACGTCGCAAAGTAAACCAGGGACGGTTTAGAAACAGGCCTTATTTCATTCGATTTATCAAAGCAGCTCATGAAGCGGGAGAGAGTTACGGTCAATTGCAATATACACAGGTCGGCCGGGCCGACATTGCCGCCTCTATCGCCGATGATCGGGATGCGATTTTCACCCCCTGCAAATATTCCTTGTCCAACGCCCGTAATCTGAATGGACAGGCGCTGACAGATTTGACGGAAATTGTTTCTTTCCGAGGCAGATTTTGTGAACAGGCGCAAGCAGGTGAAAAGGTTACAGCCTCAGGCGTTCTGGAGCTGGTTCAGGTTAATCAAGGACGCAGGTGGCGGCGGCTGCTTTTAGGCAATTTCCCGGAAGACAAAATGGTTCTGAGGAGAGCATAGATGAGTGAAAAACGAATTGCATGGGCTATCACCGGCGCCGGCCACTCTCTTGAGGAATGCATCGAAACGATCCTGAGTCTTGAACGTGTCGATATTTTCCTTTCTCGAGCAGCCGAAGAAGTGTTGCGCAGGTATCGTTTGGACTCGCACCTCCATGTCCCGAAGGTGAGGATTTACGAAGAAACCCAATCCAGTTCGCCTCTGGTAGAACGGCTCTTCGACGGCGCTTATTCCGTCCTGGTGGTTGCGCCCGCTACTTCCAATTCGGTGGCAAAATTCGTCTATGGCATTTCCGACAGTCTGGTGTCGAATTTATTCGCCCAGGCCGGCAAGTCGCGGACAGCGATAATTGTGTATCCCACAGACCTGGAGCCTGAAATGAATTCCCTGGGGCCCAAACGAGAACCTATCAAAATCCACCCGCGGCCCGTCGATCTGGAGAACACCGCGAAACTCAGAGCTTTTCCGGGAGTCGATGTCGTCCGCGACAGGGAAGAATTAGAACAACGCCTCGCCGCCTACGTGTAATAGCCGTACGCTGGATATAAAATTAATTGTTTATCAGCGGCTAAATTCATATGTTTTATCCGCGTCCAATTTTGCATATTTCGTGCTAATGTCGAGCCATGTCGCGGTATCTGTTTATTACAGGCAAATTGGCAGCCTCATCCTTGCGCAACACTCTGGATGTAATTCCCAACCTCGAATATGAAATCGCCGTATTGCCGATTTCGGTTGCCGCCCTGATGAATGCGGGTTTCATTGCAAAGCATCTTCCCGATGCGATGGGATGCGATAAGGCAATCATTCCCGGATCGTGCAAAGGCGAACTGACCCTGATTGCTGATAAATTAGGGATAGAAGCAACTCGCGGGCCCGTTCATTTAAAGGAGCTCGCAGGCTTCTTCGGATCCACTCCCCGGCTGCCGGGATACGGCGCTTTCAAAACAAAAATTATTGCGGAAATTGTGGACGCCTTTCAGCTGAGCCTGGCGGAAATTCTAATACGAGCCGAATATTTTCGAGACAGCGGCGCCGATATCATCGACCTGGGCTGCCCGGTGGAAGGATCTTTCCCTGAAATCGGCAAAACAGTGAAAACGCTTAAAGAAGCCGGTTTCACAGTCAGCGTGGATTCTTTTAATCCAGAGGATGTTTTAGATGCAGACCAGGCGGGCGTCGACCTTGCTCTCAGCGTTAATTCCATAAACCTGGACCTGGCGCGCCGGCTGCACTGCAAGGTTGTGGTCATCCCGGATTCGGACGGCGGGATGGAATCTCTCGCGCGGAACATAGCCCGATTAGACGCCTGGCATGTTTCCTATATTATCGATCCGATTCTGAATCCGATCGGACTTGGATTTGTCGATTCGATTGGAAATTACATCGCAATGCGTCGCAATCACCCGAATTCTGAAATGTTGATGGGACTGGGCAACCTCACCGAACTCACCGACGCCGACAGCACAGGAATTAACGCGGCAATGGCCGGCCTGGTCGCAGAATTAGGCATTGATTACGTACTGACCACAGAGGTGATCCGCTGGGCGCGCGGCTCGGTTCGCGAACTCGACCTAGCCCGCCGGCTCATGCATTACGCCTGCGAAAACAAAATCCCGCCCAAGCATTTGAATGATGGGCTAATCACCGTCAAGGATCCCCCGTTCAAAAGCTTCACCGAAGAAGAACTGCGCGCCATGCAATCGAAAGTGACGGACCATAATTTCCGCATCTTCACCGATGGGAATGTTATTTACGTGTTCAATCGGAATCTATTCGTGAAAGGCTCCGACATCCAATCTATTTTTACTCAGCTGGGCGAAATGGATGCTGCGCACGCATTTTATCTGGGCAAGGAGCTGCAAAAGGCGCTTCTAGCTTTACAGCTCGGCAAGAAATATACGCAGGAAGAGGATCTCCGCTGGGGCTATTTGAGCCGATAGCGTCCGGGAAGCGTGGGCGTCTCGCCTAATGCCGCTTAGTTTTTACTTCAAGCCGCGAAAGCGTTCCGGCGCTCATAAGGCCGGCCGGACGCAACCGGCCAGACGCTGGATCCCTTCGCGAATCTTCGCGGGTTGCGAGTTGGAGAAATTCAAACGCAGGCAATGGCCTCCGGAAGCGTCGGGAAAGAAGTCCCGGCCGGGAACAAACGCGATGCCATGATCCAGGGCTGTCAACAGAAGCTTGTGCGTATCAAGTCGCTCAGGTCCCGTCACCCAAAGAAACATGCCTCCATCGGGATGCGTCCAGTCAAATCCGGGGGGCATGCAGTCCGCGAGCGCTTCTTCCATAATCATGCAGCGCTCGCCGTATGCCCGGCGGACTATGGCTACATGGGCGGCATTGTCATTATCCGACAGGTAGCGGTCGATGACGATTTGGTCGAGGCTTGATGTGTGGAGATCGGCCGCCTGCTTGACCACGATCATTTTTTCTCTCAAATGTTTTGGCGCCACAACCCATCCCGTCCGGATGCCCGGAGCGATGACCTTCGAGAAGGTGCTCAGGCAAACGACGTTTCCACTCTCGTCCCACGATTTGATTGGAGGTATATCCGTCCCGCGATAGCGGAGCTTTCCGTAGGGATCGTCTTCCACAATCACAAAATCCTGCCGCCGGGCGACCTCGCAGAGCGCCGCCCTTCTCTCTCGCGTTAGCGTCCGACCCGTCGGATTCTGGAAATTCGGGATTGTGTATAGAAATTTAGGCTTATGCACCTTGGCAAGCTCTTCCGCTGCTTCGGGGATCAATCCATCCTCATCCATGGGAACTGGAACAAAGCGGGCCTCAAAACACTGAAACGCCTGGATCGCCGCCAGATAAGTAGGATTTTCGGTCAGAATTCTGTCGCCTGGGTCAAGAAAGATCTTCCCCAGCAAATCAAGAGACTGCTGGGATCCGGTTGTAACGAGAATATCCTCCGCTGTACAGGCGACGCCCCGCCGGCCCATCTCCATCGCAATTTTTTCGCGCAGCCGCCGGATGCCTTCCGTTGTACTGTATTGCATCGCACTGGAACCGATTTCAGCCAGGGCTTTGTCAGCCGCCGCCCGAATCTCCGCGACGGGAAAAAGTTCGGGCGCCGGAAGCCCTCCCGCAAAAGAAATAATATCGGGCCGTTCAATTACTTTGAGCAGTTCTCGGATGGTTGACGGCTGCATGACGGTCATACGCTTGGCAAACCGCGCGTTCATGGCATTTCTCCAAATTGCATAGACAAAAAGGTATCATGTTGATACAGTACAGACAATACAGATAGGAGTTAATGTATGAATTCTGTATCGATACAGCTAAACAGGGACGCCGCACAACCTCTGCATGAGCAGATCTCGGACGCTATGGAGAAAGCCATCAAATCCGGGGATCTCCGGGGGAAGCGGCTCCCTTCCGTAAGGGGCCTTGCCCAACGTCTTATGGTCAGTCCCTCGACGATAACAGCCGCCTATCGCACTCTGGTTTCTCGGCGTCTGGCAGAAGCCGCTCCCCGGTCGGGCTTTATAGCGCCGGCGGACATAAATGCCCGGGAAAAAGGGGCGAAGATTCTCTCGATGGACAAAATTCAGCCCAACCTCAAATACCATCCCGTCGCCGAATTCGGGCGCCTGGTCGCTGAAACGGCTGAACGCGACGAGTCTTCGGGAGGATATGAGGATTTTCGCGGCTATCGCAGGCTTCGTGAACTCTTTGCCGATCTGGACGCCGAATCGGGAATCGCCGCGGATCCAAAGATGGACATCTTCATAACTGCCGGATGCCAGCAGGCCATTGCGCTTGTAGCGCAGATCATGGGATCAGGGACGAAGGTCGCGGTTGAAAACCCCACATACCCCGGCGCGCTTCTGGCGTTCCAGCAAGCCGGCGCGACGCTTATCCCGATACCTGCTAAAAATGACGGACCCGATTTAAAGGCTCTGGAGGCAGTCGCTGGATCCATCGACTTGTTCTATTGTTGCCCGAGTTATGGAAATCCGACAGGACGGTCCTGGAGTCACAAGATCCGGGAACGGATCGCCGCTCTGGCTGTCCGGAAAGGATTCACAATTTTTGAAGACGATTATCTCGGCGATCTCGATTATCTGGATGAAAAACTCCCCCGGTTGAAGTCGTTAGCGCCGGAAGCGAAGATTATTCATGTCCGCTCGTTTTCAAAATGCCTTCTCCCGGCTCTCCGGATCGCCGGCGTTACGGCCGCCCCCCCGACTATTGATTTATTGTTGAAAAAGAGATTGTCGGCGGACATCACAGGCTCGTCCTTTCTTGAAAGGGGGCTGGCTTTGTTTATAGAACGGGGTAGATATAGAGAACACCTGGCAGATGTGCGGCCCTTCTATAAAACGGTTCGGGAAGCTTTCCGGCGGGAATTCGGGAAAACGAAAAGCTCTATTCGTTACGGTGATCCGCCCGGCGGGCTATCCATGCTGGCCGAGCTTCCCCAAAGGCTCGACGCAACTCTTTTTGCCGCGGAATGCGAGAGACTCGGCGTCATGATCGCTCCGGCAAAGGACTACTTCTTGAATCCGCTTCAGGGCGCTTCCTGTTTCCGGATATGTTTCGGGGGAGTTGAACCTGAAGATGCTCCTTTCGTCGCCAGAGTATTGGAAAGAGCCTGTGAACGAACAGCCCTTGGCTCAGAAAGTAGTTCCTTAGTTTGAGCGAACTATGGATAATAAGTAAAAAACAGGAGGGACCCAATGCGATGGCAGCTAAGCAGGCAAAGTTCCAATGTTGAAGACCGGCGGGGCATGGGCGCTCCCAAAATGGGAGGGATCGGTTGCATCGGACTGTTGATCGTAATGGCTATTGCATACCTGACGGGCAACAATCCGCTCGAACTGCTTCAGCAGATGGGCTCGGATTCTTCTGTAGACACCACCCAGCAGGCCCCTGCCGCCAATCAGGCAGGAGGCAGCGACACCGAGGGGGATTTTGCCAAAGCCATCCTGGGTGACACAGAAGACGCATGGACCGAAATTTTCGCCGCTTCCGGCCGGCAATACCAGCCGCCCATCCTGGTGCTTTTCGAAAACTCTGTGAGTTCGGCTTGCGGATTAAATTCAGCTGCAGTCGGACCGTTTTATTGTCCTCCCGATCAAAAAGTGTATTTGGATCTCTCATTTTTTCGGGAATTAAGTCAACGTTTTCAAGCATCGGGTGATTTTGCCCAAGCCTACGTTATTGCCCACGAAGTAGGCCACCACGTTCAAAACCTATTGGGAATTTCCGATCAATTCGACCGGATGGCGCACAGGGCAAGCAAAGCCGAATCGAATGCAATATCTGTCATGCAGGAGCTGCAAGCTGATTGTTTTGCTGGAGTTTGGGGATATCATGCACATAAAAAAAGCCTGCTGGAGGCGGGAGATGTCGAAGAAGGCCTCCAGGCAGCCCAGGCGATCGGGGATGATCTTATTCAGAAGCGATCTCAGGGATATGTAAATCCCGAATCCTTCACCCACGGTACTTCCGAGCAGAGAGCGTACTGGCTGCGGCGTGGCCTTGAAACAGGGAAAATCAATTCCTGCAATACTATGGAGTCGCTTACACGGTAAAAAGATTGTTTCCAATTAATTTCAGATGAAACAACGTCTTTCTTTTCGTTGTATTATAGTACGAACAATTGCCTACTAAATTTGAGGAGATACAGTTATGAGATTTAAAATACTAGCAGTTGTAGTTGCTCTGGGAATGATTTCGGCAGCGGCATATGCAGCCGACATAACCGGAAAGTGGTCGATGGAAATGGCGGGCTTTGGCGGTGGCGATCCAATAAAAATTAACTATACCTTTAAAGCCGATGGCGCGACTTTGACCGGATCAACGACAGGGATGCAGGGAGATGACATCCCTATTACCGAAGGCAAAATCAACGGCAACGATATTTCCTTTGTCGTTAAGATGGATATGATGGGCACTGAAATGAAAATGAAGTACAAAGGAAAAGTCGCCGGCGACGAAATTACGCTGACCATGGAAATGGAAGGCGGAATGGGCGGACCTGGCGGACCTGGCGGCGGCGGCCCTGGTGGTCCCGGTGGCGGTCCTGGCGCCGGCCCTGGTGGCGGCGGTCCCGGTGGTCCCGGTGGCGGCATGCCTCCCATGGTTTTGAAAAGAGTAAAGTAATATCAAGGAATCGGTCTGTAACAGAAAGCCTCCTCGAGATAATATCTCGAGGAGGCTTTCTAGCTTAATACTGCCTTTCGTAATTACGGTAACGTTGCCGTAATTACGAAAGGCAGTACTTCGAGCTTCTGAAACGCCCGGATAAGGGCCTGTCCACCAGAAGAATACCGGGAAGGAGTTATGGCGATGGCGAGTAAAACTCTTATTACAGTGATGAATCCTGAAGTCCAGCGCATTCCTGTTACAGAGGATTCCGGAGCCGGAGCCGCATCCTGGCTGATGGCCCCGAGACCGGATAGTTTGAACGGTAAAACCGTGTACCTGGTAAATCAAGGCTTCGGAGGGAGCGACCTGTTCATGAAGCAGCTCCAGGCATGGTTTGCTGAAAAAATGCCGGCCGTAAAAACCATCTCCAAACGCAAGACAGGCTTCATTTTTCGAGACGACACCTCGGATTTGTGGAAGGAAATTAAGGAAAAAGGCGATGCTGTTATTTTCGGCGTAGCCGGTTGACCGGGCTGCGTCACGGCGGTCGCCGGATGTTGCCGCACCCTGGAACTGAAATACGGGATTCCTACCGCGCCTCTTTCCACCATCGCTTTTGAGAGCATGGTTCAGGAAGACACAGATTTTAACGGCGTGCCGCTGCGTTTCCTTTTCACTCCGCACCCGGTAGTATCGATGCCGCCGCCTGTCTTACGTGGATATATCGAAGGCAAGAACCCGGCGACTGGAAGGCGGCTGGCGGATGAGATACTGGAAGCGCTCACCAAGCCTTACTCCGCGGCAGAAAGCAGTAATCTCGCAATCGTCCGTCCGGTTCCTCCGCAACCCCAACGGTTATTAAAAGCAGACACTGAAGACAACCTGCAGCGACTCTTTATTGAGCGGGAATGGACCGATGGATTGCCCGCCATTCTTCCCACAGAAGAACGCGTCGCAAAAATGCTCGCCGGCACGCGCCAGCCGCCGGACAAACTGGTTGGCAAAGCGTTCATGATCGATACTCAGGAGAATTTGAAAATCACCGTCGAGATGGTCGCCATCGCCGCCGTAATGGCAGGCGCCCGGGTGGAACAGCTTCCTGTCCTGCTCGCCATTGCTTCGACCGGCCAGCCCGCTATTCAACCATCGACGCTCCCATTCGCAAGCGCTCTGCTGGTGAATGGCCCCATTCGCCTCGAGATCGGGATGAATTCCGGAATGGGCGCGCTCGGGCCATACAACCAGGCCAATGCGGTCATCGGACGCGCCTGGACTTTGATGAGCATCCTGTGGGGCTTCGCCCGGCGCAAAAGAACCTTCTGGACTTCACAAGGCAACAATTACACCTACAACAATCTGTGCATGGCTGAGAATGAGGAGCGCAGCGTCTGGGAGCCGTTTCACGTACAAAAGGGGCATACCCGGGAAGAAAGCGTCGTGAGCCTGTTCCGCGGGTGGAACCTGCTGAACAGCATGGGAGCCGCGGCCAGACGCTCTTGGGGCGAAGAAATCAAGCTCCAGATGCAAGCGCTTCCGGCATTGTATTCCGGCGCAACTTTGATTCTGGATCCATTAACAGCCAGGCATTTGAAAGAAAACGAAGGCTTTCAGACCAAACTCGACATTGCCCGCTGGATTTCGGAAAACGTTAAAATGCCCGCGCACCAGTTTTGGGATAACGACATGATCGACATGCTGGTCGCGCCACTGGCGATGAGCGGCGTGCAACCTTACGCTGCGTGGAAACAGCTCCCCGGCGACTCCCTGCTCGCGCCCTATCATCGGCCTGAAAAAATCAGCATTCTCGTTGTCGGCGGAGAGACGAGTCCGCTGTGGAAGATCTCCGATTTCGATTATGTGATGACCGCTTCCATCGATAAATGGCTCGCAAAAGAGCTCAGCGTAAATCAAGAGGATGGGGATCAGGACCGGCAAAAGAGCCGCGGCGCCTATGAAGTTTCAAAAGATTAATTTGAGTCTTGGCTCATTCCTGTGGAGGAGAGTTGCCCGATGAAACGTATTCTGATTATTGCCGCTCTTTGCATTCTCCCTGCTGCGGTTTTTGCGGCAGGCAATTACAAAAATTTCGTTGCTTCGGTTTATTGCCGCGTCTTCGAAGTGCGCCAGATGGGCGATCTCCAATGGCTGGAGCCCCGCTGGAACGAGATGTCCCGGCAGGTCCAAATAGATAAAGTCTATCTTGAGACTCACCGCGATATGGTCGTGGCGGAAAAAGATACTATTCTAAAATTGAAAAAATTCTTTCAAGACCGCAACGTCGTTGTCGCAGGCGGCATAACCGTCACTGTCAACGAGGGCAACCGGTTCCAGACATACTGCTATACCAACCCGGAACAACGGAAAAAGCTTAAGGAAGTCGTCGAATTTACCGCCGGCCTGTTTAACGAAATAATTTTTGACGACTTTTTCTTCACGAATTGCAAATGCGAATCCTGCATCAAGGCCAAGGGGAACAAGAGCTGGACCCGTTTCCGACTGGACTTGATGGATGAAGCGGCGCGCGAACTCATCCTCAAGCCGGCCAAGGCCGTCAACCCTAAAGTCAAGCTCGTCATCAAATATCCTAACTGGTATGAACACTTCCAGGGCTTAGGTTTCAATTTGGAAACCGAGCCGAAAATATTCGACGGCCTTTACACCGGTACGGAGACGCGCGACCGAACGGGCGACCAGCATCTGCAGCAATACCTTGGCTATTCCATTTTCCGCTACTTTGAAAACATTAAACCCGGCGGCAACGGCGGGGGCTGGGTGGACACCTACGGCTCTCCAACTATGGACCGCTATGCCGAGCAGCTTTGGCTGACTCTATTCGCCAAAGCTCCGGAGATCACCCTTTTCGATTTTGGTCAGATGCAGCGGCAATTGAATCCTTCGCTTCGAGCGCCCTGGCAAGGGCAGCAGACAAGTTTCGATTACGACAGCATGATGGCTCCCATCCCGCTTCCGGATGGGACATCGATCAAGCCGACCACCTTTGCCCGCGCCGCCGGCTACACTTTTGAACAGGTGGATAAGTTTTTAGGCAAGCTGGGCAAGCCGATCGGACTGAAAAGCTATAAGCCTTATCACTCCACAGGAGAGGATTTTCTTCAAACCTATCTCGGAATGGTTGGCATTCCCATCGACCTGGTACCGGAGTTTCCTCGTGATGAAAAAATGATTTTGCTGACCCAATCCGCCGCCTTCGATTCAGCTATTGTCGAAAAAATAAAAAAACAACTTATGGAAGGCAAATCCGTCGCTATTACGTCCGGACTATTTCGTGAACTGCAGGGAAAAGGCATTGAGGATATAGCGGAAATTCGGGTCACCGAACGCAAAGCCATCATTAAGAATTTCCCGAGGCAGAATTCTGTTTCTCCGGATTTGCATATCCTGATACCTGAAATTCAATACCTCACCAATGATGTGTGGGAACTAACCAGCGGCATGACACAAAACGATCTGGGGTATCCGCTTCTTCTGCAGGCGGGTTACGGAAAAGGAACCATGTACGTTTTGACTGTGCCGGAGAATTTCAGCGACTTCTACAGTTATCCAACCCCGGTGTTGAATCAAATCAGGAATGTGTTATTACGGGATCTTTTCGTCCGCGTTGAAAGCCCCGGCGACGTCAGTCTTTTTGTCTATGACAACAACACGTTTATTGTGGAATCTTTTTTGTCTCAGGAGGTTGAGGTTCGAGTCTCCCTCGACGCCAAACAAACAAAAATCCAGGATCTACTAAGCGGGGAACAGCTTTCGGGCAAAGCCGGCGGCGCCGGGATGGGAGGCTTTGGTTTTGGGGGCGGCGGGGGCAATCGCGCGAACTTTGCGGTGAAAATCAAGCCCCATTCCTATCGTGTGTTTGGAATTATTCCTTGATTGGTTTAGATGCGGCGTCCGAAATGGAATTATTTCAACAGCGCCGAACCGGAGAGGTCGTTCCGGAACTGCTTCGACAAATACAAGATGGTAGGGGAGAGGTTCGTCATAAGCGTCGGGAAACATCGCTCGAAAAAGCAATCGGAGACATGCGGAAGGCAGGGACGCCCGAGATTCCCTCGCTTGTTTTTCCCAGCGTGGCCCAAGGCCGCAACCAAATATCGGAGATTGGTGGAGGCCGCGCGCTGTCAGCTTTCAGTGGTCAGCTTCCGAACAAACACCGTAAGCATGCGTTTGATTTCGAGGGTATGTTGAAAGCGGGCCAATTCAGCATCTCCGTATCGTCCACACCTCTCGGCTATATTCGATGGCATTGAGACGGCGGCCCTTCGAATCTGTGGCGTTAATCCATACGCTTCAGAGCGTGGGAATGAGGCTGTGATCTGGTAGAGTTCCAAAACTAATTCATGAGATTTTTGCCACACTTTTCTCCGTGCTGGAGAGCCATGCAGGACTTTTTCTTTCAGGTTTGAGAAAGGCCGTCCGTTTGTCCAGTCTGCGAGAAGGAAATGCTTGTTCATTAGCTTGCGGAACTATACCCGCGTTTGCTTAGTCACAGCACATTGTGTTTTGGCGCCAGGGATGTTGCATTTCCTGAACTCTTTAGTAAGAATGTTGCTGCTTGATTTATCGTGCAAAAAAAACAAAGAAGTCACGGATAAAGAATCTATCCCCTTTTCTTCGGGCGCATAGCGCATTTTGCAGGGGTAGCATCCCTGAGAAAACCCTAATGAGCATCAGCGCGTATCCGGAAGGGTGGGCAGAAACCGTCCCTTGCTATTTCTCTCAACAGGGCTGTTCTCCAATCTGCCCGCTTTTTTAGACTCACTTGGCAGGGTAATTGTTTCAGGGGATTATGGCAACTCACGCAGTCTTTGCTTCTCCACCGAAATCAACCTATCCTTGACACCCGATGAGGTGGTGGTGGCGGAGGGGGCGGCGGCGGCGGCATAATCAAATATCGCAGAGTGAAGTGCAGCAGTTCGGCGTCTGTTTGAGCTGTTTTTTTAATATCCTCTCTTTTAGTCTTCCGGAGGACAATCGCCTTTTCTATCAACTGGTCTGATTGATGTATGAGTTCATTCTTGGCTTTTTGATCCTTTGCCAGCTTTGCAGCCTCTCTTAAAAGCAGGCTTTTATATTCCATGGCATCATTAAAATCAGGGCGAATTTCAAGCGCCTTATTGAGGCTGACAATGCCTTCGTCAACAGCATTTCGGATGCAAAGTTTTTCCTTAGGACTCAAAAACGCAACATTTTCGCCTCGAATACCAGTGTTGACGAATGCATCATCAAATGCAATGACGCCAATGCGGTAATAGGCTTCCGAATTCTGCGGGTAAGATTTCAGGAGTTTATTACACCATTCTCTTGACTCGTCCATTTTTTGAAGCTGGTAATAAATGCCGACAATGGCGAGCATGGCATCCTCATTAGGCTTGGTTTGATTCGCCGGCTTTGCCACTACCTTCTTAAATGTTTCTATAGCCTTCTGAGCCATCTCTTCGCTCTTGGGATCGGAAGAACCCGGTATGAACTGAACGAGATAATTTGTCGCCAGATACATGCGAGCAGTCTCCGATGAAGGATCCAGTTGCACCGCTTTCTCGAAGAATTGTTCGGCGACGTGATATCGTTGTTTGGAAAATGCCTTAATTCCCTTATCAAGTGTACCCCGAATCTGGGAATTTAATGCTGCCTGTCCGGTGGTTTTAGAATCGGATTTGCCGTTGCATCCAGTGGACAACCCTGCCGACAAAATTGTGATCAATACACCTGCTAATATAGTTTTTGGAATCACGATAACTCCCGCTTTAATTAAATCGTGTGCGGCCTCTCTGCTCTTCTCCGACTAATCAAGAAAATCCCCGACGGTCGTTCAGCGGCATATCCAGACGTACTGCCTCTCACTTGTGATCGCTTTCTTTTACTCAAGCCGAAACGATCATAACGTGCATGAGCAATCAAACGAGGATACTGCAAGGCAATCAGCAATTAATGCAGCCGCAAAAATAGATGGCACGAGAGCGGATTGAAGATATTGCTTCTATGCGCTCCGGGGTTACAGCTTTCTTTTTGCCATCTCTTCGGCATAAATTCTTTTCATCCGGTTCACTTTATCTATCAGCCCCGCACAGAAAATGACTGCCTTACTGGTCGATCGTTGCCCTTACTAAGGGACATTCCGATCCTACAACAATCGTATTCGGGCTGAAATAGGAAACGTGAGGCAAATTTTCAATATTTTATAACCTGACTGCTGTAAAATGACTTTAGAAATAAAGGCTTTTTATTACAAGTTAACGTAATGGCCATTATCAGAAACGGTCGGAGACATGCGGAAGGCAGGGACACCCGAGATTCCCTCGCTTGTTTCTTTTATCCCCTGTCCTAGATTTCAACTCCATATTTTCTTTTTCGGGAGGTGACACATTTTTTCAACAGTGGAGACACGGCCCCCCATTTTACGAAACAATTCCAGATTGGGCACAATAATGATAGATTTTAAAAATAACTAAATATCTAATGCCCTTGTAAGCGGAGAGGCTGTTATGAGACCTATAAGCTGGTTGCATTGGCTGTTGTTTATTGCATTTATCATTGCCAATAAAAGCGCAGCGTCTCAGACTTGGGGGAAACCGTCAGAAATCAATGTGATTTCTGCATCCGGCTTGTGGGAGGTGAAAATAGCACCGACTGCGGATTATAAATGGGAGAAAGATACAGAAATTGGAATATCCGATAGCTTGGCTGCCAGAAAGTTATCTCCAAATGCATTGCTTCCTTGGGCTAGGGCTACTGTTTACTCAAAAAGGGGGAAGTCAATAACTTTCTCGCTACGGAGTCCATGGATGCCAGCAGAATCATTACTTCTTGACGATGGCGTGCTCGTGACCTTTGATCAATGGGGCGGTCCCGGCTGTGGAGAAGTATGTATTGCATACGCTCCGGATGGCAGATTGTTGTGGTCACGAACGCTAGACGAAATAATCGGTCATGAATATTTTAGAATCAAAACACCTAATTCATTGCCAATTCAATCTGATTCAAAAGAGTTCACAATGAAAATTGACCCAGTATCTATATCAGAAATAAAACCGGGCTGTAATCCCCTATTTGCCAATATTTGGCGGATCACACCGCTTGATTGGTCACTCGCATCAGAAGGAAACGCACTATTGGTTAGACTTAAAGACGAAAATATTCTCCGCATCCGACTTGCTGATGGGAATGCTGATATAATAATTAATGATAATTTGCCAGATGATCCTATGCGCCTATCTAATCGCGCCCATGCATTATATAGCAATGGTAAATGGGATGAAGCTATAGCGTTATATCAGCGTGCAATGCAAATAAAGGATAAAGCTCCCAGCCTCGATTATGCACTTGCCAATAGCCTAATGGGAATATACGAAACGCTAGGAAGAGATGATCAAGCAATTGCGATTGGCAAGACGTTGATCAAAAAACTCGAAGATTGCGAAAATACAAACATATTTATCGAAGAAACATATTTAAATATCGCTAAGTATCAAAAAAAATTAGGTAAAATTCGGGAACAGGAGTTTAGCCTCAGGGCCGCGATTATTGCTGCTCCGGATAATTTTAAGCCGAGCCGGGCGCTCTCCGCATTGTTATATGAGCTTGACCGTTCTAAGGAGGCGGATTCTGTTCTTCGTCGCTTCTTGTTTAATGCAGAAGCCGCTAGAGGGTCGCAAGATGATTTATTCAGAACATACAGAATGTTAGGAGACTTCTATTCTCAGTTAAATAAATATTCTATGGCGCTCGATTACTACATTAAAGGCTACCGCACAGATCGAGTTACTGATAGCAATCTCTATAGAAGAATTGCTGAAATATATGAAAATCAACAGGATTTGCCATCGGCCCTCATCATATATAGCCAACTCGTTGAATATTTCAAGCATAATGAGGATGAAGAGTCCCACAATTGGGCTTTGCAGAAAATGGAACGTCTACAGAAGAACTCGAAAATACCAATAGCTTTTTAGCCCAATTGTTAGCGAACGCCCAGAAGCGGCCACATGAGGTATCGGTTTTCCAATATTCTATGTCATTTTTTGACGATGGAGGATACAGTTGCCGAACTAGGACATCAAAGCTGTAAAAAGTTCAGAACTCCTGACATGGTAGGTTAGCAATCTGTCCGCTTTTTTTCATTTCGAAGGTTGTGCGACATCAAAATACATGCGCAGTATGTTTCCTGGAACGGAAGTTGTTGCCTTACTGGTCGATCGTTGCCCTTACTAAGGGACATTCCGATCCTACAACAATCGTATTCGGGCTGAAATAGGAAACGTGTGCAAATTTTCAATATTTTATAGCCTGACTGCTGTAAAATGACTTTAGTAATTAAGGCTTTTTATTCCCAGTTAACGTAATGGCCATTGAAACGATCGGAGACTTGCTGAAGGCAGGGACGCCGGAGATTCCCTCGCTTGTTTTTCCCCCTTGCCAATCACAAATTCATCGCAAACAACAAAAGTTGGCTAAACCGAAAAGTTCTTAAGTGGAGGATGGCTCAGATGGGGAGATTTGTCTCATATTCAGTCATATTGATATTCTTTATCAGTCATCTATTTCTATATTTCCTATCGGCAGGCCAACAGGACCAATCCTGCTCCTTGTCGGGAAAAATAACATTGGATGATTCCGGTCCGGCAGAGGGCGTTGAGGTCAAGCTTTTTAGCTCGACTGCACGCACGACGCAAACGGTAATAACCGACAAGCAAGGCGCTTATCATTTTCCCGGGCTTGCACCTGGCTATTATGAAATAGAAATGGGAAAGGAAGGCTATTTTTCTGTGGAGTCTGGAAGGGTAATCCATATCAATCCAGGCGAGCATGCTTTGAATCCGAATTATCAACTCGTAAGCGAAAAAAACTTTGGTTGTTTGTCCGGTAAAATAACGCTGGAGGATGGAACGCCCGCAAATGAAGCCCAAATCTCTCTCGTTCCAATGTCGTATAGCCCAGATCTGCAAGGAAGGTCTACCCATACGGACAAACGAGGAATATACACGATAAAAAATTCAGCTGGAAATTATCATTTCAAACTGGAAAAAAAAGGCTATGCCCTGGAATCAAAGAAAGTGACCCTTATTGCGCAAGACTACATTGAAAATTTTGATATTCAGCTGATCCCCGGATCGGAAATATCAGGAAGAGTGGTCGATAATACCGGCCGACCGCTGGCCAGTGCTACGATCAACCTGAGAAGGATGGCAAAAAACGGCAACGAAGACATCGAGGATTCATACCCGGGATTTGCAACGAGTGATGAGCAAGGCAGTTATACATTTGCAGGAGTGAAGCCGGGAGAGTATAAGATCCGCGCCGCGCCAAAATCGCAATCGCGCGAAACAACCTCAATCTTCAAAGAATGCTTTTACTCGGGCATCCCCTATGACAGTGTTGAAATCGTCAAGGTTGAACTCGGCGCACGGCTTCTGAATATGGATATTCATTGCGGATTGCAGATGTCCGGCTTTGTTGCATCAGGAAAAGTAATCGATTCAATATCGGGAATGCCCGTTCCAAATATTCGATTATCCTATGGAGCGGCTTCCAATTACCAGCAGATCGGTTTTTTAGAAAAAACTGATGTTGCAACCAATTCCAATGGCGAATTCAGGATTACAGGCCTCAAGCCGGGGAATTATTGGTTAAGAGCTTTATCGACAGCCCCATCCGATTACTATGCGCTCCCGCAGCTTTTTTCCATTGAAAGCGGAGATGTTGCAAACCTTGAACATGGGATGCAAAGAGGAGTTCAGATAAGTGGACGTGTTTTTATGGAAAATGGACTGCCGCCTCAAGAAAATAAATTGGCATTCACTATATTTTTTGAACCTGCTCCGATCTATGAAGAAAGCAAGGTGCAATATGCAAATAGAATCAACATGGGGATGGCAAAGAATTCGGGCCTTTCAAGCGATGAGGTTTTCACAATACATGCAGTGCCCCCAGGAATCGGGAAGCTTTCATATTCGGAAAGGAATAATCTGGGAAATATTTATTCTGCCCGGATCGAGCTTAATGGAGTTGATCTGCAAGAGCCATTCAAGGTGGAAAATCAGGATATTGCCAATGTGAAGGTTACGCTCTATCGACACTCGGGTATCATTGCGGGCTATGTATATGATGAAAAAGGCGAGCTCAATACTGAACGAACCTCAATCGTCGCAGTTCTGAAGAACAGCCCCTATGGCTTTTTCTCCAAGTCGGTGAATGTGAACATAGACGGACGTTTTGTTTTTAAAGATCTACCGAAAGGCAAGTATGACATACAGGCCGTCTATCACTATGAAGGAAGCCTGGTAGGATCGCTTGGAACAACGACGAGTGTTCAGGTTTCTGATGAGCCCGCCATTTTAGAGATGAAAGTCCGGGCTCCTATTGAACGCAACATTGACAATTCACGAATTGGGCAATAATTGAAATAGCGGAGGCGAGGAAACGTGAGGCAAATTTTCAATATTTTATAGCCTGACTGCTGTAAAATGACTTTAGAAATAAAGGCTTATTATTACAAGTTAACGTAATGGCCATTGAAACGATCGGAGACATGCGGAAGGCAGGGACACCCGAGATTCCCTCGATTGTTTTTCCTATCCCCCGCGGCAAGGATTGTCGAGGCCTGGGGACTAAAGGCGTCAGAGATTCCGTGGCGAATCAATTTGCCTGGTTGTGGACTTGAATAAACTTCGATCCAACCCTGCCGCTATTTTCATCATAGATCACAAAATTGATTTTCTGGTTCGGCGTCAATAGAGGTATTTCAGTTGTGAATGAAATCCCTTCTTTGGTTGCATATTCGTAGGTCTCATTGGTGAGCCGATCCTGAAGCCTCCAGCACCTGGCGTCCAGCATCTTTCCGTTCTTATCCATATAAATGACTGCGGCAATAATTTTGTATTCTTGCCGATCGCCCGTTTTTGTCCAGGCAATTCCTTTCGCGCCAATCTGTATTTTTATTTCAAATTGCGTTTTGCTGCCGGGATCGATTAGCTTTCTTGTCATCAATTTAAAGGGAATTTGATTCATCTCTTGAGAACTGTTTCCGGCAATAAGAATGCTTCGCTGAATCAGCAATTGTTCTATCTCTTCCGACGGCAGCGCGATTCCGTTCTGAGGAGGCTCGGGCAATGGCAAAGGAGCGGAAACCCCCTCGCGATAGCTTTTGCGGCCGAATATCCTGCAACCCGGACAACGATTTTTATCCACGAAATGGACTTCCAGCTTGTGAATCTTGCTTTTTTTTGTCAGATCGGACGGATAAAATCCCAGCGTATATTGCATCCGAAGCTTCAAAATAGCGTCCTCCAGTGCTTCTTTGAGAGATTTCGAACTATTCACAAATATGGATTCGCCTCCTGTTTCTTCTGCAAGACCTCCTATTGAACCCGACATTCCGCCGGAAGTCACAATGCTAAACAAGGTTATTGCGTCTTCAAGCAATTCATTCCGGGTTTCAGATAAGCTGTACTGGCCGACGTTGTGTCCGTTGTCTGAAATTAACAGGATGGCCCGTCGGCGGTGGGGAGCTTGCTGTTTCAGATAGCGTGCAGCTTCATAAAGCGTATCCAGGATATCGGTCATGCCTCCTAACGAATGAATGTTGCCGGAAAGATCATAGAATCCTCCGATTCGGATCTGACTTATCATTTTGGCAATTAACAGTCGATCTTCCGTGAGGTCGCCTATTTTCTCGTAAGAACTGCTAAAAGCAAAAAGGACCACCTGATCTTCCGGTTTCAAATGTTGCATCGCCGACATTGCAGCAATCATAAGCTGATTCAAGTAGGATTTGATGCTTCCGCTGCAGTCTATCAATATGGCGACGGCAAGCGGAAGCCGGTCTTGCGAAAGAGACTTTGCCTGATGAGCAATGTTGTTATCGTAGATGACGAAATCTTCAGCGGTTATTTCCGGAACGACAGAGCCTTTCACCGTGATATCGGTCGTGACAAAATCGACCTTCAGACTGATTGTATAATCTCCTTGGTTCTCTTTTTCAGAGAGATCGCCAAGTTCCTGCGGAACTGGACTGGTGATGGAAAAACACAAGACAGAACTCAGAATGGTCAGTAAACAACAAAGCAGACGAAAGCCTCTAAAAAACGTTCCAGCAGCCAATCGATAGCCCCTATAGCGTTTGTTGGGTAAAAAACTCAGCACTTAATCTTGAGGCTTGCTGCCACCATCCCAGCCAGTCCAATATTCTACCCTGATCTAACATCAAAAGTAAAAGAGGATTATCGTTTTGCGTGCAACAGTTTTTCGAATCGAGGGTAGCCCTTCAGGGGAGCAAAATTGGCATCGATCGAAAGCCAGATGGAAGACATATAATATGGAACTCTGAGCAGAGGCTCGATCAGATCGATTGCCCTATCCCGTTCTCTCAAGAAGATACTGGATTGCCTGGGATTGCCGTCGCGCCCCCCCGCCCAGGCTTCGCTGAAGCTCCGCCCGGCAAGCAATTTCCACTGCCTTACTGGCCGATCGTTGCCCTTACTAAGAAACATTCCGATCCTACAGCAATCGCATTCGGGCTGAACGAGGAAACGTGTGCAAATTTTCAATATTTTATAGCCTGACTGCTGTAAAATGACTTTAGAAATTAAGGCTTTTTATTCCAAGTTAACGTAATGGCCATTGAAGCGATCGGAGACTTGCGGAAGGCAGGGACGCCCGAGATTTCCTCGCTTGTTTTTTCTATCCCCCAATACACATTCTGTCGGTTGCCGATCTCCTCCGAAACAAGCGGGCGACAGGCAGAACCAAAGGTCTTGCTGTCGCAGAAGCACTGGAAAACCTTGAAAACGGGTGGGACAGCCCCGATTTCCATTAGTTCCCGGAAGGCGTTTCTATATCCTTAACAACGCCCAGCTGGGTGAAAAGGGTCAGTCGATCAGCTACATCCCAATGCTCGGCTATTTTTTCATCCTGAAGACGAAATATATCCACCACATCAAAATGCAATTTCCCTCCACGTGGAGGGAAGCCCAGCCAGTCGCCAAAAGGTATGACACCTTTGCAAATGACGAAACGATCAGACCCAGACTATAAAGATATAATCAAACTATTGCTTCGGCATGGCACTCGCGAATAAGGTTTGTCTTCAAAGGGCAAGTTTCCCTGGAATCTGGAAGAAAATAATGCGAGGCCCCGGATTGAATAAAAGGCGACAGATGCACGTTTCCTCTCATCTTTTCGGGAGCCTCAGGAAAAAACCCCATCTTCAGTCGGTGCGCAAATCCATATTTATTTGAACATCAGCATGGGATCAAATGAAGTATTCTAGTGATAAATACGGATTTTGTCTTCTGATCAAAGGTCGAAAGGAGCAACCGGCGATGCGAACCATTCGAACAGTTCTGCGTTTGATTGTAATTTTATCCGTTACGGCAATTCCGGTAGCCGCCCAACGTTCGTCAAAGCAGGAGAATTCAGTAATAGACAGCTTGATCAAGGCTGCGGAAGAGGGCAGTGTTGATGCTCAAATCAATTTGGGGGATGAATACGTGGAGGGATTGAATGTCTCTCAAAACATGGATGAGGCGATAAGATGGTATAGAAATGCAGCGGAACAGGGCAGTCGGGATGCACAATTGGAATTAATCAATATTTATGATCTTGGAATCGGGGGTGTTCGCAAGGATTATGTTCAGGAATACATGTGGCTTGAAATTTTAGCTAATTCGGCATCAAAGGATCAAATCAGAAAAACCACTTTAATTGTAAAGATGCGTACAAGTCTCAATCGGGAAGAAATAGGCAAAAAGATGACGCCGGATCAAATAGCAGAAGCCCAACGGCTGGCTAGCGAATGGAGGTCTAAACACCCACAGACACTTTCAGCAAGAATGTCTTCTATTCAGAGAATGCCTCCTCTCCCTTCCCTTCACATAGATCCACCTTATACCGATGCAGCTCGCAAGGCTGGTGTGGAGGGTGTGGTTTCTCTCGAATGCATTGTATGGAAGGATGGAACTGTTGATAATTTTAAAGTTCTAAAAGGATTGGGCTTTGGGCTGGACGAATCAGCCATCAACACCATTGCCACCAAACAGAAATTTTTACCGGCTAGCCTGACGATCCTCAATAGCCTGTATTTTAATTCCGTGGGTGTTCCCTTTACAAGATCTCGAGATAATTTTGTCATTAGTGCACGAACAACGGTAGATGTTTACTTTCGCATTCCGATTGAGGCTAAGGGCGGGTCAGCAGAAACCTTTCAGGTGATGACCACGATCTTGCCTGAAAAATTCTATTATCGTAATGCTGAAATTCGCTTCGCCTTTCATAAAGCAGACGGATTTGATACAGACGCAGACTTCCTTAGCCTTCAAGTTACTGTTAGTCAGAACAGTGGCTGGTTCATTTCGACTTCAAATATACTTCAACTTGATAAAATCCTTGCAGATGGCTATCAGTGGGTAAGCAGATTGGATACGGTTAACCTTGAAGCTAAGCATTCGTGGGGCGGAGGTCCTGCCGTGGTCAACATTGATATTGGTCTTATGAAATCATGTTCACCAAGGATAACAAGCGAATCCAATTGCTGGGAACCGGCCACCCCAAAAACAATGATTCATATTAGTGACATACCAGTGCAGATTCTTCTTGATATGATCTGAATATGATCTGACGAGAGTGTAACCTGTTCATAAGTCATTGCTTATTATATATTTACGATTGTTTTAAAGCTGTAAATCCCAAGAAACGGGATCCGGCGAAAATACAAGTCCACACCCTTATTCCTTACCTCTATTACGTTCGGATCCGGCGCTTCATCGTGAAATGCAGAAATGTCCCGGTAATGGCGCCTGCTAATAAAGAACAAAGCGTGGAGAAAAGAATAAGATTCACCAACAGGACCTCGGCTGTGTGTTCGACAGGATGGCCGAACCTCTCCGAATCGCCGCCCGCCAGAATCGCCGTACTAAAAGACAAATTCCAATACTGGCCGGCAAATTGCCACCAGAGTATCAGTGCGGCGGCAAAAAACACAATGAACATGATCGCCGAAACAAAAAAGCCTGTGGACGGTTTACGGTTTCGAATGGATTTCCGCAGAGAAACGGCGAAAACAAAAGGCATCCCCAAAAAGAACCAGATGATTATTACAATGCACGCCAGACCGAAAAGCGGGCCTATGGGGGAAGCCGGCTTTATGCGCCGGTCCGGAGGTTTTGGGAATGCGTGCGGGCCGATTTCCAAATTGCTGTTATCCGCAATAATCTTCCACGTTCCGTCCGCTTGTTTTTTATAAACGACGCCATATTCTCCCCTGTCTGTTGTCACCCTGCCCCCGTCGTCCTTCATCGTTATTGTGTATCTGCCATGGGCAAAACCTAAATCACCGCTGCTCCCGATTTCGACCTCCCGCGGTCTGGCGCTCATTGAAGATCTGGATTTGGAGAGAGTTGCTTTCCACGTTTGACGGATCGCATTCTTTCCGCCAACCATAGGGTGATCTTCGTAGTAAAGCCCGGCATCCTCGGCATACAAAGCGATCAGATGATCCAGATTCTTTTCCTCGATTGCTTTCGATGCTTCGGCTTCAAGTCCAAAAATCAGCCGTTCATCTTCCGCTCGGCTTTCTGGCGTAATCTGTTCTTTCGTGCAACCGGGAATAAGGCTGAGCAATGCGGCGAAGATTAATATCCGGAAATGGCGCATGGCGTTCCTCCGATAGGAAGGTTGAATTCTGTGCGATGATAGCACAGATCAACTGCATCCATGAAAGCGATAGGAAGGGTTGACTGCCGATTGGCTTTAAGGCTTCTTATCTCAGCAGGATAAGACAATTCGGTCAAGAAACGGCCCTATGGGAAACCGGCATAGAACATCATTGGGAGAAACGAATTCCCTCAAAAAAGGCAATGCCCTCAAGATAATGACTATGTCAAGGCAGTCAAGCCTCAATACGGTTTGATCCTCGCTCGAAGCGCAATGCTAAAAATTTGATTACGGCGCCTCTGATACTGCACTCCTGTTTTGGCAGCTTTAGCCCGCAGTTTTCCAGACTGGGATAAGCAAGGAAATCTCGGGCGTCCCTGCCTTCCGCAAGTCTCCGATCACTTCTGATAATGGCCATTGAATTACATTAACTTGGAATAAAAAGCCTTAATTTCTAAAGTCATTTTACAGCAGTCAGGCTATAAAATATTGAAAATTTGAACACGTTTCCTCTTTCCGCCCGAAAGCGATTGCTGTAGGATCGGAATGTCCCTTAGTAAGGGCAACGATCGACCAGTAAGGCAGGCAGAAATGAATTACATGCAGAAGAAAATGCTGAAAACTATTTTAAACACTTCATGCCAATTGAGTATGCCTATTATTCAAAAGGTAATATGTTCAAATCAAAACATGTAATTGAATTCATTTCATTGCTTCGTCAGCAAAATCTGTGGGTGCTTTCCGGCTCGGGTAAATTGCCGAGCGTATGATAAAGCATTACTTCAATGGCCCTGAATTTCCCGAGGCAGAATTCTGTTTCTCCGGATTTGCATATCCTGATACCTGAAATTCAATACCTCACCAATGATGTGTGGGAACTGACCAGCGGTATGACACAAAACGATCCGGGGTATCCGCTTCTTCTGCAGGCGGGTTATGGAAGCGGGGAACAGCTTTCGGGCAAAGCCGGCGGCGCCGGGATGGGAGGCTTTGGTTTTGGGGGCGGCGGGGGCAATCGCGCGAACTTTGCGGTGAAAATCAAGCCCCATTCCTATCGTGTGTTTGGAATTATTCCTTGAGTCTATATTCCTTCGAGTCTGGGAGTGAATCACTCCCAGACTCGAAGGAACAAAGACTCAAATAATTATAGTCAACCCCTCGTAGGCAAGTTCCAATTCGATTTCCCAGCGATGCCGCAATACTTCCGCTCCCAAATGGGTCAGCACGATTCTTTTCGCCTTCAAGCGCGCAAGATTTTCCATAATCCGCGGATAATCCATATGCGTGGCTAAGCGCGTTTCGAAAAAAGTGCATTCACACAGGAACAGGTCCGCATCCTGGGCGTATTGGACGAAATCTTCCGTCCATCCTGAATCGCCCGAGTAAACGATCTTGCGTCCGTCTACCCTCAATACAAATCCGAGCGATATCGGCTGGTTGAGATGCGGCGTCCGAAATGGAATTATTTCAACATCGCCGAACCGGAGAGGTCGTTCCGGAACTGCTTCGATAAATACAAGATGGTAGGGGAGAGGTTCGTCATAGGCGTCAGGAAACATCGCGCGAAAAAGCAATCGGACATTTTCTTCAACTCCGGGGGGGCCTGCAATCACAAGAGGCCGGCTCCGTGGTTCTGTATAGACATAATCCAGGAAGAAGAAAGGAAGCCCGGCGGTATGGTCTCCATGAAGATGACTGAGAAGAATTTGATTTATCGGTTCAGAGGATAAATCGTGGCGTTTTATAGACGCCAAAGCTGTCGGGCCGCAATCCAGCAAAATGGATCCCTGCGGACTTTGGACCAGGTAGGCGGAATGGTGACGTCCGCCGTCGCTAAAAGCATTGCCGCTTCCGAGAATATCAACGCGAACAGGTTCCATTGGCTCAGTATACAATAGGAAACAAACAAAATCACCGCCTCCCCCGACCACGAATGGGACGCCGAACTTCCGGGCTATGTTACAATTTCTCCTTTTATGATTGAGCGAGACAGATGAAACACAACGAGCTTCTGAAAAAAAAACTGCTGCACGGAATTGGCCGGGCTATTGATGACTTCAAAATGATTGTCGAGGGAGATCGCATCATGATCTGCCTCAGCGGCGGGAAAGACAGCTACACTCTCCTGACGCTTTTACAGGATCTGCAGAAGCGCGCGCCGGTTCATTTCGAATTGCTGGCGGTAAGTCTGGATCAGAAACAACCGGGTTTTCCCGAACACATCATGTCCGAATATCTTGCTTCCCAGGGAATCGCTTTCCGCATTATCAGCAAAGATACCCACTCCATTGTCAAACGAGTTCTAGCCGAGGGTGAAACGACCTGTTCCTTATGCTCTCGACTCAGAAGAGGCATTCTCTATAATGTTGCGGTTGAAGAAAAATGCACCAAGATCGCACTGGGCCATCATGCGGATGATATATTGCAGACTTTCCTGCTCAACCTGTTTTTTGAAGGCTCCCCCCGAAGCATGCCTCCTTTGTTGCATAGCGAGGATGGCCGAAATACCGTAATCCGGCCGCTGGCCTACTGCTGGGAATCCGATATCGAAGAGTTCGCTTCCCTCCAGCGCTACCCGATCATTCCCTGCAATCTTTGCGGCCAACAGAAAGATCTCAAGCGCAAACGGATGCGCCGTCTTCTGGACGACCTGGAGAAGGAAATTCCCAACGTGCGCAATTCGATTCTGTCCGCTTTAGGTAAACTGCATAAACCGGACAGTGTAGAGGTTTGAAGTGATAAAGAATTTTCAATACGCGCTTTTTGATCTCGATAACACCCTGTATCCGCAGTCATGCGGGTTGATGAAAGAGATTGGAAATCGTATCAATCGATTTATGGTAGAACGCCTGGGGCTGCACGTGGAGGAGGTAGGCAAAACACGCGATTCTTTCCTGAAAACACACGGTACGACGCTCAATGCCTTGCGGCGATATTTCAAAGTCGATCCGGATGAGTTCCTGGCTTTTGTACATGACATCCCTCTGGTCGAATATCTGCATTACGAACCCCTGTTAGACCAAATGCTGGGACGTCTGAAAGTCCGCAAGATAGTTTTCACAAATTCGGACTCCCGACATGCCCGGCGCGTTCTTACACAACTCGGCATAATTCATCATTTCGAATCAATACTCGATATCCATTTCCTGGAGTTTATGAATAAACCCCACCAACGCGCCTATCTCAAGGTTCTGGAAGAAATATCGGCTCGCCCGGAGGAATGCATCCTGGTAGAGGATTCATTGGTCAACCTCCTCCCTGCTGGAAAACTTGGGATGACAACGGTAATGGTCGGTGAAGGGATTCACCCACATGGCGCCCATCACAACATTGAGCGTATTACGGATTTCGAACGCCTGCTAAAATAGGGTAACGTTGCCTTATTTTTGAAGATAGCGGACAAACTCCGGCGGCGGAGCAGTTTGGAATAATACCGGAATCCGCTTGGTCGGATGATTGAATCCAAGACAAAAAGCATGCAGCCCAAGCCTGCCCAGTGGATCTTTCACACTGCCATAGGCCCGGTCCCCGGCTATCGGGTGTCCCATTTCCGAAAGATGCACGCGAATCTGGTTTTTGCGCCCCGTTTCAAGAGTAACTTCAAGAGCAGTCAACCCCGGGAAACGGCGCAGTACACGAAAATGAGTCACTGAATACTTCCCGTGGGTCTCATCTTTAGTGGAATGCATACGGAGCGATCGATCCTCTGCAAGAGAACTTCGGATCGTCCCCTGATTTTTTTCAACCCTGCCCTCTACAATCGCCCAGTACTTTCGCTCTATCTCATGCTTACTGAATAACTTTTGCAGCGCATCTTTCACATTTTCAGACCGTGCAAAAACCAGAACTCCACTGGCGAATTTATCCAGACGATGAACGATGAAAATCTTGTTTTTGGGATTGACTGTTTTCACACACTGCTTCAAGAAAGCGTAGACGGTTCGTTCCCGTTCATCAAGTGTCGCGACTGTCAACAATCCTGATGGTTTTTGTACAACCAGGATGTCATCATCTTCGTATAAAATTTCGAGGCCGGCAGGAAGCTTTGGGAGAACTTTGCGGGATCCAATCTCTATCTTATCGCCGGATCGGACCTGCGTATTTGCTACTTTGCATACCTCACCGTTAACGGTGATCCGTCCATGCGACAGCATCTGGCGCAGAGTTCGACTGGAAGCTCCAGGCACAAGAAGCTTTAGAGTTTCCAAAATAGAACAGGAAGCAGAGGCTACAGTTTTCATCCAGGAGCAGCCCGAGAAAAGTTAAAGCCTAATTCTTGGATAAGCTCCTAGGATTGATTGCAAACAAGCATCCGGGTAGTGTCTGCAAAGCGGACTGTGATTTTATTGGGTGCAACGAACGTCTGAACGCATCCCAGTCCAAAAGTGGCGTGTTCGATCCAATCGCCTTCTCCAAAGTTCCCGGACATGCTATACCGCTTATGAGGTTTTGCCGAAGCTTCCTGCATTACCTCATCCCAAGATTGCCGGGTTCTTCTAGTAGTAGCTTTTGCCGGCTTATCACTCTTTTTGGAAGCAGCTTTAGCTACCGGCTTTGCAGCTCGAAAATTATGTTCCCCATTGCAGGTATTGCATCGTACACGGCGGGGTTTCGCTCCCTCCATGGCAACGACAGCGTGAGCCAAGACCATCCTGCATTTTGTACAATATGCCTCAACATCGGAACCAACCGCAATTTTACTCATGGGGCTTATATTACCATTTGCTATCGTACGCTGCCAGCCAATTTATCACTCCGGTTGGACGGATTCATCTGCAGCCAGAAAATGCCTAATATCGTCTTTGCGTCGGCAATCTCTCCTATCCTGATTTTCTCCAGACATTCCTCTAGGGAATAAGCTTCAACTGTAATGTGTTCACCCTCTTCGAGCCTTTGAGCGCATGGAACAAGGTTGGAGGCCAGGAAAAGATGGATCGATTCGTTGCTGATGCCTGGGGTTGTATAAAAGGTGCATTCATGAGTAAGGGAGCCGGCGCTATACCCGATTTCCTCCTCCAGTTCGCGCGCAACCGTATCGATGGGAGACTGGCCGCTATCGAGTTTCCCCGCTGGGAGCTCAAGTATAAATTTACCTATAGGATAGCGAAATTGTCGGATAAGCAATATCCGCCCGTCATCCAGGATGGGAACCGCCGTAACTCCTCCTGGGTGCAAAACCACTTCCCGAATTGTGGTTCCTCCCGAAACCTGCTTGATAACATCAACATGCAAAGTAACTATTTTGCCTCGATATATCTCCTTATGATCCAAAACAGAGCTTTCCGGGTTCTCAAGTTCCATTTCCACCTCCCCTGGTATCATAACTGCTTTGAGGAGCCAGAAGCCAGGAGCCAGAAACCGGAATTTTTAGGCAGCATCACCGAAGAGGGCGCAATTAATTGATTAAGCGCCTTCTCAAAATCCATGAAAGTGTTATTCTGGCTCCTGGCTTGTGGCTCCTGAGAAAAAATATGGCTCTATCGAACGAGGAACTGGAAAGGATTTTAGGGCCTGAAGGGGCTATAGCAGAAAGCCATCCTGTTTATGAATACCGACCGGGTCAAATAAAGATGGCGCAAGCCGTCTTGAAAGCAATTGAACAAAAGCATCATCTTTGCGTTGAAGCCGGAACCGGGACCGGAAAGACACTGGCTTATCTCATACCAGCCATTTTTTCCAATAAACGAGTCATCATTTCAACCGCCACAAAAAATCTGCAAGAGCAGCTTTTTTCCCGTGATATCCCATTCCTGGAGAAAGCTTTTAAGCGAAAGTTCTCCGTCTGCTACATGAAAGGCCGCAGCAATTATCTCTGCTGGAACAAGCTCGAACAAATGGAAGGCGAGCAATATCTTTTTTCTCCTCATGATCCCGAACGCCTGGTTTTAATAAAACAATGGGCTCAAAAAACAAAAACCGGCGACCGGGGAGAATTGGCCGAATTGCCTGAAGATTTCATTCTATGGCATCGCCTGGATGCCGGCAGAGAAACATGCTCCGGCCAGAAATGCAGGAATTTCGATGCTTGTTTTATAACCAGAGTCCGTCAACAGGCATTGGAATCCGATATCGTTATCGTGAATCACCATCTTTTCTTTGCAGACTTGTCCTTAAGACAAGGCGATTTCGGATCAATTCTGCCGGACTATTCCATCCTGGTCTTGGATGAAGCGCATGAAATCGAAGATGTGGCCACCCAGTATTTTGGTACAATGGTGAGTAATTACAGAGTCGAAGAACTCATCCGGGACGCCGGCAAAACGCTCACCGAACTCAAAGCAGGTTCATCTTTCCTTTCCAACCAGATCGCAAAATTGGCCGAGCGTTCTGCAGAGTTCTTCAGACCATTCCAGGTCAGGGAAGGCCGTTTCGTACTGCAGCAGCTAGGTTCCGGCTCCGATGTCCGACGAGGCCCTCAAAACTTCGATAATATAAGCTCTCTCTATAAGGCGTTACGGATCCAAATCAGCGCGCTTAAATCTTCTTTGGCCAATGTTTCCGTTCAAAGTGAAAGCCTTGAATCTTTGATGCGCCGATGCCAGGAGATCGAAGACGATCTCGCCTCCATACTCGAATTCGAATCAAAAGAACATGTTTTCTGGTATGAGATTCGCGGCAGAGGAGGAGTTTTCCTCTGGGCTTCCCCTATCAACATTTCCGACATCCTGAAAGATCGCCTTTTCTCAAAAGTGGATTCCGCAGTCCTGACATCCGCCACTCTTTCGACTGGCGATAATTTTCTATTTGCAAAATCACGTCTCGGCCTGCAAGACGCTGAGGATCTGATAGTTCCGTCCCACTTTGATTTTTCCAGCCAGGCAATTTTTTATGTCCCCCGGGATATCCCCGAACCACGAGAGGAAGGGTGGATAAAACAGGCCTGCAAAGAAATCGAAACCATTTTAGAGGCAAGCCGTGGCAGGGCTTTTGTACTTTTCACCAGCTACAGTCAAATGGATCTGGTTTATCAGGAGCTTAAGAATCGTCTAGGGTTTCCTATCCTGATCCAGGGAGAGAAAAGCAAATCCGGACTGCTGGAATCTTTCCGTAAAACTCCAAACGCCGTATTGTTTGCTACCAGCAGTTTCTGGCAGGGAGTCGATGTCCAGGGAGAACAACTGAGCTGCGTTATTATTGACAAACTGCCCTTTTCCGTCCCCAGCGATCCAGTCGTCGCAGCCCGCATCGCAAATGTAAATGATTCCGGCGGCAACGCCTTCTACGATTACCAGATTCCCACCGCTACCATCCTTCTGAAACAAGGCCTTGGCAGACTTATCCGCAGCAAAACGGATCGCGGGATTCTGGCCTTGCTCGATAAACGCATCCTGACCAAAAGCTACGGCCGAATGTTTCTAAAGAGCATCCCCCCGGCGCCCCTCACACAAGATTCTCTTCAAATTTGCAGATTCCTGGACAATTAATATATACCACTGCAGATTTATTCGTTCTCTTCGGAGGGGGCGAAATACTTTTCGGCACGGTCGCAGCCTACATCCGCCAGATTCTGGAGAGCAGCCAGAGCGGATTCAGCAACCAGGGTTTCATGATGAGTGGTTAATTTATAGATCTTTTCAAGTGTAGAATCATCAATTTCATTCGGCCTGTGCCAGTATGCGACCGACAGTTCTGAAAGAGCCTGCGCTTGTATCTCCGGATCATCATGCATGGTCAATTCGAGTAGAGCTTCCAGGGATTGAGTTCCTCCCTGCTGCGCTATCGCGCCCAGCGATTCGATAATCCATTTGCCCATTCTGCCGGCGCTTTTTATAGCGTTCTTGCCTTCTCTCGCAGCTTTGGCAGCGCAGCAGGTTTTTAGCTCCGGAAGGAAAAAATCGACTGCCGCATCATCCCCTATCGCGCCAATAGCTTCTATAATAGCTATCAGGAGTTCGTGAGCCCCGAACCCTTTCAGCTGTCTTGCCCGGATAAAGGCCTTTTTCAGCGGTTCCAGAAAAACTCTATCGCCAATGGCGCCCATGCAATAGGCGGCAAACTCACGTTTCTTGATGTCATCTTGGTTTAAAAAAACGATGAGCGGTTCATTGAAACGAGCATCGCGCAGGACGCCAATGCGGGGAATAATTTCGAAGAGATCTTCGATATCGCCTGTCTCGATTGTCATGAGGCAGTCGCATATCATCTCCTCGGAAAAATGCTTTTTCTTATTACTGCCGGGTTTCTTTTTTTCTGAATCAACCACTTTTACTGGACCTCATCCGTAAGTGTTGCCCGGATGCCGGGGACTCCATTATACGATGTCGATTCGGGTTTTCAACCATGAAAATATCTCTGGGATCACCCATTAGCCGGATCACTTCGAGTTTGGGATCGGGAGGGGCATCGGCTGTGAAGCTTTTAATAATCATCGGAGAGCCGATCTTTGCCCTAAGAGATCCAACTATTTGGCCGCGGTTGAACCGGTTTCGGTCCCTGAAGGCACGTCCAGGAACTTTGTTTTGCATTTTTCAGAACAAAAGTAAAAAGTCCCGTTTGTATTTTCCAGCCGTACAGCAAGCCGGGAGTCCATATACATGCCGCACACCGGGTCTTTGACCATTTGGGTTGAGAGATTGTCAGCGCCATTATTTTCAGACGCAGATTTTTTAGGATTTCTGAAAACACCCGCAAAAAATCGCCTCACCAAATAAATTATTGAAATGAATATAACCAGTTGTATCAGGAATTTATAAAACATACTATTTTCTTTGCCTGGGAGTGTGGGCGTCCCGTCCGCACTCCAATATTATTTAAGAGAGGCCTTCAGCTGGTCAATGCTCTGCTGAAGTTCCGCTCTTCTTGGATAATCGGGATGCAATTGAAGCAGCTTTTCCCAAACTGCAATCCCGCCCATTATGTCCTTCTTCCCTGTAATAAGCACAATCCCTTTATTGAACATTGCTTCAGGAAAATCCGGCTTATATTCCAGGACTCTATCTAAAGTTTTCAAAGACATGTCCTGTTGACCCAGATAGTGGAAACAAACAGCCAAGTCCGTTTCCACCTTCGGATCTCGTGGTTTGAGGTCGAGACTTTGGTTGTAATAATCAACGGCTTTTTCATACCGACCCATATCGTAAAAGATGTTGCCGATTCGGGTTCGATAATCTGCATTTTTCGGGTCCTTGGCGCTCAGTTGTTCCAGTTCAGCCAGCTCTTTTGAAAAATCGATAGGTGGATGGTTCTTCGGCAGATGGCCGAGGGAAGATTCCGGCGCTGTTGTATGTTTTGAGAGCATTATTGCGGAAGTTATTGCCGTTGCTCCCAAGGCTATTACCAGAAAAACGAATATAATATTTATGTTCAACTTGCTTAAAGGCATCGATTTATTGTCCGTTCCGGCTATCCAGAATAATTGTTACCGGTCCAGAATTGGCAAGCCGGACCTCCATTATAGCCTGGAACTTGCCGGTTTGAACACCCGGCATGCCTTGGCGCACCAGAGAAACAAAATCATTATAAAGCTTTTCTGCTTCCGCCGGAGGAGCTGCGTCAATATAGGAAGGCCGGCGGCCTTTTTTGCAATCTCCATACAATGTGAATTGAGAAACAAGGAGCAACTCGCCTTTAATATCCTGCAGGTTGAGGTTCATCTTTCCCCGGCTGTCTTCAAAAATGCGCAATTCGATTATTTTTTTTGCCATCCACTCCAGGTCTTGCCTGACGTCCCGGCGCGAAATAGCAACAAGCGCAAGAATGCCCTTTCCGATGCGGGCTATCGATACTTCTTCAACCATAACTTCGGCGTGGCCAACTCTTTGTAAAACTGCTCGCATCATTTTATTTTACTTTTTCAGCCCCACAATAACCACGGATTAATGTCGTTCGGAGTCGGGATCAGGGTAAAATGACCAGCGGGTTAGCAAGATGGGAACGTTTGACATATCTCTTTGTTTTGATGTATATTAGGTGAGTTATAGGACTTTATGGATAAGAAGAACAACCACTGCCGAGATTGCAGGCATGAAAGACCCATTCAAGTTTGGGCCATGCCCTCCTCCGGTAAAATGAGAATGGGGGGGGCAAACAGGTGAATCCTGATCTACGGAACCTGATAGCCCTTCAAGATTTAGAAATTAAAATCGCAAGTCTGCAAAAACAAGCCTCGGACATTCCTAAAAAAATCCAAGAATTCCAAAATGAGCTTCAGCTTCTGCGTTCTGAATTTGACGCCAGTGGCTCCAAAATGAAAGAACTCGCCAATCAACGCCGGACGCTCGAAGGGCAAGCCGATTTATCCAGAACCAAGCTTTCCCGTCTTAAAGAACAGCTCATGGCAGTCAAAACCAACAAGGAATACACTGCTATGCTCCATGAAATCCAGATGGTCGAGGGACAAATCCGCAAGGAGGAAGACAAGATACTGGAAATAATGGAGGAGGTGGAAACAAAGGAACATTCTCTCAAAGGCGCCGAACAGGAGTTGAACAAAAAATCTGCTGAACTCGAGGAAAGCATTCGGAAAACGAATGAATCCGCTCCTCAGTTGGAATCAGAACTTGCCAAATTAAGCAGTGAAAAAATCCAGAAAGAATCCCTGGTGGGCTCAGACCTGCTTTCTCGTTATCGTCGGATAGCCTTGGCAAGAAAAGGAATAGCTCTGGCGGAAGCAAAAGACGAGCTCTGCAGCGCCTGCCATGTCCGCATCCGGCCACAGATGTACGCCGACCTGATTCGAACGGAATCTATTCAAGCCTGCGACAGTTGCTCGCGAATCCTGTTTTATCGGGAAAGCCTGTCACAACCGAACCCATAAGGGCGGTTGCCGGAAGCAGGCTCTTAACAAAATTATTCTTCCATTCGCATTTGATGGATTTATCCGCCAACAAAATCCTGGCTTCAGTCCAATATCCGGCAATCCTTGCAATCATCCCAACTTTAATTGACACGATGGCGGCGACTGAAACAAAATGATTGTCTTCGACTCAAATAGATTGAGAGTTATTATGAAAGCAGTTATGAAAAATAGATTGGCCGTTTTACCAGCCCTTATAGCACTACTGCTTCTCAGTTCCATCGATCTACCAACATTCAGCCAGGAATACAATCCGACTATCCGCACTGAAGTTTCACTGGTCAATGTTGTATTCACTATTCTGAACAAACAAGGCAAGCACTTGAGCGGCTTCAAACAGAGCGATTTCCAAGTATTCGAAGATAAACAGCCTCAAAAAATCGAATACTTCAGTGAATTGGGCAAAGGGAGCGATGTGCCGCTGACCATTGCGCTGCTCATTGATACCAGCGCAAGCGTAAAGGATACCCTTGAAATAGAAAAAAGGACCGCATCCGAATTCTTTACCGAAATACTCCGGCCCTCTAGAGATCTGGCTCTGATTATGCAGTTCGATTCGGACGTAAATCTGGTTCAGGATTTTACACAAGATCAGAAAGTCCTCACACGAGCGCTGAAGCGTTTGGAAGCCGGGAACAACACCTCTTTATATGACGCTATTTATCTCGCAGCGGAGGAAAAGCTGAACAAGGAAATAGGGCGCAAGGTAATGCTGGTCTTGTCAGACGGCGAAGACACCGGAAGCAAGATGCGCAAGGAACAGGCGATAGAAGCCGCCCAAAGAAACGATGTAGTGATCTATGGCATCGGCGTTCTTGGAAATGAAGGAACCAACTTTAAAGTTCTTAAAAGTTTCGCCAAAGAAACCGGTGGATCTGTTTTCACCCCTAATGCCAAACTGGGAGAAATACAAACTGCTTTTCGCGCCATCGGTCGTGAAATACAGGGGCAATATAGCCTGGCGTATGTCTCGACCAACCCCAAGAGAGACGGCGCTTATCGTTCCATCGATCTCCGCTGCAAGGTTCGTGGAGTCCAACTTCGCTCACGCAAGGGCTACTACGCTCCAAAGTAGTCGTCAGTGGTCAGTCGTCAGTAGTCAGTAGTCAGTAGTCAGTAGTCAGTAGTCAGTAAAATACAGTCCGCAGTAAAAACTATTGCTCTAGCTGTAGAAACCTCTTGAAATTTTCAATGCCGGCCAATTCTTAAAAATTGAAAAAAGTTCAGGTTTCCCGACTAAGGTCGATATGTATTTCGAGAGTGAATGGCATGATCGAACAGAGGTCGGCAACCGCAGCAGACATAATCGTTCCTGTTTACAACCAATATCCCTATACCCGAAGTTTGATCGAAAGCATCTATCGCTATTCGGACGTATCGTTTCACCTCTATATAATCGACAATGCTTCCACCGATGAAACAGTCGATCTGGACAAGGTCTACACGCGGGATATCACAATTATCCGGAACCGTGAAAACCACGGATGGTGCGCCGGAATCAACCAAGGAATCAGCCTGGGGGAAAACCCCTATGTTGTTTTCATGAACAATGACGTCGAGGTTTCCAAAGGATGGCTGGGAAACATGACCGCATTTCTCGACACCCATCCTCGCATTGGCGCAGTCGGTCCGCTCGATTCGAGCCCGAATGATTGGCAGTGCGTCGATCGAGTCCGCGAAACCTGTGCTCCTCAGATTCCCCGGTTTAAGACCGATGATATTCATGAACGCAACCGCATCCTCAGATATCACTTCCACAGAGCCGGAATTCTGATCGAAGGCATGCTGGCGTTTTTCTGTGTGGCTCTCAAGCGCCGGACCATTGATTCAGTCGGCCTCCTGGACGAAAATTTCGTCGGAGGAGGAGATGACGACGACTATTGCCGCCGGCTGCGCAAAGCAGGATATGTGCTGGGATTGTCTTTGGACACCTACGTCCTTCACCATTCCGGGTCAACTGCGGATACTGTGTTCGAATCTGACGAAAAAAGAGAATTGCGCAAAAAAAATCTTTCCCGCCTGAAAGAAAAACACCCCGAATATTATTAATGCAATCGTCCTATGGCACATACATGTAGCCCTTGCCCCTGAGGCTAATGAAATGACGCGGCTGGTCCGGCTCTTCTTCAAAATATTTTCTTAACCGTACAATGAAATTATCCACAGTCCGGGTTTCCACTTCCGAATGATAGCCCCAGACTTTTTCCAGGAGCTCGCCGCGGGAAAACACGCGGTTGGGGTGCGACGTTAAGGCCCGAAGCAGTTCCGCTTCCAGCGCCGTGAGCTGCAATGGACCGCGAGGGCCATTAGCGCTGAAC
>CAYTYP010000029.1:42034-59632 GCA_964441405.1 uncultured Acidobacteriota bacterium
AGCAAATCAGCTTCCAGGGCTGTAAGCTGAAGCCGGCCGCGAGGGCCGGAGCCGCTGAGTTTCTCGAGATCGATCACGTATCCGGCAACTGAGATTTGGCGCGCGGGTCGCTTGTCGGTTGCGTACCAGGTAGTGCGTTCAATCATCCGGTCAACCCGCAAAAGCAGTTCCCGTAAATGAAAGGGTTTGACGATGTAATCATCCGCGCCCAACTCCAGGCCGTAGATGCGATCCTGTTCCGTCGACCTTGATGTCAGCATCAGGATAGGCAGCCTCTGGTCCCGTTGGCGGATCTGCCTCGCTACTTCAAACCCATCAATCTCCTCCAGCATAAGATCGAGGATAATCAGATCGAACGAAGTCTTCCTGTGCAACGCAAGCGCTTCTTTGCCGCTGGGGGTGGAACGAACCTCATACCCTTCCTGCTCCAGATTAAACTGCAGCGGACGAGCGAGGTTCAGCTCGTCTTCTACCAGAAGAATCCTGTGATGTTTCTGTTCCATCCCGATAGTTTTCAGAATTTATGCTCCGGCGGAGGATTGACCTTGCGACGCGCTGCGAGACTCCAGTATTTGCGCTCACGAGGCAACCGCACGCTGAATGTGGAACCGCGTCCGACGCCCGGGCTGGACGCCCAAACTTTTCCTCGGTGATCCCTCACGACATTCTGGACAATATATAGCCCCAGGCCGGTGCCCCTCACGCGCGCAGCTTTTTCTTCAGAGTCGACCCTCCAGAACATCTTAAAAACATTTTTAATGTCCTTTCCCGATATTCCATCCCCGCTGTCGATAACATCGATTCGGCAACTTCTTAAATCCTTATGCAGCCGGAGACGAATCGTGGAATTTGGAGGGGAATAGGATGCGGCGTTTTCCAATAAATTAGCCAGCGCCATGCGCATCGCCGAACGATCTATGGCGACGCGAGCGTCACTTCCCTCCTCCAGGATGATAGCGCGGCCGTCCTTCTCATAAAGGTGGCGATCTTCGGCCAATGCATCTTCAACGAAATGCCTCATGCTGACATTTTCGAAGTGATAACGGCCGTGCCTTTTCTCGATGCGCGCGGCGCCTAGAATACGGTCGATCAAGATTGAGAGGCGCTCGGCGTCGTCGAGCATCATAGTTATGAATTCGCTTCTTTTCTCCTCGGAAAGGTCGCGCAGCGCCATTGTTTCCAAAGCGAGCTGAATCGAAGCCACGGGGGATTTGAGCTCATGGGTGATATTGGAAACAAAGGCCCTTTGCATTTTGTTCAAGCGATGCTGTTTGTTCCAGAATATGAAAATTACAGTAGCGCCGGCGAGGATCAGGCCAAGCAGAATGCCTCCTTCGATCAGAGGAAGCCAGCTCCCATCGACATCCACCTGGGTCCGGAGCCGTTCGGCCATTGCTTTGAGCTGCCAGTGTTTTTCGAGGTACCATCGAACCCAGAACGCCAATAGCAGGATCCAGAGGACTTGGATCAAAAGAAAGATGGTGACCGGATGATAGAGCCAGCTGGTTTTAAGCTTAATGGCTTTTATCATGATCTGGGATCATTATCCTCAAGGTTTTGTTTTTGCTGTTCCGCGCTTTCAGCGCTCTATTCTCCTAAGCTTGACGCGCATGCCGGAGCGGGTTGTGTATTTTGGCGGATCACTTCCCGGATGTGTCAACGTTTTTGGGGTCGGGATTCTGGATAATTTGAAGCAACTCTTCTCCGAACTCTCGAACCCGCCACTGACGCATTCCAGGCAACTCCGACATCTCCTGCAAATTTGAAGGAGGAACTAAAGCCAAATTTTCGAGCAGATTCGCCGGAAAAACAACTCCTATGGGCAAGCCTAGTTCCTTGGATTTAGCCTGGCGCCAATTTCTAAGAGATTCAAGATGCAGCCGCACTATCCGGCTGGGTGGCCTCCAATTGATGCGGGGAGGCGTTTCCGGCAAAAATGGGTCCTGGCGCCGGCTTTCTTCAAGGGTGTGGAGTATCTCACCCGAATACTTGCGGGCCACTCTGTACGAAATGCCCGGCCGATCGAACATTTCATGCGCCGACTTTGGAGGCTTTTTAACCAAATCTATCAGAACCGAATTGTTCACTACCTTGAACGCGGGGACATCCAGCTGGCGCGCAATTTTGTCTCGCGTCAGGTAAAGAGCCCGCAACATGACTTGTTCCTGCAGGCTCAAGTCGCGATTCCCTTTAATTCGACGAAAGCCTTCGGTGTCGAATTCTTTCTCCGGCCGTTCCAGAGTTGCGGCTGCTTCGAATTCCTCCAATGCCCAGTTCAGCCGCCCTTTATTCACCAACTCCTCTTCAAGCCCATCCCTCAACCGGAGCAGATGGTGAGTGTCCATAGCCGCATATTCCAACTGCTCCGCTGCAAGCGGGCGGTGAGACCAATCATCGCGCTGCCTTCGTTTGGAGTGGCAGACGCCCAGGATCGTTTCCATCATGGCGCTCAGGCCCAGAAATTCGTAGCCCAGCAATTGCGCGGCGATGTAGGTGTCAAAAATGTTAAAAAAACTAAAACCATAATCCCGGCGGAGGCAATGGAGATCGTATCCGGTAGCATGGAAAACCTTTTCCACCGCCGGATTGGACATAAAAGGCCCCAACTCCCCTATAATCTGGATCGCCAGAGGATCAAGTATGTAAGTGTCTGTATCGCTGGATATCTGGATCAGGCAAACTTTCTCAAAATAATGATAGAGGCTGTCCGCTTCTATATCGATTGCGATACGACACACCGGCGCCAGACGTTCCAGCATGCTCCGGAATGCTTCATCTGTGGATATCAGGGTGTATGAGGGCGGTTCTGTTACGCCTGCTCCATTAGTCGCCAAACAATCCATATTCCTTCACAGGGTAACAGAATTCGACTGCAAAAGTGAATCCAGAACTTGCGCAAAAACTTAAAGCCATTAAATATAGACACCTAGAAGCCTACCATCCGAGCAACCAATCCACTGGTTGTCGCCTCGCGGCCAAAAACATTATCGCGACAAATGGCGCAGCCTTTGGACGACCGATTCCAAAATGCTCACGGTCCGATCAATCTCCTCTTCCGTATTGTAATGACACAGACTGAAACGTAACGATGACTGAACGACCTCCGGGCGCAGCCCCATACCGGTGAGCACATGCGAGGGTTCCAGCGCTCCCGATGAACAGGCCGATCCCGTTGAAATCGCCACTCCCTCAAGATCAAGAGCGATTACAGCGGCTTCCCCCTCCATACCATCAAACGAAAGATTGCTGATATTGGGCAGTCGCTGTCCCTGGCCGTTAACTCTGACTCTGGGAATTTTAGCGTGCGCCAGATTTTCCAGCCGATCCCGAAGCTCTGCGACTCGCGATTGCATGCCGGCGAGCCGCTCTCCGGCTAAAAGCACAGCCGCTCCGAGCCCGGCAATTGCCGGAACGTTTTCCGTGCCTGCACGGCGCTTTCTTTCCTGTGCGCCGCCCGTCATGAAAGGGGCGAACTTTATCCCCTTTCGAAGAAACAGAGCGCCCACACCTTTCGGCCCATGGATTTTATGTCCCGACAGCGAAAGCAGGTCAACTCCCAATTCACGAACGTTCACCGGTATCTTGCCCGCGCTCTGGACAGCGTCCGTGTGGACGAGGATGCCACGTTCCTTGGCCAGCCGGCTTATTTCTTCAATGGGCTGAATCACGCCCGTCTCGTTGTTTGCATGCATCACTGAGATAAGGATGGTGCTTTGGCGGATCGCCTCCGAAATGGCGGCAGGCTCCACCCGGCCTGAGGCGTTGACCGGGACTATGGTAACTTCCGCTCCGGCGTTTTCCAGAGCTTTGCATGTCGCGAGGATCGCAGGGTGCTCGATTCGGGTAGTAATAATGTGGTTGCCCGGGCGATAGCCGCTTCGGAACACGCCCCAGAGCGCGGCATTGTCGGATTCGGTTCCGCCGGAAGTAAATAGGATCTCGCGCATATCAGCGCCCAAAAGCTCGGCGATTGAGCGGCGGGCGTCCTCAACCTTGGACCGCGCCTCCTGTCCGAATAAATGGATCGAACTGGCGTTCCCATAAGTCTCCCGATAACACGGGATCATGGCTTCCAAAACGCGCTCATCGACCTGAGTCGTCGCGCTATTGTCCAGATAAATTCTTTCTGTCATCATCGTATTCTTTAATTTCTTCATTCGTAATTCTTCATTCGTAATTCTGTTAGAATAGCACAGGGTGCAGGCTAGAGAAGGAGCAATGATATGCGAATCATGACCTTGCTGACTGATTTCGGGCTGAGCGATCCTTTTGTCGCTGTGATGAAAGGGGTGATCCTAAGCCTGAATCCGGACATTACATTCGTAGATATAACTCACATGATCCCGCCGCAGGACATTCATAGCGGCGCTTTCACCTTGGGCCAAGCCTATTCTTATTTTCCCTCGGGTACGATTCATCTGGCGGTCGTCGATCCCGGGGTGGGCACGGCGCGCAAGGCTTTGGCGGCGACAGGCGGCGGGCATATTTTTGTCGCGCCCGACAATGGAATCCTGACTTACGTTCAGAAATCGCTGGAGAATTTTAGCGCCTTTGAAATTACGGCGGATCATTACTTCCGCAAACCGGTTTCCTCGACTTTTCACGGCCGCGACGTTTTTGCTCCCATCGCAGGATATATCAGTCGTGATATTCCATTGAAACAGCTTGGGCCTGAATTGCCCAACCCGGTGCAGCTGAAGATTCCGGTTCCTGCGAAGGTGCGGGATAATTTGATTCAGGCGGCAATTTTGGCTGTCGATCGTTTCGGCAATCTCATCACAAATCTGAAGCCGAGCGATCTGCCGATTCCCGATCCGGCGCATCCGCGTACGATGAAGATACTGGCCGGCCAGAAGGAAATTACGTCCTTCCATCGAACCTATTCCGAAGGACGACCCGGAGAAATTTTTATCGTCCCCGGTTCCACCGGGTATCTCGAAATTGCAGCGAGAGACGGCTCCGCCGCCACACTGTTAAACCTTAAAACCGGTCTACCCATCGGCCTTAGCCTTGGCTGATGAAGCGCGGGCGTCCCGCCCGCATTTGCCTTATGCCTGGATCCCAAACGTCCCTATTCCAACCTCCCGACCGCCGATCCAGCCTGCGCGTCGGCCCGGCGGGCTGGAATTACAAAGATTGGGAAGGCATTGTCTACCCTTCCACCCATCGAGGCTCTTTCGATGCTTTATCCTTTCTCGCCGATTACTGCGACACCATCGAAATCAACAGCTCCTTTTACGCTCCTCCTCGCCCTAAAGACGTCGCCGGTTGGGCGCAACGCGTCCGCAACAATCGCCACTTTAAATTCACCGCAAAAGCCTGGCAACGCATTACTCACGAGGCTGCGGCCGCAGATGAATCGTCTTTAAAGGCGGCCTGCGATGAGACCCGGCAATCGATGGCCCCACTGGTGGAGGCGGGAGTCCTGGGCGCGCTCCTGATCCAATTCCCGTGGCGCTTCCGCTGCACGCCTGAAAACCAGGACCATCTGCAAAAGCTTTTCGGCTTGCTGAGCGATTTCCCGCTCGTCTTGGAAGTCCGGCATGGCAGTTGGGATCGCGAACCCTTTTACGCTTTTTTGCGCGAATCCAAAGTGGCTTTCTGCAACATCGATCAGCCGGTTATCGGCAATTCGATTCGGCCGGCGGAGCGGGCGACGGCGCCGGTAGGTTATTTTCGGCTGCACGGACGCAATTATCGGAACTGGTTCAAAGAGGATGCGGGCAGGGACGCGCGTTACGATTACATGTACTCGAAGGAAGAAATTCGCCAACTCTCGGGCAAGATCCGCAAGGTGCAGGAGAGCGTAAAAGAGATGTACGCAGTAACCAACAATCACTTCCGGGGACAGGCGCTTGTGAATGCGATCGAGATTCTTGAGGAACTGGATGCGACTCCTCCGGCTGTCCCTCCATTGCTTGCCGCATCGTACCCGGAGAGGTTTAGTCTTTAGATACAGCTTGGGCAAACTCCACAAAATTTACGATCTGCTTTGTCACGATGGACTATGTTGATCCGGCAGCGAAATCGCAAGAATAGGTGAGGGTTTGAGGGCATAGAGCATGGCAATTTGAATATCTTGAATATCTTGGGTGGATTTTTTCTCTCTCAAATGGTATAAGGATTCCCGCTTTATTCGGAAGCGTGAAAATGCCGGGGTAGCTCAGTCGGTAGAGCAACGGACTGAAAATCCGTGTGTCGACGGTTCAATTCCGCCCCCCGGCACCAGTTCCAAACCCGCATCCCTAAATCCTTTCAGCAGATTTAAGCGTTCCCGAAAGACCTCCGAAATACCCTCAAAATACCCCAATTGTGTCCCAAACTGTGTCCGCGAGAATCTCAGCGTATGCAACTCCAACCAACTCCAGCCAATCGAGGGAAGAATCGAGGGGGAGAATAGCGGAGAATCGAGGAAGAATCGAGGACACCCAAGTTTTACAAAAATAATTTGGCTCAATTCCGGAATTGGTTGTTAGACAGGGTGAAAGGAGCCAACCTATGGGATTGGGAAGATACAAAACCGTACCGGAAAATGAAGAGGGCATTTACCATTGTTGCGTCCGTTGCGTCCGCCGCGCGTTCCTTTACGGCTATGACGCTGTCACAAACCAGGACAATTCTCACCGCAAAACCTGGATCTTAGATAGAATGAGGTTCTTAGCGGGAATCTTCGCCATTGATGTCTGTGCTTACGCCATTCTCGCAAACCACTACCACAACATCCTCCGCACCCGGCCAGATATTGCCGCAGGCTGGTCCGATTGGGAAGTCGCTTCCCGGTGGCTGCAGCTTTGTCCTCGAAAACAGGGGGTAAAAAAAAAGCCGCTGCCTTCGCTTGAAGATCAGATCAGGGCAATTCTTGCTTCTCCCGGCCGGGTTGAACAGCTGCGAAAGCGTCTTTGCAGCTTGAGTTGGTTTATGGGACGCCTCAATGAATTCATCGCCCGCGCAGCTAATGCTGAAGACAAGGTCAAAGGCCGTTTCTGGGAAAGCCGCTTTAAATGCCAGGCGCTCCTTGATGACATTGCTGTTATTGCCGGCATGGCTTATGTTGATTTGAATGCTATTCGGGCAGGATTAGCCTCGTCTCTTGAAGAAAGCGACTTTGCCAGCATTCCAGAACGCATTCGAGCTTGGCAGAGAGAGAATCAGGCCTCAACTCCAACATCTCAAAACACTTCGCCGGAAACCACCGCTTCTGCGAATTCATGGCTATGCCCAATCTCATCGAATTCACAACGCCGCGGGATCCTCGACATATCTGAGACAGAATATTTTGACTTAGTTGACCAATCAGGACGGATAGTGCGCGAAGGCAAACAAGGATTCATTCATCCCGATCTGGCGCCTGTTCTTGAGCGCATTGGAGCAAAGCCGGAATCATGGATTGACACTATCTCCAACTTTAGAACCAAATTTCAGTTGGTAGCCGGAAAACATTCCAGCATCAAGAAATTTGCAGATAAGATTGGAGTCCGTTGGCTCACGGGTATGGCTCATGCCCGCGCTTCATTCGTTTAATTCCGGATTCCGCAATTAGTTTTATCAATTTACAAGAAGTCTCCACAGGAATTCGCCGCAGCCAATCGACACTGCATCGTTCCTGCTTGGAATCCGTGTCGATATTTTCAGCCTTTCCATTTGCCTCTTTGTATTCTTTCCCAACCAAAAAAACTAATAGCAACAAAATACCAAAAATCTTGGCGTAAAAATTTGCTTACAGTGGTGGGATTAGGGCTATTAGGGAAAGAAAACTATGGATGTCCACGATTTTATTCACGATTTTATTCCCCACGCGGAGATTCCTCCTTGGATGTCCACGATTCCCTCCCCTTGGATGTCCACGATTCCCTTCACGGGATGTCCACGATTCCCTTCACGATTCCCTCCTCCACGATTCCCCACGATTCCTCTCTATACAAAGCAGAATCTGTGGGCAGGGCCTTGGCACGGGCCTTAGCCCACAGATTCTGCTTTTCATGCAGATTCCTCAGGGAGGGATTTATTCCCAGCCGGTTGGTGAATTGAAAGGCGCCATGATGCCAATGGCTTCTATGTCGTGAATCTTGCCGCCCCATATTTTGTAGATGTGCATTGACGGCATATCAAACGGTTTCTGATTGGACATATCGGATTCGGGTCGGTCGGGGTTGCCCGTGATTTTGAATTTTTTCTGCGTCATCGGATGATGGAAATGTGAAAAGCCGATCGCCAATCCCGTAACGGTGTCGGCGACTAACACGCGGCGATTCTCGATTGAGGTAATGTACTGGAACGTTCCGGAGCTAATCTGCGTCGTGCAATCCTGCATGCCCAGCAAGCCCGGCTTCGGCGCCGCCGTGCCGGGGATTGAAGCTCCTCCCAATGAGGGACCGCCGGATGGCGCCGTGCGCATGCCGTTCTCATGCCGCTCGCAATCAGAGGCAAATGGGGCGAGATGGCCATTGTTGTTGTCCAGCGCATCATAATAGGACTTCGCAATGTAGATCAAACGCCCGTGCGAATCCGCGTATTCATAGGGAACTTCTAGAAGAATGGCCGGACGATGCTTCTTCAGATTTGGATTATCGGGATTCCCCATGGGGTTATTTTTATCCAACACCATAACCAGGTGCTCGGCTTCAACGATCTTGCCGTTCACCAACTTAAGCCGGAAACCAACCTGTGCGGGTTTTTGATCGCTGCCCATTACCACCAAGCCCCCGACTTCCTGGGTGATTGGATCTGCAGCCACAATCTTGAAATCGGACGGCATGGAAGAGGCAGTCTTCCATAAACCCTCGCCGAACTTAATGCGTTTGACGTTCTCCACTATTTTTACATCGCCGGCAAGCGGCGCTTTCCCGGGATCATGCGCAACCATCGCGGCCAAATAATTATCGGCAATCTTCAACAGCGCGGTGCGGTCCAATCCAGCGTCAGCAGCCTGCGTCATCGCCGCCGCAAACAGCGCAATCGCGCCCACGCATAGATAGCTCATCATTTTCTTCATAGAATCTGCTCCCAGCAATGTGATTTTGTAAATTAAAGGTTTCACTATGCGCGCTCATTGCGGCATCAATACGCCACGGTTTTGTAGAAGAATCGCTTCCTTGCCGGCATAACGGCCTTCCGCTATCGCCGCAAGCGCTGCTATTCTCCCGATCATGCGTTTCTCCTCGATATCATGGACCTTTTCATTTTGCATTTTTGCCACAAAGCGACGATTACGGATTCGTGTAACAAAACCCAGCAAAGGCCGCACGCCGTTTTCCATAAACTTGCAGTCCCCGGAAAAAAACCGGAGACGATATAAGTCAGCGCCGGCTTACATTATGTGGTGTCACAAATAAGTGTCAAGTACATTCCCCACCCATAGCCGAAAGCCCCCGCCGGCGCTGTTTCTATAGTACAGGTGTTGAGTTCCCCTGTTTCCCCTGTCACCGCATTTGTTCGAGGTGCAGCCAAATCAAACGAGACCGTACCCGACCTGTGATACGATCCCAACGTTTTGATTAATCGAATAGGGGAGGAGAAGATCACCGGCGGCCTGATTCGAGCAGCGGAAGCCTTCTTCAAACAGATGCCTCCCGCCACGAAATCCGGCTGGGAGCAAGAAACAAACCGCAGAACTTCTAATGACGGAAAAGGAGATTGATCTATGCTGAAGAACCAGTCACGCTTGGCTTTTGCGCTCGCGCTCATAGTGAGCCTGTTGTTCACTGCCGGCGCCTTCGCGCTGAACTACTCCAACAGACAGGGGAACAAGGCCACCTTCGAGACGCTGGAAGAGACTCGCGTGAGCAGCCCTGCGGTTGCTGCGGCAGAGGGATCCGGCAAGGGGGCCTTCAAGTCCCATCCTGTACTCGATGGCTACCCTAAAGGGACTACGTATGTGTACCGGTCGGCGAACCTGTGGAGCGGGCGCGCTAACCGCTCCAATACGAACATTATGGTTTTTGCCGGGAAGTCTTTTCCGGACAAGGATGCCGCGCTTGCCTATCTGAGGAATCTCGGCCTGATCAACATTATCGATACGACGATCGGCAGCGTGGTGCTCGTCACGCCGTCCGATCCCCAAGCCGGTTTTACCGCCGCCGACCAGAAGCACTATTACGCTCTCCAGACGGCAATGCTTTCGCTGGGGGGCTCTGAAAAAATAAATAACGTTACCACGACCTACTCTGATGGCGACTACTTCGGCGGCTTTGGCTTCCTTTATGTCATCGGCATTGACGGCGGCGCGACGTTCTTCAACAACTACATTGCCGGCACTCTCGACTACGCCAGCCGCATTGCCGGCGTTCTGCTGATCAACAGCAGGATGGACGAGGTCCGTCAGGTGGCTGGCGTTCTGCCCGCCTATCTTGTGAACGCCACCGAGGCGGTCGAGGCCAAGTACAAGGCCGCGAACAAAACCGACGCTGTAAAGGGCGACGCCAACGCCACTACCTACTTCAATCAGGCCCTGCCGCTGCAACAGGTGGCTGTCAACAGAGAATCAAGTCCAGACGCGGCCGCCATCATCAAGAGGGCTTATGATGGGATGTTCTCCAGAACGATGCGAATCCCAGTTGTTAAACAGGGTTTGCACAGCGCCGGCACGCCCTACCAGGGATATAACTTCGATCAGGCGCCCTATTCACTGGCCGCGCGGAACGTAGTCACGAATGGTGTGGCGCCAAACGGCATTTCCGTGTTTCCGCACCAGGAAGACAGGTTTTCCAGCATTAAGACCAAGGCTGGTGAGTACATGCAGACTTGGTATGAGTATGTGCCCAGTGAGGTTCTTCAAAACAAGGTTGCGCCCGGAACTGTTCCACTGGTAATCGCTCTACATGGCGGCGGCGATGATCCGCAGGCCTTTGTTGAGGAGGTCGGCTGGCTGGAGATGGCGCGCCAGAAGCGGTTTATCATAGTGGCCCCGGAACACCAGAGCCTCTATTCTGATCAGGCTGTTCTTGGAGAATCGATAGCCGCACTGGCCGCATACATGATGAAGACCTATCCTGCAATTGACGCTTCACGTGTATATGCGTCCGGCTATTCGATGGGCGGAGGGGCTACACTCGTAATTTCGACGAGCCATCCCCGCATGCTGGCGGCTGTTGTAGACATGGCCGGCGCGATGTTCACTTTTACAGACAAAATGGATGCGCAGTTCAAAGAAACGGATCTGCCGTTCATGTACTTAACCAGCGCCTATGACCTGCAGCCCAATATAAACCCGGAAGACGGAAGTCTTTCAAACAATTCTCAGGTGCTGCTGAATAAATTTTTACTTTTCAACAACATGAACCAGGTCAGCTACGACTTCAGATCGCACCCGAAGTGCGGGTTTCAGGCTGACGCCTGGTCCGAGACTTTGTTGAATGCTGAACACAGGAATTTCATATGGTATCTGAATAACAAGCAGGGTGTTCCCATGGTGGCCCTCAACTATACGGCAGATCTGATTCATGCTTTATATCCACAGTATGCCGGGATGGCGTGGGACTACTTGATTCAGTTCTCGCGCGATCAGAAGACCGGCGCAATCAAATACAATCCTTAGGCCAGGCGGATAAGAGCGCATGCACAGAATGAGAATCAGCGAAGTTCTTTTAATAGGCCTTTTGCTTTTGGGAAAAGATGGGTAACGGACAGATAAGGCAGTGCTTATTCTGGGTCTGACCCCGATTCGGCTAAAACGCAAGGGTGACGCGGCGTCCCGCCGCGTCACCCTTGGCGCAGTCCTTTTTGCTTCTATTCAATTTAATCCCAGCCTGATTTTGTGCCGGCCGGAGCTTGTTTGAAAAATGCTTCTGCCGCGCGGATCAAGCCATCATATATTTTAAATGAATGGAAGACGTCCAACTCGCCGCCGCCCTGGAAGGTTGATCCGGGTCCGAAATTCATGCGAATAGCCACGACACCCATTTCTTCATCAACTGCCATGACACGCTGTGTTATTCCGGCCAGCCTTGGAATCGTTTGGGTTTTCATAGTCTGGCAACCCTGGAAAAAAGTGCATCCCGGGCCGGCCATGAGCTGGCCGTTTTCAAAGCGGTAGGCATCGGGCGCCATGGGCGAATCCACTTTCACAAAGCTGCCGATTTTCAATCCTTCGGCATAAGTCCTGCCCGCCTTGATGAGGTCTTCCCGTGAAAGAAGCTGTTTCTTCTCCGGAACGAAAGCCATCGTCTTGCTGATGGTCTTAAGGTTCTCTAACTCTAAAAGCATTGCTTCCTGCTTATTATGGACCGCCTGTGTTTCGATTTCGGTTATCTTCTTATCGACAATCTTGAGACGCATGGTGAAGAGCGCCTTATTATTTCCTTCCATAACAACATTGAAAGAAACCGCAACTCCCTCTTTGACATCCAGCACATCTCTGCGATATTCGGTAAGGCCGGTAATAATTTTCCATTCGCCTTCGCCCAGCTTCAGTTCCTTGCAGTCCTCTGTATATTTTAGCGTGGAAGCAACCGGGACTGATTCCGGCTTATGGGCTATCATGGCATCCAGGTATTTTGTAACAAAACCCTTGAGGCATTCTCGGTCACAGGTGGCTGCCGCATTCGCAGCAGAAACAAAAATGCAACCGGTGAGAATCAGCAATACGATAATAGGAAATTGTTTCTTACCAATCATAGACATATCTCCTTGATTGGAACTTCAAAGAAAACACTCTTTGGAATCGATCATGAGTAAACTAATTAGCGCCGAACCAGCTTGCTTGCAAATGCAATTGCATTTGTTTCTTAAGAAAAGCCTATTTATAGCAAAGTTTTTCAATGGATCAAACGATTTCCACTGATTTCTCGCAAGATGGTTGAATCCGAGCATCTGGCAATGATATTGGACAAAAATAATCCAAATCAGACCGGATATGTGCTTTTCAGGAAACTAGAGGGCGTCGGGCTAGATTAGCACTTTTTGCGCGGGCTCTTAGCCTGACACCCTTTTACATTTTATTTTTTTGAGTGTTTCGCGAAGAAGTCATAAAAAGCCGGCAAGCAGGCGGTAATGATGCCGCCATGTTCAACGCCCGGAATTTCCTTATATTCATAGAAAATGTTCAATTCTTTCAGCTTGTCAACCCAAGGCTGTGTTACGGTCGCGCCAATGAGAGTATCCTGATTGCCCCGCATGATCAGCACAGGAACACCCTTGCCAACAAGCGACTTCAGAACGTCGGGGCTGGTGAACGCGGCAGGCGCGGCGGCAGCCAGGGCAGCCCATTTATCCGGATATTTGGTCCCCAGGTGCAACGTGCCTGCGCCGCCCATGGAATGGCCCATCAAATACATCCGTTTTTCATCGATCTTGTATTCCTTTAGCACAATGTCCAGAACGTTTAGGACATCTTTTTCGCTCAGCGCATTCGTATCTTTGCCGGAAGCCTCTCCCCCGCCCAACATACCGCCCATCGCACCGGGGCCGCCGCTTCCATCGCCACCGGCACGCATGCCGCCGCCACCGGACTTGGGCGCGCCGCTGCGCGCACCGGGAGCGCCCCTCATACCGCTCATGCCGCCGGGCATGCTTCCATACCAGCCATTCGTGTTATAGCCCATTGGGCTGACCAGAATATAGCCGCCTTCCTCAGCCAGATCCACGGCCGCTTTTGAAACCATAATGGTCGGACCGGCCCCCATCCCATGCAGCGTTACAATGAGGGGGGCTTTCTTGTCTTTGCTGACCTTCGAGGAAACAAACAGACAATATTGCATGTCCTCATCCGCTTCCTTGAAGTGATAGGTCAGCGTTTTAGCGCGAGGATCAGCGCCGAACATGCCGCCGCCTCTTTGTTGACCAGGCATGCTTCCGCGTCCATTTGGCGGCGCGGGCGCCTGGGCGCTCACAAATTGAGACAAAGCAAAACCAAAACAGAGTGCTGCAATTGCAATGGTGGTCTTTATTCCATGTCGAAAGTTCATGTGTATCTCCCTATCGCCGGCCTTACTAAATGTCGATCTGATAATTCATAAAAGTCATCGCGCATGATTTTGCCGGCGCCTTTGTTTTCCATGAGCCTCTTTGCCGCGGCAGCCAATTACCACTCATAAATAAAACGGCATCCTTGCCCAAAAGATAAATTATTAAACAATTGTTTAATTCTGATAATATTTACGCACGCGCCTCGTAAAATTTCAATAAAATACACAGAGTAAGGGGTAGGAGCGCGTCTCCACGCTACACTTTTCAATTCAAGCGCAAAAATAGAGAGCGGAGATACACCCTGTCCTTTGCCAAAATCCCGTCTGCGTTGAAACCATTGACATTGCCGGCGCTCACAGGAAGGCTGCTGCGTTATTCTCGAAGCACTTTTTCCTGTGGTTTCATTGATAAAGTCCTTACTTAAGAATCAAACCGAATTGGCTCGCACTTCCAATTGCACCCCTCATCCTGGGGGTGCAACGCGCCCTTTCGGGGAAACAACAGAATTGTTGCAGCGATCCCTGCAGATTGGGATTTGGGGCGCAGATGGATTTATCAGAAGGGGATGACGACAAGCCTGCAATTGTACGCTGGCCAATGTAATTGTCGCGGATCAGGGGGCATACGCAGAAGGAAGCATTCTGCAAAGCCAATCCCGATGCGCAGCCGGTTTTCATCGGCGCGGGCGGGATACCTTTGGAAGAGTTCTTCCGGGCGGATGTGATGGAGCTGTTTCAGGCTGATCCAAGTTTGTTTTTGGCTTGAAGCGCATCCGCCACCTGTTTCATGCCCAGATCTTCCAGTGTTTTCCGCTTGGGATATCCTGTCTGCGCGTCCCACCCTTCCACTGTATAGAAATGTGTTTTCCACTGCTCCACCCCTTTATCTTCGAGGTAAAGCTCCCGGCAATTTTGCCACTCCCACTTCGCACCGTCGTAAAGGGGAAGCTCCGTAGAAAAGCCGCAGTAGGAAGCGCCTGGGCGATACATATAGCCGGCGAATTTTTCCTGGTCGCGATGCCTCCCCTGCATCACAAATATGGCTCTCTTCATATTCCAGGCGCGGCGGCCGATCTCGATGCCGTCCTCAAAGGTGTGATCTCTTCCTGTAACAGCCTTGAGAAATCGGGGTTCCGCCTCAGGCGTATAGCCCCTTCCGTCGGGGCTGTTCCGGTTGTACAGATTGGAAAAGGCCCAGTCGCAGAAGAGCACGGATTCCTTATAGTAAGTTGCATAATGCTGGCGCCAGGCTACAAATTGAGCTTTATGTTCCGAGTAGATTCCGGACTTGTAGGCCCGATCTCCCTGCCAGCTGTAGTCGAACCAGAGGGGCTCATTTTTATTTGTTCCGGCCGCCAGAATTTTTGCGAATTGTTCGCAGGTCATATTTGCCTTGCGGCCCAGCGACATGTCGTGATTGTTGATATCCCTGGCATCCATCAGGTTTCCATAGCACCATTCCACCGTAGGCATCGACCAGTGATCCTGATATCCCCACGCCGTCAATCGCAGCAGCGTATTGAAGTCGTCCGGCAGCCTGCCAAGCTTCTCGGCAAAACGCACGGTCCCTTCGGCAAGAAGGTTGCCGATTCCGATGCGATTGGCGATAGCGAGCCCGTAGATATCGGCGAATTCCGCTTTTTCATAATCCTCCATCGGAAGCGGATAGGTATCCACCTTTTTGCCGGGACCGATCACGCCGAGGTCATACATTTTTTTCAAATACCAGCCCAGCGCCGTATAGGCCGGGACTTTGGGCTGAACCGGAAAGTCCGGAGGAACGTCGAATGCCATGGGTCCCATGAAGCAGGTTTCCATCGCATTCAGTCCGAGTTTTTGCGCGATATCGGCGGACTTCAACTGGACGTCCGGCGGCGTTGGCTTGGCAGGAGGCGCTACGGCATACCACCCTGCTTCCGCGCAGTTATCGGAATCCCTGCCAAAAACGGTGTTTCTGTTGTGGCAACCTCTTCCCCTGCACCCCATGCAGCTGGAATTAACGATCCCAGCCGGCCCTGGAAATTCCGCTTTTACAGGCCAGCGCGTTTCCCACCATTCCCTGGAATCCCTGACTGCCTTCGGATCCGCCACCTTAACGGTTCCGGAGCCTAGGACCGAAACAGCCTTCAGCTTCTTGGATCCAAAAACTCCGCCGAAGCCTCCCTGCCCGGCGCCGGAACCGCCCCCGTGAACAAGCGAGGCAACGCGCGTCATGTTTTCACCGGCCGGTCCAATGGTGACAATGGCGGGCCTTTGGATGGTGTGGCCTTTCTCCAACTCCTGCCACTCCTGGCCATACCGGACGGAAGATCGTCGCCAGATCTCCTCCTGAGCTTGCCAGGTTGTGAGTCCCCACAAATCCTTGGCATTTTCCAGGGTGACTTTGTCGTCGACAATATTGATGTAAACGGGAGCTTCCGCTTTCCCAATCACAACCACTCCGTCCCATCCGGCAAGCTTGAGCATAGGCGCGAAGCTGCCGCCAAAATTGCTGTGGCAGAACCAATTGACCGGCCACGACTGCGGCGACATGCCTGAAACACTCGTCCGCGCAGCATAGGAAAGACCGGTCGCGGCCAGCGGACCCGTCATCAGGGAGACCGCATTTCTTGGATCAAATGCATCCTGCAGGTCCCAATCGCCAGGCGCTACACAAAGGTCCCAGAAAATTGCGGCCGCAGTGCCGTGTCCGCCGCCAAAGGCTTCGTATTTGGCGGAATCGATGGAGTGAATTTCTTTTTTGCTGAGGTTGACGAGAAGAATTTTTCCTGTGAATCCCGGTGTCGGCATGATGGTTCTCCGTTCCTATATTTAAAGGGCGGGCTTGGGTTTTGGCGCTGGGGCCGGCGGCGCCAGATTGACGTCGTAGCCCCTGTTATCCATTTGCAGTGGAAGCGACGCCACGAGCTTCAGGGCGCCGGCCGGACAACTCGTGACACAAGCCTGATCGCCCAAAGGGTCCCCCTTTTTGCTGAAGAAAGGAGCATTGGCGCAAAGATCGCACTTGGTGGATTTTTTGGCCGCAACGTTGAAGATGGTGCGATGCGGAATGTAGGGACAGGCATTGATGCAGGCTTTGCAGCCGATGCATTTAGCGGCATCAATCAAACGCACATTGCCGTTTGATGCGCTGACATGACAGGCGCCTGTTGGACAGTTTTTCACACACATCGGCTCGGGACATTGCCTGCAGACGAATATCTGAATATCCTGCGGATAGGGATTAAACACATTTCGGGCTATCTGAATCCGGGCGCGGGAAGTACTGGCTTCTCCATCGTGGACAAGAGAGCAGGTCAGCATGCAGCTCTGGCATCCGGAGCAGAGGCGGCTGTCATAAACCAGGTAGCCCTTTGAAGGCGGGTACTTGCTTTCGTCAGCGGCTGATGCGGCTGCCAAAGCTTGGGGAGCCGCGACGGTTAGCGCTCCTCCCGCGATTAAGGTTCCGCCGCCTGCCACAAAATCACGTCTTGAAAACTTCTTCTTTTCTGTTTTCTTATCTCCAGCCATAAAGAACCATCCTTCCTATTATAGATAGAAAGCGGATTCTCTTCAACCCGGCTTCTATGCACGACGCCTTCACCGCAGGTACGCCCCGCTTCCCCGCATCACCGCGCCATCAACGCGAACACGCCCCAACCCATGTATTCACGCGTGTACGTGGCGTAGCGTTCGGGTTCCGAGGTCAGTTGGGCTC
>CAYTYP010000030.1:0-42676 GCA_964441405.1 uncultured Acidobacteriota bacterium
TGAGATTTTCCGGAATAGCGGCGCAGTTAATTGCAAAGAACGGGCGTTCCCGGCGTGAGGATTCAAAGTGAATGGCATGAGCCACCAGATCTTTTCCCGTTCCGCTCTCCCCTTGTATCAAAATCGTAGAAGCTTCGCTGCTTGCGATCTTTTTTATTACCCTGCGAATGTCCTGGATATGCTCGGATATTCCGATGATGCGATCCACGCTAAACACGCTGCGCTGGATTTCCTGGGCGCGCGCGACTTCGGTGCGGAGCCGTCGTGTTTCCAAAGCGTTCCGGACGGCATTTTCCAGTTTCTCGAAATTGATTGGTTTTTCAATAAAATCGTAAGCGCCCAGCTTCAGGCTGCGGACCGCATCATCGACAACGCCGAATGCGGTAATTACAATGACCGGAATCGGAACATTCCGATTCCTTAATTCCGAGAGAACGTCAATTCCGGTCATATCCGGCAACTTGACATCTAATGTAATGAGGTCCGGATTGTCCAGCTGTACTCGAGCCAAGGCGGAAGCGCCGTCTTCAGCCAGGCTGACATGATAGCCCCACTGCTCTAGCTTCTGTTGAAGCGACCAGCGTAAAAGGCGTTCATCATCCACTACCAGAATGGTTTCTTTTGGCATTTAACCTGATTGTAACTCTAAATCTATATATGACAAAACATTGGGATAGTAACGATAAAGTCGGCTCCGTGTCCCGGCTTGCTCTGCACCTCAATGGAGCCTCCGTGATACTGCACATTTTTAAGACAGGTTGCTAATCCCAGCCCGGTCCCAGCTGTACGGGTGGTAAAGAAAGGCTGGAAAATCTTCTTCTTCAACTCGTCGGGTATCCCGGGTCCATTATCGCTTACTATAATTTTAACAGCAGCGGCGGCGTTGTCATAAGAAAGCGCCACTTCGATGTGTCCACCGGAGGGCATAGCATTTTGTGCATTCAACAGGAGGTTTAGCAATACCTGTTCCAGCTGCGTTTCATCACCCGTAAATTCCGGTATTGCCGTTGATTGCTTCACTTCGATCGGCAATACATCGTATTTTGAAGTTGCACGCGCAATGGCAACAATGCGATGCGCCAGGCTGGGCAGATCGATCGAACTGAACAAAGCCGGCTTGGGTTTTGCGTAGGTCAGGAGGTCCCGTACAATTTTGTCGATACGATTCACTTCATGAATTACATCTCCCAAAACCTCCCGATGCCTGTTTTTCAGAGGCATTGAGCCCAGGATCACTTCAATAGCGCCTTTGATTCCCGCAAGTGGGTTCTTGATCTCGTGCGCCAGTCCTGCCGACAGTTCACCCAAAGTCGCCAAATGCTCCGCGTCCGCCAGCTGTTTTTCAAGACTTCTGAAAGACGTGACATCTTTGATAACCGAAGAGCTGCCGATAATTTTTCCCGCATCATCATGAATCGCAGTTCGGGTAAATATGATTTGTATTTGCCTGCCGTCTTTTGTGAGACGCTCAGTCTGAAAGCTGCGCACCGCGCCTTGGGAGCGAAATCGACGCCCAACTATTTCCAGCTCTCCGGATTCGAGGAGTTCAGGCGGAAGAAGGATGCCGGCTGATTGCCCTATGATTTCGCCGGCCAGATATCCGAATATGCTTTCCGCTCCTTTGTTCCAGGAGGTGATGATGTCATCCGGATCCATTGTGATAATAGCATCTGCGGAATCGCGCAGAATGTTTGCCATAAATCGGTTCTTTTTTGAAAGTTCATCCTCAAGACGCCTGATTTCACTCAGATCGTGCGCAACTCCGATCGTGCCTATGATTTCACCTGCCCTGCTGCTGATTGCGGACGCCGATAGTGAAATCGGCGTTTTACGCCCCGCAGGGTCTACGAATTCCGTCAGATAGTTTCGGAAACGCCTCTGTCCTTTGAGACGTTCCAGCATCGAAATCATTTCCGACGTTCCTCCTACATAGAAGGAGCTGAGATTCATTCCGATGACTTCGCTGGGAGAAAGGCCGAGAATTTGACTGGCTCCCTGGCTGCAAGAGGTGATGATTCCTGCGGCATCCGTTGTGATAATAGCGTCCAGAGAGGTCTGTTCCAGTTCACACCCCATATCGCTGATGATGCGAAGGCATCGGTCGAAGCGTTCAGTGAATCGGGCAGTGGACAGCATCTCTTGTATAGCGCGCCCGCTATTTCCCCATTGCGCTGCAGGTTGTATTTCAAACCTGCAGCCGGCATCCCCTTTCCCGCGGCAATGAGTTTCCAGGCAAACGGCTTCTTCTCCGAAACACTCACTGGCATATCCGCTGGCATATCCCTCCAGCGTCCAACAGACGGGCCGATTCCCAATCCCATACTGTTGCAAATGCTGCTCAGCTTCGTAGGAATCCAACCACTCGCCGGCAATATGGAGCTTTCCCCCCGTGCGATCGATTATTAGTTTTTCCGTTGTGGCCCGGACTATTCCCTCCAGACAATGAAGACGCAGCCCCGCCCGAAGCCAATCCTCGTCGGAGTCCCAAGGATGTCGTTTGGCTAGTTGGTGAGCGTCGTGGCGCCCACAATAGTACCCGACTCTTTCAAGTATTCCGCGAGCGACATCCCATCCCAGGTTGTCGATGAATTCACGACGCATGCTGCCAAGCGCCGCCGCATCCAGCATGATATACCGATTGCTGCCCAGGCTGATGCGACCGGAGACAGGATCAACCTGAAAAATGTCTTTGAAAGAGATGGAATCCGCGCGCATTTAACGTCCCAAATCCGGAGCGCAGCAGCTCTGCCGCCGCCTTGCTTAGGTTTCACAGGTTCATTGCGGCCACTGGCCTGGAAAGAATCATTTCGAGCCGTTGAGTTATTGGGGACCCTTCGGTTTTCCAAGCTCGCGGGATCTGGCTGTAGCCGCTTCTACCGCATCTATGACCGTCGATCTGAAACAACCTTTTTCCAGCATCTTCAATCCGGCGACCGTTGTGCCGCCCGGAGTGGTGACAAGATCTTTCAGTTCGCTGGGATGTTTCCCCGTCTCCAGGATCATTTTGGCGGCGCCATAAACTGTCTGAGCCGCCAATAGAGAGGCCTCCTTTCGCGAAATTCCCAGCTGAACCCCCGCATCGCTGAGCGATTCGATGAACAGGAAAACAAAGGCTGGACCGCTTCCTGAGAGGCCGGTAACGGCATCCATTAAAGCTTCGTTCTTGATGACGACAGTTCTGCCGACGCATTCAAATATTGAAATGGCCCTCTGAAGATCGTCGGGTGAGATATTGCGTCCGGGATATAAAGCCGTGATGCCTGCCAGAACCGACGCCGGAGTGTTCGGCATAACGCGAATAATTCCTGACTTGGGATGTATTTTAGCTGCTATTTTTTCGATATTTACGCCCGCAGCAATTGAAATGAACAGGTGTCCCTCGCGACTCGACGCCGACAGTTCGTTTAACAGATCGTCGATGTTTTGCGGTTTAACGCCAATAATGACTATAGAGGATTTTTGAACCAATTCCGAATTTGAGGAAGTAATTTTTATTTTATAGGTTTTAGCGATGTAGTCCAGGCGTTCCTTGTTCACATCAGAGGCAATAATATCTTCTCTCTTTACCTCCCCTGATTGGATCAATCCGCGAATCAGGACCTCTCCCATATTTCCTGTTCCGATTATTCCGACTACTCTTCCGCTTAACATGCGATCTCCTTTATGGCCGATAAATGGAGCTCGGACGTTTCGCCCGCATAATGAGTATATTGCGGGCAAGGATGCCCGTGCGGGCAGGATGTCCGCGCTCCCGGTGCGTCACTGCTTTTTTGTGGCTTTACAGATGACGGCTGTAATGTCGTCGTTCTGTGGCATCCCGTCGGAAAAATCCCGAACGGCCTTGTAGAGCTCATTCACAATCTCTTGCGCGCTTTCCTGCCGATGGGCTCGGATAAACTCAAGAGCGTTTTCGGCGCCGAAAGAGGTTTCATCCGGCCTTTCAGCTTCGGTGATTCCATCGGTGAGCAAGGCCAGAATTTCCCCCGGTTCCAGGCTGATCGGACTTTGGCAGGCGAAAGCATGTTTTGAAAAACCGAGGGGAATATCCGTGCTGTCCAGAACTCTTTTGACTTCGCCGTTTGCATTAAGAATGTAGCCGGAGGGATGGCCGGCGCTGGCATAAATTATCGTTTTGGAATCCGGATCCAGGCGACAGAAAATCAGAGTGGCGTAGCGATCCTGCTCCAGATCGGATACGAGCGCGTCATTTGTCAAAGTAAGGATTTCTCCGACATCCGAACTTCGTTGTGTGAATGCGCGCAGATATGCGCGCAATTCGACCATCAGCAAAGCTGAGCCTATGCCATGTCCGGACACGTCGCCGATAGTGATTCCGATACTGCCTCCCGGCAGTGTAATAAAATCGAAATAATCTCCACCCGTCGCATCCGCGGGAAAAGCGGCGCCCGCCAGATCAAAACCATCGATTTGCGGCGGAGGCATGCTGTAGAACTGTTGCTGTACAGCGCGAGCCAGGCTCATTTGAAACTCTTGCTCCTGCAATTTTCTCAACTCGGTCACGTCCTTTAATACCGTGACGAAATGAGTGATGGTTCCGGCCGGACTCCACATGGGAGTAATCGTTTCTTCTGCGAAAAAAATTTCGCCGTTTTTTTTGCGATTGGCTATCGTAGCTCTGAAAACCTGCCCCGACAAAATAATCGCCCACAGATTTTCATAAAACGAGTCCTCGTGCACGCCGGATTTTAGAATCCGAGGCGTTATCCCATACAGTTCTTTCAGCGTGTAACCGGCGGTAGTTTCAAACGCCGGATTCACATATTCGATCAGCCCCCCTCGGTTGGTGATAACAATGCCGTCGGCGGTCTGCTCGACTGCGTTGGTGAGCATGCGAATCCGTGCGTCGATTTCCTTCTTGCTGGTGACGTCATGAAAAGTAACTATGCTGCCTCGAATCTCACCCGACTTGTTTCGCAATGGGCTTGCTTGTGCGTTGATCCACAACCCCTGCGGGCATTTTTCATTGGAGACAAAAATTTCCGTTTCTCCCGCAACTTCACCCGCCAGAGCTCGCGCTGAAGGCAAATCTGCTGCAGGGAATGGCGTTACTCCATCAGGCAAATAGCAGCTGTTGTGAAATTGGGACCAGGATTGCGGAGCTTTTTCCGTCGAAGCAATAGCGAGCACTCTTCGAGCCGCCTCGTTGCAAATCAGGAATTTGCCCTCCCGGTCGGCCACAACTACGCTCTCGGAAAGCTGCTGGATTGTGGAACGCAGCGTTTCTATCTCTTCTTCCAACGGTTGGGTAACAGGCGCCATTGTACAAAATCCTTTATTGATCCCATGCACTTTATCATCGATGGGTGGTTTATCGCTACAGGCAGAATAATATTTTAGAGGGTGCATGAAAAAATCGCCCCCGATTTAAATCACGGGTGAGTCACAGGATAGGGATTAGTCCATGTGAGCCAGCCCGGCTTCAAGGTCCGCAATGATGTCGCAGGTGTCTTCGAGCCCTACCGAAAGCCTTACCAGCTCATCGATAATTCCGAGTTTATACCGCTCCTCGCGGGTGATGTTGTAATAGCTGTTGAGGGCAGGGTGCGTCACCAGCGTTTCGGGGCCTCCAAGGCTGGGGCCGAGCATACACAGCTTGAGCCCTTCGAGGAATTTCAACGTCTGTTCGAGGTTGCCATTCACCTCGAATGTCACGACGGCGCCGAAACCCTTCATCTGTCTCGCGGCGATTTTATGATGGCGGTGGCTGGGCAGACCGGGATAGTAAACGCGGCGTATTTTGGGCTGTTTCTCTAAAAATTGTGCAACCTGCATGGCGGTGCTGTTCAACCGTTCCATTCGTATCCCAAAGGTTTTGAGCCCTCGAATCAGCAGGTAACAACTCATCGGATCCGCAACGCCGCCGGTCATGCGACGCCATTGATAAATCGGCTCGGTAGCCTTTTCCGACCCGAAAGCGGCGCCGGAGAGAATGTCGTTGTGGCCGGCCAGATATTTGGTTGCGCTTTGGATGACTATGTCCACTCCCTGCTCGAGCGGGCGGGCATTGTAGGGCGTGGCGAAAGTACTGTCGATAACGCTGAGAACGTTGTGAGCGCGCGCTATTCGAACGATTTCATCGATATCGGCGATGTTGAGATACGGATTTGTTGGCGATTCAGAGATGATCATGACCGTGGAAGGCGTAACGGCTTTTTCCATGGCTTCATAATCGCCCATCGGGACGACAGTGCAACTGATTCCAAACCTGGGCATTACACGCTTAACCATGGCGAGAGTCTGTTTATAGGCGTCGTCAGTGATGATGATATGTTGCCCCTGGTTGCAGATGGAGAGGATGGTGGCGGAGACAGCGCTCATGCCGCAATCAAAAAGGACGCAACGCTCGGCGCTTTCAAGGGCGGCCAGTTTGAGTTCTGCGGCCTGGCGTGTCGGGTTGCCGTACCGGCCATATTCGTAATGATCGATCTGGCCGTTGGCGAAAGCGACCATTTCCGCCACATCTTTGAAAACGAAGGTGCTGGTGTAATCAATGGGCGTCGTAATGCTGCCCATCCACCGTTTCTCGCCACAGTGAACTGCGATGGTGTCTCGGCCTCCTGAGCCTTTTGTGAACTCGTTCATGATTTTCTCCGCGCATTAAATCAACAGAATTTATCAAAGCTGCTGAATCGTCCATGGTAATACGTCGATTTTCAATGGCAAGGTTATTATTATCCAAATATATTCCCCAACGTGAGGATAAATCTGCTTTATTTGGTAGGGGACATTCGTCGGGTTCTGGTAGAATCGGAGCATGCGGAGGTGAATCTGGCCTGGTGGCCGGCCTGGACTTCAAATCCAGTTGTGGTTCACCGGAAGGTGGGCTGGGTGGGTTCGATTCCCATGCACCTCCGCCAGTTTGTTTCAATGGGTTGCAGTTTTTCTTTCACTGGATTCACTCTCGCTCATTTCTGCATAGTTCTCCCCAAGGAAATGATTATCGCGTTTCGGCTTGTCGTATTAGAATATAAACATGAATCGCGAAAAGGTGAGTCAGATACTGCAGGAACATCGTTCAGAGCTGGCACAGAAATATGGAGTGCGATTTCTTTTTTTATTTGGATCGGTTGCCCGCAATGAAGCGAACTCGGCCAGTGATGTTGATTTGCTTGTCGAATTCGATCGGCCTGTTGGATATTTCGGCCTATTTGCGCTGCAAGACCACCTCGAGTCTCTTTTGAGTTGCAGCGTAGATTTGGGCACCACCAACAGTCTTAAGCCGCGGATCAGGGAACGTGTTATGGGAGAGTGCGTCCGTGTCGCCTAGAGACTGGAAGGAACGAATCCAGGATATCCTCGAAGCTATTAGCGAAATTCAGGCTTTTACCCATGACATGGATTTTGAAGCTTTCCGCGCTGATGCCAAAACAGTGAAGGCCGTTGAATTGGATCTGATTATCATTGGCGAAGCCACAAATCAGATTCCAGATCAAGTGCAAGGAGAGAATCCGCAAATTCCATGGGCATTAATGCGCGCAATGCGCAACCGCCTGGTGCATGTTTACTTTTCAATTGATGCAAGCCTATTGTGGGATACCGTTCAGACGGATCTGCCGACCCTGGATGTTGCCCTAAAATCTCTTATCGATTAAGAATTGCATTTGTCCTGTATCAGCAATTCTACGCAAATGACTCACAGTATGGATGCCGTTCTTATAGTGGATTGCGGACCGGATTGGAAACGGATTAATAAAAAGCCTATAATCTGTGAAATCCGTGAAATGCATGGCCTTTTTATAGAATTTACCAATTGGGGAGGAGAACATGAAGAAGAAGATACTGTCTTGGAGTTTTCTGCTCGTAATAGTTGCTCTGATCTCAATTGCAGTTGCGCCGCCGGCGATAAGCAAGGACCCGTTAATCACCGTTTTGAATCCGGCGATTTCGACCAAAATGGTGGCGCGCATTCCGCTGGGGCCGAGGATTGACACGCTGGAAGGAAAAACGATTTACCTGTATGACACTCAATGGGGCGGTCCCGAAGCGGCTTACAGCGTTTACGAGGAAATGCAATCCTGGTTTGCGAAGAACATGCCGTCAGTCAAAACAGTAATACACAGAGGACCCAGCTGGATGGCTGAAGATCCCGGATTTCTGAAGGTTGTCACTGAGAAAAAGGTCGATGCAGTTATCATTGGGATTGCGGGTTGACATGGCTGTGTGTCGGCCGTGAGCCGACTTGCACAAGAAATCGAACTCAAATGCAAAGTGCCTACCGTAGGAGCCTCCGGTGTCAATGTTGTAGGCTTCAAGGATTATATGCTCAAGTACTCCGGCGGCATGCCCATCCGGTACGTCGCGTTCCCGTTCCCTGTCGCGGGTCAACCGAAATCCGTACACAAGGATTACGTTGAAGGAAAAGATCTTCTTAGCGGCAAGCCGATGATGCAGGCGGTCATCGACGCGCTTACCAAACCTCCTGCAGACGAAGAGAAGAAAAGCGGAATGCCTGCCGAAACCGCCCCTGAACCAAGGCTGCTGAAGCCGGATACCGAAGCCAACCTGCAGCGCCTGTTCAAAGACAAGGAATGGACTGACTTCAATGCGATCATCCTTCCGACTGAAGAGAGAGTCGCAGCCATGCTCAAAGGGACCAGCCTGAAGCCTGATAAGGTGGTTTGCAAATCTGGTTCTCGTGAGCTGACTGTAGAAAAAGCTGCAATCATTGCGGTCATGGCAGGGGCAAAGGTGGAATACTTCCCGACCATTCTCGCGGTCCTTTCCCAGGCGGCCGCCTTCGGGAACTCCACCAGTTCTGCGGCAAACATGATCCTCGTGAACGGGCCGATCCGGAAGCAGATAGGCCTGAATTCCGGAATCGACGTGATGGGACCCTTCGCGGAAGCCAACTCGGTTATCGGCAGATGCTTTACGCTCGGAGGCAAGATTCTGGGAGACCTTCGCATCGGCGCCGGGGCCTATTCCTCGATTGGAAGCACCATTCAATACAACAACCTTTGTATCGCGGAAAACGAGGAATTACTGCCTGCGGGATGGAAATCAACCGCCGTGGAACAGGGATTCAAACCCACAGACAACGTCGTCAGCGTAGGCGGTGGATGGAGCTACATATCGAGCGTGGGTGAGGCGCAGATAAAACATCCACCCCATAAGATGTTCCGGGACTACATGCGATCGCTTACGGGCATGGCGGCCACGATCATTATGGATCCGACCGTAGCTGCTCTTCTCAAAAATGCACACGGCTTCCAGACAAAGGCTCAGCTTGGCGAATGGCTGGCCAAAAATGTGGAGGTAGCCGCCAGCACCTATTGGGGAAACGGCGTGAATACTACGGCAATGATGCCGATGGCGCTTCAGGGACTGGAACCCTATGCGGGGTGGAGCAAATTGCCTCCTGACACGCTGATCAAGCCTTTCACGAATGCCAGAAGCATCCAGGTTGTGGTCGCAGGCGGAAATATCCAAACCACCTGGTTCGTTACCGATTTCAGAGTCGGCAGGGGAATTCTGATCGACGATTGGAAGTAAAGCTACAAAGCCACGGATTGCACGGATTTTAAAATTTTTCTCTGTGAATTCCGTCCGGGGAATGTCTGTGGCGGCGGCATTGGGTCGCGCCACGATTATTATTGCGATAGCAGAACATAAGCTAAAAAGCGATGGCAATTTATGGAGAAATTGGAGACGCCCAATGTTTGCAAAACGAAAGACGGCGGGCGTCCCTAAAATCTCCTCAAAACTGGCATAGGGCAATTGAAGGCATCGTTGCAGTTAACAATTCCTATGAGGCCCTTTCATTTCCACAATATTTCTTCTAACTTGACAATGCCTATGCGTGGGCCGGAAAACAATCCGGACGGGTTTATTTGGGCAAAACTATTTTCTTTCGACCCCAGTCGGAATCCACGCAATAGTGCAAAATCCTATCGAAGTAATCCCGGACGTTTGGCGGCCGGATGCCGTGCGGGGCAAGCAATTGGTCGGCATGTGCGGTATCGAAAATGAGTCGCATGCGAAAATAGGGACGATATACCGGGCCGTCGTGCAGTACGCGCCTGCGTGCTCCCCAGACGGTCGCCAGAAGAATCGGTCGCAGGAGCGCCAGGAAGACAGCGGGATGGACAAACCTGGGAGGCGGCAGCATGAAAAAATTGCCGGCATGCAGAGCTAGTTCGCGCAGCGTAGCGCTGCCGGATGGTCCAGCGCAAATGTGAAGGCAATGCCCGGCGGCGCTGTCATCCATCGCAAGACATGCCGCAGCCCGGGCAACAAAGTCCACCGGAACAATGTCGACGACGGTATCCGGAAAGCCAGGCAGGAGCCGCCAGCGCCGTTTGGCATAGACCTTAAGCGGCCAGTACAGTGTCCGGAAACTGCTGGTGACGCCGGTCCTCGAATCTCCAACAATGATGCTCGGCCTAAGGATGACAGTCGGCAACCTTTCGCCCTGCGCGCGGACCAGCTTTTCAGCCTCGCATTTGGTTTCCTCATAGACATTGCGAAAACGCTGACCGACATCCAATTCGTCTTCCCGCACAACCCCTTGTCTCTTGCCGGCGACATAGGCGGTCCCGATATGCATAAAGCTTCGCAACGTACCCTGACGCTGCGCTTCCAAAGCTATTTCGAGCAGATGGCGTGTGCCTTCAATATTAACACTGCGGGCTTCGGACAGCGGACTGTCGAAGCGGACTGTCGCTGCTGCGTGGATGATGCGCGTGGCGCCTTCCACGGCGCGTGTATAATCCTGAGAGCTGAGTCCGCACCGGCTTTGACTTGTATCGCCGAAGAGAATTTGAATCCTTTCCGCACCGGGGATGTCGCCACTGATTGAATTTGTACGCCTGTCGAAAGGCTGATGTTGCAAGTTTCTATTATGGCGATGTTTTTCGCGCACCAGTAAAACAAGGCGCGCTTGGGGGAAACTTTCGAGCAGGATACGCACAAGCTGACGGCCGAGGAAACCCGTAGCTCCCGTAATGAGCAGACGCTCTCCTGCGCCACTGGCTGACGGATCGGAAGGAGGAAGGTCCGTTGACATGGCTAATGCGCGGATCGCAGTTCGTCCAGCTTATCCCAGAAACCGGGCTGAGATAGTCGGCAACTTGGCGTACAAGCTGTTTTCTGTCATGGATTGCCAAACTTCGCTGAGGGATTGATGCCTAAGGTTGCCGAAAGAGTGAGGAGTGAAGTCACAGGGACAAACGTCACCGTTAGCGCGAATATGGACCGTTACCATGCCGGCAGGGCACCCTTCCGCTACACAGGGATATGCCATGCTTGAAAACATGGTCTGGTGGATGATACGCGGATAGTCCTGCTTGCTGTTGTATTTGTTTCGAAAAGCATGCAAAGCATGTACTTCATTTTCATCCAATATGCATTCGCGCTGGTCGCTCAGCCGGCCGGTTGGGATGACATCAAAAACGAATACCTCCAGAACATTGAGGTTCTTGGCCAAATCCATCATCGCATCGAGCTCACCGCTGCGAATTTTTTCTTTTGTGGCAAAAGTCGATATGCCCGTTGGTATTCCGGCGCGCTGGCAGCGAGCCAGTCCCTGGGTTGCTTTATCAAAGAGGCCAGGCTGCCCGCGATTTGTATCGTGTTGGTCCGCGCTTGAATGATCAAGGCTTGCGAAAACGCCGAATACGCCGGCCTTCTTAAGATTTGCGACATTGGATTCCACCAGGTATTCGCCGTTGGTAAAAATCGTGCAAACGCTCCGGCGCTTGTCCACCGCAGCGATTAAATCGAAAATCCGGCCATACAGGAGAGGTTCTCCGCCTGTTAGAACCACGCAGGTGCAACCAAGGTCGACAGTCTGGGAGATGGCGTCATGCAACTCTTCATAGTTCATTGCGCTGCGGTTGCGCTGAACCTCTTCCTGTGAATGGGCTGCGGAACAGTGTATGCAGTTGCATTGGCAGTCGTAGGTAATCGCCACGGTAGTGACATGGGGAGTGCGCGCCGCCAGGGGGAGCGCTTTCTCCCGTTTCATCAAGATATCCAGCGCGGACATATTATTCATAACCAGGCGGATCCTGCGGCGGGCAGCAGGCGAGCCCAATGCAGGAGCCAACAGAGAAAATACTTTACTGCCATTCTCGAGCGTTACAATTGGTTTGCCCTTTAGGTAATAGTTTCCTTGAGCCCTTCTGTAAGTCGCCATCTTGTTGCGAATTGGACTGATCTGCCAATTTGTAAGGCCAATGCTCATCGCTATCTCCCTGGTAACCCTCGTGTTGCAACTACATCGCTTGAATTCACCAATCTCTTGCCCGAAAATATGGGTTGATGAATAGGATGAAAATGCTTCAATGTTTTCTAATTTTATCTGATACTACGACGCTATACTATGGCCCTAAGCACCTTGCGGTCAAGTGATTTGCCCTACTTCTATGACGCAGGTCCAAGTTGTTTAACAGGTTTTAAAGGGGGCAGGTTTCAAACTAAGATTAACCAAGCCCGGCAATACTGTCCCTATTCGAAGAAACCGGCGCTGATCCTTTAAGCCTTCAAATGCAATGATGGACGCAAATACGTTCCCGCTCCGAGAACGGTTATTCTCAATGAGTGCGGGATTACGGTTCAGGCCGGTCACCGGAATTTATTTAGGGTACACCGGCACGCAAAATTCCCGGTACTTTGGCATGCGACCTTTCACGGTGTCGAAGTATATCCGTCGCAGTTCTCCGGTAACAGGTCCCATTTTGCCTGTGCCGATCGGCCGATGATCCACAGCTGTTATAGCCGCAATCTGCACTCCGGTTCCGCAAAAGAAAATCTCATCGGATAGATAGATTTCAGTCCTGTCGATCGGCCTTTCCACAACTTTCATTCCCATTTCATCCTGCAGGAGCATGATAACAGTGCGCCGGGTGATTCCTTCGAGTATATTCTCGGTGACCGGAGGAGTGCAGATAACTCCCTTGCGAATGATGAAAATATTTTCTGCAGATCCTTCGGCGACATGACCGTCGGCATTTAGTACGATGGCTTCATCGAATCCTGCTCGCTGGGCGTCCGTTTTGATAAATGCAGAGTTCACATAGGAGCCGGCGATCTTTCCGCGCGCGGGAATCATGTTGTCATCCACGCGCCTCCAGGAAGAGATTGTGACGTGACTTCCTTCTTCATTCGCAACATATTGGCCAAAGGGTATTGAGATAATGGTCAGTTCAGGATTCAAATCGTGCAACCGCACGCCAATTATTTCATCGCCATAAAACGCCATCGGCCTGATGTAACAGTCGGTGTGATAATTTTCTTTCCTCAGGAGATCGATTGTGAATTGAACGATTTTTTCCTCGGCAAAGGGAAATTTCATCAACAACAAACCCGCCGACTCCAGAAAGCGCTTATAATGGTCGAAAGGTCTGAAAAGATACATCTGTTGTTCGTCGCTGTTCCAATAGCCGCGCAAACCGCCGAAAACGCCTGTGCCATAATTCAAAGCATGGGTAAGAACGCCGACCTTAGCTTCGCTATAGGGAACTATGCGGTTTTTGAAAAAAGCGTAATTGGGCAAAGTCATCGATCCAATCCTCCTGAAACGCCGGCGCTGTCGGATAAGGCGCCAATCATCTGCATCGCATCCGGATTTTTGCAATGCATACTATGGAGTATATTCGATTTCTTCAAAAAATGAGAGTGCTTCTTGCGATAATGCAGGACTCTAATGCCTATGGTTAATGTATTATCGTGAAGCCCTGTAGCGCCGGAGCCTCGCCACCGGCTGAAAAACAGGCCGCTTACTTCCCCGGAGTGATAGGGTCGTTGAATCGAATGCTGGTCTTGGAACTGAATTTTTTATAATCCTTATATTCAATAGTCTCTTCGAGACGCACGACATTTGAGCTGAAATGCAAATCGCTTTCTGCGTGAGTCCATACGGGAAACCAATACTTGCCGTCGACCATTTGTCGGATGGTTTCGAATTCAGGGAATAAGTTGTTCTTTTTCTGCGGCGTGGGCTTGCCTACAGTCCGGACAATCTGCAAGTCCTGATCGTCAATCCAGATCTTGCCTTCAAAATACATCTTTCCCTTGTTCTTGAAATCCTTGGGAGCCACGGAAAATACGTAGCAGGAGAGCTCATCCACCTTCTCTTTGCCCACATATTTCAAATTGTATAGAGGCAATTCCTTTTCGGTCAGGGCAAAAGGATGCATGTTATTAATGACGTCCTCATCCTCCTGCATGTAAATCACACTGCGTAAGCTATCCTTGCGTCGACGAATCTGTATATCTCGGGTCCCGTCATCCTTGAACACAACATCCGTAATGGTCGTCATTTTTTCGTTTTTGGGGACGCCGTCTACCGAAAGAACTTTAACCTCGGCCGTCTGCTGATAGGAATATTGCATCCAGGCTTCGTAAGCTTCGGTTTCTTTCGCCGAAAACGCTTGGATGATCTGTTCCGGAGTCATTTCTTGAGCGGCTTCATTCCCCGTGGGCGTCTGCGCGATGGATGGGGCGCATATCCCTGTGGCCCAAAGCAGTGAAAAGCAAAAAACTCTCAATAATGTCATTACGTCGCTGCCTTCCTGTCCCGCTATATAGGATAACTCAAGAGGCCCATTTGTTCAGCAAAATGTATTTCCCCCCTGGATAGTAAAATTGCTACAATTCCATAGATGTGGCAAAGAATACTTGTTTTATTGGTCTTGACCGGTTTAGGGGCAACGCAGATTGTCAGGCCTGCTATTCAATCCTCAGACTCCTTTAATTTCTCAGTAGCGGTGAATCTGGTAAAGGTTCCCGTTAGCGTGTTGGATGAGAAAGGCAACTTAATAAGCGGCTTGTGGAAGGACGACTTTCGCATATGGGAGGATCAAGCCGTTCAAGAAATCCGAAGTTATGGCGTTGACGCCAATCCTGTTTCCGTCGTTCTTGTGCTCGATACGAGCATGAGTGAAAAATCGGAGCTAAAAAAAATAAAGGATGCCGCTGAGGAATTTGTTAATTCTCTTGCGCCCGGCGACCGTATTTCTCTCATTTCTTTTAATGACCAGGTTTATCTGAATCTGGATTGGACGGACGATCTGAAAAAAGTTCGGAAGTCGATAAATAAAATCCGGACTGGATGGAGAACTGCGCTATACGACGCGATGTATCTCGCGGCTAACGAACAACTGAAAGGAGTGGATGGTCGCAAGGCGATCATTTTATTGACGGATTGTCTTAACAATCAGAGTCGCGTCAGTTTAAAGGAAGCAACCCTCTCCATTGTGCAATCGCAGGCTTCACTCTATGTTGTTTCCAAAACAATCATGATGCGCGAACAGGCGAAGCGGGAACCCCGGGTCCTTATGCTCAGCGATATTTATAAACGGTTGTTTGGCGATGATAATTATATTGATGAATATTTCGGTAAAATAGAAAAAGATATGGCTGGTCTTGCAGAGCAAACGGGCGGCCGATGTTTTTTCCCTACGGACTACGATCGGATCAAAAATAGCTACTCGGAAATTGCCCATGAGTTAAGAAGCAAATATTTTTTGACCTACGTCTCCAATCAGAATTTATCCCCGAATTCCTATCACAGGATTTCTATTGAATGTCTAAAACCTTCAAAAAAGATTATTCATCGAAAAGGATATTATTTTAATCCTGTGATCAGGCCTAGAAGCCCCTCAGATGCGGAATTCAGCAGTCAGGATTAGTCGAACAATATTTCCAATCGCCAGGCGAGAAACAGGACCATTGCCCAGGATACACTGATACTGCGCAATAAAAACCCCGAAGCGCACACTTCAACTTTAGAAGGGAGTTCGAAAATGTGCAGCTATACGTAAAAGAATTCCCAATGAACGTTTAAAATAAGTAAATCAGTTATTCGGCTTTTGTAACATTTTCCGCTTGAAGCCCTTTGGGGCCTTTTGTGACGGTAAACGCTACCGGTTCACCCTCCGCTAAAGAACGAAATCCGTTCATTTGAATTGCGGTATGATGTACGAAAACGTCTCCGCCTGTGGCTCTTTCAATAAATCCATAGCCTTTGGCGTTATTGAACCATTTCACTTTCCCAGTCTCTTTTTCCATGGGAATTTTGACTCCTATTTCAACAGACTTCTTGCTTCGTGATGAATCCATGATCAGGAAATGAAAAAGCCGCCCTACACACTGGCGGCATCACCCGGTCTTCACCAGTGGCCATACTACTGAGGGGCCGGATTTATGTCAAATAGAATTGTTCATAATTCGGATTTCCTCGGATTATTTCAGATTGTTATCCGATTTCGTGTTGCGGATTTATTCGGATAAGCCTGCAAGTAAATCCGTTTCGTGTTCGAGCATTGAAGGTTTGGTTGCAGCCGCCAGATGGAAAAATTCCGTATTGCCGAATTTGCGCATGGTTTTTTTTACCCGCTCCAATAAAGGAGCTTGGGTGGCATGCGCCTGGAACGCCTCTATCTTTTTATCAAAAAAATGAGTGATATCAATACTGGCGGAACATGGCGGAGGGGCGACGGGTGGACGATCCGGCAAAAGGAAGGGAGCGGTTGAGTAATAAAGCTTTTGCACTCGATGCGGTTTTCTGTCCCCGGTCAACTGTTCGGGATAACGATCGTTTCGCGCAGCCCAATGAAAAGCCATGGTTGCGAAAATGGAAGCCATCGAATGATCGAAATGTCCAGTAATGGCGCCTTCGGGTCCCATGGTCAGAATCAGATCGGGTTTGATATCGCGCACCCGGCGAGTCAGTTCTCCGACAACAGTATAGAAATCAATCCGCTGAAGCCCTCCGTCCGGATAGTCGAGCACTTCTGCGCCTGTGACCTGAAGTATCCTGCATGAGGCCGCAAATTCATTGCGGCGCAGCGCTGCGAGTTCTTCATCAGAGCGGGCATTCCCCCTATTCGTAGCTGCTTGTCCTGGAGTGAGGCAGAGGACAAATGTTTCCACTCCGCGCGCATGGTATAAAAGCAATGATCCGCCGAAAGCTCCCGCTTCGTCGTCCGGATGAGCTGTAATCCCAAGTATTTTCATGCTGCTCAAAGTACCTTTATTTATGGCGTTTGATCAAGATCTTTGAAGAATGTTTAATGCGCGGAATACGCAGAACAACGCGGATAATAATAAAATTTCTTCTGTGTTCTTAAATACATTTTTGTTCCATCAATCATGGTTTGCGGTTAACCTTGTGCTAAGACGAAATGCAAGGTGACGGCGCAAGAGGGACAGAAAGGTTCAGCTAATGAAAGATCACCGAATGGGATTATTTTCCGGGATGGGGATGGTAATCGCCAATATGATTGGCGCGGGTGTATTTCTAAGTACGGGATTCATGGCTCAAGATTTGACGCCCAAACAGATACTTCTCGCATGGGTGATTGGCGCGTTTCTGGCCATGTCGGGTTCCAGAGCTTATGCAGGCATTGCCCGGATGGTTCCACGGTCGGGAGGAGAGTATAAATACTTATCAACATTGGTGCACCCGGCCCTCGGATATCTTGCCGGGTGGGCGTCTCTCTTGTTGGGATTTTCAGCCCCCATTGCCATTGATGCGATTACCGCGGGAGCTTTTGCATATAAATTGGCGCCTTATGGCGACCCCGCAACTTTTTATAAGATATTTGCCTTGGTTTTAATCGTAATTATGACCTTGATTCATGCCATTGGTCTGCGGTTTTCAGTGACCGCCCAGAATGTTCTGGTGGCTATCAAGATAGTTCTGGTGCTTGGATTCATGGTTGTCGGATTAATTGGCGGACATAACTCCTGGCCGGCGTGGCGGCCGCCCAACGTTTCCAATTCATTTCCGTTAGGCCCATTCATGCAGAACCTTTTTTATATCGCATTCGCCTTCAGTGGATGGAATGCAGCCGTGTATGCCGCCTCGGAATTTAGAAATCCCAAACGTGATGTTCCTCGGGCGATGGTGCTCGGGTGCGCCATCGTCGGAGTTATCTACCTCTTCATTAATTGGATTTTCGTAGCCAACCTGACTCCGGAGCAATGTCTGGTTGTCAGCAATTATCCGACGGAGCGCATAACTCTCGGGCACTTGATAATGAAAAATCTGGTCGGGGAGACTGGAGCCGCTTTCATGTCGGTCTTGGCTATCGTTGCCTTTATTTCCGCCGTCAGCGCCATGACTTTCCTTGGCCCTCGCGTATATGCGGCAATGGCCAAGGATGGGTTTCTTCCCAGAGTGCTGCAAGGGAAAGAAGGCAAACCTCCTGTAGGCGCGGTAATCCTTCAAGGCGTCATAGCCTTGTTCCTTGTTTTCGCCTATGAATTAGGAGAAATTCTCAGTAATGTTGGCGCAATTCTCACATTGTTCTCAGCCCTGACAGTATTTTCCTTGTTCTGGGTTCGATTTAAAAAGGGCAAGGCATTTGAAAAGCCGGCTTTTGCGGCTTTGGCGGCCGCCTTTTTTTACCTGTTTCTCTCCGGAGTGATGCTTTATTTTGGATTTAAGAAGGATCTTAGCCTCAATCTTTGGGTCGGCGCCTGCATCCTCTTAACGCTGATCGGCTACTTCATCACAAAGCAGAGAGTCGATGCGAGAAGCGAAAGAGCGCCTATCCCAAGCGATACTATAAGTGACTGCAAGTAGGCTGAGTGCATTTTCGCGCCATAAGTCCGGATGACGAAAATTTGAACTTTCTTAAGCCTTAACTTATCATATTTACCCGAGGAGCCGCTCATGGGCATCCTCTTATAAATTCAGGAGGTATGGAATGGGTACAATAAGTGCGGGTCCAACGTCACAGAGACCTGCTCCTCAGGAGAAAGGGCTCATCCCCGAATTCCTTAAGATAGCATTGATTATTGTGTTGCTTTTGGCTGTTGGGTATCTGTTCTATGACGGCTCTCAATTTAAGAAATCGATCCGGACTGATCTGGCTCAAATTTCCGAGCAAGTCAAAGCGCTGGAAAACAACAACAAACGTGGAGAAGCAACCCTTTCAAGCCAGATTTCCAGTTTAAAGGGTGAGATTGTAGGCACCCAGGAGGCTGTTGGGAACACCACCGCTGCCTTTAAAAAGACTGCAGCGCAAATCCAGGCTGAAGGACAGAAAACGAAACAGGAATTATCTCAAGTCTTGTCGACCAAAGCTGATTCCTCCCAGGTGGAAGCCCAAGTTCAGGCGGCCAAATCTGAGGCTGAAAACAAAATAAGCCAGGTAAACACCGAAGTCGGCGGAGTAAAGACGCAAGTCGTAGCCGTTAAAACAGACCTTGAAAACACCCGTCGTGATCTGGAAGGGACGCAGCGACAGCTGGTTGACGTACGCGATTCGCTCAGCGCCGCCGTTGCAAAGAACTCGACAGAGCTTTCACAGCTGAGGCTTAAGGGAGAGAGGGAGTATTTTGAATTTACTCTTCCGAAAAAAGGACAAATGACCAAGGTCGAGGATATTCGTCTTATCCTTACAAAAACAGATCAAAAAAAGGGAAAATTCAGTCTGAAAGTTATTGTGGATGACAGCCAGCTTGAAAAAAAGGACAGGTTAATCAATGAACCTATCCAGTTCCTTGTAGGACAGCATCGGATTCGCTATGAAATTGTGGTTAACTGGGTCCAGAAGGACAAAGTTGGAGGCTATCTCAGCATCCCCAAAGATAAAGCTCTTTCGGCCGAGCGATCGATATCCAAGTAACAAGTAAATAATATATAAACGAGTGGCGAACGAGGTGCCCTTTTAGCTCGGTTGTCACTCGTTTTCTTTTACCGGTTATTCAATCCAGCATAGCCGGCGACGGGGCTAGTCTGTCGTAGCCGGCAATTATGAATGGGTGCCGGCCAGGTCGCGCACAAACATCAGAAATAGCTGAATATCTTTCAATAGATTTACAACGACGCGGTCGGGGCGGATTAGAAGCATTTTCTCGCGAAAATCCCGCTTCCAGAAAAACTTAAGATCGCGGCGCGAATAAGTGATGCGTTTAGCCATTTGGAAGTTCAGATGGCGAAAAGCGAGCGCCAGTCTGGAAGGAACGCGCAATTCGGGAAAACTGATTTTCGCTCGAATATGAGCGAGTTGCAGTTCGGCCGAATGGAGATTTCGATTCATCTCTTTCTGCATATTTTTGATTTCAGCGAGCAGCCGGAGTTCCGCTTCGCTGCGTTTGCGCGTTTGCAGCCAAAGCTCTTCCATCTCCAGCGCCAATAAAAACCAAGATTTGATGAGGCGGCGTAATTCATGAAAACGTCGTGAGAAATGCTGTATCCGCGATTCAACCGTAAATCCTGGCCTGCGGTCTGTACGGTCCTTTAATCGGAAGAACCCGGCGATCATCGGATGTTCGCCCTCAATAGAAGTGGCGTTTTTGTACCATATGAAATTCATGAAGATGTTCCAGTAATTCTTCGGATTTGCCCGGTAGAGCACTTCCCTCATATAGTTGAAAGAGTAAAAGTCCTTCCAAGCTTTCCGATAAGAGGCAGCCAGCTCGCCGGGAGCAAAATTAGGGTGCGGAATGGTTTCATGAAAGGAGTCAAGGTTGTTCAGATCCGGGAGCTTATATTTTCCGTCTTGAACCATGTGCATATGGTCTCGTGATCCCGGCACCGGCGCCAGAATAAAGAAGGATGCCTGATCGACTCCGAGCTCGTATTGAATTCTGCGTATATCTTCCTGGATTGATTCCGGAGTGTCGAAAGGGAAGCCGAAAATATAAGCTGCGTGAGTTGCAATTATCACTCTATGCCATGCCATAATAAGATCTACATAATCGCTGACTTTATTCTGGGTCTTGCCCACAGCTTTCAGATTATCGGGATTAATGCTTTCCATCCCGATGAAAACTTGCGTGCAACCGGCGCGCGCCGCCATATCTATGAAATCAGGTATTTTGTGCGATTGGGTGTCCGCCTGAATCATGAATTTAATCGGAATGTGTTCCTTTTCCCTCAGCTGGATGAGAATTTCGAATACTTCGCGCCATTTACTGTTGCGGGCGAAGTTGTCATCCGTGAAGAAATAATAGTAAATATGGTGCAGGCGATAATTTTCGCGCAAGCTTTCCGCCAGCAACTCGGGTGAACGGACGCGCATCGTCCTGCCCTGAACATTGATAATCGAGCAGAAACTGCAGTTGTAAGGACATCCGCGGCTGCAATCGATTGTGCCAAAGTTCGAGCTGACAAAATGCTTGAGGTATTCCGGATTGATTGTGGGAATAGGCTGGGAATAAATGTCCGGTTTGTCCCCCAAAAAATCATAAATAGGTTTCAGTTTGTCCTCATGCGCATCCCGCAGAATATCTCCCCAAGTTTCTTCGACCTCGCCCTTCACAACTGTAACGCCCAGGTCGATCAGTTCTTGAATTTCCGGAGAAATATCGGGCAATAATGCGAGCATGCCACTGACATGAAATCCGCCAATTAAAACCTGCAGGCCTCCCGCTCGAAATTTGCGAGCAAGGTCCGCGGCTCGAGGGAATTGATTGGATTGAACTCCTGCAAGGGCGACGATCGTTCGTTGATCAGGCTGCCGGTTTGATTTGATTATGCGCTTGGTCGGTATTTTCTGAACCGTATCGTCTAAAAGCTCCACTTGAAGATCAATTCCTTGTCCCAGCAACTCACGCTTAGCTACATCTTGAGTAAGGCCGGCAAGGCAGGCAAGGGTATTGCTGGGGAGTATGCCACGAAAGTAGCGAATGACATATCCGTGGTCATCGTATTTGGAAGGCTTGATAAGGACGATTCGGATTTTATTTCGTTTAGATATAGTTTCTGTTGATTGCATAATCATGATCTTTTCCAATGGCAAGTTTGCAACAAACGGTGTGAACCGATCACTTCCTGATTGCTGCTGCTTAAGACTGCCGCCGACTCCATTATTCAATAACTATAAACCGAAATTATTTTAAAATTTGCAAGGAGGAGTTTCAACCGGATGCAGGGCCTTTTACAGAGCTTTTACATTTCAAATGATTAGGTGATTTGACGCAATAGGGAGAATTTACGCTCGTTGGCGTTTGCTGCGGTAGAATTCGACGTGAGATTGAGCCATTTCCCGGTAGGAAGCGATTGATAGGCAGCTTCGATAACTCGCACCGCTTCGTAACCATCCTCGGCGGTCGTCTCCGGAGTTCCATCATGCGCAACTACTTCAACCAGGTTTATCAGTTGTCGGGTGATTGCTTTCAGAGTGCTATATCCTTCTCCAAATTTAATCCAATCTACAGCGCCGCTGGGACGATACATTGATTTTTCCCAGCCGATGCATAGCGTTCCTTGCGTTCCATAGATGCGGATATAATCATCGGCGGCATTTTTTATCGTCCAGCTGAGGTTTATGGTGCCGATGACTCCTGAGGTTGTACATATATCGACCCGTACTGTATCCTCAACGGCTTGAGATTGCACTCGAGAGGCTTCTTCCGCCCGCACGCGCATGATTGGATCTATAAGATAGCGTACAATATCGATAGCGTGGCTGCCGGTGTCAATGAGAACGCCTCCGCCACTGATTTCCGGTCGTATATTCCACCGATCGCGCATGTCTACTGCATCCCTGAAATCAATCTCAAAAACCAGCACTTGCCCAATTATACCGGCTTGAATCAAACCTTTGGCGTGAATAAGATCTGAGATATATCGAAATTTGGATCCCATCATCAGAGGAGTGTTGAACGCATGGGATACCTCGAGCATTTTTAAAGCTGAGGCGGAATCAAGAGCGAAAGGAGTTTCACAGAGAACGCTGATCCCTTTCTGCATCAGTGTACACGCCGTTTCCGCCCGGTCTGAAGGCGGAGTGCATATCACCGCGCACTCGGCCAGATCGTCGCTGCCGAGATACTCTTCCAGCGATATGTAGTAATTACAGCGGAAGGATGTGCCAAACGCTCGAGCCGCCTCATGTTTCACATCAATTACGGCGGCAAGCGTCATATCGTGCCGGCTGTCAATGACTGTGGCATAGGAATGAGCAATTTTCCCACAACCTACCAAGACCATTTTCAACGGTTTATGCCAGCCTTTATACACTTGTTCCCAAAACCTCCATATAACTTCAATTTGTTTATGTTCCTTTCTGATATCGGCCTTTCGAGAAACGTCATTAGTCAAATATTCCAAAACGGTTCGAAAACGCAATCCTTAGTAGTTTTATTTTGGAATTCGAATTCCTTTTCTCTTTAAAACCCATGATAATGAGTAAAAGGCCTGAATGTATTTAAACAAAAGTCTCTTATTATCGGCAGTCAACGGCTGATTTTTGAAAGGCTATAATAGAAACGGCATGCTAAAAACAAAATTAATGCTCGTAAGCTCTTGGCTTATTTTCTTTTCCGTCTTCAGCTCAGCTCAGAATAAAGAATCGCTGACGCTTGAACAGATTTTTAACGGGGACTTGAATGAATCCGCTCCATCCGAATTGCGCTGGGCTCCGGACGGGCGTCGGCTTGCCTTTTTTTCATCGGGGGAAGATCGCGACCGGTCTCTCTGGCTGATCGATTCTGTGACAGGAGAAAAGACGAGAATAGCCTCTCCCGACCAGGTTCGGGAAATGGCGCCCTCGGCTGGCCAGGCGACAATCAGCGAGCGAGAGCGTGCGCGCCGGGCTCGTTATGACATTCCTTCATTTTTGTGGTCGCCCGATAGTAAAAAAATGCTTATGATCAGTGGCGGACAGTTGCATCTCTATGATATTGCTACTCATAAATCAAAGCTGCAGGCGTCATCGAAATCCGATATTCGGGATCCTAAGTTCTCACCTGACGGGGAATGGATCTCTTTTATCTATAAACATGATATTTGGATGATTCCGGCCGCCGGAGGCGAGGAAAAACAGCTGACATCCGGCGGATCCGAACTCCTGTTGCATGGCGATCTGGATTGGGTGTATCAGGAGGAGTTTGATCTGCAAACCGGTTATTGCTGGTCTCCGGACAGTCACTCTATCGCTTTTCTTGAGTTGAATGAAAAGTCGGTCCCCACTTATCCCATCGTCGATGATCTCTCGCCGAATGCGACTGTCGATTGGCAGCGCTATCCTAAACCGGGAGACGCCAATCCGTCAGCACGAGTCGGGTTTGTCAATGTCACTAATGGTAAAACGGTCTGGTTGGACCGCATGGCAGAGTACATACCACGCTTTACCTGGGCTGATCGCCAGAGCGCTGTCATTCAATTGCTGAATCGACGCCAAAATGAACTCGAACTTGTTGAAATGAATCCGGTAAACGGCAGATCGCATATCATCTTGAAAGAACAGGATCGATGCTGGGTGGATATAACAAATGACTTGGTATTTCTTTCCGGCGGACGAGAGTTTCTCTGGACTTCCTCTCGCACCGGATTTCGCCATATTTATCTATACAGCAGGGATGGAGAGCTGCGGAAACAACTTACGTCGGGTAAATGGGTTGTGTTCGAAATCTCGGGCGTGGATGAGAAAAAAGGTTGGATCTACTATGCCTCTAATGAAGCAGAAACTCATGGACGCCATCTTTTTCGCATCAAACTGGATGGATCGGGCGCGGAACAAGTGACCGATGAACCAGGCAGTCACGAAATCCATATGAACAACTCCGCCACTGCTTTTGTGGATTCGTTTTCTTCTCTGACCCGGACTCCGGAAATTAATATATTAGACATAGAGTCGGAGAAAAAGTTCGGCTTGTTTCGAGAGCGCAGCTTGGAAGAATTCGGATTATCTGTTCCGGAAATAAAGGCATTGAAAACTCCTGATGGGGCGACGATCAGGATTTTAATGTATCGTCCCCCGGATATTCGCCCAGGTGAAAAGCTCCCGGTATTGGTCTATATATATGGAATGCCGGACCATCCTACAATAAAGGATGCCTGGCCTGGAACTCGGGGGCTTTTTCACCAATTTTTAGTTCAACAACGTTTTCTGGTTGTACAAATTGACGATCGCACTTCCGCAACGCCCGGCCATATCTATTCAACAGCCGCCTATCGCAGCCTGGGTCCAACCGCCGCACGAGACCACGAGTCAGCGGTGCAATATCTGAAATCACTTCCTTATGTGGACGGCGACAAACTGGCTGTTTGGGGTTGGAGTGGAGGTGGGTTCCTGGCTGCCTATCATTTAACTCACACCGACCTTTTCAAATTCGGGATCGCCGGAGCCCCGGTGACCGACTGGCGTCTGTATGATTCCATTTACACCGAACGATACATGGGATTGCCCGCGCAGGATAGCGAGGCTTATGACCGCGCATCAATCGTTTCTGCAGCTTCGAACTGCCAGGGAAGGATTTTAATTATTCACGGCGCTCAGGATGACAACGTCCATCCACAAAACACATATCAACTTATCCGCGCATTGATCGAATCCAAAAAGCAGTTCGAACTTATGATGTATCCCGGCAAGACGCATGGGATTTCCGGCGTGGCGGAAAATGTTCAGCTCCACACAATGATTTACCAGTTCTTGGAAAGAAATCTGAAAAAATAGGAGCCGGGAGCCGGGAGAACAACATCCTATTATGTTTTAATTTATTAAAAACGATTTTATAAAAGCCGGCTACGATTACGGAAAACATGTGGGAATGAAAAAGGACTAAACGGACAGGTGATGATTTATTGAAGGGAACTATTCTGGCTCCTGGCTCCCGGCTCCTGGCTCCTGTTCTTCAGCTATATATGCGACGCTTGCCTTCCTTAAGAATATCTTGGATCCTTTAGTCGAAAGCCCAATACTGAAACAATAGCGGTCGTAATAGCGGATGGAGCCTTGCAGCCGTTCGCCGTTGGTCAGGACTACCGTTACCTTTGCGTTCGAATCAATCAGTGATTTTAGATATTCGGACTCGGATCCGGTATGTTCCGGGTGAACGAGATCATTGATATCCTGATGTCGCCTTGTGTGATCGGGATGTCTTGTGTGATCAGAATGTCTTGGATGCTCGGGACGTCTTGTGTGATCAGAATGTCTTGGATGATCAGAATGTCTTGGATGATCAGAATGTCTTGGATGCTCGGGATGTCGGCTGCTGTTATTGAAGGGGCGTTGCCTGGTAAAAACCATAAAAGTTCACCTAAAAGGACTGGCGGCTATCAATCAACTTGCCGGCCCAGGTTTGTTTTTTAATTCCTTTTCCCGCTGCTTCGAACGATAGGTCGCGCCGGATTGGCAATCCGCTCCCTCCAGGAGCATGCCTGTAGCTTTCCCGTTCTCAAATCCGCGTGGGCTATTGCAAGCAGATCATGCGCGGCTGTGATTTCCAAGCCACAATAACAGATTACGTTTGCCGGAGATACAGGTTTCATCAGTTGCTTGGTTTTTGGCGCAGGGGCGCATGATTTAGAAAGCTCCATATAGCAGGGGGGCTGAAAGGGGATGAGATCGCTCCCGGGTAGGACCGGTTACAACCACTGTGCTAGAATAGCGGCTAAGGAGAAGCATTATGAAACGTCGCGAGTTCTTGAAAGAAGCCGCAGTTGGCGCCGCAGGTTTGTCAATCCTGGGCAATTTATCTCAAGCCGCCATTGTAGCGGAACCCACGGCTAAAGTGGCGCTGGTTCGGGCGGAGGATCGAGCCAAAGGCATTCAAGCCGCTCTGAAATTAATTTCATTCCCTTCGGCTAAGGGAAAAAACGTTCTGATCAAACCCAATTTTAATACAGCGGACCCCGCCCCTGGATCCACCCACAACGACACTTTACGGCAGCTTGTGCAGGAAATGAAAAGCCGCGGCGCGGCGCGTCTTTCGATCGGGGACAGTTGCGGACCGGGAAGTACAAAATCTGTTATGGAACAGAAGGGAATACCAGCCCTGGCGAAAGAAATTGGATTTGAAGTCGTCAATTTCGATGATCTGCCTCCCGAGGGTTGGATTCAATTCAATCCGCCCGGGTCCCATTGGAAGAATGGCTTCAGCGTGGCCAAACCCGTTATCGATGCAGAATTTCTCCTGTGGACATGTTGCTTGAAAACGCACCAATACGGCGGAGTCCACAGCATGGCGCTCAAACTTGCGGTTGGCGTGATCCATAAGAGCATAAGGATGTCGGAAATGCATCAGAGCCCTGATATCCGGCGCATGATTGCCGAGATTCATCAGGCTTTCAGGCCGCAGCTGATTGTAATGGATGGGATGGAAATATTTGTAGACGGCGGACCGATGTCCGGAAAGCGGGTTGCGGCAGGCGTTATAGTCGCCGGAACCGATCGCATCGCCATCGATGCCGTAGGATTGGCGGTTTTAAAACATCACGGCTCCAATAATGAAATCATGTCCAAGAAAATTTTTGAACAGGAACAAGTTGCGCGCGCCGTAGAATTGGGGCTGGGCGTCAAGACCGCCGCCCAGATCGAGCTTGTTACAGAAGACTCCGAAAGCCGCGATTACGCCGGCAAGCTGAAAGAAATCTTTGCTCTAGGATAAACAAACGTCTGTGAATAAACCTGGATTCTCCGACAGGCTAGAGTTTTCGCCACCAGGAATAATGTTTGTCGTGAAGTTCGTCAATCCCAGGCATCCTATAGAAAACAGTGTTCGGTCCGGCAGAAAACCAAAATCCATGCTTGATCAGTTTATAGCTTATAAAATCCAGATTAGGATTGAGACTGACCGTCTTGGTTTTCTTGTTTGGATCTTCTTGAATTTCTTTTAATGCTGTGGGCAGATTAGTGGGATTGACATTGGGCAGCGGTCCCATGTTGTAAGCATGAACATCGTTGTCTTCCACCACCGACTTGACGTCGATATCATACTGGGTGAAAAAGATCTTTGGCGCTCCCTTGGACAATGTTACGGAAGTGATATAACTCCCGAATTCATGGGGAGGAAAATTAGAAGCCACGAGAAGTTGAAGAGGGCAGATCTCCTGATACAACCGGACCTGGCTTTTTTCTCCATAATGCGCCGGCTCGTTTTTTTCCAATCCGAGAACTCCGCCATCCGTCGTGACTAAATATAGTTTTTGCAGGGCAGAAAAGTCGATATGCTCGAGCACGCGATAGGACTTAACAAATTTGGTTCGTTTGGGCCGTCCCGGAATTCCTGATTCTGTCCTATCCAGATACTCGTCAATTCGAAGATATTCGTTACGGTAATGGATATCCACTTCGGCAAAAATGACTTTGCCTGAAAAATGCCGAGGACTGCCGATAGAGTAGTGTTTCCCAAATTCCTCGGGTGTGAGTTGAGAGGCCACCAGCGCTTCATTGGGAAAAAGAATCATATAAAGATGTTTTTCGAATTCAGACATCACACCCTCCTGTTGCGGTTAAATTCATGTTGAAATATTAACATGCACTTTTTGCATTTCCCATGATCATTTGCCATTTATCTGAGTTCTGCGCCGGGACTTAATCGATGGCGTATTGACTTTCACGCCCGCTGTCGGGAATATAGCCGGTCAGCCTATGATTTTTGAAGCAGTAGCGGCGCAGCGCAGGGGCTTAACTGGAGAATTCGATACATGGAAGGGGCAATCGAAATGAATGTTGCGAATAATAAAGAAATTGTCAGGAATTTCTATGAAGAAGTTTTTCGCAGGCGCGACCTGACGGTAGTGGATCGGTTTATGCACGAGGACTATGTGCAACATAATCCCGATACGCGTCAGGGGAAAAAAGGATTTATTGATTTTCACAAAGGTTTTTTCGCCGCAATCCCGGACTTCTGCGCAACCATCAATCAAATGGTTGCAGAAAACGATTTAGTCTTTGTTTACAATACGATTACCGGAACTCATGTCGGCGCAGGTTTTCTAAACTATCCGCCGACAGGCAACAAAATAAAATTTGACGCTGTCGATATGTTCCGGATTCGTGACGGAAAGCTTTGCGAGCATTGGGATGTCGCCGACACTAGAGCGCTCTTTTCACAGGTCGGCGCCCTTAAGACAATAGCTAAAGCATAAAAAAGCCACGGATTACACGGAGGTTTTTAACATGGATTCAAGCAGGAGCTCCGTGCGGTTCCGTGACTCGCTGTCGGTCTTCGCTGTTATTTTTGCGGGTTCGCTTATTTCCCATATCCCCCTCCTTCGATTGCCGTATTTTTGGGACGAAGCCGGGTATTTCATCCCTGCAGCTCTCGATCTGAGCGCCGGCTCTCTCATCCCACACAGCACCTTGTCGAACGCTCATCCACCGCTCGTAATGGCTTGGCTGGCGCTCTGGTGGAAGTGTGCGGCATTCACTCCTTTAGTGACCAGAATAGCCATGCTGTCGGCGTCCGCGTTCGCCTTGACAGGCGTTTGGAGGCTTGCCCGCACAGTCGCCAACAGTTCTGCGGCTCTCGCTACTGTTGTCTGTACCGCACTGTATCCTGTTTTCTTCGTTCAGAGCTCTTTAGCTCAGCTGGACGTAATGGCCGCAGCGCTCACTCTATGGGGCCTCGTCAGCTATATAGAGGGGAAATGGGGTTGGGCTCTGTTTTTTTTCGCGCTTGCGCCTGTCGCGAAAGAAACTGCGCTTGTCACGCCGCTCGCCCTTTTGGGTTGGGAACTGCTTTCTCGGTTTTTGCCGGGCAAGTTCGCCGGCAAGCGCGTTGCTTTGCGACAGACGGCAAGCCTTATTCTTTGCGCGATTCCGATAGCGCTCTGGTTGGCGTACCACCGGCACGAAACCGGCTATCTGCTTGGGAATCCGGATTACCTGCGCTACAATCTTGGAGCGACGCTGACGCCTTTGCGTGTCCTGATGGCGTTTCTGATTCGACTCTGTCAACTTCTAGGCTATCTCAATATGTTCGTTCTTACCCTTGGCGCGGCGTATGCCATGACGCGTCCTGCGCTCCTGGAGAGGGACGGATCAAAGCGCCCGCGCATTGCAGCAAATGTGCAGAGGGTCTTAGCGGTTGTAATATTCGCGCATTTAGCGCTGCTCTCGATAGCCGGAGGCGCCATGTTGGCGCGCTATTTTGTTCCGATTTACCCGTTGGTGATTCTCATCTGCGTCGCCACATTGCAGCGGCGGATTCGCTTATGGAAATGGTGGATTGTCGTTGCCTGCGCCGCATTTCTTTTCGCCCTGATCACCCCGCCTCCCTATCGAGTGGCTCCGGAAGATACGCTGCTCTATCGAGATTTCGTATTGCTGCATAAACGAGCGGCGGACGTGATTGCCGCTCGGCATCCACAAGCTCGAGTGCTCACGGCATGGCCGGCTTCCGGTGAACTAACCTTGCCGCATTTGGGATATACGAAGCAACCGGCGCAAGTAACGATGCGCCTGGAAAATTTCTCGGAACCGGAAATTTCCCGCGCAGCTCAGGCTGTGGATCAATTCGATATTGTCCTGCTGTTTTCCACCAAATGGGAGCCGCCCCATCCGCTTTTTTCTTCGCTTCTGTTCGGCAAGGCATTGCACGAACGTTTTTTTGATTATCATAAAGATGTGACCCCTCAGCGCGCAGCAGAATTGCTTGGCGGCCGGATTGTGGAAGAATACAACCGGAATAATGAGTGGATTGCAATTATTTCGATCCATAAATAAAAAGAAGGACGCGCTATAATACTTTTTCACTTTGAGACCTATTAATGATTGTTGCCTCCAGTATGCGAAAATTGGGAATTGCCGCCGGGCTGCTTGTCGTATTGATTCTGCTTTGGAATCCATTGAATCACCTGATCTATTCCATCCGGATTGCCGCGACGTTTCAGAAAATGGCTTCGGGGACCCAGGGCCAATACCCGGATGTAAAATCGGAAAAAATCAGCCGGAATATTGGCGGGCGGGAATATCGGGCCCTGGTCTACCGTTCAACCAAAACAGTTCCGACCAAAGCATTGATCATAGCCCCGGGCATCAGCGAACTCGGATGCTATCATCCCAAGCTGATATCCTTATCGAGTTTTCTTGCGGATCAAGGTTTGTTGGTCATTACTCCGGATATTGAGGAATTCCGGAATCTGCAAATTTCAGCGGAGCCGATTAATCAATTTTTACGTTGGTTTCCTGAAGCAGAAACGATATATGGCGCGCCGGAACCGCGAAAGGTGGGATTTGCCGGCGTCTCCTATTCGGGCGCCCTTGCGTTGATCGCCGCCGCCGATCCCGGCATTCGGGACAGAGTCGCATTCGTTGTGAGCATCGGGGCCTATCACGATTTAAAACGTTGCACGGAACGGTGGTTTTCCGCTGACCCGAATGATATGGAAAATGATTCTTCCAAACTCCGCGCCCGGGCCGGTTACTACGCGCGGTGGGTGACCATGGTTGCTGCGCTCGATATGCTTCCCGATCAGGATCGTATTTTCATGAAAAACATGCTTACGAATCTGCTGCTGGAGAAAGATATTCCGCAACCGCCGCAAGCATTGACATCGGAAGGCGGGCGTTGGTATCAGCTGGCCGTTGCAAGGAAAAGCCTGGATGCGGAGCTCAGTCGGGCTATTCAAAAGCGCCTGGAGGCGCGTTTGTATCGGCAACTGGATCCGGAACCCGCGCTCCGTGAATTGCATTGCCCGGTTTTTTTAATTCATGGCGCTTATGACGATCTGATTCCAGCCACCGAAAGCGTGCAGTTGCATCAACGTCTGTCCAATTCTCATCTCCTCATAAGCCCATTCCTGACCCACACTGCGCCCTCGAGCGTAAAATTATCCTGGAAACAGAAAGCGGCGGCGGCTTTGGATGCCATGGTTTTCTGCTATTACTTTTCCCAGGTGATTCATTGAACGGCGTCGATCTGCGGCGCTTTCAATCGGGCGGCCGCAGCATAGTCCACGAACCAATGCAACGCGCCACTCTGGGGATTCACCATTGCAGCGGGTAGCGTTGTATCCTGTCGCCCGCGTTGATCCATTACCTGCGCCAGCCGGTCGGCCTTGTTTTTTCCGAGGACGAGGAAGATCGCCTGGTGAGCGGCGTTTATTGTCCGAAGCGACAGCGAAATCCTGTTGACTGGCGGCAGAGGGCTCCTGGTTGCTATTGCCGGCCTGGATTCTTCGCGCATCCGGGGCGTGGTTGAAAAGAGCGAAGCGGTATGGCCGTCATCGCCCATACCCAAAAGTATCAAATCCAACGGTTCTTCCCCTAGAACTGCGGCGTACGCTGTTGCAGCGCGTTCGGAATCAAGTGCGCCATCCATGGGAAAAACGTTGCCTCCCGGGATGGGAATATGATCGAGGAGGGATTCCCTTGTCATGCAATAGTTGCTCTGCGGATTGTCGGCCGGAACGCAACGTTCATCGCTCCAGAACAGTTGTATGCGGCTCCAATCAAGCAATCCGGCAATGGCCGGCTGAGCGAGATATTGGTACAAACGCCTGGGCGTACTGCCGCCTGCCAAAGCCCAACGGTAAAAACCTTGCCGGCTGAGGGCTCTCCGGACATCGCCGACCAGGTGGTTTGCAAGAGCTTCGATTGTCGCGCTTTCCTGCGGGAACGATAGTATATCCATACTATTAATAAGTCTCGAAGAGCTCACGCTCGGATATAGCCAGACGCGCAGCCTCAGCGGGACCAGACGTCCCTGCCGCGTATGGGTGGATCCTATTCTCCCGGTGGAGCAGCGGATCATAAAGTTTCCAGGATTCCAATACCTCGTCCGAGTGGACAAATAGCGTCTGATCTCCTTTCAACACATCGAGCACGAGCGTTTGGTAGGCCTCCGGCATAGCGGCGAAAATGTCCCCGTACTGGAAAGCCAAAGGGATTTGCTTGACATTCGAAGCCGATCCCGGTTTTTTCACGCCGATATGCAACGAGAATCCTTCGTCAGGCTGAAGAGTCAGAAGCAGGGTGTTGGGCCTCACGACGCAGGCGCCATCCACCTCGAACATGCATACGGGAGCATTTTTAAACCGTATCCCGATACGCGTCATCCGGCGGGACATTCGCTTGCCCGTGCGTAAGTAGAAGGGCACCCCTTGCCAGCGCCAGTTCATGATTTCGACCTTGAGCGCTGCAAATGTCTCTGTTTTCGAATTCGCCGCAACGCCATTTTCATCCTGGTAGCCGGGCGCAAGCTGGCCCAGGATCGTTCCTTGGGAATATTGTCCAAGAATGACATCGCTGGGAAGAATCGGCGCCATGGATTGCAGCACCTTGATTTTTTCGTAACGCACTGAATCGGCGCTGATCACCGGCGGCGCTTCCATTGCAATCAAAGTCAACAGTTGCGTCAGATGATTCTGAACCATATCCCGCAGGGCGCCCGACTGGTCGAAGTAGCCCGCTCTCGTCCCGACTCCGAGTTGCTCATAGACGCTGATCTGTACGGAATCGATCCTGTCGCGATTCCAAAGCGACTCGAAAATGGGATTGACGAAGCGGAAGACCATCAAGTTCTGCACGGTCTCTTTCCCTAAATAGTGGTCGATCCGGTAAACCTGTTCTTCTTCAAAATACCTGTGGATAAGCCCGACCAGTTCTCCGGCGGAGGACAAGTCATGGCCAAACGGTTTTTCGACTACGATTCGAGTCCAGCCCTTGCTATGGTTCAGACCTGCTCGGCCCAGCCCGAGCAGCGTGTCCCCGAGAGAAATTGTGGGAATTGCCAGGTAAAAAGTGCGGCGCGCCGGAAGGCTGTACTGCCGTTCGAGGCTTTCGATCCGGGCGCCGAGTTCCGTGAAGTCTGCAGCGGCGCCATGGCCGAGGGTCTGATAATGGAGACGGGTGTTGCAGAAATCTGAGACCTGGTCCGGATCGAGTCCCGAAGCTGCCATACTGTCCAACGCCAGCCTGCGAAACGACGCATCATCATGGCGGGCGTTCCGGGTTACGCCGAGCACATGAAAATTATCTGCAATGCCGCCGGCCGCCGCCAGGCGTCCAATGGCGGGCAATAGCTTCCGTTGCGACAGGTCTCCCGTGCCGCCGAATATGATGAGAAGACTTGGTTCCGCGCTCATTTCTTGTATCCTTCCCGCCAAAGTTGTGAAGCCTGCCTCCAGTGCTGCATCATGATCGGTGCGTCTATGACAAGGGCGAGGTCTCTGAAGAAAACTGCTTCGCGAACGCATCGATTTCATCGGAGCGACCCAAAACACGCAGTCGATCGTTCGGATGAAGCATCGTGTCGGCTGGAGGATTGCTTAAGGATTCCCCTGAAGTCCGCCGGATCGAAATAATCATTACACCGAATGTTTCGCGAAGCTTTATGTCCCGAAGTGAACGGCCTGCATACGACAAGTTGGATACGGCGACTTCCCGCATTTCAGGCGCTGTCTGAAGCGGCCTTACCGCTATTCGGTTGGCTGAATCCATGGCATCGCGGAAGTTTCTCAAATATTCCCTGATCTGCAAGTCAGGCAACATAAGATAGTGGCCGCACGCGTGCCGGATGAAGGTCGCCGACGCTTCCAATTCGGGCTGGATCACTTCGGTTGCTCCAGCCGCCATCAGCAACTGATAGTCTTCCTGGCGGTGAGACCTGGCCATGATCGGCAGATCCGGATTCATCTTCCGTGCGTTTATAATTGCCAATATCGCATTATCCCGTTCAGGGATGGTGACGATCAACAAGGAAGCTCTGCGGATGCCGGCGTGTTCCAGGATATGGCTATGAGCGCAATTCCCGAAGACGGATGAGGTTCCGCGGGTTTGAAGCATCTCGAAAATATCGGGATCGATTTCAATAGACAGATGCCGGACGCCAAAAGACTCCAAGGCAAAGCCAATTGCACTGCCAATCCGGCCGAATCCGCAGATCACGACGTGATCCTGCATGCTCTCAAGTTCTTCAGTTTTCTGAACGAACGAAGACATCTTCCTGGCAAGACGAATCCGGGTTAGAGCAGCCGGTATATGGCGGACCAGCGCTGAATTTAGAAGTATGGTGATGAGAGATGCAGCTAGGGTGGCGTTATACAGCTCATTGCCGATAATTCCGGAGTTCCGCGCGACCTGCACCATCACAAAGGAAAACTCTCCAATCTGAGTAAGTCCCACCCCCACTGAAATTGCGATCAACAGCGGGTATCGAAATAAAAGCACAACGAACGTCCAAACTATGAATTTGCCGAAGATAATAAGCCCGATCATGACGGCAAGGATGGTCCCATTGGAAAACAGGTCACGGGGATTGACCAATAGTCCCATACTAACAAAGAAGATGGCGACAAACGCATCCCGGAGAGGAAATAATTGAGCGATGGCTTCGTGGGCGAAATCCGATTCGCTGATGATCAGTCCGGCCGCAAACGCTCCCAGGGCTAGAGAGAGACCGATGGCGCTTGTTAGCGCCGCAGTGCCCAGGCAGATAGCGAGTACGACAAGAAAAAACAACTCCCGGCTTTGGGTTCGCGCGACTCGTTTCAGAAGAGGCGGAACAATTTTCGATGCAAGAAACAAAGCCGGCGCAAGAATCAAAGCTGCGAGACCGAAATCTTGAGCAAGAGAAATAAGACGGCCTTTTTCCAGGTTTGCAAATCCGGGAATCAGGACAATCAGAATGACGACGGCAAAATCTTCAACCAGTGTGATGGCTACCATGGTAAGGCCTGCCGTAGTCCGCAGCTGCCCCTGATCAATTAACAGGCGGGTCAGAACCATCGTACTGGCGACGCTGATCACAGCGCCCAGTACGATCCCCTGCGATGGCATCCAGCCCAGCAGCGATCCGGCTGCCAACCCCAACAGAATAGAGATAACTATGCCTAGGGGGCCGCCGATGAAGGCAACCCACTTCGCTTTTAGAAGTTCCCGCAGGGAGAACTCCAGCCCGACGGAGAACATCAAGAGAACAACTCCGATTTCGGCAAATAACTCAAGCGAGCGGACGTCGCTCACAGAGGGTCCAGGCGTCAATGGGCTTATCACTATTCCCGCCAAAACGTATCCAATGATTAGCGGCTGACGCAGACGCCATGCAACAAAACCGCCTGTTATCGCTGCTATGATTACGTAGGCTAAATCTCGGAATGGGATGGCATGCGCGTCCATAGCTAATTTTTATCACAAGACGCGTGGGGTCGCTATGGCAAACACGGTGATTATGTTCAGGCCTCCAGGCCTAATAGTGATTGGTCATTTTTTTGGATCACGATGCCTTTGCCTGGACAGTCTTGATTACGATGATTTGTATTCCCGGAGCGCTTTGACTGAAAAAGGTGATTGCGAAGAAAGGGATTTCCCTGCATTAATATAGCCGCGGTTTCCTATGAATTCTGTGTCAATCCGTGAAAATCCGCGATCAGGCATTCCACACAGGTGAATTCTCGTGACTGTATTGAACCATGGCTTCGAATATCGAAAGCGTCTGGGGGCCGATGCCGCCGGTCTGAGAATGATCGATTACCTGACCCGATGTTATTCGGGATTCACGCAGGAAGAATGGCTGGATCGCATCGAATCCGGCCGCATCCTCCTGGATGGAATTCCATCCAGGAAGGATGCGATTCTACAGCCGGGCCGGATTCTGAGTTGGATGCGGCCACCTTGGGAGGAGCCCGAGGCGCCTATGTCTTTCGCCATCCTGTATCGGGACGAGCGCCTGTTGGGGGTTGCCAAGCCCGAGGGGCTTCCCACGGCGCCCGGCGGTGGCAGGTTCATGGAGAATACTCTTCTAGCGCTCGTCCGACGCCATTTCCCCGGGGCCAGCCCCTTGCACCGATTAGGCCGCGGAACATCGGGGATCGTTCTCTTCGCAAGGACTCCGGAAGCTGCTTCAAAAATCTCTCAGGCATGGAGTTGCGGCCAAATTCTGAAAGTCTATCGTGCTTTGGCTTCTGGGAGCCCTGTTAACGATGAATTTGAAGTGAATACCCCGATCGGTCCGGTTCCACACCGGATCCTGAAGACTATTCATGCCGCATGCCCCACAGGAAAGCCGGCGCAAAGCTATATTCATGTCCTTGAGCGGCGTGAAGGCTGTTCTCTGCTTCAAATCCGGATTGCCACGGGCAGGCCACACCAGATACGAATCCATCTTGCCGCGTCCGGGCATCCACTCGTCGGCGATCCGCTCTACATTGCGGGAGGCGTCCCGGCAGAGAACAGCCGCGCCTTGCCGGGCGACCTGGGCTACCATTTGCACAGTATGGTATTGGGTTTTCCCCACCCGGCTACAAGCAAGTGGACCGAGATCACCTGCGCGCCTCCTCCTCTGCTGCGCCTGATTGAATCCTAATCGGCGCCCGGACCTAATGTCCCTTGCTCCCCCTTGGCTGTGCATCCACCTCCATATTTCTGAGGGACAGTTTAACCAGGTGCGGTTTTTACAAACATAGCGTCTGTTTTATAGACTTGAATCAGTTGCATGATAAGATATTGGCGATATACAGCGGTTTGAATCGACTTTTTTCGATGACGATAGAGATAGGAACAGACGAGATGACCAATTGTCCCTGTGGAAGTGATCAATCATTTGGTGAGTGTTGTGAACCTTTTCTCAACGGCGTGGGTAACGCTCCAACAGCCGAAGCTCTGATGCGCGCGCGGTATTCCGCTTTCACCACGGCCAACATCGACTTTGTCGAGCGAACCACCCATTCCGGCGCCAGGGAAGAATTCGACCGCGAGAGCGCGCGCAAATGGGCCGAACAATCCCAATGGCATGGTCTTGAGATACTGAATGTAATCGGCGGAAAAGAAGATGACGACGAGGGAAGCGTCGAGTTTATCGCGACTTATTCCCAAAACGATGAGAATGTTAAGCACCACGAGGTCGCGACCTTCCGCAAAGAAGCCGGCGCCTGGACCTTTGTCGATGGCCATTTGTTGCATCAGCCCTTTCGCCGCGACCAACCGAAAATCGGCCGGAATGACCCCTGCAATTGCGGCAGTGGCAAGAAATACAAAAAGTGCTGCGGGCAAAAGTAAGCCGCAATCATCGAGAGCGTAAGACAATAGTATGTAGGGATAACAAAATCTGTCCATTCATAGATGCTGACGAAGTATTTACTTTTCAGGAGGAATTTTAATGAAGACTCACAAAATGTACATCGGCGGGCAGTGGGTCGACGCCAATTCCGGCAAGACCTTTGCCACGTTGAATCCGTCCACGGGTGAAGAGATCGGACTGGTTCCCTGGGCGGATGCGGCGGATGTGGACAAGGCCGTCAAAGCCGCCAGAGCGGCTTTCCCTGTATGGTCGAAGAAGACGCAGGCGGAGCGCTCAAAAATACTCGTTAAGATCGCCGGGGCAATACGGGCCCATGCCGACGAACTGGCAAAAATGGAAGGTCTGGAGCACGGGACTCCTTATAAGGATGCGTTCGGTGTGGCGATGGGAGCTGCGGATAAATTTGAATACTGCGCAGGAACCGCGCCGACGCTGATGGGCGAGCATATTCCGGTGAAGGACGGGACTCTCTCCTATCTGCAGAGGGAGCCGGCCGGCGTTATTGCCTTCATCATCCCCTGGAACCTTCCGACCATCATGACCGCGGTCAAGCTGGCTCCCGCTATCGCGGTCGGCAATACCTGCGTACTCAAGCCGCCCAGCATCAACTCGATGATCGGACTGAAATTTGCGGAAATATTCTCGAAGGTCGATATGCCCGCGGGGGTCATTAACATCATTACCGGACCGGGTGGTAGCGTCGGTTCGGCGCTGGCGTCGCATCCGGATGTGGACATGATCGGATTTACCGGCAGCAGCGAGACCGGCAAGCGGATTTTAGCCGACGCCAGTCAGACATGTAAAAAATGCGTGATGGAACTAGGAGGAAACAATCCCGTTATCATCATGGAGGATGCCGATCTGGACGCCTCGCTGAAGGTGCTCGGCTGGAGACAGTTCAACAACAGCGGACAGCACTGCTCGGGACCGGGCAGATACTACGTTCATGAGAAGGCGTACGACGCATTTATCGAGAAGTATATCGCCTATGCCAAAACCGTCGTTGTCGGAAACCCTGCCGATGAAAAGATCACGATGGGGCCCATGGTCAGCAAGGAGCATCAGAAAAATGTCGAGGGCTATATCCAAAAGGGAGTCGAGGAAGGCGCCAGGCTTGTGTTCAGGGCAGACAAGCCGGAAGCGCTGAACAAGGGCTTTTTCGTGATGCCGACGATCCTCGCCGATGTTGCACACAATATGATCGTTGCGAGAGAAGAAATATTCGGGCCGGTCGCCGTTATCCTGAAATACACGGATAAGGACGATATCGTCGCGCTTGCCAACGATTCTCCGTACGGACTTTGCGCGCATGTCTGGACTGGAAATATCGCAAAAGGCATGCAGTTGATCAATGACCTGCATGTCGGAGCCGTCTTCATCAACTGCCAGATGCTGACCAATGAAATGCTCTGGGGAACCAGCATAAAGGAAAGCGGCATCGGCAAAGAAGGGGGCATCACCGGCATGGCCGAGTTTACCGATCTCAAGCTCGTTTGCATCAACTACAATGGTTGAAACTTAAAGCGGGATCCCGATCCCCTTTGAGAAACCTTGGCTTCGCGCCCTTTCAGCGCGGGTTGCGGTTGTCCCCAAGTGGTTTTCCCCTCGGGAAAATCACTTGGGGAAAGTGGGTGCGGACTAATCGAGAACTGTTGGTCAGGTAACAGGCCCTTACTTAAACGATTTCCGCAAACTCTGCGCTCGCGAAGTGAGTTTCTCAGCAAGCCGATGAATGAGCGGATGGTCGATTCCATCTATCTTCATTCGCATTTCAATATCTGCATTTAATTGGTCATTTAATTGGTTTAATTGGTGACAGGCGCCAATTAAATTTGTGGCATCCTAGCTAATGACATATTTCCATTCGATGGAGGGCGGTTCCTTTGTTGCTGTAGGCCAGAACCTGCATTTCTTAAAGAAGACAAAATCTATGTTTTGGTCTTACCTTGAAAATTCTGTTATTATCACCGATATTTCAAGGTACAATCCTTTGCATGATTCCAAGACTCGAAGAGATTGAGCGATTGCGCGGGTTGCTACGACGGCATCGCGTTGTAGGTATCATCGGCGCCCGACAGGTCGGCAAAACGACGCTTGCACGCATGTTAGCATCCGAATGGCGCGGGAAATCATCATTTTTCGATCTTGAAAGTACTGAGGATCAAGCCCGGATTGCGGATCCTATGCTGGCGTTAAAATCGTTGCGTGGGCTGGTAGTAATTGATGAAATACAGAGGCTGCCAAATCTGTTTGCCGTCCTGCGCGTACTGGCCGACAGGCCATCCTTGCCGGCAAAATTTCTTGTGCTGGGAAGCGCATCTCCGGATCTTTTGCGTCAAAGCTCGGAAACCCTGGCTGGCCGCATTTTTTATCACGAAATCGGTGGTTTTACACTAAAGGAGCTTGGCGCGGCTAATTATGAAAAGCTGTGGTTTCGCGGCAGCCTTCCGCGCTCTTATCTGGCGCACTCTCTAACTGAGAGCAACGAGTGGCGCAAGGGTTTCATCCGCACTTTTCTGGAGCGTGATTTGCCTCAATTGGGCATAAGCATCAATTCAACAACCATGCGCCGTTTCTGGACAATGCTGGCTCATTATCACGGGCAGGTATGGAACTCATCGGAATTCGCCCGGTCGTTTGGTGTCGCGGACACTACCATAAGAGGCTATCTGGATCGCCTTACCTCGGCGCTTGTTGTCCGGCAGTTGCTTCCATGGCATGAAAACATCTCGAAGCGGCAGGTGAAATCCCCTAAAGTATATGTTACGGACAGCGGATTGCTTCATTCGTTATTAAACATACGCAGCATGTCAGATCTGGAGGCGCATCCTAAGGCTGGCGCATCCTGGGAAGGATTCCTGATAGATCAGGTTATTCGACAGTTGCGTGCTGACCGCGAGGAGTGTTTTTTCTGGGCTACGCATGCCGGTGCTGAACTGGATCTTCTGGTTGTAAGAGGCCGATTAAGGTTAGGCTTCGAATTCAAGCGCACGAGTTCTCCGCATATTACCCCTTCAATGCGGCAATCAATAAAAGATCTTGGATTACAAAGACTTGATGTAATTCATGCCGGCGACCAGACTTTTCCTATTTCGGAAAATGTTCGAGCTGTTGCGTTGTCTCGGCTGCTCGATGATGTCAAACCTCTGTCAGGCGCTTAATCAGACCGCAGCGAGCCTTGGAGGAACTGCTAATTGGCTATTACAGTACCCTGGTTTCGGTAATACGGGGGAGGCGATAAATGATATGGAATGCTTCCAGGATCGAGAGCCACTGCCCGGCTGCAGTCACCGAAATTCCCACATCTCTTCCCAGATCCGATATGTTCAGGATCCCACCAGCCCGAGTGGCGACAAGAGTCAGGAACCGCTGGAATGCAATCAGATCCTTGACCGCCTGCATATCTCGAAGGTCGCGTTCAAGATATGTTCGGATGTAAGAATCATGCCACGCATCAAGATCAATCTCTCGTTTAATCCAAAGTTCTGGATAGAACCCCCGGATTATATGCCGGGCAAGAGTCTGTGGATTGAATTTTCGATCAAAACCCAATTCATCCAAGGAAAACGGCAGTAATGTAATTATTCCAATCCGTCCTGCGAGTGTTTCGGAAATCCCCTTCATAAGAGCAAATACTTGAGACCCGGTCAGAATATAGCGTCCTGAACGATTTCGGTTTTGGTCGATGGACACCTTAATCGTGGACAAAAGCTTCGGAGCATATTGAATTTCGTCAATAATGACGGGAGATGGCAGACTAGCCATTGCATGCAAACTAATTATTCAGAAGTTGATATGCAAACCTGCCTCATCGTCCCGGACCTCCTTCATCCAGAATCCTTTGGATTGGTCAGTCGTCGAAATGGGAGGAGGCGAGGAGGGGGCGGCCGCCAAGCGATGTGCGGAAGGCATAAAGAACAATTACCGCCAATATCGCAAGAGCGGCAAAGCCATAACCGGAGTACCAGGCGGAAGCATCGAGGGTGGTCGGAACAATCGAAAAAAAATCGTATAAAAAAGTGAAAAATATAAGCACAACAAGTCCAAATCGCATCAGCACGAAGAGAGACAAAGAAATAACAACTAGGGATATTGGTACGTACCCTATATCCGAAAGTCCCGGTATCAAGGCAAAAATTACGATAAAGGCAGCGAAAGCTGCTTTTTGATTTCTCAGCATAATTCTCAGAATGAAAAGAAGGCAGATCAATGAAAGACCAACAAATATTTCAGCGAAGATCATATTTGTGAAATTGGATATAAAATATCGGATGCCCAAAACGGAATCGAATGCGAACGTGCTTGGCTTAGCCAGTTCGATATAACCAAGCAGCGGCAGAACGAAATATCGCGCAAAAGAACTTACACAAACTAACAGGATCCCAAAGGCGCAGCCGATGAGCGTGTCACGAGCGACAAGCGGATCCCGCCAGTCTCCCGACAAGAGACGCGTCCAGGAAATCAGAACCTGCGGCCACCGGCGGCGCACGAAAGGTTCGATTGCTATGTAGAGAACCCAGCACAAACAGCCAGCAAAAATGGATAAGCTTACTAGTATTATGAACTGGTTCAACGCATCGATCGTTGGAATGTGATGCGCACCGAGAATCAAAGAAACCATTATCAGCCCTATAGCTAAAAATGCCAGGCGAGTTGCGTTGCGGCGATCTCCCCTGCCAAGCCGCAGGTTCCTCAGGGCAAATAAAAGTCCGCCCGCGATGACTCCCAACAATAGCGACACAATAATCGCCACCATAATACGAACATTAGTGCTCGTCTGGGCCGGTACCATCCGTTTCGGCCCAGCTGGGCCTATGATCTCAAACCAGACTGGTTTCCCCTGAAATGCCGCCGCTTTGATCCTATCGGGAGTGCTTGGGCCGTTGGGAAGAGAGCCTTTCCAGGCAGCCATGGTATCAGCATAGAATGGCGGGATCCATCGAGTATTATGCGGCGCCCATTGGGAGGGATCGAGACCGGCCTCGGTGAAGAAAACCGTCCAATCGGG
>CAYTYP010000030.1:42686-58011 GCA_964441405.1 uncultured Acidobacteriota bacterium
GGGTGCGAACGCAGTCTTGGTGGATGACGCTTCCTGAGGCGGAACCGCACTCAACAAAACCAATCGCCCCTCGGTGTCCAGCGTGACCAGGACCTCTCCCGAGAACTGCAACGGAGGGTTGTGGTAAGTAACGCCTATTTGAATATCGGGTTTGATGGGACGAGGGCTCTGCCGATACCAGAAAAGGATTGCCTTCGCATCAAGATTCTTCCACCGATTAGCTGTCTTATCCAAGTTTTCAATGTAGCGCAGTAGACCGGAGTTCGTAACGAAACCGTAAGCGCTGTCTGCGAAATTCGCTGAATATCCTGCTTTTTTAATGATTTCATGGGAACGCTCGACAAGATAATCAGGGGATTTTTTAAAGGGTATGCGCCGGTGCAACATAATGCGATCATTCATCGCCATCATTCCCAGCGTCCCCACGACTATAACCGCGAGCAGTCCCCATGCTACGGCGGGACGGAGCCCTTCCTTTGATCCGGATGCCGCAACCATTTCGGGCGAAGGTGTCTCGCCCGCGGCAATAGCTGCGGCAAGGGGATCGCCGCCCGGCAGAGCAAGCGCCAATTGCGCCACCGTTGAGGGCCGCGCATTAGGATCGCGTTCCATGCAGCGGCGGATGAGACGCTCAACAACGGGATCCATTCCTTGCCGGAGTTCCGATATTGCCCGAGGAGTATGCGATTCCTTTTGCTGTCGCAGTTCGGCAAGGGTGTTGGCTGTGAAAGCCTTCTTGCCCGTATAGATCTCATACAAGACCAGACCCAGCGAATACATGTCGCTACGGACCGTCGCTCCCTTGCCCGCCAATTGCTCGGGCGCCATGTAAGCAGGGGTCCCGGCGATCTCAGCCGCCTGCGTTTCGTCCCCGGCTGCAATGGCCAGGCCGAAATCGGTGATACGGACGCGCCCATGACCGTCGAGCATGATGTTGGCCGGTTTCAGGTCACGGTGCAGCACGCCTCGCTCGTGCGCGGCCGCAAGTCCCGCGGTAAGCTGTCGCGCGATGTCCAGCGCCTTCTCGTTTGTCAGATGTCCGATGCGCTTCAGCAGCGACGCGAGATCCTCGCCGTCGATGAACTCCATCGAAAGAAAATGCCGTCCGTCGATCTCTGCGATGTCATAAACCCGGCAGATATTCGGATGGGACAGCTGCCGCGTGATCCTCACCTCGGCAAAGAAACGCTCGCGGCGCACGGGATCATCGGCGAGCTTGGGCGGGAGAAACTTCAATGCAACGGGCTGTCCCAGCTTTAGGTCATCTGCTCGATAGACTTCGCCCATCCCGCCGCGGCCCAGCAATCCGATGATGCGGTAGCGGTCGGCAAGTATCGTTCCGGGCGTGAACCCTCCGGTGGGGATGGAGTCGGACGAAATTATCCTGGCGACGTGAGGTCTTTCGGACGGCGTTTTGATAGATTCTGCCGCTGTGCCTGTTGCCGTGGGCATCTGCGAAGGCGTGCTCAGCGGTTGCGCACACGAAGAGCAGAACCGGCTATCCGGCAAGTTTTGCGCCGAGCACTTCGGGCACTGCACTGATGGCAAAGTCATAGGGTTTTAGAGAAGTCGGGCAATTATAAAAACAATAATTCGTGCCTGTCACCAATTACAACGATTGTTCGTATTCGCCAGGATTCGACCTTTGGATCACGACGACGGCCTGTGGTTTCGACCAGGATTCCAGCCCCTTAACACGTTGATTCAATAGTGCTCTGATCAGCCTACTCTTCAAGTTTTGTAATCATACGTTCACTCTCATGAGAGCGATCTGATTGGTTTAGAGGCTTTCCAATCAAACCCGTCCGATGGTTTGCTTCAAGCCATTTTATAAATTCCGCAGCTAAGAGTCCTTCTGTGTATTGGATGCCTTGGTTCCGCCGCACAACTCCCTTTAATTTCTCCGGAAACGCGATCCTTTTGTCTCCGAAATAATAGTAGCGCTGTCCAATAAAGACCGGCCGGCCGCTAAGGTCCTTGCCGAGATCTTTATAGAAGAAGGATTGGTCGTTGTGGAATCGTGAGGGCAATCTCTTCCAAACACCCTTTTCTCGAAAGTAGAAATTATCTCCGGACTGCTCTTTGAGAACTCCCTGCGGTTTCGGCCGCTTCTGCATGAATCTAGGATCCCGGAAATAGGAATCGAAGTCTAAAACCTCGTCTAAACACATGGCATATACAAGTCTCTGCCCATCTGACACAGATGCGTTGCCGACAATCCAGTCCCCAGGATATAAGCGTGCATTCTGATGATTCGGTGTGCAAAGGGCTAAGCTGCAGTATTCCCAAAATGGATTGGGTGCAAGGCCAGTATCGGTTTTTATGACATAACTACATATCTTCATAGGCCCCTCTTCAAATCACGATCTACGCCACGGCACTTCTCAGCCCATCGCTTCCGAACGCCAGCTGTTTCGCATATTCCATGGAATTCCGGAAGGTCTGCGCTGATTTAGGAGCCGTAACAAGCTGTACCAACTGAGATAGAATCATTTAATTATTTAATTGGTGACAGGCGCCAATTAAATTACCAGAAATTTTGAGATTTCATTTTGCAATCTCAAATCGGGGAGGGCGTCGTTATCTGCCCTATGCATATACAGAGCAAGGCGTTGCCATGCTCTCTTCCGTATTAAGCAGCCAACGCGCAGTTCAAATGAATATCCTGATCATACGCGCGTTCATAAAGCTTAGGGGTTGGTATCTCACTGGCGCTTACGGAAACGGAAAGACTCACTTACTTTACGCGCAGTGCCGGGAGATCGTGATCTCCGGAAAAGTGTACTGCCACGTGCGCACAACCCGGGAACTTGTCGAGAAACTGCGCCGCGCCGAATTCGAAGAGGACTTTGTATTGCTAGTTATCGCTGCGGCATCCCGACGTGCGCTGTACCACTTTTTTTGGGGATGACATCGACAAGCTGAAGACGACTGACTTCATAGCCGAAGTCGACGTGCAAATCACTCAAGACACGAATTCTCATATTCCATTGATGTCCAAATTCAACAATTGCGCAATTGCGATATTAGCGCGAAGCATTGAGATAAGTAAATTCTTCATAGTGTCCTCATTTTATACTTGTCCTTTACTAAAGGACATCGTACTATAGCGGACATGAAAGAGAATTGGGACATCTACTTAAGTTATCTCCAGGAACTGCCTTTCGTTAAGGTTGCGTCAATTCGGGAGGTGAATCCGCAAACATCAAATCAGAGCACCGTTAAGCATCCGGATGCAATTCTGGATGTCAAGACTTCCCGTGAAACTCATGAATTCTTGGTGGAGCTGAAAAAAACGCATCTGACATACGCGCTCGCAGACGGCTTGATAGCGCAAGCAGGGCAAGCCGATCACCCCCTGATACTTTTTGCCATCAGTGTTCCCCGCAAAATAGGCAGATATCTGGGAGAGCGCGGGATCAACTATGTCGATCAAGCCGGCAATTGTCGACTTCAGATTGACGCCGATTTTATGGCCTTGATCGAAGGGCAGACGCCGATTAAATCGCCTGCAGCCGGCAGGGGAATAGCCATTCCTGGGTACCGGGTTTTGTTCACGATTCTGGCCCATCCCAAACTTCTTAACTCTCCGGTACGAACGCTCGCGGAAGCGGCCGCAGTTAGCAAGACCACTGCGGCGGAGACAATTGCCCGATTGGTACAGGAGGGGATCGTAAGCCCAGTTCAAGGACAGCGCAGCGTATTGAATTCCAAAGCATTGTTAGAGCGCTGGATGCTCGGCTATGAAACACTGCGCCCGCGGATGATCATGGGAAGGTTTCGTACTCAGGATGCCGATCCTGCCGCATTGGAGGAAAGGGTTGAGAATGAACTGGGTGAATCATTGGTTTGGGCATGGGGCGGAGGATCAGCTGCGATGAGAATCACAAAGCACTATCATGGCGAAGATACTGTTCTGCATGTATGCGATCCAGCGAATGATCTTCCGAGAAGGCTGCGAGCTCTCCCCGCTATTGATGGGCATCTAATCATACAACGCACACCCAATAAGACGGCCTTCGAAGGGGTTGAGCCTCATACTGTGCATCCCTTGCTCGTTTTTGCAGACCTGATGGTCAACACCAATCCACGCGCTCGTGAAACGGCTCTTGAGATCCGGGAAAGATACATAAACATATGATGTCAGTTGCGTTTACACGCGAGCAAATATCGGCTTTAAAGGCATTGCAGCGGATCTGGAACGAAGAGCAAATCGTGCTCGTCGGTGCATCGGCGCTAAGCTGCTTCATGGATATGCGCTGGCGCCAAACCTATGATTTGGATCTTACGATATCGGTATCTCTTGAAGAGTGCGCAGCGGACCTCGCAAAGCTCCCAGGGTGGACTTCCGATCCAAAGTTAGAGCAGCGATGGACTGCTCCTGGAGGCGTGCGTATCGATATCATTCCAGCAGGATCAGAACAATTGGCAGCCGGTGAAATTGTATGGCCGAAGACTGGAAATCGCATGAGTCTCTTTGGACTCCGGCATGCGTTTGAAAACAATGAGCAGATCCCAATCGCTGCCGATCTTGTTTTGCGGGTTGCTCGAGTCCAAGTCGTAGCGCTCCTGAAAATGATTGCATTTCAGGACCGACCCGATGATCGAGTGCGGGACCTTGCAGATCTGGCCTATATTCTGGAAGAGTTTCTCGCAGAAGATGATCCTAGAAAATTTGATGACGAGGTCTTTCAATTAGGCCTGACATACGAGGATACGAGCGCTTTCTTCCTTGGAAAAGAGATTGCGTTGATCTCAAAAGAAATGGAGTTGACCAAGATCAACTCATTTCTTGCAATAATGCGTGATGAATCCCATCCAACACTTGCCCAGAGCAGAATGCTGATTGTGGCGCCCGTATCGTGGCGAAGGGATCAGAAAGTCCTGCTCCAAAGGCTGGCAGTGTTTGATAACGGTATACATTGCAGTGACCGTGACAGATAACCATTTAATTGGTGACAGGCGCGAATTAATTAAAAGTCTTGCCCTGCATGGCCAAAGTCAGAATCAATTCGCGCAGCTTCTTGATGCCGCCGGGGGCGGCGAAGGCAGTGTCGAAGTGGCGTTCGAGCAGGTCCCTCATTCTTTCCGCCCCTTCTTCGTGTCGGTTTTTATCTGTTTGACGATCTTATCGAAGTCGCTTTCGAATAGCCGGTCCTGCATAATGCGGTATTTTCTCAAATGTTCATTGATGGTCGGCACCTTTACTTCAAAAAGCTCTGCTATCAGCTTCTGCGTCAGCCAGACGGTTCCGTCTTCGTAGCGGGCTTCAATGCTTTTTTCTCCAGCCTGGCCGGTGAAGATCAGAAATTCCGCGGTGCTGTTTCGGATCAATTTTTTGTCATCGCTCCTGCTTTGCCCCCGAGCGCCTGCATCAGTTCTTTTTTCAATGCGTTCTGCGCCTCTTCGAGCCGGCGGACGATGTCCTTGTACTTTTGCATTAATTCTTCCGGATTTCCTTGATGTATGCCGGAAAGTTTTTAGTTTGTCGGATCATCCTTCATTCCTTTCCGGTGAGCCTAACGTCTGCCAATTGATTTGTCCGGCGAACTTATGACATCCGCTATGAGCTTTGCAAGTCAAATAAGCTTGTTGGTCTTCAGCTCAATAATGTGGCTTTGTATCCTGCCCCAAGCATCCTTGTTCACGGCAAGGGCAGCAGAGAACGATCATTACCATTTACTAAAGAGAGTGCGGTCGCGATACGAGAATGGTTAAGCCAGCGGGGAGAAGCCTTCGTCCCGGAACTGTTTCTCAATGCTCGAAGCCACCTGTATCACAATTCCTTTAACCCGTGCGTCGATTCGCTCCGGGGGGGGGACAACCTCGTCGGAATAGATGGACAAATTCAGCGGATTACGCATTGAGCCTAATCGTGTCTGCTATAGAGTGAGCATTCTTTTTGCAGAAGGTGGCGGCTGTGGCTTAGCTGACTTTGAAGATATTCTGAACCAACCGGTACACGGTCGTTCCGATGTTGTGTGGCCAATCCTCGCAAGGAGGGTTGTCGCGGTTTGAATCAGATCCTGTTCTTTGAGGTATATCGTCATGCGTTTCAAAACTTGGGGAGGAGAGCTGTTGTTCTTGTCTTTCAGACAGGTCACATGGATTACCGTGTGCAGATCATTAAGAAGAGCAAAATATTGCGGCTCTGTCATAACGCCCTCAGTCGCGATGACGAACATTTTGCGATAGCGTCGTTCGCCCAGGGGGCGTTTGAATGATCGTCTCTTGTGTGGCATAACATTCCTATGCAGACTCTTTTTCGCTTTGGCGCTTGGATTGGGGAACGCTCGCGCCAATTATTCGTGGAACTCCTCCCAGACGGCCTTGTAGATAGCTTTTTCTTATGTCCTTGTCGTAACGTACATCTTTATACTCGCTGAATGAGAGGAGATTCGAGATTCCTTCTGCGTTTCTTTCTGTAACCCACATCTCATCCCGACGCAGCAGTTCCTGACCCATTAACAAAACGTCATGCGTTGTAAACAGCAATTGGGTTCGGCTCTCCGGCGAACAATTAGAGAGGTACCTCTCAAGCAAACGTCTTGTCAGAATGGTATGGAGGCTGCGGTCGACTTCATCGATGACAATAACCTTCGTGGATTTTGCAGCTGAAAGCATCAGGAAGGCTGGCAACAGATCAATGACCCGTTGAGAACCATCCGATTCCTGGCTCATTTCAAATTTCGACTTAGTCCCATCCAAGTTCGGGTGATAAGTAATGAGTTTCTTGGCCAACAGTTCGCCGTTTTTCCGTGTGACGATAAACCGTTCATTGCCAAGTCCGGTTAATATCCGTATCGTTGTGTCATCCTTTACTTCTTCTTGCAGCTTGAGCAGCATCTGTTTAGGCACAGGAATATTTTCAAAAGGAATTACTTCGCCGCCAAGATGGACAATGCCGGTATCCAGTTGGGTTAGCATTTCGCTCATGGGGGCAAAGAGCTTGTGCCCCTCATCAAGGAATTGCTCAAACGGTTCGAATCTGGAATCGGGGGCAACCAGATCAAGCGCATCTCTGAACCAGTCGTAAATCGGCCGGAAAGTATCAACCTTTTGAGAAACCGAATTGGTCAGGAATAACTGATTGTCTCGAGTTCCTTTGAATACGAAGTTCATGAATGGATCTTTCTTGAGGGATCCATAAAAGTCGATTGATCCATCGCGCCGATCGTACAGGGCTTTTTCCCCTGCGCTGGTAATATGCAAAAGTTTTTCTTCGAGGATCGCTTTTCTGGTTAGCGTGAAAGAGAACTCATAAACCGATTCTGCAATCAAGAGTTCAAAGGAAAAGCGGGATGGCTTTTCCGCACATCTCGAATCGAGGCGAAAAGGTTCAACCGGAATCAATGCTTCTGGTTGTATTCCTTTTGTGACCAGAAATTTTGCAAAATTGAGAGCTTTGAACAAATTCGTTTTTCCGGAAGCATTTCCGCCGTAAATTGCTGCGATCGGCAGAACGCCGAATTTGTATTTTTCAAGCTTGGGCACCCGTTCTCGATGCTGCTTTTCTCTGGTAGCGACCATGTCAAATGAGACCCGGTCGCGGAAGGACATCCAGTTTTCAACTGAGAACCGGATTATCATATGATGCTCCTCTGAGATAATATCTCTTTATAAAGCGATATTATCTATATCGAGGCAAAAATACCAGGACTTTAAGAGAAAATATCTCTTAAAATCTCATTGTATGCGAATAGCTTCAGAAACAGCGTTTCCTTTTGCCTGAAACCCTCTTTGGAGGTCTCCTCCTTTAAATTTCTCCGGAAACGTAATCCATTTTGCTTCGAAATAATCGTAGTGTTGTCCAACAAATACCGGACGTCTGCTAAGGTTCTTGCCGAGATCTTTATCGAAGGTAGATCGGTCGTTGTGAAATCGGAATGGCAGCAGCCTTACTGTTAGCGAATCGAGCAGAAATTCCCTTATGTGGCGGCTCAATTGGGTCATACTAAGCCGACCACAACCCTAGCCCATTACGCGAAATGGTTGCCATGCGATAGCAAACGGCGTGTTGATCTTCTTGATGGAGTTGGGGAAAATGCAACGCCTGACGAGAGCGCAAAGGCAGTTTAGGAAATGGGTAACCTAGCAACTGCCACCAAGCCCCATTTGCTATATTATCAATCACTGTAAGTCTTTTGTTTTTATGGAGCCAGCGGCCAGAGTCGAACTGGCGACCTACTGATTACGAATCAGACCAAGAAGCACTTTCTAGGCTATTTCTGAAACACTAAGAAATACTAACATCCTATCATGAATCCCGCATAAAACGCTTGCATACCGCATTAATACTGTGCTCTAATGATTACATTATGTATCCTATCGTTAATGCTCGATTGTTCCATGAAGTTAAGTTTGAGTGGAACCAAATTGGAACCAAATATTAAAATAGAGGAACTAGCCATGCCGACTGCAAATCTGACCGACCGCAAAATTGCAAGCCTGAAGCCCGGAAATGAGCTTACCGAATGGTTTGACGAAAGCACTCCCGGTTTTGGGATTCGAGTCTCCCCGAAGGGTAAGAAGACTTGGTTTGTCATGTATCGGTTTGCCGGATTGAGAAGACGATTAAAGTTTGGCCGATACCCTGAGGTGTCCCTTGAGAAAGCGCGTATAAAGGCCAGGAAGGCGCTTTCAGACGTGAGCGAAGGTAAAGACCCTGCCCAAATAAAAAAGGCTCAGGAAGCGCTGATTAAACGTGAAAGGCTTGAGGCCAAAACATTCAATCAGCTAACACAAATTTATATTGATGATTATGCAAAGGTAAATAAGCGCAGTTGGGAAGAAGACCAACGAATTATCGATAAGTTATTGAAGCCGGAATTCGGAACCTTGAATGTAAAGGAAATCACACGCTCACATGTGCGCGGCTTATTGCGCGGAATGGCTGCAAAAGCGCCGGTTCAAGCGAATCGAGCACATGCTTGTCTGCGGAAGATATTTAACTGGGCAATCAAAGAAGAAATTGTGGACATGGAAGGAAACCCGGCGGCGGGGATATCAAGCCCTGGAGGACGAGAGAAGCCCAAAGAACGCAATCTGAGCGATGATGAAATCAAAGCCGTTTGGAATGAACTGGAGAAAGATTCGACGGCGCCGAAAAAAGCGCTTCAATTAATTTTGTTAACTGGCCAGAGACCTGGAGAGGTGGTTGGTTTGCCATGGGAAGAATTAAATCTGAATGATGCATTGTGGATGCTTCCCGGCAGCCGTGCAAAAAATGGATTGGCGAATATTGTTCCGCTAAGCAATCAAGCAATTCGAATCATTGAAAAACAGCGGGAAGCTTTGGAATCGCAAATGAAGAAACGAGAGAAGCGAGGACAAAAGGTTCCTCAAAGCGCTTTTGTATTCCCATGCCGACACCTCACCAAAGACAAGGCTATGACGGTATTTGCGATCGATCAGGAAGCGCAAAATATTTCCGCAAAACTTGAGATTCCTGGATTCACTCCGCATGATCTTCGCCGGACATGTTCGACAAAGCTTGGTGAAATGTTGATTCCCGGTCATTTAATCGACCGTATTACTAATCATAAACCAACCGGAATCACGGATCGGGTTTACAATAAATACGATTACCTAAAAGAAAAGCAGGAAGCATTAAATGCCTGGGGCGCGCGGCTTTCCCGCATTGTGAGCGAATTGGAGCTTGTCCAAACAGAGAACGGTGTAGGGATATCATCCTAAGTCCTGGGCTGCAATCGTTAACCCTGGACCGCTACAGTAGACTTTTCCCCCCAATGCCGTGATACAATCGCGCCGAACTTAGCCGATAGCGTGACGAAGCAAAGCCATTTTCTGCATTCTTCAATTCGGGAACGACACAACGGGAACGGTGATAGATGAGCCAAAATACAGCCGAACATTCAAAAGCATTTCCCAAAGTGCGTATTTTGCGATGGGGACAAATACCCAGAACAAGGGATCTCTTAAACAAATCCGAGTTTGTCGAAAGCTTACAAAAAGGATTCTTTCTGCATAATGACGGAACCGAAGCAGCGCTATCAGTCCAACTTGAGAAGCTTGAACTAGCCTGCGGTCCCGAACAGAGCATCTCAATAATCAGCGAGCAAATAAGTATTAAGGCAGGAGAGGAAGTATTCATGCCCGTGTTTATTGAAAAGCCCAAGAGGGCTTTGAACCGCTATGACTTGGTTGGGACACTTGCCAAACATTTTGATAGTACATACGGCAATGATGCGACATGGCCTCTTGAGATGGAGATTCCGGTTTACTACACATATGGTGATTGGCTTGGAACGAGTTATCGCATTAATAGCAACTTGATTTTTAGAAGATTGCGTCCGATCGGCATTGTTCGATTTGAAATCAAAAGTGCTGAATACCAAGGAACTAGCAATAAATGGTTGCCTCTATCTTCCCCATCAGAACACCCTCGAAGCCGCAATTATCTTATGAGTAAACGCGTTCTTAATATCATCGGTGGAGATATTCGCGAAGGCAAAACTCCGAAACAGTGCTTGATCGGAAAGCTAAAAAACATATCTGATGACCCATGGCTAAAAAAACTTCAAGAAGAATATCCAGACGTGGAATCATTTGGCGATATTGCGGACAAGCAACAAAGAGGGCATGAAGAGATGTTTATCCGATTTAAAGCCGTATTCTATCGCCTCCGAAAAAGGTGATGTTTAGTCAAACGTAACTAAGCGTTACTTCCCTGTAAACTCTTCTCGTTCCATGTAATTACCAGCTCAAAATAAGAAATAGTTGCGCCTAAACCTGTATCACTCTGTTTCGGGTGTAAAACACAATTGCTGGGCAATTCAGCGCAGCAACGGAGAATATAAATGCAAAATCAAAAGCAATCCCAAACAAACAACAATTCCAGAGAATTTGTGCACATGAAAATGCTGAGAGAACGGCAGGTGAAGGATTTGACTGGGCTATCAAGAGTGACCCGATGGCGGATGGAATCACGAGGAGAATTCCCTCGAAAAATCAAACTATCTGAGCGTTGCATTGGCTGGAATGAAGCTGAGATTCAGGAGTGGCTGCAGAAACGGGCGGAAGCGCGATGATAAACAGACAAAACAATGAATTCTTCATACCGCCGAAGTTAAACCAGATTCACGCCAAACCATCGGCTGGAGACAGGAATGATAGACTCTACCAATGCACCATATGATGAAACGCTCAACTTCTTGGTCGAAAGGATTCAGCAATACATGCATCTGCCGGACCCGGCACCGTTCATCCTTGTACTCGCGACCGTTGCAGCTCATAAGATGCAAGGGCCTCCAGTTTGGCTAATGCTTGTAGGTCCACCGAGCAGTGGAAAAACAGAGGCTCTATCCACAATTGCTAACATACCAAAGGTGTACTACGCATCTACCTTGACAGAAGCAGCACTGCTCAGCGGAACTGCACGAAAGGACTGCAGTAAAAATGCAACTGGCGGTCTATTGCGCACCATCGGCAATGCGGGTGTTTTGGTGGCCAAAGACTTCACCTCCGTCATTTCAATGCAGCGAGAACAGCGTTCAATGGTGCTTGCGGCACTCAGAGAGATATACGATGGTAAATGGGACCGTCTTCTTGGCGCAGATGGAGGAAAATCACTTTCTTGGACAGGTCGATTAGCATTCATTGGTGGAGTAACAGAGGCAATCTATAGTCATCATGCCGTGATTTCGTCTCTGGGTGACAGGTTTATTTATTTTCGCATGGACGAGTTGCCAGGAATGTTTGTAGCTGAAAAGGTTCTCGGTCGCAATGGTGTTGCAGAAGAAGCAAAATTTGATCTTCAACAATTGATTTCATATTTCATTGAAGCTATAGATATTCCGAATCAACCTGATCCTTTGACCGAAGAACATAAACACTGGCTTTCTAACGTCGCGAATTTTGTAGCTAAAGGTCGTAGTTCGGTCGAGCGAGATTCCTATCGTCGTGATATAATCCAAGTGCATACCCCAGAGTCACCCGGCAGACTTGCGGGTGCTTTCGGACAACTATTTTCCAGCCTCCGCATCATCGGCTGCACGCCTGATGAGACTCAAAGAATATTGCGAAGGGTTTCATTTGATTGCATCCCTCCTGAGCGAGCAAGGATTATTAAACTGTTGGCTAATAACCAAAGAGGAAATATTGCAGAAGACATGCGCCAAGGGGAAAGCGTGATTTACCCGATTACAGCAATACGTCGAGCCTTAGAGGATATGGAATGCCTGAAATTAGTCGAAAGATGCAGTATCGATAAAAAAGAGGCTTGGAAATTTACGTCGAGCTTTCTTCAGTTATGGAGGAAGGTTAGTTGAGAAACTCTCTCGTTTCCGAAAAGTCAGATTATATATTCTTAAAAATAAATAATAGAGACGTATCCCGCCGACATTTCGGGAACCAAGATCATTACTGTTCCGACATTTCGGAAACGCCTGCGAGCCAGGATAGATTCGTAGACTCTACAGGATTCGCGAAAATATAAAAACGTCTTATGAATACGGTCGAATACATGGTTCCGATTCAGCAAGCAAAATGCATTTTTGACACGGTTAAATTCATAAGCATCTCACCAAATCCTTAAAGGAGACCACGAAGATGAATGAACCACGAAATTTCTTGATAAATAAGAAGCAAAAACTTCAGGAAGATCTCTACAAACGAATCAGTGAATTCGAGCAAGAAACAGGATTGAGTGCTATCGAGATCAACCTTAAAAGAGATCATGAATCAGGTGTTGAGCTAAAGATCGAGGATGTGAGTATCACAATTCAGCTTGTTTCTTAGTAATGGAAATTGGATTAAAGCAGCAGAGGACACGCATGCTTAATCCGCGTAGCTTCGGTTACCGAATCATTATCCTCCGTCGAGCTTTATCATGGACACAGGATTTCGCGGACCGAATGCTTAACGCCGGAAATGGCGTCGTACGTCAACACGAAGCCGGGCGTCGCCAATGGCCTCGGCTTCGTTTGCTCCGACGGTTGCAATATTTAGAAAGTATCTATGATGAAGAAATCAAAGCCTATCATGCAATCGCCCATACAGATCGACGCCGACGAATCCGCTGTCAAAATGTTAAATCAGACAGATCGGCGAATCTCTCGACGTTGGAAAGAATTACAGTCATATATAGTTTTGGAGCTTTACAACAAAGGAGTACCTTGTCCTCACAAATCGCCAGAATTAAAGAAGCTTCGAGTTTCACATCGGAAGATTCTAGCCCGATTGATTCGGCTAGGCGTGGATATGCGGACAATCCGAAGAAGTAAATTGGACGATCCGAGGATTAGTGAATTGGAGCGGACAGACCGCATTCGAAACCATCTTGATAAATGTCAAGTCAGGAATAGTTGAGTTGTTCTGGGGGAGTAAAACTCTGTTTGGCTATGACGATCACTGCAGACAGCGTAACAGTATATTTGATTCAGTAAGCTACTAGGATTAGGATATGTTAGCAAAAAAAATAAACGAGCCATATTCCGCCATTGAGCACTATGCAATGAACTTAGGCAGAAGCAATTGGCAGAAAGTGTGGTTTAGTATGCTTACTGCGTGTTTTGATGCAAGCGGTAAAGAAGAAGACCAGCCTGTTCTAGTAGTGGCTGGTTTCATTTCATCCGCAAAAGACTGGAAAGATTTTGACAGTGTTTGGCGTAAGCGTTTATCACAAGAAGGACTCGATTGGTTTCACGCTGTAGATTTTTTTCAAGGCGTAGGTGACTTTGAACCATTTAAGCGCGATAAGAGGAGAAAAGAAAAACTCCTTGCTGATCTGGTGGACATCATAAAGAGCCATGTATATCGAAAATTTGGATCTATTGTAGTAATCAATGACTTCCTCAATCTGTCGCGAGACCTACGAACAAAATTCTCTTTTACTGCTTATGTATTGGCAGGTAGAACTGTCGCAAAGAAGATATCCGATTGGTGTTCTGAAGCACATATCTCCAATCCGGTTAGTCTTATCTTTGAAGAAGGGGATATAGGCAAGGGCAAGTTAATCGCAAGGCTCACAAAGGACGGATATCCTACCCCGGAATTTCGGTGGAAAAAAGATCAGCAAACCCCATTAGGCTTAATGCCAGGATATACGCCGCTTCAAGCTGCCGATCTATACGCTTACGAATTATTCTTGGCAGCAAAGCGCCTTGAAACTGGCAAATTGAAATATCCAAATCTTCGTTGGGCCTTCAAGGAGTTTGAATCGACCCAAGGCGAGCCTGGTTTTTATTCCGCAGAAAGCATAAACGCTTTGCAGAAAAAACTTTTGCTGCCTCAAAAACTTGAAGATTGGAGAAATTCCCTAAGAGGAAATACTGAGAATGAGTAAGGAATGCTTGCTTTGTCAAGTCACTGCCGTTGGATTTAGGCTGAGATAAAGATTCGCGGAGACACCAAAATGAAAACATGCCAGAATTGCGGGCTTTATAATCCTGATACCGCCCAGCGTTGCGATTGTGGATTTGATTTCGCCTCAGGCAAGCTCGCAGCCTCTTACCTAGACACATCGAACATCGACACCTTAACAACCATGAATGTTCTAAATTTATCGGCTGGACATCAGCTTAAGTCCCAATTAGAACAAGGTTTGCGATATGTAGCATTCCAGTATTGTGTATCGATCGGCTTTATGACGTTCAAGCGAACATCGCGCGTCTATACGCTGGGGCCTCATGATAATCGGTTTCTCCTCGGCTTTCGGTATTCACTGGTTTCCCTTTTGTTTGGGTGGTGGGGCATACCGTGGGGGCCAATCTGGACAATTGAAACGATTATAGCAAACTGCCGAGGCGGAAAGGACATTACCCACCAAATGATTGCGACAATTGTCCCCCGTACCAAATAGTAATGATGCTCAAACGTTGGCAATTTGGTCAAATGGCGCAAAGAATTTATTTTTTTTGCCTCATGCAAATAATCGTGCTTTCGCTTTCCGACAATTCCTATTAGCGACAACTCGACCCGATCCCGCCAGGACAAATCACCTCAATTTTCAACGGAATTCGAAATCCTGAGTTTCCTTCCGGCTGCCGGATTTGCGCTGGAATCGTGAAATTTCTCCAGCATTCGGGCTTATTGTTAGACTCTACAGGCGGAATGCCGGAATGTGATCAATCCGTTTCCGTGTGGACATTGACGGCTGTTTCCTGTGGACAATTCCAGCGAGCAATTCGGCAAGCTTAAAGGTTTCCAGTATTAGGGCAGGCAAACAGAAATAGAGCATGAAACGGATCTTTTTGGAACCAGATTGGAACCAATTATAAATATTGGGAGATTATGAAAGTATTAAAAAACCTGTAAGTCTTTTGTTTTTATGGAGCCAGCGGCCAGAGTCGAACTGGCGACCTAC
>CAYTYP010000031.1:0-48425 GCA_964441405.1 uncultured Acidobacteriota bacterium
CCATTTGCACCATTTCTGCTGAGATGTCTCAAAACCAAGGCATTCATCGGGGTCGAAAATCGCTATCGAAAATCGATCCTTTCGGACGCCGATTCCGACCCCGAGCTTAAATCACAGGGCAGTCACAGGCTAGGGTTGCGTTTTTTGCAACTCTGCTCCGGTATATGTTATAGAGCCGCGTTGCGGCTGTTTCCATGCTTCTTTGTTTTTCTCTTCAATTATAGTAAAAATGTGGATCCGGCTGAGAGAGGATCGCGCAATGTCCGAAAAAACGTGGCAGGATTATAAAAAGAATAAAGCCTCCAAACCGTCGCCCCTTAAAGGCATCAAGGTCCTGGAAGTATGCACGATGCTGCTGGGGCCGATCGGGCCGGCCTTGCTGGCGCAACTGGGAGCCGAAGTCATCCGGTGCGAAATCCCGCCTCAGGGGGATGTGACTCGTTCATTGAATCCTTTTGGCTGGTTTTTTAAGGACCAGAGCCCGCTGCTTCTGCATATCAATCAAAACAAATATTGGGTTGGACTGGATCTGCATAAGCCGGAAGCGCAAAAAATCTTCTGCGAGATGGCGGCGCAATGCGACATTGTGGAGAATAATTTCCGTCCTGGAGTTTTGGAGGATTGGGGCATCGGTTATCGCCAGATCCAAGAAGTCAATCCCCGCGTTATCTTTATTTCGAAAAATGGATACGGTCAATGGGGCCAATACGCCAAGGAAAACCGGCCTTCCAACGACGGCGCTTCACAAGCGCTGACCGGGTATTCCTGGATGTCGCGTTTCCCGGGCCGGACGCCGCTCAAACTACGCGCCTATATCGGGGACAATTACGGCGGGATGTGCGCTGAAATTGCCGTATTGGCGGCGCTGCATTATCGGGATCGAACCGGAAAAGGCCAATACATCGAATTCTCTCAGACTGAAAATGTCATGAGAACGATGTCCTGGGTTTGGCCATACCAGCAGATCACCGGCAAAGGGGCGCAACCTGCCGGGAACCGGGATGTATCCATTTGCCCGGCCGACACTTTCCGGACCATCGATGATGATTTTGTCGCGCTTGCGGCGCCTGCGCCGGAGGAATTTGCCGGACTGTGCGCGGCAATGGGCCGGCCGGAGCTGGCTGAAGATCCCAGGTTTAAAGATCATGGGACAAGGCTAAAAGAAGAAAATGCAGTCGAGATACTCAGGATAGTCGCCGAGTGGGTTAGAACCAAGAAGACCGCGGAGGTCGAGGCTTTGGCTGAAAAGCACGGCTTTGCCGCAACACATCTCTATACCGGGAAAGACCTTGTGGAGAACGAGCATTTTCAAGCGCGGGATTTCAGGACCGAAATCGACGACCCTCTCTACGGTCAATACCGTAATTACGAATTCCCTGTAAAGATGTCCAAAACGCCGCCCCAGACCAAATGGTCTGTAAGGCCGGTTGGATTCGACAACGAATTCGTGATGAAGAGCTTTTTGGGGAAAACCGACGCCGAAATCGAACAGCTCTATGGATGCGGGGCTTTGGGCAAATGGAAGGACATGCAGGGAAGGCGGCCGCCGCCGGGCTGGGACGGCAAGGCCGGTCTGCGCAATGAAGAAGACAAAAAATCGTAACGTAGGATTGGACCCAGAGGGCACAGAGGACACGAAACAAACGGAAGGCACGGAATGCGCTGGGCAATATGTTTGTTCCGTGCCACGAGGGTGAAGAAATGAGCAATAAGAAAAGAGCGGATTGGTCGGAATGGTCCGATTGGATCAGGGAAAGAGACGATCCGAAAATCGCGCATACCAGGCCGGAAGCGCTGGACGATCTTGTTGTACTGGATCTGAGCTGCAGAAGCTTTGCCGGAAGCTATTGCTCTTCGGTTCTCTCGGAACATGGCGCGGAAGTGTTGCGGATCGAACCTCCGGGAGGCGATTTCATAAGAACCTGCACTCCCTATGGAATCCTGTACCAAGGCGAAGGCTTGAATTACCTGACCGAAGGGAGAAACAAATTTCACATCACTCTCGATCTTGCCCAGCCTAAGGCCAGGGACATTCTGAAGGAACTTGTAAAGCAGGCGGATGTGCTCATCGAAACCTATAAGCCCGGGACCATGGACGGTTGGGGCGTCGGTTATGAGCAGCTGAAAGAGATCAATCCCAAACTGATTTTTGCATCTCTTACCGGCTTCGGCGGCTTCGGGCCCAGGAGCAAAAGCAGGATGCCGGATTACGACAACATCGCCCAGGCAATGTCGGGATTCCAGTACGACACCGGGGAAATGCTTCCCGAAGGAAAGACCATCGATGAGCGCCCGTGGGCGATTCCCACCAAATCGGGTCCCTGGATCGCCTGGTTTATGTCGGGCTCTTTCATGGCTATGGCTATCCTGGCGGCTTTGCATTGGCGAATGTCAACGGGAGAAGGACAGGCGCTGGATGTTGCGACCGCGGAAGCTTATGCGCGCATCGATGACTTTGTGGCCCTCTGGTATGAGCACCAGGGGCAAATCAATGAGCGCTTCGGCAATCTTGATACGGCTCTGTGGCTCTATTGTTTTGCACCCACTAAAGACGGCGCGGTTTTCCTGGGCGGTTTGAGGCTGGAGATGTGGCAGGCCTTCGCGGATATGGTAGGGAAGTGGGATGAATGGGGAGCCGCCGGTTGGACCAGCGTCGCTCCATTCACAAAAAAGGAAGCGCAGCTCAAATGGTCTGCGCTGGTTTTCGAGGAGACTCGCAAATACACATGCGACGAGCTTCTGAATATGTCTCTCGAGTATTCCAAGCATGGCCGCCTGGCGCCGATTACCTGCGTGGTGGCGCCTGTCCTGTCCCCTGAAGACTGTATGAAGGACGCTAATTGGTTGGATCGCGGAATATTTGCGCCGGTGAATGATCCGATTTACGGCGAGATCATCATGGCGCAGGCGCAATATAAAATGACCGAGACTCCGCTACGGACCAAATGGGCTTGCCGGCCGGCAGGTCACGACAACGAACAGGTCTACCGGAAGCGCCTCGGGTTGCAGCCTTCACTTCTGAAGGAATTAAAAATCCAGGGAATAATTTAGATGACGCCACGGAAGAAATGCGCACGGAGAACACGGAAAAGAAGCTGTTTTGTTCCGTGTTCTCCGTGCGCATCTTTCTGTGGCAAAAACTATGGTTGCCGGTTTAAATCACGCTCCGCCCTTCATGGAAGGCCTTCACGTTAATTTCGTGCAATTGGGCGGGGAGCAGCTGCTTCAGCGCATCAATCCATTGTTCCGCATTTAATTCCGGGAAGAAATTCGAAAGTGCGCCGATTAAAACGACATTGGCCACCTGTATGTTCCCAAGAGTCCTGGCGATCTCACGCCCGTTGATCACCCATACGTTGTCGCCAAAATATGTTCGGAACGTCTGCTCCACGGCTTCGGGGTATTTCATTTTACCGAGGTTGACCGCGGGCGGGAGAATGCGCTGATTGTTAATAATTACTTTGCCGCCGGGTTTGATCCAGTTTATGTACCGCAGCGCTTCCAGCAATTCAAAAGAGATGAGGAAATCGACCTCGCCCTGTTTGATCAGCGGCGAATAGACCTTGGGCCCGAATCGAAAATGGGTGGTCACGTCTCCGCCGCGCTGAGCCATGCCGTGCACTTCCGCTTTTTTTACGTCATATCCGGCATTGAGCAGCGCCTGTCCTAGGATATTGCTTGCGAGGATAGTGCCCTGTCCGCCGACTCCCGACAGAAAAACATTCCTGGTTTCTACATTATTGGACATAGCCTCTCCTTAGTCCGGACACGAAACGACGCCGTCGAACTCGCAGATCTGAACGCATACTTCGCAGCCGACGCACTGGTCTTTATTGATGAATGCGGTTCCTTTTCTCTTTCGGCCATTCTTTGCGACTCCCGGAGTCGGAATCCAGCTGATAGCCGGACAGTTGACATCCAGGCAAAGCCTGCAGCCTACGCAGGTCTGGCTGTCGATCTTGTAATGTGGATGCTTGAAGCGCTCGAGCGGTTTCGTACGGCGGAGGAGAATGCAGGGGCTGTTCCTGGTGATGAGGACCGACGCCGCATCCCTGTTCACTTCTTCCCGGATCGCCTCGATTGTTTCTTTGATGTTGTAGGGATCCACTGTCCGGACGTGCTGAACGCCAAGAGCCCGCACCAGTTGCTCGTAATCGATTGCAGGAGACGGATTGCCATGGATCGTGAATCCAGTGCCCGGATGTTCCTGTTGCCCGGTCATGGCTGTAATCCTGTTATCGAGGATAATGGTTGTGGAATAGCCTCCATTGTAAACAGTATCCATCAGCGGACCGACGCCTGAATGAAGGAAAGTGGAGTCGCCGAGAACAGCGCAAATCTTTCCAAGCCATTCGCTGCCGAGAGCTTTCCCGGCGCCGTAAGCTCCGCCTATCCCTGCGCCCATGCATGTCGACATGTGCATGGCGGAGAGGGGAGGCGAGGTCGCCAGCGCGTAGCAGCCGATATCGCCGAATACGAAAAGCCCGAGTTTCTTGAGTGCATAGAAGAGAGGACGGTGCGCACAGCCGGCGCAAAGATTGGGCGGTCTTTTCGGCAGCTCCTCTGTGGAGATCAAAGCCTTGGGAGGCGTGTACTCCTTGCCTGTCACCGCCGATAAAAGCGATTGTTCCACAATGGTTGGAGTCAGCTCGCCGATCGACGGAATCAGGTCTTTCCCATGCCACACTTTGAATCCCATTGCCCGGATTTCGGTTTCGAGAAAGGGATCGAGTTCCTCGACCACGATCACTTTTTCGACCTTCATAAAAAATTCCCGGATCATTTTATCAGGCAACGGCCATACCATTCCCAGCTTCAGGAAAGAATATTGCGGGAAGACTTCCTTTGTGTGGAGATAGGAGACGCCGGATGAAATAAAGCCGATCGACGGATCATTGATTTCCATCGTGTTGAAAGGAAACTCCCGATCGGCGTAGGCGGCCAGCTTGCCTGTTCTTTGCTCGACGAATGCCCGCCTGGCCCTTGCGTGTGCGGGAACCATGACCAACTTTGCAATTTCGTTGCGATCGAGCCCTTTTTTTATCGGGGATTCTTTCCTCTCTCCGAGTTCGACAACCGAATCACAATGAGAAACACGGGTTTCGCTTCTAAGGAGCACCGGGGTGTCGAAGGCTTCGCTGATATCAAAAGCTATCCGGGTGAAATCCTTGCATTCCTGAGAATCGGCGGGTTCGAGCATGGGAATCTTGCCGAATCGCGTCCATTGCCGGCTGTCCTGTTCGTTTTGTGAACTGTGCTGTCCGGGATCGTCCGCTACTCCAATGACAAAACCGGCTTTGACGCCGGTATAGGAAATAATCATCAGCGGATCGGCTGCTACATTCAGGCCGACATGTTTCATGCAGACGAGTGCGCGGCCTCCCGCCAGGGAAGCTCCATGGCCGACCTCCATCGCGACTTTTTCATTGGGCGACCATTCGGTGTAGATTCCCTTATACCGGGACAGTTCCGCCATGATTTCGCTGCTTGGCGTTCCGGGATAAGCGCAGCCAACCGTCGCTCCTGCTTCCCAGGCCCCTCTGGCGATAGCTTCGTTCCCTTGCAGCATCTTCTTCATAACTCCTCCGGAGCATAAAAGAAGATCTTACACTAAGGTGGATTTTTGTTGCGGGAAATTTAGTGGTGATGCAAATGGTGACAGGCGCCCCACGAATGTATCGATTACAACCGTCCCGTTCGGAACGGGATTGATGGCATGCACCAATGTTGCCTTGTTCCCACGAATGTATCGATTACAACCGTCCCGTTAGGGACGGTGTGAATTTAGCCCGGCGCTTTAGCGCCGGGAAAAGTTAGGCAACAAAAAAAGAGTCCCGTAGGGACGACTGAAAGAACCGGTGTGATTTCAGTCGTCCCTACGGGACTCAGCTGTTTTTCTTTCGCTAAGCCCGGCACTAAAGTGCCGGGCTTAAATCATTTCGTCCCTAACGGGACGAATAAAACCGCGGCGGGCGTGCGGGATCGTCCGATGGTGCATGGTTTTTACGGAATTGGCGATCCGCCTGTTTATAACGATATTTCATCTCTAACGGGACGGGGCATTCGATACATTCTTGCGATATTGCAATAATTGTGAATAACACACAATTACAGGATCGGATTCGCATGCCTCCCGGAGCTTTTTATTATGCTATTACCTAGCCTGAGACTTGATCGTTTTAAATCGAGGTCAGATCCTGATCCGGGGTCGGGAATCGCAATCGGCGTTTGAAAATTAATCCTTTCGAATGGCGCCTATTTTTGGCTTCAAGCCGCGGAGCGGCGTCAGATGAATAGCCGGGGGGGGCGCTGCGCTGCCCTGTAACTACCAGTCACAGATTGTTCAATCCAGCATTGCTGGTGGCGGAGCTCACCCCCGGCTATTCATCTGACGCCGCTCCGCGGCTTAGAACGGTTTTTTTCTCAGGACCGTCAGCGACGCAATTTTCTTTTCATGTGTCATCCTGAGCCTTGAAAGGCCCAGCTATATTCATTCCCGTCCGCTATTCAGGGCAAATGGTGACAAACGCCCTCCTGTCACAGGTTATTCAATCCAGCACAGCCGGTGGCGAGGCTGACTACTGGCTACTACTTAATAAACAACATTTCTTGGTATGTCGGGAGCGGCCAGAATTCGTCGGATACGACGCATTCCAGTTTATCGGACACTTCCCGAACTTTAAACATTGCAGGAACCACATGATCCCGCGCATGTTTCGCGTGATCGATGGTCGATCCTTCCAGATGATTCTCCAGCGCTTTTTCCAAGCCTGCGATTGCACTTTCCAACTCTTGAACCAACCCGCTGACTTCATCGAGGATGGTTGTAGTCGCCACCTTGCCTAATTGTTTCAAGGCCAGGGCTGTGGAGGCCAGTTGATTTTGGTATTTGATGGCTGCGGGGAAAATGGTGGTCTTGGCAATTTCGAAAGTTAAACGGCTTTCCACCGCTACGTCTTTGACATATCGCTCCATGTAGATTTCATAGCGGCTTTCCATTTCTCGAGGGGAGAGCACTTTGAATTTTTCCATCAGGGCGATATTTTTCTTGCTGACCAGCGCCGGCAGAGCCTCCACGGTGTTGCGCAGATTCGGCAGTCCGCGTTTTACGGCTTCTTTGTGCCACTCTTCGATGTAGTTGTCGCCGTTGTAGATGATAGTCCCATGATCTTTGACGATTTTTTGGAGCACATCTTGAACGGCGGCGTTCAGCTTCTGCGGATTGCCTTTAGTCCGTTTCTCCAGTTCTGTCGCAATATAGTCCAGAGAGTCCGCGATGATTGTATTCAGTGCAACCAGCGGGCCGGATACGGATTGGCTGGAACCAACGGCGCGGAATTCAAATTTATTTCCGGTAAATGCAAAGGGGCTTGTGCGGTTGCGGTCGCCGGCATCTTTTGGGAAAGCCGGTAAAGTGTCAACCCCGACATTCAGATGGCCCGGTTTCTTGGAGCTTGTCGCGCCTCCTTCGCCTATTTGATTAAAGATATCGGTGAGTTGTTCGCCGAGATAAATGGAAATGATCGCCGGAGGCGCTTCATTGGCTCCGAGACGGTGGTCGTTGCCGGAATGCGCTATAGTCGCGCGCAGAAGATCGCTATAAAGATGAACGGCGCGGATCGCAGCAGCGCAGAACACCAGGAATTGCATGTTGCTGTGCGGCGTGTCGCCCGGTTCCAGGAGGTTCCTGGAGCGCGTCCCCAGCGACCAGTTTAAATGCTTGCCGGATCCATTGATTCCGGCAAAGGGTTTTTCATGAAGAAGACAGGTCATGCCATATTTTTGCGCTACGCGTTGCAGCGTAATCATCGTGAGGTATTGATGATCGGTCGCCAGATTGGCGTTTTCATAGACCGGTGCAATTTCATATTGAGCCGGGGCGACCTCGTTGTGCCGCGTTTTAACGGGAACGCCAAGCTTGTAGAGTTCGCGCTCCGTTTCCAGCATGCAAGCCAGGACCCGCACCGGAATCGTTCCGAAATATTGGTCTTCCAGTTCCTGGCCCTTGGGAGGCTTGGCTCCGAACAGCGTCCGGCCGGCGTTGATCAGGTCGGGCCGAGCGAAAAAGAAATTACGGTCGATCAGGAAATATTCCTGTTCGCAGCCTGCAGTGGAAAATATCAGCCCGGGATCGGTCTCGCCGAACAACTTCAATATGCGTTGAGCCATCGCGTTGAGCGCCTGCATGGAGCGGAGCAGCGGGACTTTTTTGTCCAAAGCGTCGCCGGTCCAGGAACAGAACGCCGTTGGAATGCAGAGCGTGGTGCCGTTCGGATTTTCAAGAATGTATGCGGGACTGGTGACATCCCATGCCGTATAACCACGCGCTTCAAAGGTAGCTCGCAAGCCGCCGGAAGGGAAGCTGGATGCGTCCGGTTCGCCCTGGATAAGCTGCTTGGCCGAGAATTCCGCAAGCACTCCCCCTTTGCCGTCGGGTTCGAGAAAGCTGTCATGCTTTTCCGCAGTCTGTCCGGTAAGCGGATAGAACACATGGGCGTAGTGCGTAGCGCCTTTTTCTATAGCCCAATCCCGCATCGCTACTGCTACAGCGTCTGCGACCGTACTATCCAGAGTTTCGCCATTGTCGATAGTCCGGCGCATCGCTTTATAGACGGCTTTAGGCAACCGCTCTCTCATGACGGCGTCGCTGAAGACGTTGACGCCGAACAGTTCCGTGGACGGCGTTTCCGAAAAATTGAGAGGCTTTTCAATTGGTTTGTAATTCGTAACGGCTGCAACCGCGTTCATTCGTGACGTGCTCATTGAGTTTTTGTCCCCTTTCTTCTCTTTAAAATCCCGGCTGTTATTTATTGCTTCCCGGACAATTGCTTGTCCTGCCTGATTATGTTGCAATCGCAATGCCAGTGCCCGTAAAATCCTGAATTATTACGGCAAGTCTTATCCTATCAACAAGATATTAATTATTTCGGCGGGAGGCAATGTCAAGGCAAATGCTACATAAATGTAATTTAATAGATTTTTTATCTACAAATTTGTTAGTTTCCAAACCTAAAATAAGAATGGGCCGCGACGAGCCTATGCTTGCGATACAAATGAGAAATATATGTACGGCGTTGCAGCAAGGAAGCGTAAGATTCTATAACGGCTTTGATAGGGAGAATCGATGACGATCTCAATTTTATATTCTTTAACCTTTGCCCTTATGTTCGTATCGCCCGCGCCTCTTCAGTCCGGCAAGACGGGCATAGATCTGTCCGGCTATAAGCTTGTCGCTCTGGATGTGACCGGAACAACGGCTTTCCCTCGTGAAATTTTAATGGCCGAATTCCCGATTCGGGTCGGGTCTCAGGCCAGTTGGCCGCGAATCAATGAAGGGCTTAAGCGCATCAGGCGAAGGTTTGAAGAGGCGGGGTATATTGATTTTAAATACACGCCATTGATAGATATTGATAAGCAGGCAAAAACCGTTTCCTGCTCCTTTGATCTCATACAGGGGAAACAATATTACATTAACGCAATTGCCTTTATTGGAAACCCCCTTTTGCGTGATGGCGATATGAGAGCGGCGTTGACCAATTTGGAGTTGGAGGAAGGGAAGGTTTTTCGTCCCGGCAAGCTGGACGAAGCCATTAAAGCTCTCAACAAACTGCCGGGCGCGGAAAAGCTGACGGTGAAGGACTGTGAAATAAAAAGGCGGTTCGATCTTCCAGGCACTGTGGACATAAACATCAGAATGCAGCCGCCGCCGCGGTAATCGCCCAAAAGTTTACCCAAGGCCTTTCAATATTTTTCACCGTACCCGTTCTGCAAATTCTTTATACCCGGGCAATTCTTTTTGCAAAACATTTTCTTCGGTAATAATTCGTGACAGGCGCCAATTATAATTATTCAACAATGGCGGGAAGGAATGCGATGCCGAAACAGTTTATTGTCCGGCGTTGTCACGCGGCTTTTACTTCAACCGTCAGTCTGAGACCTGCGCTTCGGATCTGGTCTTGGAGTGCAAGCCTCACAAACTGAGCTTCGCTTTGGTCGAGCGCTTTCGCAAACCGAGCGGCCCTCTCTGGACTGACCGCTCTACGGCCCTGCTCAATGTCACAAAGGTGCGACCTGGATACTCCAAGAAGCTTTGCAAACTCCGCAAGACTTCGCTCGTCGGCTTTGCGCAGACCCGATAGCGCCGCCCCGAGAGTCAGCGGTCCGCCCATCAAGCCTTCAAGGTACTTAGACGCTTCTCGGCGGCCTTTGCCCTTCGTCTTCCTAGTAGTCATGTTTGTTGACCTCCTCGACGTAGACCAGCTGAATGATGCCGGCTTGACGTTCTTGGTATATGGCCCTGTATGCATTGCTCAGACGGATTGCCCGGCGCCCTTTCCATTCGCCCTTTAAGATGTGGTCTCGATATCCTGGGATAGCTCGCGCGGTTGCCAGCCCCTCCACGGACACAAGGTCCACCCAGAGCGCGAACTTCTTGACGATGTACTCGGGCATTTTCGCAAGTTGCTTTTCGGCCTTACTCGACAGTTCGACATGCACATCCCCTATTGTACCCCATGCAGGGGAATCGTCAAGTAATCCGGAGTCTGACAAATCACCTGCCCAATCGGCGGGATTGCTTCATCTAACGTCCGTATCCTGGGTGACAGACAAATAATTGGTTATAATTGGCGCCAGGCGCCAATTATTATTTAGCTGTCGAACTGCACAACTAACCATGGCTCCCAAATTGCGGGTTCAGCGCCCGTAGCAACCAGATGATGCGTCGCACGAATCGCTTCTTCCAACGTAGGAATCATCCCGTTTTCATTAGTCGTAATGCCGAGTTCTGTTCTTATCTTTGCGGGAGCGTTGTGGCAGAGCCACGAGTGAAACTTAGTAGCCTCGAAACCAAGAGGTTCGAAGCCGAGTTCAGTCCCCCACGAAGCCAGAGGCTCCTCGCGCTCAATCTGCTCGATCAATGCATAACCGTGATTGAAGTCCTTCTCTAATTGTGAGTAAAAGGAATCCAACAGTTCGCGGTGCAGCCCTATCCCGAGCACAACCACGTCACTTGATCGAACAAATTGACGGTGAAACTCGGCTGCAAATTCTGCGGTCCTGAACGAACATGGATGAGGATTGAGTTTCGCTTCTGTGCACCAGTCCAACATCGGGTCCACCAGTTCCTGTGTAACCCCTAAAAGAGCTGCCTTCTCGGCAGCCTCCTCTACAGTACAGTTCCAACTGCGCAATAGCCATTCTCTTGGACCAATGTCCGTGAAACAATTCGAAAGGGTCACGAGAGATTCCGGCAAAGCCGGAGCTACGTCACTGGGCCGCTTGAATCGCCTGCAGAGATAGTATCCACCAGAAATAAAATTAGTTGTACTCATCTGTTTATTGCCGTACTGGCCCATCCTTTCCCCTACTAGCGGACATTCCGATCTTATAGCAAATTCAATCGGGCTGAAATAAAAGAGGGCAATAATTGGTATAATTGGCGCCAGGCACCAATTATCCCCAATTATCGAGCCGTTCCTTCATGCGGGAATCGATATAGTCCACTGTGGCCGCAAGCTCGGTTCTCTGCTGCAGAGTGAGATCAGCAGTGGAGCGGGCGATTTCAGCGCGCATTTCATGCAGGAAGCTTTCTGCCGTGCGGCGGTTCTGTTCCTCCTCCGCCGCTAAAATCTTTACGTAAAGAGTGAACATATATACCTATCCCCAATTCCCAGTATGGAATTATTTCTCGGAAGTGTAGCCTTCTTTCAATTGAAAACGTAATAAGCTATTGGAGTAACATGCCGGCGGATGCCGGCATACTGATTACGAGAACGCGCGTTTGGGCGCGCATATTGGCATTCAAGAATGGTAAAGGGGATGAAAAATGGCTGATCAACAATGGACTTGGGTAATGCCCGAATCCAGTGAAGCAACAAAGCGCAAAATGATCCGTCAGGATGCGCACGACAGGGTGTCGGGAAATGGGGTATATACAAGGGATGTCAGCCTTCCCGGAATGCTGTATGCAAAAATCTTAACTTCGCCATATGCGGCTGCTAAAATCACAAGCATCGATACAAAACAGGCGGAAGCCCTTGTGGGCGTTAGAGATATTCTTACCTACAAAGATCAGGATATTTCAAAAGACAGCACGCCCGGCAGTACGATCTCGATGGGCTTCAATATCCTCACTCTTCCAGGAACAAGCGATTTTTATCAACACCCCATGGGCGTTGCGGTGGTCGCTGACAGTGAAGAGATATGCGACCGGGCGCTCAGACTGATAAAAATTCAATGGGAGGAACTGCCGTTCATCCTGGACATGGATGAGGCCGCAAAGCCGGATGCCGTGAAGATCATGCCTGAAGTGAGTCGCGATATGGGCGGTATGGGCTTCCGAGGAAGCAGCAATAACGGAGCCAATATAATCACGACCGAAAACAGGGAATTGGGAAATGTCCAAAAGGGCTTTGCAGAAGCGGACAAAGTTGTTGAATATACTATTAAAAAGCACATGAACTCGCCTGCCGGCGTTGAGGCTATGGTTTGTGTAGCTCAATGGAAAAATGACTCTATCGATCTTTATGTGCATCACCAATCCAATCCGAAAAACGAGATCGATTCTTCGAATAGGATGGGAATGGGGATGCCTTTCGGCGGATTTGGCGGACCGGGAGGCCCAGGCAGGTCCGGCTCATCGAATTCTTCACAATGGCGCAAAATTAATGTGACTTTCCCCTATCAAGGCTCGTGGTTTGGAGGATTGGCTTGGCTCGGCTATTCTACTGCATTTGTTCGCATGGCTGTCACCCTGGCAAGAAGAGTCAACGGCAAACCGGTAAAGCTGCTTTATGATGAAAGCAGCTTTTATTGCGGCGGCGATGAATTCGGGTACTATCGCTGCAAAGTCGGCGCTAAAAAAGATGGGACTATTACGGCTTATCATTGGGATGTTCTGGGCCAGAGAAATCCTGCCGTCGATAAAACCTACGAATGCACTAAAATACCCAATATCCGCGGATCGCAGACGTGGGCCCTTACCAATAAGGGTTTTACGGAGTGTTACCGGCATGGCGCCGCATGTTGCATCCCCCACAATGTCATGTTCGATCGTGTCGCAGCAGAGTTTGGACTTGATCCAACCGAGGTGGCTTTAAAAAATGACGGCTGTCAGGGGCGAGACTGGGCATGGATTACAAACTATCAGAAGGAGAACGGATTCCCGCAGAGGCACAGCCTGAAAGAAGTCATCGAAAAGGGAAAGAAAGCCATAGACTGGGATCGAAAATGGCATGCCCCCGGCGCAAGGAAATTGGATAACGGACGAATGCACGGCATGGGTTTTACTTCCATCAACGTGTGGAGTTGGGGCGTCGGAATGCCGCTCCCCTCCAGTGCGGGCCTGATGCTGTCCGACGGGAAGCTCACAATTCTCGGGCTGCGCTGTGATATGGGCGTCGACACCGAATCCGGCTATCGCCGCTGCGTCGCCGCCGAATCGGGAATGAAATTTGAAGATGTACTGATACAACAACAGCGCGTAGACAACAGCATGTACTGCCTGGCTCAGCCGGCCAGCTCGGCCGGCACTGTTACCGCCATGCCTCAGCTCATCCAGGGAGCGCGGGATCTGAAAAAAAAGATTCTGGAACGCGCTGTCGGTTCATCGTCCAGGATGGGCATGCCCATGATGCGCGGATTCATGGGCAGCCAGGGAGGAGGACGATCCTCCGGCATTAATCAGAATCCTAGTCGTAAGATCGAAGATTTTGATATTCAAGACGGCATGATTTTTGAAAAGGCCAACCCCGGCAACAAAAGAGCTGTAAGTGAAGTCGTAGGCGGCGGCGGTGGCGGATTCATGGGCGGCGGCGGCAGCTCCATTATTATCCATCCTGAATCCGACGGCCCAGGCGGCATGATGGGGGGCGGCATGATGGGGATGATGGGGATGGGGCAGACCTTTATCATGAGCCGGCAAGCGCACTTCATCGAGGCGGAAGTGGATGTCGAAACCGGCATGGTGCTCGTAACAAATATAGTATGCGTCAATGATATAGGTCATATCTTCAACCGTGAGGGCGCCGAAGGACAACAGTATGGAGGCGCAATCATGGGTCTCAGCAAAAGCGCTATGGAGGAAAAAATTTATTGCCCCAAAACCGGAGTGGGGCTTAATTTCGATCACATAAACTACCACTTCGGAACTATGAATGATCATCCGATCGTCCAATGCTTTCTCAATGAAAGTCACTTGGGATATGGCCCCTACGGATCGAACGGAATCGGTGAAAATATCGGGGCCGGCATGGCGGCGATTACTTCTTCCGCCGTCTACAATGCGACAGGCAAGTTGGTCATTGATTTTCCCATTACACCCGACAAAGTCCTCAAAGCGTTAGGGAAGATATAATTTCTCGGGAAAAGGTGCGCCTCCTCACAAGCTTGGCTCCGCTTGTTTCACCATTGTATACGGGGTCGGCCCACGATAATTGTTATGGATGAGAGAGATAAGATGTGCGGAGGCCTGAAAAAAGGGGCTTAGGCGCGGTTTTTTGCCCCGATTATTTCATTCTAAGCACCGCCGCCGGAATCTCCGTTTGGTTCACGCATGTTTTGGTGAAAACGGCGCCTAGTTATAGTGTCCTCTTTTTAGCGCTCTATACTCGGTATAGCTGGGCTGGGACGGTGAATCACACGGGGGATAGTCCATCCATTGCGCCTCCGCTTCCCGCTTTTTTTCAATCGCCTGCAGACTGTCTTTGTCCGCGACTTGTTTGATACCAGCGATCAGAAAGCCGCCAGTTTCTCTTCTGACTGAAAAATGGTAACAGGCACGAATTGCCCTGCAATAGGATTTCTGTTTATATTGAGCAACGGGGCAACGGGGTCGCACCACGATTGATGATTCCATGTCTGAAATGCTCGACGCAGAATCCGCAGGAAATGGGAACGGGCCACGATAAGAGCCTGTCAAAAAACAGCGGGAAAAATTAAGCGCAGGAGAGGGCTATCCGGAACCAAAAACGATCTTTCATGAGCCCTATCAAAAGCTTATTGTGGTCCGTCTCCGATTTGCGTCCCCGATTTACCAGGGCCTCCCCAGGCGGATGATGCGGGTATCCCAAATGCATCCGCCGGCGCAATTCAACTCGGATTGAAGCTTTCGCCGGTCAATAGCGCAACAGAAGTTATTATCGTCGATAGTGCGGAGAAACCATCTCCGAATTAAGGATTGATGGGTGTCCAGATTCGTCCTTATATTTAATTTGATAGTGATAAGCGGCTATTTGGAAACGACTGGACTAAAGTTGACGGCCTCATTAGAATAGACGACAGGAGTTCGCATGAGAACAAAAGGCTTAACCAGAAATAGTTTCAGAGTCAAGTTGATGATCGGGGCCATGGTCTATGTAATCAGTTCCGCTGCAGCAATTTTAACTTATGCTCAACGGAGCGCCGGCAGTATTGGCGGCATTGTCAAGGATACACAGAACAAATATGTCTCCAGCGCGGTTGTAACGGTGACAAATATAGACACAAACGTAGAAATGAAAGTGAAGACGAATAAGAAGGGGTTTTATAAAATATTAGGATTATTGCCAGGGTATTATTCTTTAGCTGTCGAGGCGGAGGGTTTTGCAATAAAAGCAATCCCAAACATCCGGGTGGGCGTCGGCGAAGTCAGGATGGATGTCAAGCTTGAGCTGCATAATACAGATGATTTGTAGCATTCCGCAGTATCGGGCAATCCCTTCTAACATATCCCAATCTGATACGGGCGCAAGCTGATTGAAGAGGCCGATGTGTGCAAATTGCTCGCGGTTTCTTCGCTGATCTGCATTAAAATGCCTTCGAAAATCGAAAAGAATTCCTGAAGTTTACATAAGGTAAGGTCCGTTATCGGAATCCCGGCGAGCTAAGGGATCGAGCGGCTTTTTTTAAAAAGGGCTTTTGTGCTACCTATACACTCTGGCGGGGTTTATAACCTAACCCGACGAAGCCGGAACCAAACAGAGCCAGAATGAAATATGATGCTCAACATGAGCATCGAATTATAATGCAAGCTCCAATATTGGTTCTGATTGGATGGTTTTCCCATGCCTGATGTTATGAAGGCTGTCTGAAATCCGGAATCCATCCGTTTATTCGGCATACTGCAGCACCTTCTGCTTGAAATTTTCGAGAGTGATCCTTCCCGCCTTGAAGTCGGCAATCCAGGACTTCTGCGCAGAGATAATATCATAGCGAGTTTTAGTCCGGTCCGGATCCGCATTAAGAGGATTTGTATCGAGGATCAGGTTGATGTACTCGCCGGATTTGACTTGCGTGAGCGAGTCGCCATAATTAGCAAGCGCCTCGACGAGGTGTCCACGGATGTTTTTCAAACTCTCCAGGAATTTCTCCTGTTTGGCTGCGGCCTCCTCATCGGTTTTTTTAATTGCCAGTTGTAATTCCTGAACTTTCTTTTGTATCTCATCCCGGTTTGTTTGTGTAGGAGTCGCAACCATTATTTGAGGAAAGGGGGTTGGGGATCCTGTCCCGGTTCCGCCACCGATCCCCGATCCGACTCCGGATCCCAGCCCGGCGCCGGCTCCTTTTGGGGATAGTTCGGCTGCCTGTTTTTGAATTACAACCGCCTGTTTCTGAACTTCCAATGCGCGGAGACGCGTCTGTTCATTTAACTTGGCCAATTCAAGGTTGCGGAGATTCATGTCCGGCCCAACCAGAATGGACCTTAGCGCTGTTGATGGGATTGTAGATGTTGGGATCATAAACACCGCTCCCTGGCCGGCCAGGTAGTAGGCGCTCATGTTGGATGTATTCCGGCGCCAGGTGTCTTTATGTTCGTCCTGTGCGACGTAAGAGATTGTTGTGCCGAGAATTCCCTTCATTATCTCGAGTTCGGCTTCAGATTTTTTCGCATCAAAGAGATCCTTGGATCCCTGCGCCCAGGAAAGCATACCGAGGCTAAGAACGATCGGAATGATCGGAACAATGGAATATTTTTTCATGACGAGTCTCCGGTTTATTCAAGTTTGAATTCTGCGACCTGCAAAAGAGCGCCCAGGATCGTATCGGTCTGATGCGTCTCCAGGGCGTTTTGGGTCTCGATACTGTCGAAGCGGAGATTGATTAAATCGAAATCCTGCGCCCGCTCTTGCGTAACCGTCCGGTAAACGTTTAGCGCCATCTTCCCGGCTTCCTCCCGCACCCGGCCTTCGGTCAGCTTGAGCCGTTCCTTCATGCGGGAATCGATGATGTCGACGGCGGTCGTAAGCTCGGTTCTCTGCTGCAGAGTGAGATCAGCAGTGGAGCGGGCGATTTCAGCGCGCATTTCGTGTAAAAAGCTTTCTGCCGTGCGGCGGTTCTGTTTCTCCGCCTCCGCCAAAAAATCCTTCCTGATCGCCGCCACATCGACGCTGCCGCGGGTGAAGCCAAGTATTCCTCCCAAGCCTGCCAGGAGGAACAATCCGGCGACAGCCGCCGTGATCGCCCGCCAGCCCGGCGTCAGCATCCGAAAGAGTTCCCACGGATTTACCGCTCGTTCTTCCGGCTGGATGAAAAAGTGGCGGGGCGCGGGTTCGTTACTCACCGACTGCATGAGATCCAGCGTCCGGGCATAACTTTCCTTCTCTGATCGGCATTGGGGACATCCGGCAAGATGCGCATCGAGCTCCTGACGCTCGCCGGCAGTCAGATCTCCCAAAAGGGATCCTGCGATCATTCGCCGGTATTCATTGCATTCGCGATTCATATCTCCTCCTCCAAACGGTCAATCCGTTTATTCCAGCCGGACTTTCAGCGTATCCAGTCCTGAATAGAGCCGGGACTTTATTGTGCTCAAGGGGATGCCGAGAATTTCAGCAATTTCCTCAAAGGTCATTTCCTGAAAAAACTTCAGTTCGATGACGGCCCGCTGGTCTGCCGGCAGAAGCGCAAGCGCGTTCCTGACCCTGCGTTTCTCCTCGGACCGCAACAGTTCACCGCCCTGGGATTCCGGCGCTGATAATTGTGCAATGGGTTTTGCCGCAGTTCCATTCTCTTCGAGCGATATATGATTCCCCGGCCGCTGCCGCCGGACGCGGGTGATGCAGTGGTTTATGGCAATCCTGTAAAGCCAGGTGGAGAACTTTGAGTCCTTGCGGAACCGGCGGATATTTTTGTAAGCCGAAAGGAAGATGTCTTGTGTCGCTTCGGCGGCGTCTTCACGGTCCTCGAGCATTCGCAGCGCCAGATTATAAACGGTCTTCTCCCACTTCAAAACCAGCCGGTTGAACGCCGGGGTGTCGCCTTGCCGGCTGGCGTCTATCCAGGAATCTTCCAGCGCCCGCTCCGTCACTGTCGTGTTGATTGCAGAACTCACATATTCGCTCATTACTTCCATTGGACGACGGAAGCCGGAAAAAAGTCGAAGTAAATCTATTTCGGACCATTTTCTTTGTTTAAATAGCGGTTGTAGTTGATCCTGTCATTGACGATCAACGCGATGCCTACCAATACAGGAATAGAACCTGCGCCCATAAGCGGATAAAGCGTAGAGGGGTTATGCCGTCCTAATAAAATTCCAAATATACAGAGTCCGATTCCTACCGCCAGCAATACCATTCCGGCGCGGTATGGCATCCGGGGCTGCTTTTTATCTTCCAAGGACAGGCCTTCAAGCGACAGGCCCTTTTCGATGGCTTTTTCCATAAGCCGCATTTTAGCTTTCTTGGTAAAATGCTCGACGATTATGGCGACAATCGGAATAGAGAGACTAAACACTATCGCGACAATGGGCACCAAAAGACCTAAATTACTGTGATCCATAAAAACCTCCTTTTTGTAGTTTACTTTCACCTTTATCCGGCAGTTTCCGTCACATTGTCAGTCACCTGCTTCGACCTGAAGACCTGGAAAAAGGTTGCACTTTTTCTAATGCAACTTTTTAGGAGGACGGCGGTTCTAATTGATTGGAATTGCGAAAACACATGCGATATACAGGAGCTGGATTACAACCGGAACCGGATACAGTGACGACAGAACAGCGCGAGCAAAGAGAACGATACCTGCCCTTAAATCCTGAACGGGCGGAAAGTTTTGTAAACGAATGGGAGGGATTTGTGCTTTCGTGCCTGCGCCGGATGCGCATCGCCGATGAAGAGGACGTTCTTTACCGGGTATTCTATCGGGCTTTAAATGCCCTGCCCGATTTTCACGGCGACAGCAAACTCTCCACCTGGCTTTACAGGATCGCCTGGCGCGAGGGTCTGCGCCATATTCAAAAACAGAAATCGACCGCACAGAAAGAGGCGCCGATCATCGAAGCCGATGACACGCCGGATCCGGGGGACAGCGCTCTCGAAGTACTGGAAAGCTGGGAGACCGCCGAGCAGGTGCAGCGGGCTTTATCCAAACTGCCGATTAAAGACCGTGAAATACTGGCATTGAGATATGTGGAAGAATTGAAGACCGACGAACTGGCCGAGCGGCTGGACATACCGGTCGGGACGGTCAAGGCAAGGATTCACCGCGCCCTGGCGAAACTGAAATCATTGCTGGAGAAGCATCATGACGGATAAACTGCAGGTAAAAGAGCATCTTCGCAATAACGCCCTATACAGGCCCGTGGACGAACCTTCGCCCGGCGAGGAATGGAAGCGCAGATTGTTCCGCCGGTACGCGAAGCGTCAACAGCTTCAGGACGCCTTGCGGGAAAGATCCCGGTTGTCCAAAGGATTCGTCTGCATCGGCGTTCCCGTCCTGGGCATCATTCTCGCCTTCGCCTTATACTTCGGATGGATACCCACGGAACATTGGTTGGAAGGCGTTGTTCCGGCCGTTAATTTTGATATCCCGCCCATCGGCTTGCAAGAGGCCCTTATATTTGCCGCCATAGTCAACAGCCTGACATTGCTGGTTAGAAAACGGGCGCATATACTCGGATGATCAAAGGACTGGGCTATTTTACCGGCTTGCCGGAAAAAGGATTAATCCCGATTCTTTTGAAAGGGCTTTAAAATGCGTATAATTGGCGCCTGTCACCAATGTCAAAGCATGGATCAGGCGACCGTTCTGACTTTAACCCTCTCCAACTTGGCGTTCGCTGCCGCCAAACGGAGATCGTGTTCGGCTTGAAGATTCATCCAAAACTGCGCTGGAAGTCCGAAATATTTGCCAAGCCGTAAGGCGGTCTCGGCTGAGATTGCAATGTGGACTATTCAGTATTTGCTGATCTCTAAGGCAAGGAGTTCAATCCTACCCTGATTGCCGCTTCTGCCAATCGAAGGTCGTATGTCACGATTGCCGCGGCTCCAGACAGACTTGCAAGGGCAAGATGAAGAGCATCGGCGGCGCGCAAAGCGACGTCATCAATAGCCAATAATAAACGTTCGGCCTCGCGATGCACTTCTGGCATCAGGTCGCTCTTGACATAGAGTCCGCCCTCGATATCCGTCAGGATTTTTCGGTGAAGGCGCGCACATAATAACGGAAGAAGGATTCGATCACGGCGCCGACGCGATATTGCTGAGACAATTTCTGTGATTGCTAGATCCGAGATTAAGAGATCGCTTCGTCCCTTAAGGGCTTTATCAAGAGCGTCACTGCCTGGTTCAGGCAAGTAGAGTTTGGCCAGTGCACTGGCATCCAGATACAATGGGCCAGTCCAATCCTTGTCTGAAATGATGGTTGGGTCAGAGACGGTCCTCACGATCCTCACTGATAGCTAAAGATAACGGTGGGTTCAAAGTAGGCATCGAGCGCCGAAATGTCTCACGACCTGGAAACGCCCTGGCATTGGATTTCTCCACAGGAACCAGTCGCGCCACGGGCTTGCCGCGATCGGTTATCAGAATCTCCCTTCCCCTACGCACAGCCTCAATAAGCTCCGATATGTTCTGGCGTGCTTCTCTAATCCCTGCCTTTTTCATGATTCTATTGTGCTACATGTAGCACAATCTGTCAACTGTCTGATAGTGCAAGAAGCTCGGGTGCTTGACTGTTTTGGAGAAGCAATCGGTCCAATTTGGGAATCAACCACAATAGCCGTGAAAAAGAGCGACCGAAAACAGGCCTTATCACTGGTAATCTCTTACGAGCGCAGGGATAACTCCTCAAGAAGTCCGAAAAGTCCGATTGTAGGAAGTGTTCTGTTCCTATATCTTCATAGCTATCCTTATTTAAGGAGCTCTATTGAATGCAATATTTTATATCCGGTTCGCCGATTCGTCTGGCCGTCACTTTGTCGGACGACATCATCCCTACATGGGCTGATGCACAGATGCCTTTGAAAACACCTTCCATGAATTCACCTTCAACAATAGAAGAGCCGTCCATCGATCGATAAAGCCTGAATTTATATTTTTTCGATTCCTCGCTCTGTTGAAGGGAGGTTGTACCCTTGGGCGTGACCAATATAATCGATTCTTTCTTTTCATTTGCTTTTTCAAATGAATAGCATGCTGTGGGCTTGCCGTTCTCCTCATATCGTCCCCATTTCACGAATCTAGGGTAATCCTTGGAGTAAAGCCCCTGATTCCTCCATTCTCTTGTCAAATAGGATATTTCATCCTTGCCGATAGCGCCGCCAAAAATAACAAGGCGCCCCTTGACGAGCAGTTCATCGCTGTTTCCGGCGACCATGTTCGTCCTGTTTTCTTTTCCCGGGCCGTACGGCCTGATTGGTCCTTCGCGCATAATGAATTCATAAGTTCCCGCGATACCATTCAGTTCGCCGGATTCGCACTCCCCTGGAACAATTGAGAACGATATCAGTATGGCGACAATAAATCCGACGGCTTTCATAAGGCATCCTCTCGATGTCATCCACTCATGATTATATTCCCGAATGGCATATATTATTCGACTGGTATTGCCAAAAGGACCGCCGTTGGAACAGGTTTGCCGTTGCGTGTCCCTGGCGCAAGCACAGTGGCATTGCTTAAGGCCGTTTCAACGGCTTCATTCTTCGAATCACTGCTCTCAACGCCCAATATGCGGCCCCTTTCATTGACAAAGATCGTAAAGAAATTAACGATTTTGTTTTTATGGTGGGAATCTATGAGAGATTTGGCCAAACGCGAAATATCGATATCGAATTTGGGCGGTTGAACATCGGGATCAATTCCTGCCAGTTGGATCAACTGAGATTTGTTGCTTACAAGAAGAGTTGAATAGTAAAGCTGTGTGAGATCAGTATGCTCGCTGATGAATCTCGGATAGCGATATCGAGGAGTCTGGATGTCGTAAAAAGGCAAAGGCGCTCGATGCTTCATTCCCTCTGTTATAGTAGAAAATGAAACATCTGGCTTGGGAATTAATGTGTTTATTTTTTCATCGCTAAGGCAATATGTATGAAAATTGGTTTCCTCCACATTTCCATTCCGATCCATTATGAGCGGGAACAAGCATGGCCTGATAACCGTTCTGAACTCATTGGCTGGCGACCCCAGGTCAACGGCATTAGGAGTGGAAATTTGTGAGAAAATGACTACGGCTTTAGCGATTACCGGAACAGCTTTTCCATTCAGATATGTCTTAGAAAAACGCCATTGTTTAACAGCAGAAAATACAGGGTCAAGGAAGGCTATATCATCCTGATGCCGTTCTGTTATTTTTGCAATTGCTCCTTGCTCATCAATCAACAAATTTAGGATTACGGCGCCGGTTTTGTCGGAAATCATGGCAGAATCCGGGTAAGGAATTTCAACCTTTTTGAGGAGTTTCGGTTCTGGGACATCAATGCCGGCTCGAAGTGGGTCTTGCGCTGGCAACTGAAATAATATGAATGCAAAAGCTAGCGAACTTAAAAAGCAGCACCTTAACTTCAGGCTTATCATAGACTGCTCCTTTTTTAAGAAGATCTGTTTCGATTAAGATGTTTGTTCCTGCGGCAATGTTCAAATATTTGTCCAGACTCCCTAAAAGACCGTATATCGGGAGGGTGTAACAGTGAATTGTTGTATATCATTGATAATACGGCTAATTAGGCGCTATTTTCTGCGCCCGGTTGGGTAAAAACGCCTTTCGGTTATATTGACGGCAAAATCGGTGTAGGAACGGATTGTAACCCGATACGTTACGAGTTACACTTTTCGATGTGGCTATCCTGAACTTCCGACACAAGGGGTTGGAACGCTTCTTTAGGAGTGGGAATACTGCCGGAATTCAGCCAAAGCATGTCGCAAAACTGCGATTGATTCTGGGCCGACTTCATGTAGCCAAAGAGCCTCGGGATATGGCATTGCCCGGGTTACGCTTGCATCCATTGACCGGAGATCGACAGGGACCTGGTCGCTAATTGTGAGCGGCAACTGGCGCATTACATTTGAGTTTTCGGGCCCTGCTGTCAAGGATGTGGATTATGAAGACTATCACTAAATCGCCGCTAAAAATGCACAACCCACCCCACCCTGGAGAAATTTTGCGCGAACTCTGCCTTGATCCTCTTGGGTTGACGGTTACGCAGGCAGCCGGAGCGCTCGGTATAAGCCGCAAAACGCTATCGAGCATCTTAAATGGACATTCTGGAATAAGCGCAGAAATGGCTATCCGGCTTTCTATTGCCTTCAATACGACTGCTGAGAGTTGGCTTCTTCAGCAGTTGCAGTATGACTTAGCCCAGGTGGAGCCCAAACGCAAATCATTTCAAGTAAAGAAGTTTGAAGCAGCTTGATTTTTTTGAGTAATTAAGAGAGCGTTGTTGAAGTTATAATAGATTTTCTGGAAAAATCAACTCACATTCTATTAGGAGAAAAGAATCATGTTTAAAAAAGCCTGTATTTTTTCTCTGCTGGCGAGCTGTTTTTATTCGATTGCGGCATTTGGCGGCGATTTTTCCAGGTTTGAAATATCCGGCGCCTATTCATTTATGCGTGTCACCAATCGCAATCCGGAATTTTACATGAAGCAGCCGGATAGTTTTCAGATATCGAACTATTCGAATTCCGGCAATCAGAATTTGGGAGGAATCAAAGCCGGTATTGCATTCAATCTGAATCAAAACTTTGGGATCGTCGGCGAATTTGGATGGCAGCGCAGCGGGACAACAAATTTCCAAACTTCGTTCGTTGCCGAGAGTATTACCGCTCCTTGCTACCCCGACTACTGTTTTTCCAGTCAAAGTTCTGAAGTATTGCAAAGTAATCGGTCCAGGCAGAACTTCACCTTGTTGGCAGGGCCCAGATTTTCGGTGAACTTATCGAAAAGGCTCAGGCCGTTTGTACAAGTATTGATCGGATTGGATCGAAACAATATAGATGAAAATCGAGCCCTTCACGCTCAACAAAAATGGAGCGAGTTTATAGGGGCAGTCGATTATGATGTTAACGCTAGTATTACTGTCGAACCTCAAGATAGGAATCTATTTGCACTGGCTTGTGGTGGAGGACTTGACTTTAAGATTCATAAACGCGTTTCAATGCGGCTTTTTGACGTAGAGTTAGTTCGAGCCCATGAACCGCCCCGGCAATATTTCGCGCATATTGTAAGGACGTCCACAAGTCATTTGGGCTCCTCTACACTCAACCAGTATGATCAAAAGTTAGGGAACCAGGATAACTGGATGAATAATATGCGATTTTCTTTCGGCGCCATCCTTCATTTGGGGAACAAATAAGAACCCTAAATCGGCTCCTGACATACGCTGACATACGACGACTCGTGTAAGTCCGCGTGTGTCAGCGGCTTACTAATTAAATGTCTCGCCTTCCTTCAAATAATTGGTGACAGGCGCGAATTATTTATAGATGCTCTTTGAACTGATCCACCGTCATGCCCGTTTGCCGGATGATGGCCCTGAGGGTCCCTCTGTCCAATTCAGGATGATTGGGAACAACGATCTGGGTGAACGGCTCCAGGCGACGAAGAATGACATGGCTTCCATGCTGACGCAAAACGATGAATCCCGCCTTGGCCAAAGCTTTCACGCATTCTTGTCCTGAGATTCGAGGCAGATTGCTCATACGGCAACCAGAAGGGCTTCAAACTTTTCAGGCGGAACGGGAAGATTGTCCTGTTCAAGTGCTGAAATATAACCCTCTATTGCCTCGCGTATATTTGAGATGGCTTCCTCGCGGGTCCGGCCTTGACTGACACAACCCGGAAGGCTCGGGCACTCTGCAACCAAGTACTGGTCTTCGCCGGGATAGATTATTACTTGTCTCATTTTTGGCTCCGCATTTTCCTTCAGTCAATGTACTCCTCCTGCACAGGTTTTGCCAATGCCATTAAGAGATTCGGCCTCGGGCACAAACTATATTTTCGTGAAATTTTTGCAATTCGTGGCCAAAACTTGAACTCAGTAATTGGTAATAATTGGTGACAGGCACGAATTATTCCACGCTTGATCTCCCGATGACTTATTCCTTTACTTAACAGTACTTTAATCGTGGTCTGCATCGATGGCTTCAAAACGTTCATCCTCTCTCTCCCATTTATGAACCGACAAATGGGAGCATGCACGTTCTGTCGCCGTCTGCTGCGATCTTTATCGCGATATCTACATGGTTAGGTGGCGCATTTTGACCTGGCCACAAGTGGGGTATTTTGGGTGGCCATCAGGGCTGCAGGGGGCGGATATTTTCATCCACCTTACCGTAACAAATTTCGAAGCAATTGTCCAGCGTAAATTTTAAGATTTTTTGCCTTTGGGGCTGAACTGTTACAAACACTGAGAGTAACTCCTGCCATGGAAGCGAGGATTACCAATTATGTGTGGTCTTTAAGTGAATTATTATTCGCGTAAATTACTGAAGCTTTTGTAGAACTGGAGGCTTCATAGAAAGATGAGCTTCTGTGCTTCGCAATATGCGAAAATCTGGACGACCTTTTGCCCCTATCTCTCTAACGTATTCTACATATTTAACTGATTCCCGAACCACTTTGATATTTACAAGTGGATTGGATTTCGCTATGCGTTTGATTTTGTTGCTCTTTTCTGTTTTTCGCATATCCCCTCGATTATCCAAACGGGATCAGCATTTCACCGCAATGCAGCACTCCCCTAGCGCTTATTGTAGTCAAATAATTCTGCAAAAGTCCATGGTAATCATCAAGCGCGGTCTGAACAGGTTTGTGTTTCTCAATATTTTCTATTTTTAATTTTAGATCCCGTTCAAGAATCTCCATACAGATTCCCCGACTATGGCTGCACCACCTGTCCGTATCGCTTAGTATGGTTCCGATTTCTTCGGCACGCTGCCGACGAATTTTATTCGTGACGGCTAATCCACGAGATTTAGTGCATTTCCAGTTCTTGAACTTATATTTTACAAGCCATTCCTTCAGGAGTTTTATCGACAGTTTTCTTGCTTGTTCAAAGCTGAATAATTCAGCAGCATCGAAATTTTGCACGAAATAGGCCGCTTCGGCTGATGTGAGCGTGTTTTTTCGAGATTTTTCCACTAATTCATTGTATTTTGCCAAATATCCGAGTGCCGGAACCATTGCCGGAGTCCCATCCTGCCGTATACGTTCTATTTGTGGATCGATAGGTCCGAGCGTCGAATAATAATCCATCCAGATCTCATCGCCGGACATTACCAAGACCGTACCAGCCGACATAGCCATATCAGGAACGATGAATGCTACCCACGTGTAATGCTTTCTAAGAGTATTGGCGATTCTTTCTGCAGTTTCGATATAGACTCCTGGCGTCTGTAAAACAACAGCAACCCTTTTCTGTCTTTTGGAGGGCTTCGCCACTCTTGCCTCAACGGCCTGTCGTATTAGATTGTCCACGGGAGGCTGAATTGGCCCAAACCATGTAAGAATGTGTGCGTTCATTTCCTTTTCAAGCTCGGCGGCATTTTTTCTTAAGTGTTCACTAACGAGAAGATTTGGAGATGCGCCATCTGCTCTAAAAGCCATAGTCATGCTCCGAATAATATTTTGAGAATATAAAAGGATATTCCGGAGATTGAAACTTGAAAAGAAAATGCACCGAAATACTAAATTACCTCACAATTCGTATCAGATACACGCCAGTTGCTTCATGATCGCCTCCGCAACTGTATTGTTTTGCGAGCAGAGTTTTTTTTCACTAAATCTGACGGGGCTGGCGGATTTCTGTGCGGGTTATACGGGGTCGGCCCACGATAATTGTTGAGGATGATAATTAATTGGTGCCTGTCACCAATTAATTATCATCATTGCCATTTATGTCCCGCAACTACCCAATTTTTTTGACGCATCCTAATCCAAGGTGGCGCAAGTTGTTGGAAAACCAGTATAATGCTTGGGTTCCAACAAGCCGAATCGGGTATTGGCTCCTGCCGAGGGAGCTTGATTTAGGGATGGAATCTCGTCTCATCTCTTTCATTTGCCTAGGTGATCATGAACGAATCGGAATGGCTGACCAGGAAAAAGCGCATCGACACAAAGCTCCGCTCTCTTGAACCAGCCTGGAAAATCATTCCGTATAAAGATGGGATGGATGTTTCGCGCTTGAACCGCCATGCTGTTGAAGAGTTTCCCACGACAAACGGTCCCGCAGACTATTCCCTGTTTGTTGAAGGCAAATTGCTGGGAATTATTGAAGCCAAAAAGGTCACTGTTAATCCACAAAACGTGTTGGAACAAGCGAAGCGGTATGCTGCAGGAGCCTTCCAGGGGGTTGGAAACTGGGATGGATTGAGGGTTCCGTTTCTTTATGCCACCAATGGCGAAATCATCTGGTATCTGGATGTGCGTAACGAGAAGCACATTTCCCGCAAGATCAGCAATTTCCACACTGCAAATGCTTTAGCGGAATTTATGGGCCAGGACATGGGAAATGCCCATGACTGGCTTGAAACCAACCCTCCAGATCAGATAGAGCGGCTTCGCCCGTACCAGGTAAATGCAATTCGCAGGATTGAGTCTTCCATCATTAGTGGGAAACGACAATTACTGGTAGCAATGGCCACAGGTACGGGCAAGACCTACATGACCGTTGCACAGGTCTATCGGCTTCTTGAGTCGAAGATAGCTCGAAAAATTCTCTTCCTGGTTGATCGTAAAGCCTTGGCCGCCCAGGCAGTCAGAGAGTTTGCGGCGTTTAACACTCCAAGAGGCAATAAATTCAATCAGGAATACGAGGTTTACAGCCAGCGATTCCGCAGGGAAGACTTTGGGGATGACAAGCCATTTGATCCCAAGGTGCTGCCTACAGAATACCTGACGAATCCCAGCCCTGCTCATACGTTTGTCTACGTGTCCACAATTCAGCGGATGGCCATCAACCTCTTTGGTCGGGAAGGAGCATTCCCGCAGTCGGGCAGCGATCCGGAACTTGACGATGATGCCGAAAAAACCGACATCCCGATCCATGCTTTTGATTTAATCATCGCCGACGAATGTCACCGTGGATACACCGCCCAGGAAACCAGCGTTTGGCGGGAAACTATTAACCATTTTGATTCTGTGAAAATCGGTCTGACGGCAACTCCCGCTGCTCATACCGTAGCGGTATTTGGCGATCCGGTTGTCCGATACGGGATTGAAGAGGCAATTAGGGACGGCTATCTGGTGGATTATGAAGCCGTGACAATTAAGTCCAATGTTCACTTGAATGGCGTCTTTCTTCGGCAGGGGGAGTCCGTAGGAAGGATTGATACCGATACAGGTGAGGAAATATTTGATGAACTTGAGGATGAACGGGAGTTTTCATCCGAAGAAATCGAGCGCAAGATCACGGCTCCGCGCAGCAATAAAAAGATCATTGAGGAAATCGCCAAGTATGCCTATCAGCATGAAGCAGATACAGGTCATTTCCCGAAAACTCTGATTTTTGCGGCTAACGACTTGCCTCATACCTCCCACGCCGACCAGTTGGTAAGCATTTGCCGTGAGGTTTTCGATCAGGGTGATGAATTCGTTCAGAAGATCACAGGCAATCCCAACGTGGACCGTCCGCTGCAAAGAATTAGGGAGTTCCGCAATCGCCCCAATCCCAAGATTGTAGTCACCGTCGATATGCTTAGCACTGGAGTTGATATTCCTTCGCTGGAGTTCATCGTTTTTCTCCGTCCGGTCAAATCCCGAATACTATGGGAACAGATGTTGGGAAGAGGCACAAGGCTCTGCCACGAGATCAACAAAACGCATTTTACGGTTTTTGACTGTTTTGATGGATCGCTAATCCGGTATTTCAAGGATGTGTCGAATTTTAAGATTGAGCCGCCGCAAAGAGCGCCGTTATCCATTCCGGAAATAATCGAAAATATTTACCAGAATATTGACCGCACCTACAACATAAACATTCTCATCAAGCGGTTGCGCCGTATCGAGAAAGACATGAGCGGCACTGCGAGAGAGGAGTTTTCCCGCTTCATTCCTGATGGAGATATGGGGCAGTTTGCGGCAGGGCTTCCGGAGAGGATCAAAAAAGATTTCACCGACACGCTGAAGCTTTTGCGGGATAAAGCATTCCAGGATCTGCTGGTCAATTATCAACGAGCCAAGCGAACCTTCCTGGTTGCCTATGAAACTGAAGATGAAGTCACATCCGAAAGGCATGACCAATTTGGCGTGTTTGAAAAGCCCGAAGATTACCTGACAGCCTTCTCCAGTTTCGTTAAGGAAAACACCGATCAGGTGACTGCAATCAAGATCCTCCTGGATCGTCCCCGGCAGTGGAATCCAGCGGCTCTGGATGAATTGAGGCAGAAACTCAGAGAGAATCGTTATGAGGAAAAGACTCTCTCGGAAGCGCACAAGATCGTTTATCACAAAGCACTGGCCGACATTATTTCCATGGTGAAACATGCCGCAAGGGATGCTGAACCAATCCTGACGGCGGAAGAACGTGTGGATCGTGCCCTACAAAAGATCTCAACAGGCCGAGTTTTTAACGAAGAGCAGCAAAAATGGCTTTCGTTGATACGGGAGCATTTATTAAAGAACCTGACCATCGAAGAGGAAGATTTTGATGTTGTGCCGATTTTTGAACAATTCGGCGGCAAAGGCAAAGCCCGCAAGATCTTTGGCGACCAACTTCCATCTCTAATTGAAGAATTAAATCTGTCCATAGCTGCATAGGAATTATTCATGTCCGATATTGTTAATAAACTCTGGGGTTTCTGTCATACCCTGCGCCACGACGGCGTTGATTACGGCGATTACATCGAACAGCTTACCTATCTCCTCTTTCTAAAGATGGCCGATGAAAAAAGCATAGATGTTCCCAAAGGCTGTGACTGGGCAAGCCTTAAAGACAAATCTGGAATTAGCCTGACCGATCATTATGCCGACATGCTGCGTAAGCTGCGGGAAGCTCCTGGATTACTGCGGGACATCTTCTCCCAATCCGTTCCCCGCTTTAATAATCCGGTAAACCTCAAGCGTGTGATTGCCATGATTGACGAGGAAGACTGGAGCAGCATGGATGTCGATGTGAAAGGAGCCGCATTCGAGGGGCTGTTAGAAAGAGCCGCCAGTGAAGGGAAAAAAGGGGCTGGCCAGTATTTCACGCCCCGTGTGCTCATCCAATCCATTGTGCGTGTGATGAAGCCGGATCCAAGGGGAAAGCCTGAGTTCAAGATTTCAGATCCTGCTTGCGGGACCGGAGGCTTTCTCGTTTGTTCCTATGAATGGCTGCTGGGTGAAACAAGGGGTGCGCTTGATCGGAATGAGGCTAAACGGATTAAAACAAAAACATATTTCGGTCAGGATCTTGTTCCACGTCCACGCCGTCTGGCGTTGATGAATTTATTTCTTCACGGGGTTGAGCCGCATATTTATCTGGGCGATACGATTTACGAACCGGATAAGGGAGAAAGATTCGATGTTGTCCTGACAAATCCGCCCTTCGGCACCAAAGGAGCAAATCAGGCTCCGGAACGGGATGACTTCACGATAGAAACGAGCAATAAGCAACTGAATTTCGTTCAGCACGTCGTGAATTCGCTGAAGCCTGGAGGACGGGCGGCAATGGTTCTGCCCGACAACTGCCTGTTTGAAGGGAAGGCGGGAGAAGTCTTTGCAATCCTGATGCAGGACTGCAATCTGCATACAGTCCTAAGGTTGCCGAGAGGAACGTTCACGCCTTACAGTCAAGGCGTTAAGGCCAACGTAATTTTCTTCCAGAAAGGCTACGCCACCGAAAATACATGGATCTTCGATGCGAGATCCAACGTGGAAGGCATTACCAAAAAGGACCGCCCGCTTACGAAAGAACATTTTTCTGAATTTGAAAAATGCTACGGCAACGATCCAAGCGGTGGCAGCAAGCGCAAGGATCTTGGAGACGAAGGCCGCTTCCGCAAATTCCACATCAGCGACATCAAAGAACGGGATTATAAGCTGGATATTACATGGTTGAAGGATGAATCGCTGGAAGACAGCGATGGATTACCGGAACCACAGGATTTAGCATCGGAAGCCATAACCGAACTGGAAGCCGCTGTGGATGATCTGCGAGAGATCGTTGAATTGATTGAGAAGGAAGAGGGCGTAGGGAAATGAGTGATGGGCTTCCAAAAGGGTGGATGTTTGCACAAGTCCAAGAGCTTACGTCAAATCCGAAACAAGATATTGTTGACGGTCCATTTGGATCAAACCTCAAGGCTTCTGAATATACAAATGAAGGCATCCCGATTGTTCGGTTACAAAACATTGATCGGAATCGCTTCTTGGATAAGAACATCAAGTACGTAACACGAAAGAAAGCGGCAGAGCTTTCGCGTCACTCATTTTGTACTGGTGATGTCATCATAACAAAGTTGGGCAATCCAGTTGGGAAAGCATGTATGGTTCCTGCCCAGTTTGAATATGGCATTATTGTGGCTGACGTGGTTAGAGCGCGAATTGACGAAAGGCTGGCCATAGGTCAGTTTGTTATCCACGCAATAAACTCTTCTACTGTTGCATCGCAGTTAAATATTGAAGTGAAAGGCACAACACGTCCCCGTGTGAATCTTGGTCATATTCGCTCACTTGTTCTACCAATACCACCTCTTAACGAGCAACGCCGTATCGTGGCAAAGCTGGAAAAACTCCTGGGCAAAGTGGATGCCTGTCAGAAACAGCTGGAAAGAATTCCGCTCATCCTCAAGCGGTTTCGTCAGTCCGTTCTCGCCGCCGCTTGCTCTGGTCGGCTTACGGAAGATTGGAGGGCGGAAAATGGAAGCAAGAATGATACGTGGAACGATTTGAAATTTAGAGACCTCATTAAGGAATCATCGAATGGATTATCCAAGAGAAACAGCAACGAAGGCGAATACACAGTGGTTCTGCGTTTGTCTGACTTCGATCATGGTGTGCGAATTAGAGGGGAAGAACGAAAAATTCAACTTTCCCCGACTGAGATTAAAAAATATGGCTTGCAGCAAGAGGATCTACTTGTAGTCAGAGTAAATGGGAGCAGGCAGATTGCTGGTCTTTTTATAGTCTATGAAGGCCGTGGTGAAACTTATTGCGATCATTTCATCCGGATAGTTTTGGATAGATCACTGGCTTTGCCAGAGTTTATTAAATATGCTGCAAATTGTCGTGAAGGCCGAGACTTCATTGAAATGAATTTGGTGACATCAGCAGGTCAAAACACCATAAGCCAAGCGACCTTGTCCGAATTACCGATTAATCTCCCACCACTTTCCGAACAACAAGAAATCGTTAGGCGAGTCGAGGCTTTACTCAGATTTGCCGATCAAATTGAAGCTCGTTATCAGAAGGCCAAAACTCATGTCGATAAACTGATCCAATCCATCTTGGCAAAAGCCTTTTGTGGAGAACTGGTCCCGCAAAATCCTGAGGATGAACCAGCGGCTATGTTGTTGGAAAGGATTCGGAAGGAACAAGACCGAGTTGACAGCCAGAGTAGAAAGACTCAAAGGAGATCCTTGAATAGAAGGCCAGGATTGGTCTAACGATAAAGGTGGTGACTGTGAATTTAAGAAGGCTGGTAACTGAGGACGACTTAAAGACCCTTATAGCGAACAAAATTCAGGAGGATCTTCATCTCGATTACAAGCAATGTGCCGCTCTTTGCCGAAAAGATTCAAGCACAGCAGAAGCTACTAAGGATGCGTCATCATTTGCCAATTCGGATGGTGGACAAATCGTGTATGGCATCATTGAAGATAAGCACTTTCCTACAGCAATCGATTCTGGCTTTGATCCTGCCGAGATTTCCAAGGAATGGCTTGAAGATATTCTTACCTCTGGTATTCGTCCTCGTATTCCTGATCTCTCAATAAAGCAAATCATACTGCAATCCACAGGGAACAATCGTGTCGCCTATGTTGTTGATATTCCAAAGAGTTATTCTGGACCACATCAAGCCAAAGATCGAAGGTATTACAAACGGTTTAATTTCAAGTCGGAGCCAATGGAGGACTATGAGATTAGAGACGTAGTAAACAGAAGAGCTGTACCTCAACGCCCCTTTGTGCTTATCGATGTTATGGCTGTTGAATTTGCTCTTTATCTTGTCGTTAAAAACCTTGGAGACATCCCCGCAGAGCACATTAAATTATCCATAAGCCCACAGCTGCCAACCATTTCAAATCGTGACCCAGCTCAGTATCCAATATTTCGAAATGGAATACGTTATTTAACTAAAGAAAAGTCATATTTTCTGATGTTAGGCTCAGCACACCAACTGGTAAAAGAATCTAATCCTCCCTTTACAGTTGATGTCGAATATCGTTACCTGGAGCATTATGTCGCTTCGGATCATTTTGAAATCAACCTTTCCGAGTTTATCGGAACGGTTGGAGAGCCATCCACGCAAAAAGTTCAGTTCGATAGAACAATCGAGCAATTAAAAAAGACAAGTGACCAACTTCAAAAAATCGCAAGCAGTATTGATTCCATCAAGGGTGCTTTCGAAATGTCAGGACTTTCCCTTTCATACGGCACGTTACATTCATTTTTACAAAAAAATGAAAGTCCCTTTTTGGTAAATCTGCGGAGGATGCAGCCAGAAGACTTTGCCGTGCTTTTCAAGTTGGACAGCGCAAAAGCATGGAAGGTTTATGAATACTTCCTGGTTCACAATGAAGCTAGTGAAAAGCAGCTTGTTGATCTTGGATTGAGCGAGGACGAAGCCAGACAAATCCTAAATCGGTCAATCTGTTGTTGATAAGGAACGATAATTATGCCAAGTGAGGGTGGAATGGCTACGGTATATTATGGAGAAAGACCCACTGCCCATGACGCATTCTGAAAACGATCAAAAGGCAAACATATCATTAGCATTCCGCTTGATGATGGAAGGACTTGATGCTAGATCGATTGCAGTAACGCTTTTCTGTCTGGATCGTGAACCGTTTTCGAATATTTATAACACGACATGGAAGGAGCTAGAAACCCAGCATTGGATAGAGGTTTTGGAGATTAATGGTCAGCCTTGTTGCAGGTTTACAGGTTTGGGGTGGCTTGAGGCATTATACCAAATTGGATTGTTTCAAGATGAAGCACTGAAGAAAAAGATGGGGGAGTACGCTGCCGTTCTGAAAAATTATGTAAAAGGGCGGGAACAAGATAAGGCCATATCCTTCAATGAACTTGTTCGAGAAACAGAATTACCGGAGGATTGGGTTTTTAATGCAATTGAGAGCGGCTTACTCCAAAAAGTTTTTGGAATCCACGATGCCACTTGGCTTGATCGGGGATTCCTTGTAAAAATCCCCCTTAATTTCGGGGTCAAAAGGATAGATCACACAGCCGATATTCGTGCTCAACTGGAATCCACGCAGGAAGAACTTGAAAGAGCAAAGGAGAGGTTGAGTGAAGTAACGTGTTCATTTTGCGGTTCTCCTATAGTTGCCCAGGGATCGTTTCCAATTTCAGATCATGCCGATGGCTATTATGAGTCCTACGCATGTGGACGCTACGACACCGACGGTTTTTCGACTCAGCCGTGTCCTCAAGATCCGAAATTCCCGAAGCTTGAAGAATATGAATTAGTTTTCAAAGAATATCCTGAAGATTCTTTCACCAAATGGAATTGCTGGGCAAAGCCGATCACACATAATGCCAATCGGTTTCATCTCCACCCTGAATTTGGAAAGACAAAGGAAGAAGCTACTCAAAAAGTCATGGATCGATACAACAGGGCGATAAAGCCTTGGAATGGGTAGAGAAGCTCTGGGATATTCGTAATATTTCCCATAACATCAAATTATTCTGGCTTCCGTATGAGTTTCTTAGCGTCTTAATTATGTGGGGTAAATTAGCGGTTTAATTTCAATCTATTCTGCTAACTTATTATTTATCAATATGTTATAATAGCTTCTGGCGGAGGAAGTAGGATTCGAACCCACGAGGAGCTTGCACCCCTAACGGTTTTCAAGACCGCCGCCATCGACCACTCGGCCATTCCTCCAACCTGTAAACGGCAGAGAACATTATGCCTCGGCTAGCGCATTTTGCAAAGCGAAACACGCTTTTCTGTTTTTGGAGGGTTCCCCGAGAATGGGAATTATCGTATCCCTTTTAAATCCGGACAATCTGCCCATATTTAGCTCACAGACAAAATCAAGGGATAATCGAATTGGTCGGCCAAGGGTGGCAAATTCACATTGGATTGAGCTTCGATCAATTTACGAGCAACATCACGAGCTATCTCTAGGGTTTCGGCGACAGTTCTCCCCTGAGCCACCAAACCTTGCAAGTCATCGGATGTTGCCAGGTAAAAGCCTTCCGGTAGTTTCTCTATGTGAATATTAATAGTCCTTTCCATCGATTGCCTCCAAAACTCATATTATACAGGATTTCCCGCAAATAAGATCAGAATGGCTCTTGGTGAGCCTGTTTGAGAATTAAGATATGTCGCGTTCCGAGCGCCGCCAGAGTAGATACAAGGCGGCGCGACGCCTTGAACATTTTAAACTATCAATACAGCCACAGCCGGCCGCCGGAGGGGAGCGAAACGCCTGTTTGCGGAGTGAACCGCTCAATGCCGAAAAGCCATCGGCGCTCCGGAGCCAGCATCAGAAGCATCATCCCTTCCCTGAATCCACCTCCGCCGCTGTTCACGCCGGAACTCAAATCCAGAATCTCCGGCCACGCAATTCGCCGATTTGAAAGGCGAATATGGACCGGATCCAGCCCATACCATGCCGGATTCATTCGAAAGAATCTTAGGCCATGAACGGCCGAAAGTTCCGCAATGCCGGCGCTAACCTCTTCGATCGATTCAATCACCTGCGCCATCGACAGCCGGCAATACGGGTAAAAGGCCGATCGAACGGCCAGGAACCCTGTCTTGGACAGCCGCCGGACGCTGGAAGTCGGGAGATCCGTAAGGGTGATGTTTCGTGTAATGGGTTGTAAACGGCGGATAGCTTCCTCAACCCAATTCAATATCCGGCCGGCCGAATAGCCATACAAAATATCATTTCCGACATCGGTTATAAGTGCACGGGTTGGAACCGGCGGCATCGACTCCAGCTTTTTCCAGAGTCCTGACTCCAGGATGCCGGGGATCGTGCGAAAAAGCACTCGGGACGGAGCTCCATAAGAACGGCCGCGTCCGTGAGCGGCCAATATCTCGACTTCAGGCCCACAAACGGCGCGAACTGTCGACACAACCGTTCCAAATCCGCGGGACAGGTTGCTCGCGCCAAGAACAATGACTCTGGAGATTTCACCCGACATACGATTATTTAACCACGGATCAACTCGGATTTCACGAATATCAAAATTCATCCGCTCCAATATCGATCCCGGCGCCTGCAGGACGGCTTTGCCCGTCGAAATCATCCGCCAATCCGGATAGCGCTCGTCCTGCGTCGACGACGCCGCGGATCGCATACGCCAGATGAAGATTCCCGCTGCTCGGATTTACGAACCACGAACTTACAGCATGGACTACATTATTCGAAAGTACGCCGGACGCTCCATTACGAGCGTCAATGAGCTTATTCGTGAGGTTGTTTCGGATGGAAACATTTTTAGTGGCGCTGAAACGATATTCGATTGCATTAGGATAGCTGTGCTCAAAATATATTGTATTGTTGTATATCTGAACGTCCGGGCAGGTCTCGACTCCGATGCCGACATCCGCATAATTCCCACGCCCTTTTGCATGATAGATCATGTTGTTCCGGATAATTCCTCCGGAACTGCCCTGGCTCCCCAATCCAAATCCGATTCCTCGATCGCAATTGAGGATCAGGTTTTTCTCCACCAGATTATTCGCGGAAGGCGCGTCCCAGATGTGTATGGCGTGTTCCGCCGGGGCTCTCCCCGGGCTGATTATGTTCTTGAAAGTATTCCCCCGGATTGTCCAATGCCTGGATCCATGGGCGTCGACGCCGCCGATATAATATTGAGGCCCGATACCGGCGGTATATTCGAAAAGGCAATTCTCCACTATTCCGTTATCCCCGGTTATATTGCGATTGACGGAATCTTGAGATACTTTCAATAACTGCTGGTAGGCGTCGCGGAAAATACAATTGCGTATTGTCGGATAATCCGCATCCCTTTCACCGAAGATCTGAATAATGTGATGTCCCACGCGCTGCATTGTTACATCGCGAACAGTAAAATATTTCCCGGCGACGAGAAAAATCGATTTCACCGCTGCCTGGGCGCTCATCGAGTCCCCCTGGAGAATCACGTTGTTTCTATTCCCGGATTGGCCGGCAATAGTAATGTCAGGCGAGGTGATGATTAAAGCGGCGGTGAGAGTATAGGTCCCATCACGCAGCAGGATTGTCCTGTTCCCGCCGGATGAATTGGCTCGGGAAACAGCGTTCCGAAGCTCAGTAGCATTCCCGACAGTAATAGATGTGGATTGAAATGCCCAGGCGGGAATTGATAAAAAAAGGATAAGAAAAAGCAGCAGGATCCGGTTGTTGTCGATTGCGTGTTGATTTTCCATGGAATCACCGTGAAGACGTGAGGAAACGCTGAAGATTTTAGTGCAGCGTCGCGTAATTACGCGACGCTGCCCATAGCGATTCCTTTGCGTTCTTGTCGCCTTTGCGGTTCCTATTCGAGTTTCGCCGGCTCCAATTTTGGAACGATCATATGCATGATGAAAAGCGCAACCAGGTAAGTAAAACCGGCGATCAAGAACATGATTACATAGCTGCCGGTGTTTTGTTTAAGCCATCCTGCACCCAGGTTCATAAGAAAGCCTCCCATGGCGCCGGCAAAGCCGCCGATTCCGACTACGGATCCGACAGCTTTTCTCGGGAACATATCCGAAACAGTAGTGAAAATGTTTGCGGAGAATCCCTGGTGGGCGGCGGCGGCAATGCCGATCAACCAGACGGCAAGCCATTTTCCGTCGACGTTGGGGGCCATAGTCACAGGCAATATGCAGATGGCGCATATAAGCATGGTGGTTTTTCGCGCTGCATTTGCAGTCCAGCCTTTTCCAATGAGCATCGAGCTGAGCCACCCTCCGCCAACCGATCCAACATCGGCCAACAGATAGACTGTAACCATAGGCCAGCCGATTCCCTTTAAATCCACGCCGAAGCGATCATTCATGAAAAGCGGGAACCAGAACAAATAGAACCACCAGATGGAATCGGTCATAAATTTTCCGATGAAGAACGCCCAGGTTTGGCGATGCTCCAACAGATAGCTCCATCGAATATTTACTTCCGGATCCGGCGGATCGCTTTCAATATGCGCCAGTTCCGCAGCGGAGAGGTGTGGATGATCTTTCGGTTTATGATAGAGAGGCCACCAGAATACGATCCAGACCATGCCGGCCAGGCCCGTTATAATAAACGCCGATTGCCAACCCCAATTCAAGGCAAGCCAGGGAACGACCAGCGGCGCCACAATGGCGCCCACGTTGGTGCCGGCATTAAAAATGCCTGTCGCCAACGCCCGTTCCTTTCTCGGGAACCATTCCGCTATGGTTTTAATCGCCGCCGGGAAGTTGCCCGATTCGCCGATGCCTAAGCCGAAGCGGGCCAAGCCAAATCCAAAAGCGCTGCGCGCCAGCGCGTGGGCGGCGGCGGCAATTGACCATATGGCCAGATAAAGAGAATATCCGATTCTTGTTCCAATCTTATCGATAAGCCATCCGGCAAAGAGAAATCCTATAGCGTATGCCAGGGTGAAAGCAGCGCTGATATAACCGTATTGCTGGTCCGTCCATCCTATGTCCGTTCGCAGTGTCGGCGCCAACACGCCCAGCACCGACCGATCGACATAGTTCACGGTTGTTGCAAAAAACAGCAGCGCACATATGCCCCAACGATAATTGCCTAATTTAAACTTCGGCTTTGTTTCCTCTATTGTTTGTTGTTCCATTAAAATCCTCTCTCCGGGAGGTTGTTTCCAATCGTCAATCGTCAATCGTCAATTATTTATACACTCCGTATTGTTTGGTGAAATCGACCATGGCTCGGACGGTGTCTTCCTGGGCGTCGTCGAGCTGGGTTCCCGAACAAAGAATGTATCCGCCTCCCTTGCCGCAGTAATCGATGAGATCCTTGCAGCGTTCTTTTACCTGTTCCGGCGTGCCGGTGGCGATCACTGTAATCGGCACATTGCCCATGATGCAGCTGTGGCCGCCCAGAATGTCTTTCGCCTTGTGCATGTCGGTCCGGTCGAAGAACCACAGCACTGAGCTTTTGGGCATCTGGGTCAGATGATTGAGCCGCTGGGTATAGACTCCTTCGGCGAACGGCGCCGGGATCAGTCCCTCGTTGATCATGTTCAGCATGAATTGTTTGAAGGTCGGCCAATAAAACTTTTCGAACTGTTTTATGGAAATATGAGTGTCGTCTCCTTTGTGCAGCGGCATCATGATAAGAGGAGGAGCTCCGAACGGGATGTCCGGAACTGAAATCAGGTCCAGCACCTTTTCGCAGGCGCGGAGCACCTTGTCCGGGCAACGATAAAGGTCGGTCATAATGCCCCGCGTGCCCCGGAGCGTGTCGCCCACGATGTCGAAGGGGGCGGCGCCGAATCCCATGAACAAACTGGGATAACCCATTGCAGTAAGGCGGCCGGCCGTTTGCATCGAAATTTTCAATGGGATGAGCGACAGCTCAGCCGCTCGTTTCATTTTGTCGATGGTTTCCAGCACTTCCGGATCCATGAAGGGCGCCATCATCCGGGCTCCGATCTGAATCCCTTCTTCGCCGAACGACAACAGCTTTTTCAAACCTTTAAGATTTGAATACATGCGCGGCATGAACTTGCGCAGCACGAAATCGGAAGGATCCAGCAGGAAGTGATCGTATTCCTCCGCTTTCATGTATTCCTGTTCCACATACTGATACTGAACGTCGTCGGGCAGGCCGCCGCCCGGCCATTTCAGACTGGTCTGGCCCAGCAGCTCCATGGATGCTCCTGACATCATGAATGTGGCGGTGGCGCTGTCGGGTTGAAACTCCTGCTGAAATTTTATAACCGCCTGGGCTGCGTCTTCCCAACGGTCATACATGGTCGCTTTCTGGGGGATTCCTGCGCGGCGATAAATAAAAGCGCCGCCCAGCCCGGCTATCGGCACCCTGTCCGGCGTTTTTAGATCCAGCGCGTCCCGGAATCGTTGTGCTCGTTCTCTGTACTTAGCCTGCGCCTCGGGATTATCGAATTGTAGACCATCCCCGCGCACCCATGCATCCAGCCTTAACGCCCTTTTTTGATCTGCGGTCAAAGAATTCCAATTGTCGGGTTTGCCTGCCATAGCTTTTCTCCTCTGCTTTCATAGGGTTCGGTATAGGCTTCGGGATTCGAAAAAATCGATTTCCGACTTCGATTGCGACCCCGACTCCGATAGCTCAAATTTCCTAGTCCTGATCCAGTTTATCCAATGCGAATGCGTAGGCTCCAATCGCCACCGCTTCACTCGTTCCCAATCGCGAAATTCCAATGCCGATACGTTGCAGCGGGTCGAATGCAATCCTCTTCCGGGTTCGTGGAACAGAGATTTCACGAGTCTCGCCCTGGAGGAATAATGGCATCTGATCCGGATCTTCAAGATTAAACGCCGCCGCAGTCAACCGCCTGAATTTTCCGCCCTGCGGATTCAGGTAGAAGCTGTTGAGTTCTGAAACCAGAGCCGGCAGGAAAAGCGGCCATGCAGCGGAAATGCCGCCGCCGATTACTCCGATCCCATCTACAAGCGTGAGCGAGTTTGCCATGGCGTCGCCAACGACTTCTCCCAAGCGGCGAAACGCTTCAGCAGCGGCGGCCTGGTCGCCTGGGCTCTTTCCCATTCCGATCGCGAAGATATCTTTCGGTTCGGGTGCTTGTTCAAAAGGAACGCCGGAAACTTCGGCATAAGTTCGGCGCACCGCCCGAATGCTGGCGCCCTCTTCCGCGTTGGTTTCCGGATCCAGCTTATTGCGCAGCAGCCATACTTCCCCGGCAATGGAGTTGTCTCCTGTAAAAAGTTTGCCATCCGATACTATGCCGCCGCCAAAACCGGTTCCCAGAGTCACGCCAAAAAGGTTTTTGTATCGTTTAGGGCTGCCGGCTTTTTCCAGCCGGCTGTTCACATAGGGAAGAAACCCTGCGATCGCCTCGCCATAGGCGAAGAGGTCGCCGTCATTGTTAATGAAGACCGGAACGTCGAAGATCTCCTGGAGCATTGGCCCGAGCGCCACGCCGCCCTGGAAGCCCGGCAAATTGCCCAGATCGCCAATAATGCCCCGGGGATAGTCCGCCGGGCCGGGGAAAGCGAAACTTATCGCGACAGGCTTTGCAGGGCATCGCTCCCTGACTTTAGTAAATCCCTCGACAATGTTATTCAAGCATTTATCGAGATGATCGCCGTTGGACGGCATCGCAATAGTTTCGGTCGCCGGCTGATTGCCGCAAATCGCGGAGAACCGGAAATTGGTTCCGCCCGCATCGAGCGTCATCACTATTCGTTTGTCATTCGATGAATTCATGCATGCGCTCCTTGGGTGTTTATGCGGCTGCCGCTTTGCTCTTGATGTCTGCTTTGGGAAGTTGGCCTTTTCTCAGCGAGAGCAGGAGCAGGAATGCGAAACACGCCACCGGCACGATAAAGCTGGCGGCTTGCCATTCCAGATCCCGGAACCAGCCCATGAGCAGCGGCATTATCGCGCCGCCGGAAATCGCCATGCACATCAATCCGCTGAGTTCGTTGGAACATTCAGGCTTGTCCTCGATAGTAATGGAGAAGAGCATCGGCCAAATGTTGGCGAAACCCAGACCCGCCAGGACGACGCCCGGAATTGCCAGAGAATTCAATCCGGTCATCAGGGCTGCAGCGCCCAGGAGTCCCAGGAGCGAAGATAGCCGGAAACATGTGCGTGGGCTTATAACTGTGAGCACGGCGCCGGCTAAAAGGCGTCCGACTGTGAGCAGCAGGAAAAAGAGAGTCGGCCCGTACACGCCGGCTTTGTCTGCATCCAGACCCATGCTGAGGAGCGCCGGTTTCAGGAAACGTCCCATGCAGGCTTCGGCTCCAACGTAAAGAAATATGCCGACAACAGCAAGCAGAAAAGTAGAATTTTTCAAAAGGCCCAGACTGGACCCGAGGCTGGGAGGCCGGTCCACTTTGGCTTCATCTACTTTCATCATCGCAACCGAGATAAAGGCCAGAACCATGAGCGCGCAGAATAACGGGAAAGCGCCTCTCCATCCCATGCTCTGGATGACAATCACCGCTGCGATAGAACTGCTCAGGATATAAGTGCAAGCCGTGCTGCCGATTCCTTTAATCCCCTGAGCAAGACTGAGATTGCGGCTGTAAGAACCTGCCGGACTCACATCGCGCATGATGGGATTCCCCGCGACCTGAAGGAAAGTCGTTCCGACGCCCAGTATGAAAATGCAGCCCAGAAGAAGAGGGAAGCTGGGCAGCAACAAAGAGGGGACGAGAAGCGCCAGCACGTTCAATCCAAGACCCAACAGAAGCAATTTCTTTTTGCCGATTCTAGCGGACAAGAGACCGCCGGGCAGGCTGAAAACCGCAAAGGCTATATAGACGAAAAACGGCAGGAGCGTTGCGAGAACGTTGCTGAGTTGGTACTCCTGTCGGACTCCTTCAGACATGGGGCCCATGGCGTCGGCGAGTCCCATCAGAAAAAATGCCAGAAAAATCGGCAGCGTATTCAACCGCATCGCTCCACTCCTTATAATTTGTATGCTGCTTTTGCCAAACGATATGCGAGATCGCCTGCAACTTCCCGGGCTTCGTCTTCCTCGAGCCGATGCTCGGCTACAAGGCGGGCCAGAAAACCACAATCCATCCGCCGCGCGACATCATGGCGCGCCGGGATCGAGGGGAAAGCGCGCGTATCATCATTAAATCCAACCGTGTTATAGAAACCTGCGGTCTCGGTGGTGCGCTCGCGATAAAACCGCATGCCTTCGGGGCTGTCGTAAAACCACCAGGACGGCCCCAGTTTCAGAACGGGATAGTGGCCGGCCAACGGAGCCAATTCACGCGAATAAGTGGATTCATCCAAAGTGAAAAGAATGATCGAAAGCCGCCGGTCATTTCCAAACCGGTCCAGCAGCGGTTTCAGTCCATGCACATAGTCGGTAGGCGCCGGGATGTCCGCGCCCTTATCAAGGCCGAAACTGTCAAAAACGGATTGATTGTGATTCCGGAATGATCCGGGATGTATCTGCATGACCAATCCATCCTCGATGCTCATCTGCGCCATCTCGGTCAGCATCTGGCCCCGGAATTCCTCTGCTTCCACTTTTGTGATCTTCTCGGCAATTGCCTTTTTCAGCAAAGCTTCGCATCGGGAACGCGGTAAATCACAGGTCCTGGCGGTTGGGTGTCCGTGATCCGTTGCGGTTGCGCCGAGCTTGGCAAAATACAGTCTTCGATCGGCCAACGCGCGTAAATAACCTTGCCAGGATTCCGTGTTTTCGCCCGTGATTTCTCCCATATGAAGAACGCGAGCGGAAAAATCCTTGGCTTCCGGATCGACCACCGGGTCGGGGCGATAGGTTGGAACCACTCGTCCATCCCATCCGGAATTCTGCAGCTGCTGGTGATGCGTCAATGGGTCAAGCGGCGACTCGGTGGTCGCCAGGACTTCAATATTGAAGCGTTTGAAAAGCGATCGAGGCAGAAACTCCGGACGCGCCAGGCAGTCGGCAATTTCATCATAAATACGGTCGGCAGATCCCGGAGTCAGTCTTACCTGAATGCCGAACAGCTCTCGAAACACATGATTGAGCCATAACTGCGTCGGGGTGCCGCGAAACAGATGCCAATGCTGGGCGAACAGGCGCCATATCTTCCGGGAATCCTTCTCGACGGACGCGCCATCCGTTCTCGGCACTCCCAAGGATTCGAGATCGACGCCCTGGCTATAAAGCATCCGAAAGATGTAGTGGTCCGGGATGATGAGCAGCGACGCAGGATCGGGGAACGGTTCATTATCGGAAAACCAGCGCGGATCCGTATGCCCGTGCGGGCTGATGATCGGCAGATCACGCACTTCCGAATAGAGCCGGCGAGCGATAGCCCGCTGCTCCGGGTCTGAAGGAAACAACCTGTTTTCGTTCAATTCCAGTATGGGTGACATATGGGTAAATTACGAATTACGAGTTACGAATTACGAGGGAGTGGTTTCGGAGCTTTTTTCAATTCGTAATTCGTAACTCGTAATTCGTAACTCGTAAGCCTCCTTCTATTTAATGTTAAAGCTCTTCTTTTTAATCGTGCGCCGGACGACCGTTTTTTTGGCGGCGACTGTCAAAGTAGTTTCGATCAGGTCGATTGAGTTGCCGCCTGCCATAATCTTGAACTGACCCGGTTCAACGACGCGTCGCATGTCACGATTCAAGAATGAGAGCTCGTCAGGTCCCAGCGTGAATTCCACTCGTTCAGTCTTGTCCGGATCGATCGAAATACGGCGAAAGCCTCTTAGTTCTTTTACGGGCCGGGTGACCGAACTGACCTCATCGCGAATATAGAGTTGAACCACTTCTTCACCGCGCACTCCGCTGGCGTTCGTAACATCGACAGCTACTTTAGCCTTGCCTTCCAGCCCGATCGAAGCAGGCGATACGGTGAGATTCCCATATTTAAATGTTGAATAGCTTAAACCCCAGCCAAAGGGAAATAACGGTTCAGCGGTCGAACCCACGTATTGCAGTCTGGCGCTGGGCTTTTGATAGTAATAAATAGGCAGCTGGCCTACTGAGCGGGGAACTGTGATCGGGAGTTTGCCTCCGGGATTGTAGTTTCCAAACAGCACATCGGCTACTGCAGTTCCGCCTTCCTGGCCCAGGTACCAGCCCTCTAAAATTGCAGGGATATTTTCTGCGACATAATTAATGGAATTCGGCCGGCCGTGAATAAGGACAGCGACAACGGGTTTGTGCAGCGCCACGATGGCTTTCGCCAGTTCATCCTGATTTCCGGGCAAATCAAGACTGTCGCGGTCGCCGAGGTGATCGGGACCCCATGCTTCTCGTGACGTCTGTTCATTCCCACCCAAGGCAAGGATAACAAGGTCGGCTTTTTCGGCGACTTTTACCGCCTCCTGGATGCGTTTTGCATTTTGAACCGGATCGCCCATCACAACCTTTTCAGTCATCGGAGGCGTTTCAATGATTTTGCATCCTTCGGCATAAACAATTTCGCTGCTTGAGCCTACCTGGTCCCTGATCCCTTGCAAAATACTGATGGAATGAGAAGGCCGGCCGCTATAATTTCCAATATGCGCTTCGGCTGCATTCGGACCGATTACTGCGATCCGGTTGTATTTTGACGCAGCCAGCGGGAGCAGGTGGTCTTGGTTCTTGAGCAGGATTATGGATTTGCGTGCGGTTTCCAGCGCCAGCTTTCGGTGTTCCGCGCTGCCGGTGATGTTTTCCGCTTCGGCGGGATCTACAAACGGATCGTCAAAAAGGCCGGTGATAAATTTCGAGCGCAAAATACGCGCTGCGGCGCGGTTAAGGTAGGACATCGGGATCTTGCCGTTTTTGACCTGAGCGGGCAAAGTCAGATAATTATCGGCGGCGGGCAGTTCGATGTCGACGCCGGATTCGAGGGCCAGCTGAGCGCTTTCTTCTTTAGAAGCGGTTACATGATGTTTTCTTCTCAACTGATCGACGCCGAAATAGTCGGAAACAACTGCGCCGGTGAAACCCCATTCCTTCCGGAGAACGTCGCTTAAAAGCCACTTGTTGCCATGCGAAGGAACGCCGTCGATTTCGTTGTAAGAGGCCATGACGCTTTGAATGCCTCCCTCTTTGACGGCTGCTTCAAAGGATTTGAAGAAAAAGTCACGCAGGATGCGTTCCGAGTAGTTGCCGGGCGCCGCATTGGCGCCTCCTTCGGGCTGGCCGTGGGCTGCAAAATGCTTGGCGGTCGCGATCACGTGAGACTTGTCGATGGAAGGGCCCTTACCCTGGAAGCCCTTTACGGCGGCGACTCCGATGCGCGATGCAAGATAGGGATCTTCACCGTAAGTTTCTTCTGTCCGGCCCCAGCGAGGATCGCGAGTAATGTCGAGAACGGGCGCCAGGCACTGTTGCGCCCCGCTTGACCGGACTTCACCGGCGATTGCGTGGAAAACAGTTTCGATATGAGCCGGATCCCACGTGGAAGCCAGCGCGATTGCTTGCGGGAAAGAGGTGCTTTTTGAAGCTACATGGCCGTGCAGGCACTCTTGATGGAACAGAATCGGTATCCCGAGACGGGTTTTCTCTGTAGCCCATTTCTGGATGGAGTTGGTGAATTCGGCCATTTCGCGGGGGCTGCGCATCCCGCCAGGTTGCGAAATCTGGCCCAGGCCGTTTTTCAATAGTTCGGAAGCGCGTTCCGGAAGGAAGTTTCCCTTTTCATCGACCAGCGAGGACTTGGGATCTTTCTCGAAGATGGACCTTTCCATCCCGCCGATCAATTGAGCGGCCTTTTCTTCCAATGTCATGCGGGAGAGAAGGTCGGATATCCGCTGTTCAACCGGCAATTTTGAATTGCGATACGGAGGCGTTCCCTGGGAAAAAAGGCCGGGAATCAAACAGCAGAAGATCAGAAATATCAGAGCAGCCTTCCATCGATTCATTGCATCTCCGACAGCAGATACCGTTGCTTCAAATTGATGAATGCGTGCTACTATAGCACTCAAATTTGGGGACAGTCACGACAAACCCCAAATTTTTTAAATTAATATTTCGGAGTCATTTGGGGGGATTGGTTGCTGTCCCCAAAATTTGAGAGGACGCATGTATCTTCTTGGAATCGATGTGGGAACAGGCGGGACCCGGGCGCTGATTATCAACGATAAAGGGAATGTCATTTCCTCTGCAACGGAAGAACACGTTCCCTTTGCCTCTCCCCGGATCGGGTGGGCGGAACAGGATCCCGAAGACTGGTGGCGGGCTTGTGGTTTGGCTGTCCGCAAAGCTCTGGATGGAGCTCATTTGAGCGGAGGTGACATAGCTTGTGTTGGTTTTTCCGGTCAGATGCACGGCGCCGTTATGCTGGACTCCCAAGACCGTGTGGTGCGCCCGGCGCTCATCTGGTGTGATGTTCGAACCGGCGAACAATGCCGCCGTTTTACAGAAAAAGTCGGCGCAGGCAACCTGATTCGGCTTACCTGCAATCCGGCGCTGCCGAATTTCACGCTGACCAAGTTTCTGTGGGTGCGCGAAAACGAGCCGTCGAATTGGAGCCGGGTCCGATCGGTGATGCTTCCCAAAGACTATGTGCGTTTTAAATTGACCGGCGACCGCGCTATTGATGTGGCCGATGCTTCCGGAACTCTGCTGCTGGATGTGGCCAACCGCCGATGGTCGCGCGAGATATTTCAGGCGGCGGAGATTGATGAATCTTTGCTCCCGCGCCTTTTTGAATCTCCGGATATCTGCGGCGAAGTGAACGCGGCCGGAGCCGCCGCCACCGGATTAAAAGCCGGCACGCCGGTGGTTGCGGGCGCCGGGGACCAAGCTGCAGGCGCCACCGGAATGGGAATAGTCGCCCCCGGCGTTGTCAGCGCCACAATCGGGACATCCGGAGTCGTATTCGCCGCAACCGACCGGCCGGCGCTCGATCCCAAAGGCCGGCTCCATACCTTCTGCCATGCGGCGCCCGGTCGCTGGCACGTCATGGGCGTCACCCAGGCTGCAGGGTTGTCGCTGAGATGGTTCCGTGATCAATTCGGCGCCGGCTCCGATGACGGCCGGGATCCCTATGAACGGCTGACCGCTGAAGCTTCCCAGGTATCGCCCGGCGCCGACGGCCTCCTATGGGCCCCGTATCTTATGGGCGAACGCACGCCCCATCTGGATCCCGCCGCCCGGGGCGCTCTCATCGGGTTGACGGCGTCTCATACGCGAGGCCATGTGATTCGCGCTATCCTGGAAGGGGTGGCTTTCAGCCTGAAAGACTCGTTTACGCTATTTGAAGAAATGCAGGCGCCGGTGACCCGGATTAGACTGGGCGGCGGCGGGGCGCGCTCGCCTTTATGGCGCCAGATACAGGCGGATATTTACGGGCGTGAAGTGGAAATCGTTGAAGCTGAAGAAGGCGCCGCCTATGGAGCTGCAATCCTTGCCGGCGTTGGAGCCAGGCGATGGAATTCGGTGGAGGCAGGGTGCGCCGAAATTGTGCGCGTCGCCCAGGTCATAGCCCCGCAGAAAGC
>CAYTYP010000031.1:48435-57887 GCA_964441405.1 uncultured Acidobacteriota bacterium
CCGTAGTGGAGCCGATGCAAGAACAATATCGGCGTTACCGCAAAATGTATGACGCCATTGGATCCGTTTGCGCCTAAGGGGCAGGACATGTTGCAAGGGGGTTGGATAGGGCGTTTTATGGGGAGAGGACGATTTTTCGGATTAAATCCGCACTAAGGAAGGAGTCGCTTTGTCTGAATGGCGCATTCCATTAAGCGATCTGGATTACGACGCCGAGGAGCAGGAGGCGGCGTTGCGAATTCTTCGCGGCAAATGGCTTTCCATGGGAGCCGAAGTAGAGTCGTTCGAAAAAGAGTTCGCCTGTTGCTCCGGATCCAGGCACGCCATCGCGGTTGCCAACGGCACTGCAGCCCTACACCTGGCCTTCATGGCATTAGGGCTAGGTTCGAAAGACGAAGTCATTCAGCCTGCCATAAATTTCGTAGCCGCCGCGAACATGACGGTGGCTGTCGGAGCGACTCCTGTATTCGGAGACATCCTCAGTCTTGGCGAGCCCACCCTGGACCCGGAGGAGATTCGTCGTTGTCTAACGCCGAAAACCAAAGCTGTTGTGGTCATGCATTATGGCGGCTATTTCTCAAGAATGGCGGATGTGCTTGAAATCTGCAGAAGCCGTCGGATCCCTGTTATTGAGGACGCCTGCCATGCCGTTGGCGCGCGGTACCATGATCCGGACGCCGGGAACTGCCATGGAGCGATGGCCGGAGCCCTGGGCGATATCGGATGTTTCTCGTTTTTCAGCAATAAGAATATGGCGACGGGCGAAGGGGGCATGGTCACTGCGGATCGGGAGGATTTGGCCCGGCGCATTCGCTCGCTGCGATCCCATGGAATGACGACGCTGACATGGGATCGTCACCGGGGTCATGCAAATTCCTATGATGTGGAGTTGCAGGGATACAATTACAGGATGGACGAAATTCGCGCCGCCCTGGGCCGGGTTCAGTTGCGGAAACTGCCGCGCAACAACGAGAGACGCAGGCGTCTGGTTGAAGAATATAAAAAACGATTCGCCGGTTTGCCCGAATGGGAATTCTGTTTTTCCGAATATCAGGGCGAAAGCGCCTGCCACCTTGCCGTCCTGATTGCGCCGGATGAATCCAGCCGCTCTCTTGTCGTTGGAGCGCTCAGGGAAGCCCGCATTCAGACCAGCCTTCATTATCCTTTCATCCCGCACTTCAAGGCGTTCCGGTCTTACCCGTCGGATCCTTTGATGAAAAGCAGTTCCTTCGCCCGGCGCGCAATTACGTTGCCGCTATATCCGGGAATGACCGCAGCGGATGTGGAAACAATCTGCGATATAATTATCCGAAACGCCCGGCAATAAGAGGAACACAATCAATGCTTCATAATTTTAATTGTGCGTCCCGTTAGGGACGGGGCATTCGATACATTCTTGCGATATTGCAACAATTATAAATAACACAATTAGACGAATCAATTCGACACCCAGGGTAGAGCGGCAAAAAACGCCGCTCTACCCTAGTCTTTGTAATAATGCCCTTTCAGGGCATTAAAAATTTGTAAACTTATAAAAATTTTATTTATCTGTTTTATGGGTGAGCTCTGCGGGGTCCGTGTTCCTCAGGACTGCTTCGCGCAAGGAGATGAGATCGATCGGAATGATCCCGATTTTGCCGCAGACGACTCCCGCGGCATAGTTCGCCAACGTCGTCGCTTCGTTCATCGTAGCTCCGCCCGTCAGCGCGATCATCAAGGTGGCAATCACGGTATCGCCCGCGCCGGAAACATCGGCAACGGACCATACCCTTGTGGGCGTTTTCAGGATGGGTCCCGATTTCCGGAAAAGCCACATTCCTTCATGCCCCAGCGTTAGAAGCACATTCTCCGCATTCAGCCGCTTTAGTATTTCCCGTCCGGCGGTCTCAATGCTTTCTGCGGAAATCAGCCGCATTCCCAGCGCTTCCTCCGCCTCTTTTCGGTTGGGTTTAAATACAGTGACGCCCGCGTATTCAAAGAAGTTGTCAAACTTGGGATCGACCGCGATCATGACTTGATGGCGCCGGGCCAGCTCGATTACCTTTCGAATCAGAGTTTTGGTTAGAATTCCTTTGTTGTAGTCTTCGAGAATAATGGCGTCGAGTGAACGGATGTGCTGTTCGATTAATGTCAAGATCTGCCGGGTGATGTCGCCGTCTATCTCGGATTTCGATTCACGGTCAATGCGGACGACGTGTTGATGGTGGGCGATCACCCGTGTTTTGCAGGTCGTGGGACGGGAAGCGTCGTTCAGGATTCCTTCTGCGGGGAATCCGGCGGCGCGCGCCAGGTCGCAGAAGAGCGTCCCGGAATCGTCTTGCCCGATCGTCCCGAATAGGAGCGGGATTCCACCCAGGGAGGCGATGTTATTGGCTACATTTGCGGCGCCTCCCAGCCGTGAGGCTTCCGATTCGATTTCAACGATCGGGACAGGAGCTTCCGGCGAGATCCGGGATATTCTGCCCCAGTAGTAACGATCGAGCATAAGGTCGCCGACAATGGCGATGCGTTTGCCTGAAAATGCGGCGTAGAGTGAATCGAGTCGCTGCGTTGATATCGTTTCCATAGTTGGGCTATTTTAACCGCGAAGCCGCAAGGAACGAAAAGAAACGTAAAAATTTTTTTATATATGATTTTTCTTTGAGCCCCTTCGAGTTCTTAGCGTCTTTGCTGCGATTACGAAAAATCCGATTCCATTATATCCAGCTTCTGCTCCTGCATGCCGTACAACTTGGCATAAAATCCATCCGGCGTGGCCATCAACTCCGCATGGGTCCCGGATTCGACAATATGCCGGTTGTGCAACACCAGCACCTGGTCTGCATTGCGTATTGTCGAAAGCCGATGGGCGATGATAAAGCTGGTGCGCCCTTTCATAAGCCGGATCAATCCCTCCTGAATGTGCGATTCCGTCAAACTGTCTACGCTGGAGGTCGCTTCATCCAGAATCAGGATGTGCGGATCTGCCAGGATTGCGCGCGCGATGCCGAGCAACTGCCGCTCGCCCTGGGAGAGGTTGGATCCGCGTTCGGAGAGCATCGTGTCGTACCCGTCCGGCAATCTCGAGACGAAATAATGCGCGTTGGCAGTCTTGGCTGCGGAGATCATTTGCTCTTCAATCGCTTCGGGTCTGGCGTAAAGCAGGTTTTCGCGTATAGTGGCGGCGAAGAAAAACGGTTCTTGAAGCACGACGCCCATGCTGGTGCGCAGATCGTCAATTTTCAAATCCCGTATATCGACGCCGTCCAAAGCAATATGCCCGCTTTTAACATCATAGAAGCGGCTCAATAAATTAATCAAAGTGGTTTTGCCGGCGCCCGTAGGTCCGACAATCGCTATAACCTGTCCGGGTTCCGTGCGGAAATGAATCTCTTCGATTACCGTCTTGCCTTCTTCATATGCGAATCCGACATTATTAAATTCGACTGCGCCGCGAATGTCGCTCAGAGGAAGCGCTTTCGGTTTCTCGACAACTTCCGGCTTCATGTCCATCATTTCGAATAGACGTTCGGCGCCGGCCATAGCCGATTGCAGCATGCTGTATACCTGCGTGATCTGGCGCAGGGGTTCGAAGAAGCGTTGCGAGTAGAGGATGAAGGCGGTGAGGAGCCCGATGGAAACGCTTCCGGCCGCGCTCTGCAGGGCCATATAACCGCCCACTCCGACGATCAAGCCCAGGGTGAGCGATGTCATGACATTCATCAGCGGCATGAAAGTATAGGAAATCAGCTCGGCTTCGACGCCCACCTTTTGACTCTGGTTGTTTATTTCCTCAAATTTGGCGAATTCCGCTTTTTCGCGCCGGAAGGTTTGGGTGATCTTTACGCCGGAAACGGATTCTTCAATGCTGGCGGTCAGGCGTCCGACCCACTCCTGATTTTTGCGGAAGGCGCTCCGGATTTTCTTGCCGATTATTCCTGTCAAGACGGCCATTACCGGCACCACGGCCAGGATGACCAAGGTCAGGGGAACGGAAAGCACGAACATGGCGACCAACACCATGATCATGGAGAGCAGTCCTCCCACCAGGTTGATGAAGCCGTTGTTCATGGCGTTGAAGACCATTTCGATATCGTTGGTCATGCGGCTGATGAAATCGCCGATGCCCCGCTTGTCGAAAGACCCCATGGAAAGATCCTGGACGCGGGCGAAGGAGTCCTCACGCATGCGGAAGACGATATTGGTGGAAAGGCGCGTCATCAGGACGCCGGCTCCGGCGTCTGCGATCCATGCGCCCAGGATCGTCGCCAGCACGATTCCCATGCGATGAACGAAATCGGGCAGATTATGAGAGAGCTCGAGATCTTGTTTGATAGCTTCGCCGATGAGCGCCGGCCCGAGGGTGCGCAGCAGAGTGCCGGCTGCGATGAAGATAGTCGATGCGATGATCAAGGCACGATTGGCTCCGAAGTATGCCAGGAGCCTGCCCAGGGTTCTCCTGTAATCCTTGGGCGCTTCGATGCGCGGCGGCAGCATCATCGGGCCGCCGCGCGTGCGGTTTTGCCTGGCGGGAGGCTGCGGGCCTTGAGGCGTCTTGGGTGGAGCTGCGGCGCTCATGCGGAAACCCTCCCGGAGTCTGTGTAGTTTCCTGATTGAGTTTCATAAATGGTGCGGTAAGTCCGGTCGGATTTCAGCAATGCATCGTGCGAGCCTTCGGCAATGATGCGACCGTTCTCCATAACCACAATCCGGTCTGCATGGCGGATCGTGTTGATTTTCTGGCTGATGATAATGGCGGTGCGATCTTTGAATTCGCGGTAGAGCCCTTCTACGATGAGCTTTTCGGTGGTAGCGTCCAGCGAAGAGGTGGCATCGTCCAGGATGATTACGTCCGGCGCGGCTGCTATGGCGCGGGCGATGGCGATGCGCTGACGCTGGCCCCCCGAGAGCCCGGCGCCGCGCTCGCCGACGGAAGCGTTCCAGCCTTCCGGCTTATCGTTGATGAATTCCAGCGCACAGGCGATTTTCGCCGCGCGCTCCAGATCGGACTGGCTTGCATTGGGGGCGCTGAAGGCGACGTTGTCGCGAATAGCGCCGCTGAAGAGCACGGTTTCCTGCATGACGATGGAGATGCGGGAACGCAGCGTGTCGAAAGAGAGGTCGCGCACGTCGATGCCGTCGACGAGCACCGCCCCTTCCTCGGCGTCATAAAACCGTGAGATAAGGTTGATCATGCTGGATTTGCCGGAGCCGGTAGTCCCGATGACGCCCAGTTTCTCGCCCGGCCGGATTGTCAGGTTGATATTATTCAGCGCGCGTTCGCCGTGGCCGTAACGGAAGGATGCGTTGCGAAATTCGATTTGGCCTTTGAGAGAAGAAAGGTGGATGGCGTTCTGCTTTTCTTCGATGTCGGGCTTTTCCTGAAGCAGCGTATCCAGCCGGACAGCGGAAGCCATTGCCATGCTGACAAAATTCAGCACCATGCCGAGCATCAGGAGAGGGAACATGGCCATGGCGGCGTAGTTGTTGAATGCAACCAGTTTGCCCAGCGTCAGACTGCCGGGCGCCGAGGGCGCGGCGCCGAGGAGTGCTGTTCCGCCCGACCAGAGGACGATCAGGGTAGCCAGCTGCGCAATCAGGAAGAACAGGGGAAAGAAAAGAGACATCTTGTAACCGACGTTCAGGCTGATATCAAAGAGTTTTTTATTGCGCAGCCTGAACTTGGCTTTCTCCTGGGTTTGGCGAGCAAAGGCGCGCACGACTTTTGCGCCCGCCAGATTTTCCTGGAGCGTGTTGTTCAGTTCGTCCAGCGCGGTGCGGACTTTCATGAACAGCGGACGAATCAGAATCGCAACGCCGAAGAACAGGGCGAGAGTCAGGGGCATGAAAACAGCCATGATGTGGGCGAGCCCTGCATCGGTGAGGTACATTGCGATCACGGCGCCGGTGATTATGATGATGGATTGGATGATAAAGAATACGCCCATACGCACGAACATGCGCACGGTGTCGACGTCGGAGTTCAGACGTACGATCAGTTCGCCTGTGCGCCAGCGGTCCAGGTTGGAGAAGGAGAAGCTCATGATCTTGCGGTAAAGGGCATTGCGCATCTCATAGCCCATGAGCTGGGAAGCCTTGATCAGGATATAGCCTGAGGCGAGTTTGAGCGCTGCGGCCACGATTGCGGTGGCGATGATTCCGGCGGCGCCCCACAGGATTGCCGAAATGCTGTTGGATTTAATGCCGTTGTCGATGGCGTATTCGATCAAGCGGGGTTGAGTCAACTCAAGGCCGATGGATGACAGGAGGAGAATGAAGGACCCGATCAGAGGGCCGGTGGAATTTTTGAGAAAGCGGAAAAGCCGCAAAAGGGGAACCATTCGATCTCCGTTCCGCTCATAAAAATGGGGACGCTACCTTATTTCCTACCGATTTTTCGAATCCTGGTGAGGAAATAGGGTGGCGTCCCCATTTTATTTTCAGAGAATAGGGCGACGTCCCTATTTATGCTTGGGGGCGAGGGGACAAGCCGGCGGCTTTTGCAATTTCGGCGACCTTCTGCTCCCACTCGATTGCCATGATGTGTACGCCCCGCACTCCCTTGATTTCTTTCAACTGCTGGATCATCTCGACGCAAATCTTAATGCCTTCTTCCGCCTGTTTTTCTTTCGGCACGCCGCTGAGCCGTTCAATCAGGGAATCCGGCACGTCCATGCCCGGCACATTCTTTTTCATGTGCTTGGCCATTCCGGCGGATTTCAATGGAATCACGCCCGCCAGAATTGCACATTTTTCATGCAATCCTTTGTCGCGCACCATCTCCATCCATTTGCCGAACTTCTCAAGGTTGTAAATGCCCTGGGTCTGAATGAAGTCGCAGCCCACCTTTACCTTTTTCCCCAGTCTCATGGCTCGGATTTCGAAGGGATCGCCAAAAGGATTCTCCGCTGCGCCGATAAACAGATTCGGTTTTCCTTTTACTTCTTCTCCGCTAAGGAACTTGCCTTCGTCTCGAAGCGTTTTGACTGTGTGGATAAGCTGAATGGAATCGATGTCATATACATTCTTTGCCTTTGGATGATCGCCAAAACTCTGGTGATCGCCGGACAGGCATAGGATGTTGTTGATTCCCAATGCCGCGGCGCCCAGGATATCGCTCTGAATGGCTATCCTGTTGCGATCCCGGCATACCACCTGCCATATGGGATCAAATCCCATTTCTTTAAGGATAAGGCAGGAGGCAAGAGAGCTCATCCTCACGATGGAGGTTTGATTGTCGGTGACGTTTACCGCATCCACCACGCCTTTGAGCAATTCCCCCTTTTTCCGGATGACCTCCGGATCCGACCCTCTGGGCGGACCGCATTCCGATGTCACAACAAATTTTCCCGCTTCCAAGAGACGCTCAATGTTCGATTTCGTCTTCACCGTCTCAAATCCTCCCTTTAGAAATTTACGATTGACGATTTAGTTATGTGCTTGCAATCGTCAATCGTAAATCGTCAATCGTCAATAGGCTGCTATCCTAGTCTCAGATCTTCGCGAACTCTTTTCCTGGGGCCGCCGTCTCGAGATGCCGACCAGTCCTTTTCCAGGATAATTTCTTCATATTTTTCCAGCTGACCCAGGCCTTTCAATCGGTCCACGATCAACTGCCAGGCGCAATCCGTTTCCTTATTCACTTCGCACTTGCCGTCCGACGATCCTCCGCAGGGGCCGTTGAACAGGCTCTTGGCGCAGCGGGCCACGGGGCAGATGCCGCCGGTGAGGTGCAGGATGCACTCGCCGCAGCCCTGGCAACGTTCGCTCCACACTCCGTACTCGAGAGCCACGCCGAGGAAAGTCGTGTTGATTGCCGGGAGCACGATCTTATTGGGGAACCTCTCGGACGTGTACTGAATCCCCGCTCCACAAGCCATCGAAACGACGGCTTCGTATTCATCGATGAACGGTTTGATTTGATCGATGTATTCGAAATCGCACTGGCGTTCCAGTGTGAATTCCTTGATCTCGATCTCCTGTCCTTCCTTTGTCCGGGACATTTTCAACTCAGACGCCAGAACTCCAACTTCCCGTTCGCCTCCTGCCGCGCAGACGGTGATGCACTCTCTGCAACCCAGAAGCAAAATCTTCTTATAGGGCTTGATCATTTGCAGGATTTCTTCCAGCGGTTTTCGATTCCCTACTATCATTACATCCTCCTGGTAAGTTCCCGGTTCCCGGTTTCCAGCTCCCAGTTAAACCAGTTTTCGAACTGGTTTAACTGGAAATTCTGAACTGGGAACTCATACTATCTATGCTTTGAACGTCTCTTTAGCTTTTTTTAGAGGGCTTGGCCCCAGAGTGCGGATTTTGTCCGCCATCTCATTGGCGATAGCGGCAAACCGCTGTCCCGCCGCTGCACTTAAGTTAAACATTTCCACACGCTCCGGCTCAATTCCCACTTCCTTCAGGAGCGTTTTGACATAATTTACTCGCTTACGGGCACGAAGATTTCCTTCCAGGAAATGGCATTCTCCGTCCATTCACCCTGCTACGTAAGCTCCGTCCACGCCGGCTTCAAAAACCTTTAGAAGAGTCAGCACATCCACTCTTCCCGTGCAGGGCACTTTAATAATTTTAACGAACGCCGGGTAATTGAGTCTCATCGAACCTGCCAGGTCCGCAGCGCTGTATGCTCAGAACTCGCAGCAGAACGCTATGATCTCCGGCTCAAACTCGGCTGGCATTGTGTTTCCCATCGCCGATTGTTGGGTTGCTTCCATTTCAGTCTCCTTCATATCACATCACTGCATTCGTCGGGGCTGGTTCCGCTGTCAACGCGCTGGATTTTGCCCAGAGCTGCGGTTCTCTAAAGTGCATAAGCTCGATAGCCATGGCCGGGCACTCCGCGGAACAGCTGCCGCAGCCATGGCACTTGGCCGGATCGATTTCAGCGGCGCCCTCGATATTGATAACAGGCACATCGTAGGGGCATACGCGGACGCATGTCAGACAGGCTGCGCAGCGTTCTGCGTCCACAACCGCTACAATTCCTCCGACCATCATCTTTTCTTTCGAAAGGATGGTGCAGGCGCGGGCGGCCGCGGCGCTTGCCTGAGAAATAGTTTCGGTGATCAGCTTGGGACCGTGGGCGCCGCCGGCGAGATACATGCCGTCCGTGGCCAGATCCACCGGCCGCAGCTTCATGTGCGCTTCCAGGAAGAATCCGTCCAGTGTGCGCTGAACCTTCAGAACGTCGGCGACTTCGTCGTTATTCCGCGCATGTGTGGACGCCGACAGAACAACGAGATCCGGCGCTATTTCCAGGCGTTCCCGGATGATCTTATCCGTAAAAGATACCGTAAGCCCCTGCCCATTTTTCTTCACCTCAGGCTTTTCTTCGGGCTCATAGCGGACAAACAAAACGCCCTTTTCACGCGCTTTGGCGTAATAGGGTTCTGCCAATCCGTAGGTTCGGACATCCCTGTAGAGAACCGTAATTTCCGTTTCCGGATTCAGTTCCTTCAGCT
>CAYTYP010000032.1:0-7695 GCA_964441405.1 uncultured Acidobacteriota bacterium
AATTCCCGGCACTAAAGTGCCGCGCTAAATTCATTTCGTCCCTACGGGACGAACACTGCAGCTGCCTATAAAAATGAATAAACTCCAGTCCCAGCGCTAAAGCGCCGGGCTTAAATCATCACGTCCCTGACGGAGCAATCGATACCTTCCTGGAAACGGGCTGATCGCAAGCAGAAATATCTGGTTAATTTTTTTTTACAATCTGTGAAATCTACCGTAATTTGCGTCGCATCGCATTTTTTATGCCATACTTATGCCGGGGGGGTCCGTGAGAGCCATGAGACGCATATTCCGCATCGCAGCATCGATCGCCGCCATTGTCCTGGGTTTGATACTAGCTGCCGCTGCCCTGATCCATACGCCGCCCGCCAAAAATTACCTTCGGAAACGCGCCGTGGAATATGTGCGCCGGCATTATGGAGCCGAACTCAAAATCAATCAGTTGGATTTCAACATGCTGAAAGGCGCCGTTTCAGTTGAAGGTTTGAGCTTTGGCACGGCGGCTCCGGATCTTATTCCGCTGCTCAAACTGAAGAGCGCTTATATCAATGTGGGTTTGCTTCAGACATTGTTGGGTTCGACTTCGATCGAATATGTGCGGCTCGACAATCCGGATGTTCATTTAGTGATCGGCAAGGACGGTCGTATGAACTTGCCCGATTTCGGAAGCGGCGGCGGTGGCGGCGGTGATTTGCTGATACGAAAGCTGGAAATATCGGATGGCAGCCTGAATGTCGAAGACCTGCGGCAGCAAATCGGTCTACTGCTCCCATCCTGGCAAGTCCAGATTCAAAGATTGGGAGCGGGAGCGCCGTCCGCGCTTCACCTTAAAACGAACAAAAGCGGAATAGTGAAGTATCTGGGAAAGCAGTTTGAAATTGACGATCTTGAGCTTAAAGCGGAATTGTCTTCGGAGATTCTTAAAATTCAAAAGTTGAGTTTGGAGGCCGCCGGTTCCAAAGCAACAGGATCAGGCGACATCCGTAATTATTCAAGTCCGGTTTTCGATTTGAAAATCGACACGGAAATTGATCTGGAGCAGGCGGCATCTGTTATAGGGATGACGCAGGGCATGAAAGGGCGCGCCAGGGGTACAATCAAAGTGACCGGGCCGCTTAAGAATCTTAAGATCGGGGGCGATTTGCAGGGCAACATTGCCGATGTTTTTTCAAACGTAACGAAGTCGTTTTAATTATTATTCCGTGCATTTCGTGGCTGCATTTCGTGGCACGCTTTTACGGATTCAGGACTAAACTTAAGTTACAGATTTTTCAATCCAGCATGGCTGGCGACGGGCCTGACCTTTTAAGGGCGGGGGAGCCGGAAAACTAAACAACGTGAATGGCGATAGATCAATGATCATGGTCCGGCGTCGCTACGCGACGCATATTTTAAGGTTCATTCCGCTTTTCCTGTTTCTTGCGGCAGCCCTGATATCGCAGGATTCCTCAATTACGCTGGATGTCGACATCGCCCCGACTGTTGAATTGAGTCGCATCTTCGAATTGGCTGGCTTGAAAGAAATTCCTGTTTCAGGAAGGTTGAGCGGAAAAATCAAAGTTCAGGGCCGGCCGGATAATTTAAACCTGACCGGTCGCATGCACGGCGATAATGTGACGATCGATGGCTACGCCCATACAAAAATCGACATCGAATTTCGCGCATCCAAACAGGCCGGCCGGGTGCTGGTGCGCAGCTTCGATATTAAATCTTCAGCCGGTTTGATTAGCGGAAGCTGTGATCTTTACCTCGATGCGAAAAACGAGGTCAGTTCTATTAACGCTACCCTTCAAAATTTCAACCTGCTCCCGTTATCTAAAAAGATGAACCCAACGGTTGCGCTGGCCAGTCAAGCCGACGGAACAGTTTCACTGCAGTGGAAGGGAAGTTTCGATCGCGACCGCCTCTCGGGCGACGCACGTCTTCGATTAAGGGCTTCTCGTTCAACGCCGGCGGAAGACATAATACCGGCGACCGGATGGGTGGATTTGAAGATCCGTTCAGGATCCATATCTATAGGGATATCTGAACTTAATGCCTTGGGGGGGGTGATGGACGGCCGGATCGCCCTGTCTCGCTCCGATGCCATCGCCGGAAATATCGATGGCTCCTTTCCGAACCTGGAAAACTTCGCGTCGCAGCTTTCCGGATTTCTCGGGAAAAAAGAAATCACGCCTGTCCGGCTGGCTGGGCCCGTGGAATTCAAAACAATCCTTGCGGGCAGCTTGGCGCAGCCCGAACTGAACGCCTCGATCGCTTCCACCCATTTACAGATCGACAAATGGACGGATGTTGGATTGAGCCTGGACGCTCGGCTCAGCCATTCTCAGCTCGCATTGACCGGGCAAATCACCCCCGCGACCGGCGCCAACATCTCGCTTAAAGGAAGTATTGGACTGGATGGAAAAGTTCCAACTATGAACCTCGATCTGCAAGCTGATCGGCTGCCCGTTGCCGTTTTGCTTCCTCTAATCGGCAAAACAATGCCCGCCGACGGCGTTCTAAGCGCTTCACTGTTGTTGGGAGGAACCTTCGAGAATCCTACCGTCGTCGGTTCCATCCAAGGACGGCAATTGCGGATTTATCAGGAGCCGATGGGCAGTTTGGACGCCGATCTCCGGCTTTCAGGCGGGCAAATTCAAATTCCTCAAATTCGATTGATGAAAGCTCCCGGCCAGGCCGACGGAGGTTCGATTGAAGCTCAAGGCGCATACAACCTTGATTCTCATGAATTCACTTTCCGAAGCGCCGGTAAAAATTTGTTCTTCGACCGCCTTGAAATACCCAATTATCCATTTCGCGGAGCCGTCAATTTCACGGCCGAAGGTTCGGGAACGACAGACCTGCCGGTGATTAATGCGGAGCTGTCTTCAACAGGGGTTGAAATACGCGGCGTCCATCCGGGTTTGCTGGCTGCAACCGCCAGTTTGAAAAACAAAGTTTTTACCGTGGACGCCCGGTTGACGCGTTTTGGCCTGAATGCCAACGTCCGCATTGGAATCGAGAAGCCCTATCCAATCAACGTCCAAGCCAATGCCTCTCAGTTCGATCTTGCGTTGTTGGGCGTCAAGAAAGTTGCGGGGACGCTCGATCTCGAGCTCACCGGCGCCGGCAATCTCGACAATCCGCTGCAGGGGGAAGCGTCCGCATCGATTCAGAATGTCTCGGCGCGTTTCGGTGAAGTGGCTATCGGGACGCGCGGCCCGGTTCAGCTTGCCTATCGCGATGGTCTTGTGAAAATTCCTGCCGGCGCAATCATAACGAGCGGCAATTCCACTCTTCAGCTCGCAGGCAGCTTTCCTGTTATCAAGGAATCTCCTGCCGGAGAATTGAGCTTGCAAATTCAAGGTGACGTGAGTGATTTTTCAAAGCTCGCCGGCGTTCCTTCGGGAATGGTTATTCAAGGACGTGCCGATCTCGATTGGACAATTTCGGGAACCCTGGAAAATCCCGGCGTCGTTGGCAGTTTCGCGCTTGCCAAAGGTTTTCTCCGTTACCCGGGAATCCCGGAGCCTTTTTCCGATATCCATATCCAGGCAAAACTGGGGAATGGCGCTGTAGCGTTACAGCAGGCGACGGCGCGCTGGGGTATGGGAAATATCAGGCTTGCCGGAGAAGCCCCTCTGGCGATGCTCGCACAGAAATTGCCGTTGAGGTTGTTCCGGTCGCAAAATAAAAGGCCGGCAAGTTTCGATCTGGTTGCAACGGGTCTTGAATTGAAATCGACAGGAAAACTGCCCGAGGAAATAAACGGCCTGATATCCCTGAAGGTTTCCGGGAGCGCGGGCAGTTTTAACCCGCAATCCGTTACGGCGGATATCCAATTCGACGAACTGAAACTTGATCTGGGCAAAGTAACGATTCGGCAGCAAGAGCCATCCCATCTACTGGTGCTGGACGGCAGAGTTTCGATACAAAAATTTGCGCTCGTCGGTCCCGAGACCAATCTCTTGATCAGCGGTTCTTCCGGATTCACGGAAAATACAAAATTCGATTTGCAGCTGCAGGGGACGACGGACGCCGGTTTGTTGGGCGCATTTACAAATGACGTGAAATTGGCCGGACCTGTTCAGCTTCTCGCCGCAATTTCCGGAAAAACCAATGCGCCGCATTTATCCGGTTTCGTCGAGATCAAGGATGGTCAGGCCGGTATGCGATCGCCCGCCGCTACGCTCGATAGTTTGAATGCGCGGCTGAATTTCATGGACAACCGAATTACAATTGCAAGTTTCAGGGGAGTGTTGAACGGCGGATCCATGACAGCCGAAGGTTCTGCGGAGCTGAAAAGCGGCGCTCTCAAAAGCCTCAATCTTTCCGCAAGACTGAGGGACGTTTTTCTGGAGTTCCCCGCCGGATTGAGATCGTTTTTCACCGCCGACCTGACAGCCCAATCTATAAACGATTCGGTAATAGTTGCGGGAAAAGCGCGCGTTCTCGACAGTTCCTATCGGCGGCCATTTGAAATCGGCGGCGGCCTTACGAAGATTTTCCAATCCCAACCGCAGGCGGACCTGGAGAAAGCCCGAAGCCCGTTGCTGTCCCGTATGCGATTCAATGTTGCGATTGCATCGTCGGTCCCGCTGGTGGTGAAAAACAACGTGGCCGATCTCGAGGCCACTGGCGATTTGCGATTGGTCGGAACGTATTATGTTCCGTCTATTGTAGGACGGGTCAATTTGGAGGAGGGCGGGCGGCTTTTCCTGAACCAGCGCACCTACTATGTAAGACAAGGACAAATAAGTCTCGACAACCAGATGAAAGTTGAGCCCGATCTGAACATACAAGCAGAAACGACCGTGAGCGGTTACGACATAACGATGCAGATCAATGGCGTCCCCGAACGGCTGACCACGGAATTAAGCTCCGATCCTCCGCTGTCACATGCGGAAATTGTATCCATGCTCTTGACCGGCAGGCCGCTGCAACAATACGCCACCGGAAGAGAATACCAGATGGCTCAAGCGTCTCAAGCCATCTCTCTCCTGGCCGGGCAAGCGGGCGAGGGAGTTGCGAGCGGAGCCCGCAACGTTCTGGGCATTACAACGATTCGCCTCGAGCCGAGCTTTATCGCATCGGAAATCAATCCAGGCGCCCGGCTTACTCTCGGGCAGGATATCAATCGAAACTTCCGGGTCGGCTATTCCATGAATCTCATCAATGGAGGAGAGCAGGTCTGGCTGGCCGAATACGACGTCACGAAGAGATTTACTACTCAGGTGACCAAGCAGGAAGACAATTCCTATAGGTTGGGTTTCACCCACGACCTGAGGTTCGGCGTAGCGCCCAATGAGGCAAGCGGAGCGCGCATAGTCCAGAGGCCGAAAATCGGCAACGTGACATTGCAGGGAGGGCCGCTCTTTTCGGAGAAAATTCTCCGGGAAAAATTCAATCTCAAGGCCGGCGATCGATACGAATTCCCCAAGGTTGAGAAGAGCCTGGACCGGATAAAAAAATCTTACTATGAACAAAACAAGCTGGAAGCCCGCGTGAGGCTCGAGCGCGAACGAATGAAAGGGATTGTCAATCTCACGGTGAAAGTCGAACCGGGGCCGGACGTCGATTTTACATATGAGGGGGCGGAAGTTTCCCGGAAGACCCGGGAACGAATCAGGAAGATTTGGGAAGAAGGCGTTTTTGATACGACAAGAATCGATGAATCGGCAACGGCGATCCGGAGCTTTTTTATAGAAGAGGGATATCTGCAGGCCTCCGTCACGTGTGAGACGGAACTGCGGACGGGCGTGAAAAAAGTTCAATTCAGAATCAACCCGGGAGAACGTTATTCAGGCGTCAGCCTGGAATTTTTTCAAACTTCCGCCTCCCGCCAGGAAGAGTTGAGAAAGGTTTTGAAATCGGCCGGTCTGCTGCTGGATGTATACTTGGAGCCCAAAAAAGTTACCGACTACCTGCAGGATTATTATCGGAAGCGAGGATACCTCAGCGTCGCCATTTCTCCACCGCAGATGCAACTGGATCCGATCAACCATACCGGCAAAGTTGTGATACCTGTGCAGGAGGGGGAGAGGTATAAGATCGGCGAACTGAGTTTCGCAGGGAACAAGGCGTTCGATTATTTTCAGTTGTGGAGCCTTATCCCGATTTCGAGCGGCAGTATTTATTCTCCTGATTCGGTGCAGGAATCCATGGACGTCCTGGAGCAATTTTATCGGGATCATGGTTTCAATGAAGTCGGCATGCTCTATCACGTCGATCGATTGCCTCAAAAAGCGCACGCCAACGTCACATTCCGGATTAAGGAAAACAAGCAGTCGATCATTCGGGACATCCGGATTGAAGGGAATCGTCTGATAAGCGCCGGCATGGTGAAGAAGACGCTGACCTTTGATACGGGAGAAGCGCTTGATTTTTCGAAGATGGGTGTTACGCGCAAGAATCTCTATGAAACAGGCCTCTATTCTTTGGTTGATTTCGAAACGGAGGATTTGGACGGGCCCGATTCAGGAGATAAAAAATCGGTGCGGGTGAAGATTCAATTGAGGGAACTCAGCGCGTATCGTTTGAATTACGGGGGATACTTTGACACGGAACGCGGGCCTGGAGGCATTGCCGATTTCACGAGGCGAAGTCCTTTCGGACAGGCCGCCGTAACCGGATTGCGCTTGCGCTACGATTCGGAACTGCAGCAGGCGCGACTTTATTACAGCCAGCCTCGTATAAAGAATTTCAGATTGAAGACAGACGCCATTTTCCTCGCTCAGCGGGAGGATCGCGGCGAAGCCTTTAAGGCCCGGCGGATAGGCATGTCGCTGATTCAACAGCGAAACCTTCCCGGGAAGTTCGTCCTCGATTACGGCTATCGATACGATCACGTGCATTGGACCGGCAATCCCGAAGATCCGACATTGTTTATCTCCGATACTCCCGTGGCTCGAGCGACGGGGACGTTATGGCGGGATACTCGGGACAACATTCTGAACGCGACCAGCGGTGAATTCATGTCGAATTCCTTTGAATATGGGCCGTCATGGCTGGGTTCCCAGATAGGATTTTACAAATATTTCGGCCAATATTTCCGGTATGTGGGGCTGGACGGATTTTTGTTCCGGCCGAATAAAAATGAAAAAGGGAAGTCCTCCACTCCCAAACTGGTTTATGCCGGGGCGATTCGGGTGGGAGTGACCAACGCGTTTGATAGGAAATCGTCCATCATTTCACCGGAGCTTTTCTTCGCCGGCGGCGGTACGACGATGAGGGGATTTGAGCAGGACAAGCTGGGTCCGCTGCGGCTGAATGTAAACGGGAAGCCGGTTCCTGCCGGCGGGGAAGGTCTGTTCCTCCTGAATAATGAGCTGCGGTTTCCTATATACGATTTTCTTAAAGGCGCCGGGTTTGTGGACATCGGGAATGTCTATCGCAACGTTTCCGATTTCAGCTTCAAGGATTTGCGTAAATCTGCGGGATTTGGCCTGCGGGTGGACGTGCATTATCTTCTGCTGCGTTTCGATTACGGATTCAAGCTCGACCGCCGTCCCGGCGAAAGCGGCAGCGAATTCTTCTTCAGCCTCGGTCAGGCCTTCTAGTCCTGGACCAGCCTGAATTTTCAGTCGTCCCTAACGGGACTCTTTCATTGCTTTTTGCTCTGGGTCCCGGCACTAAAGTGCCGGGCTTAACTCACACCGTCCCTAACGGGACGGTCGCAGTGGGCACATTCCTGGAATAAGGCAACGATTATGC
>CAYTYP010000032.1:7795-57323 GCA_964441405.1 uncultured Acidobacteriota bacterium
GCCGGTGCAACACCCCGTCTACATATTTTCCCCGTTGATTTATTCATAACATCCTGAGGGGGACGTAATAATCGTTGGAAATCGACCGACGGCTGCATGCCACAATAATCAATGCGTCCTTGGGCGCTCCTGCCGGCGATCCTGCGGATTTGTTCGTCCCGCTAGGGACGAAATGAATTTAGCCCGGCACTTTAGTGCCGGGAAATAGGAAATGAGAAAGCAGAGTCCCGTAGGGACGGCTGAAACCAGCCTGAATTTCAACCCATCCCTAACGGGACGGTCGCAGTGGGCACATTCCTGGAATAAGGCAACGATTATGCCTTCCCACCGATGGGCGCCGGTGCAACACCCCGTCTACATATTTTCCCCGTTGATTTATTCATAACATCCTTAGGGGAACGCGATATCGTTGGAAACAGACCGACTGCTTCCTTTCACAAAAAACCCATTCGATCTCCGGCGCTTGTTCTTTAAACGTTAGTATCTGCTTGATCTTTTCATCCTTTGCGTTAAAAATTATATTTCTTTAACTTCAACATCCTGTTCAACCATGGGATCTGGGCGGATCTCCAAGCACCGCGATAGTGCATTTCTTGGCAAAACGGATAAAAAAGCCAGCCGATAGGCCGAACTGTGAAGTCGCATGCCTGTTGATTGTAACTTGAATATAATGATCGTATTAGCATCATTGATTGAGGCGGAAGAGCGAAAAATACCATGCTTAAAAATGTAGGTCAGAATTGATTTCTATGTTGAACCGGTAGGTGTTATAACATTGCTGGAAAATGATTTCGCCGGGTCCGATGGACTCGCAATGGCATATTTGCGCTCTCCTAATACTTCCTTTTTTTCTGACAGGCGTATGCCATAGAGGCATGCGCCTGTGAGTGAGAGGGCGAAGCTGTATTTACTCAAAGTTGGACTGCGTTGGCGAGCAGAAATTGTTACAATGATTTCTGCATAGACAGGAGAAACAGAAGTGATTCGAATAATTTCCGGCGGCGGCATTGGGCGCAGGTTAATGTTTTGTACTAGGGTTGGCGTTGTGCTGTTATTGACGGCGTTGATGGCGCCGACTCGGACTGCGCCTGCTCAGTCCTTGGGTGATGCGAAGAGCCTGGCGGATCAATGCGGCGGCCCTTTAGGGGCGCTGATACCGGAATGTCAGGCGGCAAAGACGGCGCTCGATTTGCCTTCGGGCTTAAGAACGACATCCCAAACACTGTCTACGCCCCAGATTGTCGCTGCCAGCCCATCCGGCGAGGAGAGCCGCCCCGCTCCGGTTTTAAATCCTGTGGCGGCGCCGGAGCCTGCTAGTGAGTTTCAACGCTTTGTTTCTTCTTCGATCGGGCGAGTATTGCCGGTTTTTGGAGCCTCGCTTTTTGAAAACGTGCCGACGACATTTGCTCCGTTGGACCGTGTTCCTGTGACAGCCGAATATGTAATCGGGCCCGGCGACGAAATCCTGCTGCGCGTCTGGGGTCAGGTGAATCTGGATCTCAGGCTTTCTGTAGATAGAGCCGGGGCTGTTTATATTCCGCAAGTGGGGAATGTGCCGGTGTCCGGCATTCAATTCCGGCAACTGCCCGAATACATGAAAAATCAACTTGGGCGTGTATTCCGTAATTTTGATTTAAGCGTAAATATGGGCCAGTTGCGATCGATCCAGATTCTCGTTTTGGGCCAGGCAAGGCGGCCCGGGACTTATACCGTCAGCTCGCTCAGCACGCTGATCAATGCTCTATTCGCCTCGGGCGGCCCGTCGTCTCAGGGAACGATGCGGCGAATTCAATTGAAGCGGGATTCGAAAGTTGTAACCGAAATCGACGTGTATGACCTCCTGTTGCAGGGAGACAAAACCGGAGATGTGCGATTGCTCCCCGATGATGTTATTTACATCCCGACTATTGGGCCCCAGGCAGCCATAGCGGGAAGCTTGAAGAACCCGGCGATTTACGAATTAAAAAATGAAAAAACTGTCGGCGAGCTTATTAATTTGGGCGGCGGCCTTACCGTTGTCGCCGATCGGCGCCATGCAACAGTGGAGCGCATTAAAAGCGGCGGCGTCCGTGAAGTCCTGGAACTGGAGCTGAATTCCGATGGAATGGGCTCGACCGTAAAAGACGGTGATGTGCTTCGGGTACCCGCGATCGGGCCTCGTTTCGAAAATATAGTCACGCTTCGCGGCAATGTAGCCAATCCGGGCCGGTTTAACTGGCGCGCCGGCATGCGATTGAGAGACATAGTTCCGGATAAAGAATCGCTTATTACTCGCGATTATTGGAAGAAACGCAATGTGCTTGGTTACGTGGCGGCGGAGGATGCCATGGCGGCGGCTCCGTCTGCTGAGGCGCCACGCCCTCCCGCAGGAACGAACGTCGCCATCTCGGTTCCGGATATCAACTGGTCCTATGCCGTTATTGAAAGGCAAAATCTTAAAGACCTGAAAGCCGAGCTTATTCCATTCCATCTGGGAAAGCTGGTTCTGGAAAAAGATGAAACTCAGAATATGGAATTGCGCTCCGGCGACGTAGTGTCGATTTTTTCTCAAGCGGATATTCGCGTGCCTCAATTCCAACAAAGCCGAACCATCCGGGTTGAGGGGGAGTTCAATGCTCCGGGCGTTTACACTGTCGGCCCGGGAGAAACGCTTGGTCAGATCATTCAAAAGGCCGGCGGGCTTACTCCGCAGTCGTATTTATTCGGCGCCGAATTCCTGCGCGAATCGACCCGGCGCGACCAGCAGCAAAGGCTGGACCAGTATTTGCGGGAACTCGAACAGGAGATCGAGAAAACAAGCGTAACCCGGTTAGGCTCTATTTCCGGCGCTGATGAATCGTCGAAATTAGCTGCGGAAGTTCAGGCTCAACGACGGCTGGTCCAGCGGTTGAGTTTGGTGAAAGCGACGGGCAGGATAGTCCTGAGTCTGGCGCCGGGCAGTAACGATATTTCGAAAATATCCGGCATATCTCTGGAAGATGGCGATCGCTTTGTAGTGCCTCCTAAACCCGCCACGGTTAATGTCATTGGTTCGGTATACAACCCGAATGCTTTTATCCATGCACCGGAGCGTTTGGTCAAGGATTATGTCCGGCAGGCCGGCGGATTTGGGCGCAATGCGGATGAGGACCGTATGTACATAATACAGGCGGATGGATCGGTTCTGCCGAAGCAGCACACATCTAACTTTGCGAAAATGCCATTAAATCCTGGAGATTCCGTCGTTGTTCCGGAGCATATGTTTAAAACTTCATTCATGGTAGGCCTGCGCAACTGGTCCCAGATAATCTCTCAATTCGGCATAGGCGCCGCGGCGATAAACGTGTTGCGTTAGAGGAGGTTGTATATTGTCAAACGAGATAGACTCCAAACAAACGCTGGTCTCTGATAGTTACACTAATGCGGATTTACAAGCCTCATTTGATGAAGAAGAGGGGCTCAGTGTCCTTGATTTGCTTCTTGTTTTTAGTAAAAAGAAAGCGCTTATACTAGTCTTAGCAATCTTGGGAGGTCTTTTAGCCACAGCTTATGCTTTCCTTACTCCCCCAACCTATACAGCTACAGCGGTCATCATGCCGCCACAACAACAGTCTTCGTCCGCAGCAGCTCTTTTAGGACAACTGGGCGGCATCGCTGGTTTCGCTGGTCAAAACCTAGGTTTAAAAAATCCTTCAGATCCATATGTCGGAATTTTAAGCAGCCGAACAGTTGCTGATCAGTTGATAGCCCAGTTTGGACTTCAGAAAGTTTATAAGAAGAAAAACCTAACAGAGACTCGAGAGAGGTTGGCGAATGTCACTCGTTTCAATCCTGCCAAATACGCGCTGATTCATATTTCGGTTGAGGATAAGGATTCGAAACGAGCGGCAGATCTGGCGAATGCATATGTGGATCAACTCCAGGAACAGAACCGCCGACTGGCTGTGACAGAAGCCTCGCAAAGGCGCCTGTTTTTCGAGCGCCAATTGAAAATTGAGAAAGACCATCTAGTTGAGGCTGAAGCCGCTTTTAAAAGAATGCAAGAACAGAAGGGAATTATCCATGTCAGTAGTCAAGTAGAGGCTGTGATAGCTTCAATGACTAAATTGCGGGCTGAATTAGCAGCAAGAGAAGTCAATCTGCAGCGCCTGAAGGCGGGCGCTACTAGACAAAATCCAGAGGTTCAGCGCCAAGAAATCGAATTGAAAGCCTTGCGGGATCAAATCCAGAAGATTGAATCCACTGGCGAAAAGAAGAGTGCTGGCGATACATTCATGCCAACTACAATGATGCCTTCGGCAGGTTTAGAGTATGCACGGAGGTTGAGAGAAGTCAAATACCAGGAGACTTTGTTTGAGTTGCTTGCGAAGCAATATGAGGTGGCAAGAATCGACGAGGCAAAGGAAGCTCCGATAATTCAGGTCGTAGATCTGGCTGTTATCCCGGATAAAAAAACAGCGCCTGCGCGCAGCCTCTATTTGATATCGGGATTTCTGCTAGGTGGAGGTTTGGGTATTCTTTTGACGCTCATTGGAAATTATGCTCAGAATCCATTGCGAGTCGAAAAATTGGCTGCATTAAAAAAATCTTTATGGATGTCCCGTAAAGCATAATTTCTAATATTGTATTGAAGAACACAGCATTCTGAATCTAATGGGCGTCAAAGGACAAATCATATTCATCGGAGATTTTCTCTTTCCTCAGGGGGATGCCGCTGCTATTCGCACCCTTTCATTGGCGCGAATTTGTCGTGATCTTGGTTTTGAAGTTACTGTAATTGGTAAAGGCCAACTCCGATCGGAAGACTGCAATAGCCAAACAGGTCAATATTATATTGAGGACATTCGCTACCTTACGATGAATCCCAAACCAGTCTCCTCGTTTGAAAGGTTGCGTCATCCTATAGGGCGGATCAGACAATCTATATCAGCGCTTGAGGATCTTAATTTAGAGAATGTGCGGGCTGTAATCGTTTATACATCCTGCAGTGCAAGACATGTACCTTTTGTGAGGGCTTTCTGTAGAAAACGGTCAATCCCCTTGATCGGTGATGTCTGCGAATGGTATGACCCGAAACAAATGAATTACGGCCGGTTTGATCCAACCTATGCCTTTTTTTTGCTCATGTTCCATTGTTTTCTTCCACGTATACGGAATTTGATTGTTATAAGCAAGTTTCTGGGGCGCTATTTTGATAAACAAGGACATCATTTAGTTAGGATTCCTCCGGTAGTGGATCCCAGCAAGATCCCATGTATTGATTGCACCCCTAAAGATCGGTTGGTGTTGCTATATGTAGGTTTGCCCGGTAGAAAGGATCTATTAAAAGAATTCTTTTTAGCATTAACTTACCTGACGCCCGATGAGCAATCCAGAGTCGAGTTTCGCTTGATTGGACCAACGAAAGAAGAACTAGTAAAGTTGCTCGGAAAATCTGCAAATCTATTAGATCAGCTTTCTGACATCGTAAAGCCGCTGGGGCGACTTCCCAGTAATCGAGTGCTCAAGGCATTGAACGAAGCTCATTTCACTATACTGTTGCGTCCAAATAAGCGATACTCGAATGCAGGTTTCCCATCGAAAGTGCCGGAGAGTCTGGCCGCAGGAGTACCAATCCTTTTGAATCTCACAAGCGACTTGGAAGAATATCTTGGTGATGAAACTGCTTCAGTATTAATTACTGACTGTTCCTCAATTGAAGTAGCCAAGGCGATCCGTCGGGCTCTGCAATTTAGTCCGGAAAGATTGCAATATCTCCGTCAATGTGCACGAGCCAAGGCGGAGCAGTACTTTGATTACCGGCGCTATCTTGATTCTTTCAAAACTTATCTCGAGCAATTGAATTGAAACTGGAATTGTTTAATTACAAAATCGGGAATCTGGAAAGTATTTTTGACAGTAAATTTGCCAAGCAAAGTGGACTTCTGATTGGAACTCAGGGATTTGCCATGCTGCTGTCCATGGTTTTTACGTTACTAATTACCAAGGGATTAAGTGTGGCAGATTACGGCAAATTTCGGTATTTGATGACTTACCTGGCGTTAGCTATGACGCTCTTGCAGTTCGGATGGCCGAATTCGGCGGCAAGGCTTCTAGCCCTTGAGAACGATCATAATGTACAAAAACAGATTGTCGGCGCCTGCGCGCTTATGGTCATTATAAGTTCAAGTGTCGGCACGGCGATTACGATTGCAGTTTTTATTTTAGCTGAAGCTCTCGGCCACGAACTTCCACGTATGTTGCTTTTGGTGACTCCCTTTTTATATGTGACTCTGAGTCAATATATGATCGGCAGTATTTGCCAAGGATTGAACAAGATATTTTTATATTCCCTTCAACAGGCGCTTCCGTATAGCTTGCTCATCCCGATAACGGCGGTCCAGATGTTCGTAATAGGCCAATATTCCTTGTACGCTGCATTGGTTGGATATATTGCAGTATTCTCATTAATAGGAATATTTGGATTTTTCCAACTTAGGTTCTCTTTCATTGAATCGCGGCGATGGCTAGGTGCAATTTTCAAAGAAAACCGACGTACTGGGTTCCCAATGTATATTGGTGGAGTTTTCGGGGTGGCTTCAGGGCAGATTATCGCAATGTGGGTTGCTGAATTTACCAGTCCCTCTAGTTATGGTCATTATGCACTTGCTCTAGCAGTTTCAGCGCCACTTTCGATCTTGGTTTCCTCCGTGGGGACTGTTGTATTTCGGTCTTGTTCGCGCTCGAACTATTTATCAAATCGAGTTCTCTTTTTTTCATTTGGACTTGGAATCTCACTGGGGCTGTTGTATTTCTTTGCAATTGCGACATTATTGGTGAGGATGTTCGGAAATCAGTATAATCAATCTGTTCATCTGGCTCAACTTCTAGGGTTTGGCTCCCTTATGGTTGGATGGGGTGATATCTTCAATAGATTTATGAGCGCGCATGGTAAAGGTAGAAGCTTATGTATTGTAGTAGTTTCAAACGGAATGATTGGCATTCTCTCTGCTGCAATCTTGTTGCCTAAATGGAATATTTATGGTGCAGCTATTTCGTCTATTATAGCAGCGGTAACATATTTAATATTGATGGTAATACTATACATTCGATTTACGTCAAGGTTGCGTCGCAATCTGATTAAAACAGATACGATTGAACAATTAGTTTAAATGTAAATAACTATTGCTTTAAAAAATGATGGATTGTTACAATGGCACACTTTTTAAAAAGAGTTATAGCCAGTTGCTTTTGGCGAGTGAGGCGGTTTACATTCGCAGCTAAACATGAATGGTTTCGGACTCCGCCATATTCTTTGCGATTTGCAGGATTCGATTTGTTATATAATCCTGGAAACGCCTTAGCCTTTAGATTTTGTCTCGAAGGCCAATATGAGCCTCAGGTTGAAATATTTCTTGCTTCAATCTTGAAACCTAATGCTGTGGTTGTTGATGCTGGAGCAAATATCGGATTTTTTACTTTAGCTGTTTTAAGTAAAAGTAAAGATTCCACGGTGCATGGGTTCGAGCCTTCACCGGATTCATTTACCTTATATAAAAAATGCATTTCGCAAAACAATCTAGAAACTAGAGTTATAGTAAACCAAATGGCCCTCTATTCTGAGCCGGGTAAGATGGATTTCCAAATGCATCCTTCTAACTATGGTGCGTATGATGGATTTCAAGACACAGGCTACCCGGGAGTAGATGAACCTAAAACTATTCAAGTTCCTGTAACCACTTTAGATGTGTATGTGAATAAAAACAGATTGGATCGATTGGATTTGTTAAAAATTGATGTTGAAGGAGCGGAGTTATTTGTATTACGCGGAGCGCGGGCAGTTCTAGCCAGTCTTCGTCCTATAGTCCTTTTTGAGGTGGGGTATCAGAATCTTCGTCCTTTCAATATTTTGCCTTCCGACCTTTATCAATTATTTGAGGATGTCGGTTATCAAGTTTTAAGCCTTGCTCAGAAGAAATTATCTATGATTGAGTTCAGTCATGCTTGCATTAATGAACACGAATTCATTGCTATGACAAAAATATATTGAATTGATAATCAGCATTGATTAACGACTATCGGTTAGGATAATGTCATAGGAGTAATTACACTCATCCTTTTTGAAAAACTGCACTTCGCCTAAAATAAAGTTAATAACATTATTACGAGCCGGAATAGCGCGCAATTATGAATCGATTTAAAAATATTCAACTTATATTGTCGAAGTGAATACAATAATACACAAATCAATTCCTGATAGAATAATACTACGCAATCGAACCCACGCATTATGGGCTCCAATTATATTACTGGAGTCATATCTGGCAATAACAGTCTTGTTGTTTTTTTATGGCCCTTTAGAATGGCGTATTCCAAATACTGCGAAGCTGGTGATTTTTCTTTTTGTCAATTACGTTGGGTTATGGCTCGGATATCGGTTGGGAATCAAGAGAGGCTGGCGATTTTTTAAAAAAAATCAAGTAGATGACATAGCCGCAAGCAGAATACCACGGCAGCTTAGATGGCTAATTCTGTTCAGCATGATTTTTACTATTGTAAGTGACATAGTGCGTCTGTATGCAATAAGAGGCGATATGAGTGCGTTTATTGCCTCTTTCGTAAATCCTGGGGAAGCGTATCGGAAATCGCAAATGTTGGCGCAAATGGATCGGAATGGAGAATTGATGTATATCGCAAGTTTCTCCTGGCCCTTTCGTATTAATACATTGCTCGGTCTTTTTAACGGGTTATATTTTCCACTTGCTCTCATTTATTGGCGGCAGCTGAATATTATTTACAAAGTCACATTTTTTATGAGCATGTTAAGTGCTATTGTATTTACTGTAGGATTGGGTGCTCAAAGTGGAATTGGCGCTTTAATATTTGCTTCTTTACCGGTTGTTCTTTATAAGATATACGTTATTTCAAAACCTCTTTCCAATTTACAAAAGAGTAAAATAAGAGCGCTCAGGGAAAAGGGTTGGAATCCAAGATTAATTAAATTTATAATTTTTGCATCGATATGTGCATTAGTTGTAACCGTGGCATTTTTCCAGTTGGACCGGGCGGAAGATTCTGGCCGGGAGTTGAATGCAGCTAATGATTTAGGCGGCAAATACGCTTCTCCATCACAACATAGCATTATACCGATTTTAGGCGGAAGATCCAGCTATGGAATAACGATGGCTTGCATGTATATCAGCCACGGATACCAAGGGTTAGCTCTTTCAATGGAATTGCCTTTTGAATGGTCCTATGGCTTGGGATGGAGCAAGGCTTTGCAAGTGATTCTCAATGAATACTTGAGAGGGCCAGATCTTTTTTCGCAATCATATTTAATGCGGAACAGTCAAGTGAATGATTGGCCTAATGCATGGTGGTCCACAATTTTTCCATGGATTGCCTCCGATACAACATTTTATGGCACAATACTATTTATGATTCTTATTGGTTATATCATCGGGAGATGTTGGGTAAGTACTATTAAAGGCAATCCAATCGGGTTTACAGTACTGGCGCAGATGTTTACATTAGTTTTTATGTTTCCGGCGAATAATGCCCTTGCTCAAACACTTGAAGCATTATTTACTTTAATCGGTGTTTTTATAATTTATTATATTAGTTGTAAATATTTTCGGCATTCTCGCTCCGTATCTTAAAAAATATAACGATCAGGATATTTGCATCTTCCTGCTATCGTACAAGGCAATACTGAATGTTGATAAGAAAAGTACGATCAAAAAGCGAAATGTAAAACTGTTCGAGAGTTCAATAAGCTGGTGATCCATGATAGGTGCAATATAAAAGTTGTAATTATAGCCTTTCAATAAAAATGCTAATTTATGAATAAGAGCGAAAAAAATAATACCTGGAGTTTCAAATGAATTGCACGAAATATCAAATGTGTTCAAATTGCATCATGGATACCACAGATCCATCTATTACTTTTGATGATCGAGGATGGTGCGATTACTGTCGAAATTACTTTAAAAATATATTGCCAAGCTGGCATCCAGGTGAAGAGAATCAGCAGAAACTGATGGAAATTGCTGCTGAAATTAAAAATAGCAATAAAGGCAAAGAATATGACTGTCTGATTGGGATCAGCGGCGGCATTGATAGCTCATATGTTGCACACATTGCGAAGAGCAAAATGGGTCTTAATCCTCTCCTCTATCACGTTGATACTGGCTGGAATTCCGATGTGTCGACCAGCAATATTCAAAAACTTGTAGATGGCCTTGACCTCGATCTTTTTACTGAGGTTATTAATTGGGAGGAAATGAAAGATTTACAACGGGCATTTTTTATGGCGCAGGTAGCGAATATTGATTTGCCTCAGGAAATAGGGTTGTTTTCATCGCTTTACAACTTTGCAGCCAAAAAAGGATTTAAATACGTTTTAACAGGAGGCAATTACTCGACGGAGTGTGTGCGTGAACCAAATGAATGGGGCGCTTACTATACAACAGATACCCGTTTTGTTCGTGACGTCCATAAATTATATGGACAGAATCCGTTGAAAACATTTCCTATGGTTGATATATTCAAATACAAAATATATTACCGTTTATTTAAGGGAGTTCGTGTTTTTAGACCTCTTAATTATATTCGTTATTTGAAATCGGAAGCTATTAGCGAGTTAACGCGTCTCTATAATTGGCGAGCATACGCGCAGAAGCATCATGAGTCAAGATTTACAAGATTTGTTGAATGCTACTGGCTACCAAAAAAATTTGGGTTTGAAAGACGAAAAGCTCATTTATCAAGCTTAATACTAACTGGACAAATTGGCCGAGATGAAGCGCTTGCACGCATTGCAACACCAGAACTTGATGATCATACGATGAAGGAGGAGTTTGAATTTGTCGCAAAAAAGTTATCAATGACTCCAAATGAATTGCAAGCGACTTTTGAGGGGAAGAACAAGACGTACCGTGATTACAAGAACAAAGAATATTTGATTAACTTGGGTACAACATTTATGAGGACGATGGGATTAGAAAAAAGAATCATTCGATGATAAAGATTATTGATTACGGATTAGGGAATATTAATGCTTTTCTCGCTGCCTACAAAAAACTTGGCATCCCAGCTTCAACGGCGTCCACTCCAGACGAGTTGGCGGATTCCACTAAAATCATTCTCCCCGGCGTAGGAAGTTTTGATGATGCGATGACCAAGCTTAAGGCCTCGGGATTGAGTGAAAAACTGAATTGCCTCGTAATGGAAAAAAAGGTGATAATGCTTGGGGTATGTGTTGGCATGCAAATGCTTGCTGAAAAAAGCGAAGAAGGTTCGGTAAGCGGTCTGGGATGGATCGACGCGGAAGTGAAAAAATTCGGTTGCTTAGCTGGAGATCGCCCAAGAAAAGTACCACATATGGGTTGGAACGAAGTGCGATTGGTTCGACCCAATAAGCTTTTCAATACATTAGAAGACGCACAGTTTTATTTCCTTCATTCGTATTATTTTGAATGTCACCAATCTGCGAATGTTTTGGCAGTAACTGATTATGATGACGAATTTGTTTGTAGTATAAATTCTGAAAACATCTATGGCGTGCAATTTCACCCTGAAAAAAGCCATCAATGGGGCTGTAAGCTCCTAGAGAACTTTGCCGCGTTATGATTGTATTTACTTCCTATTGTAATAATAACTGATATTTGCATATGTTACGTCCACGAATTATTCCATGTTTGTTAGTTAAAGACTTGGGACTTGTTAAGACTGTACGTTTTGCGAACCCTAAGTACGTTGGCGACCCTATCAATGCCGTGCGCATTTTTAATGAGAAAGAAGTCGATGAACTAATCGTGCTCGACATAAACGCAACGGCGGAGCAACGTGAACCAGACTACGATATGATCCAGCATCTAGCCTCAGAATGTAGAATGCCGCTTTGTTATGGAGGAGGAATTAAATCTATCGCCCAAGCGCTAAGAATTATAGCTTTTGGCGTCGAAAAGATTGCTATCAGTTCCGCTGCTGTTTTGGATCCAGCATTTGTGACGAATCTGGCAAATCGTATTGGCGCTCAAAGCGTCGTGGTTGTGCTTGATGTTAAGAAAACATCACTGCATGGGCATTATGAAGTATGGTTGGAGAACGGAAGTAAAAATACTAAAAAACGTGCAGATCAGCTTGCCGCCGAGCTTGAAAATTGCGGAGCAGGAGAAATTATTATTAACTCGATTGAAAACGATGGTGTGATGAAAGGATATGATATCTGTTTAGGAAAAGAAATTCAGTTATCCGTTACAGTGCCTATGACTATGTTGGGTGGAGCTGGTTCATTGGACCACATTCGTGAATTAATTGGCAGCCTGGGTATAATCGGTGCCGCTGCCGGAAGTATTTTTGTTTTCAAAGGCATACATAAAGCTGTACTTATCAACTACCCTAGTAGAATTGAAAAAGAAGCACTCATCAATACAAGCAAAAATATCAAGAGTAAAAAGACTATTGAAAACTGTAACAAGCCTGAATCCGGGTTGAACATGCCAATACACACTATTACATCCAAATGAGCTTTCGACGGTATTGTCAGGAAATACCTTTAAATGAAATTCCGAAAGCAATAATTGAAAAAATATTTCAATTTTAAAAGCGAAGAAAAATGAACAATGAGCTACGAAACAGAACCGTGACTTTGGTTCTGATTGAAAGCGACCTTAAAAGGGCAGTCGCTGAAGCAATGGAGAAATCTGGGATACTCGAAAAAATAGGCAAGAATTCCAGAGTTGCGCTCAAACCAAACCTGACCTATCCCTACTATAAGCAAGGTGTTACAACATCGCCGAAGGTAATTGAAGCGGTGGTCCAGATTTTATCCGAGAGAACCAATTCGTTGGCGATTATCGAAACAGACGGTGGTTATGGAGCCTGGACGGCTATAGAAGCCTTTGAAGGTCATGGCATATACGCTCTAAGTGATAAATTCGGATGCCAAGTTGTCAATCTATGTGAAGAAGCAAGTGAACCTCTTGAGTTTAGCGCAAGAGGAAGAATACGACAATTAATGATGCCCACGCGCCTGCTCCATGAGACGGACCTTCTAATAACAATGCCTGTGCCTAAAATTCATTGCATGACGGGGCTGACATTGAGTTACAAGAATCAATGGGGGTGTGTGCCAGACATAATGCGATTGCGTCGTCATTATATTTTCGACGAGGCAATCCTCGCGATTAACCAAAGATTACAACCTGCAGTGCTTAGCGATGGAATATATTTTTTAGACCAGAATGGGCCAATGCAGGGTGTGCCAGTCAGGATGGACATGATTATTGCAGCTAGTGATACTGGCTCATTCGATCGTTACGTTTCCGAATTAATGGGTTATTCATGGCGTCGCGTGAGACATCTAAGGCTTGCAGCTGCTTGTGGAGATATGCCGATCAATCTTGATGACATAACGTACAACATTCCGCCAGATATAAACAGAAAGCATGTGTTTAAACTCCGGCGAACAATAAGAAACTTTATTGCTCTGGTGGGATTCAGAAGTCGTTTCATAACTTGGTTGGGATATGAATCATGGTTCGGACGTGTCGTTTTGCATGCTGTGCTTTATGCAATTGCCGGCAAACCAGTTTCTCCAGTGAAAGAAAACTTAAAATCCAATGTACAATAATTATGGATGTGTCTCATTTTCAGGGTTTCCTTATTTCTCCTGGAGAATTCAATGAGATTTTGCTGTATTCCCAATTTCGAAATCACACGTGTTGGCGCCAAGCAATATGCTGAACGACATACAATCACATTTCTTGATGAAATCTCAGCAGATTTAGGCGAAGTGGTTATTTGTGCGCCTGAAGTGTTTAAACATAATCATTCGCAAATACACGGATGCGATCTTACCAAATACAAAGGAATAACTAAAGTCACAAGGAAGTGGTCTTCCAAATATAAGCGAACATTTTATGCATTATCCGTTTTATGGCTTTTACCTCAAATCATCCGTTCCGATTTCTTATACATATTTATGCCAGGAAGATTAGGCGTTATTGCGGCTTTTCTGGCAGTGGTCATTAGGCGACCATACGGAATATACTTGAGAGGAAGTGATGTTGATCTTTTTGGTGTTAAATTTAGTCTCTCAAAAGCGAAATTTGTTTTGGCTACTGGAAAATTGCTCAGAGATATAGCCGCTAAATATTGTGACAACTGCGACATTGTATCACCAATGTTAGATATTGGAACTTCAGATCTACAACTGAACCGAATTCAGCGCCAGCATAATGGTAAATGGCAATTGCTTTATGTCGGATCACTTGAAGATGAGAAGGGCACTCCCGAATTGTTGGATGCCATCGAAATTCTAAGAGCGCGGGGGCGAGCAGTTGAATTAAATCTGGTTGGAAATTGGATTGATAAACAATCGGGTTGCAAAATAGAGACAGAGAAGGGATCGTACGGTGCTTTGAAATTCCATGGACCGATAAATGATCGCAGCCAAGTAAAGCAATTCTTTCTTGATTCCGACCTTTTTGTTTTCCCAAGTCATTCGGAAGGCTTTCCGCGCGTGCTTTATGAGGCTATGTGTTTTGGCCTTCCTATTGTTACAACTATGGTTGATGGCATCCCGTATGTTATGCAGGCGAATGTTAATTGTATGGCTGTTCCAGTCGGAGAGGCTAATTCTTTAGCTAATGCAATAGGACAGGCACTGGATGACATTGCTCTAAGAAAGAAATTTGCTGCCAACGGATTGTCGACCATGCGGGATATATTTGATAAAAACAAAAAGAGCCATGCATTGCAGGTCGTTGAAAGAGTTCAATCATTACGTGTAGGTGATTGCATCAGAAGTGTACGAGAACATATATGAAGTCGATGATTTTACCGACAGTCCTCGTTTTTACCGGACACTATCTTCCGGGATACAAGGCTGGCGGGATATTGCGCTCAATGGAAAACTCGGTGAATCATCTTCATAATGATTTTACCTTTAAGATTGTTACTCGTGATCGAGACCTGGGCGATGATAAACCGTACGCAACCATTAGATGTAGGGAGTGGCAGCAGGTAAAGAATGCCAGCGTATATTACCTGCCTCCTAACGGGGAGTCGCTGGGGAAGCTTCGGTCAATTATAAACAGCACACATCATGATCTGATAAGGCTGAACAGTTTTTTCGATCCATTGACCGTAAAAGTGTTATTAAGTCGCCGATTGGGTTTGATTGATTGTAAACCTGTAATTTTATACCCATACGGAGAATTCGGCTGGGCATCCCTGTGTCAAAAATATGCCAAGAAAAATCTTTTCATGCGACTTGCACGATTGATCGGATTGTACTCACCAGTAATTTGGCATGCCTCAAGCGCTTTGGAAGCTGATGATATTGTGAAAGTAATGAGCGTCCGGCGTGAGGCGATCCGAATTGCCGGTGATTTGTCTACGATTTATGATGATAACGATGAAAAGACTCCAACTCAACAACAAACGCCAGAATGCAATGGATTGCGGGTAACATTTTTTTCGCGAATCTCGCCGGAAAAGAATCTCGACGTTGCATTGAAAATATTAAGTCAAGTGCACTCAAATGTAATTTTTAACATTATAGGACCTATCGAAAACAACGAATATTGGGCTAAATGCCAGGAGCTTATACAACAGTTGCCCAAAAACGTTAACACCAAATATATAGGCAGTATTAAGCCATCTATTGTTATGAAATCGCTAAGCCAATATGATCTCCTATTGTTTCCAACGGGAGGGGAAGCATACGGCCATACCATCGCTGAGTCATTAACTGCTGGTACACAGGTATTAATAAGTACTAATACTCCATGGCGAAATCTTGAATCCAAAGGATTAGGTTGGGACTTGCCACTTGATGATATAGCACCATTTGTTCGGATAATTGACGATCTGAGTTCTATTGATGGACAAGCGCGTCTAGACAGAAGGAGAGCTGTAAAGGAGAACATGCGACGTTTTATGGCTGAATCTTCTGTCGAAGCCAGATTTCGGAATCTTTATTATGAGGCAATTGCTTCATCAAAAGACTGCCAATGATCGATCAAATAATATAATCCTTACTCATAATATGATAAGAAACATAATCAGTGATTATGCCGAACATTTTAGATTTCTAACTATTTTATTTTGTAGCCAACTTTTGTTGCTCAATTGAAAAGAGCTGTTTGCTACGGAGTGTGAAAATATAATGTTTAAGGGAAAGACACTTTTAATTACTGGGGGGACCGGTACTTTTGGAAACGCTGTATTGAGGCGATTTCTTAATACAGACATCAAAGCGATACGGATTTTTAGCAGAGATGAAAAAAAACAGGAGGATATGCGAATCACTCTGAAGAATCCAAAAGTTAAGTTCTATATCGGCGATGTTCGCAATCCTGATAGTATCCTCACGGCTATGCAAGAGGTAGATTATGTATTTCATGCTGCTGCTCTAAAACAAGTTCCCTCATGCGAATTCTTTCCAATCGAAGCTGTACGAACTAACAGCTTGGGCGCTGAAAATGTAATGAATATTGCGATGTCTTGCGGAGTGAAGAAACTTATTGTCCTTAGTACCGACAAAGCGGTTTACCCAATCAATGCCATGGGAATTTCTAAAGCGATGATGGAAAAGCTTATGATTGCCAAGGCAAGAATGTATGGCCGTTCAAAAACAATCTTCTGTGGAACACGCTATGGCAATGTAATGGCATCTCGTGGTTCTGTGATACCTCTATTCATTGAACAGATAATAGCGGGGAAACCATTGACCATTACTGACCCCAATATGACTCGTTTTATGATGACGATTGAAGATGCTGTTGACTTGGTGCTTTATGCTTTTGAACATGGCAATCCTGGCGACATTTTTGTGCAGAAAGCACCAGCTGCCACTATCGACACTTTGGCGAGTGCATTGAAAGAAATATTCGGCGTAGACAATGAAATTCAAATCATCGGCACTCGACATGGTGAGAAGCTGTTTGAAACGCTTCTCAATCGTGAGGAAATGGCCATGGCGGAAGATATAGGGGGATATTTCCGTGTTCCAGCCGATATTCGCGATCTAAATTATGCGTGCTACTTCACTGAGGGACAAACATTGTTATCAGAGATGGAAGATTACAACTCTCATAATACCAAGCGGCTGGATGTTGAAGAAACAATGAAGTTATTGTTCAATCTAGATTGTGTAAATAAGGTTTTGGCTCAGAGAGCGGCTATGTTATGAAAAACATTCTTGTTACAGGAGCCAAGGGTTTCATTGGGCGTAACTTCATTGCAAATCTGACTCATATAGACGGAATCAAAGTCCTTCCCTTCGATCTGGATAACGATTTGATTCAGCTTCATAATTGGCTGGCTGAAGCTGACATCGTATTCCACTTTGCTGGAGTCAATCGCCCAAAGGCCATTCAAGAATACGCTACGGGGAATGCAGGTTTCACAAGCAATATCTGCAGGCTTCTTCGTGAACTTCGGCGTACTCCAAAAATTGTTCTGGCTTCTTCTATCCAGGCACCGCTAGATAATCCTTATGGAATCAGCAAACGAGATTCTGAGGAATCTGTGAAAGCATTTGCTCTGGAGACCGGAGCAAAAGTGGCGATTTACCGGCTTAAGAATGTTTTTGGAAAATGGTGTCGTCCAAATTACAACTCCGTTACAGCCACTTTCTGTTATAACATTGCGCATGAGCTGCCTATTTCGATCTCCGATCCCAACTGCACAGTTGAACTAGTCTATATAGATGATTTAGTCGAACATCTTATGGCTGAGTTGAACGAATCCTCGTCTACCAATAATTGCTATGCAGATGATAAGATTCCAAGCATAAAAATTACACTTGGAGACCTTGCCGGTCGCATCCAATTTTATCATGACATGCGCTGCAGCTTAATGATTCCGGATTTTTCTGAACGATTCAATCAGTGCCTTTATGCTACCTATTTATCCTATGTAAAGCCGGAGAGATATGAATTTGGATTGGATGTCAAATCAGATGCTCGTGGTAATTTGGCGGAATTATTAAAATCGTATAATTTCGGTCAGATGTTCGTCTCCCGCACACATCCGGGGATCACTCGAGGCAATCATTACCACCATACAAAGACCGAGAAGTTTTTCGTCATTGCCGGTGAAGGCCTTATCCGCATGCGTCATATCGAAGGGAGCGATATTTTTGATTATCCTGTTAGCGGCGAGGAATATCGGGTCGTGGATATCCCTCCGGGGTATACACATTCGATAACTAATGTCGGAAATGTAGAAATGACGACTATTTTTTGGGCGAGCGAAGTTTTTGACCCGGACAAACCTGACACATACTTCATGGAAATTTGAAGAGATGAAAATTGCAACAATAGTGGGCACCCGACCGGAAATCATCCGCCTGAGCCGAGTGATTTCCGCACTGGAACGTTATACAAACCATATCCTCGTTCATACGGGCCAGAATTACGACTATGAATTGAACCAGGTTTTTTTTGATGATCTGGAGATGCGGGAACCGGACCACTTTCTGTCGGCGGCGGGGAAGTCCGCAGCCGAGACCGTCGGCTTGGTTATCGCAAAGGTGGACGAAGTTTTAGCTGTTGAAAAACCAGACGCGATCCTGATTCTTGGGGACACGAACAGTTGCCTGGCGGCGTACCCGGCGAAGCGGCGCAAGATTCCCGTATTCCACATGGAGGCGGGAAACCGCTGTTTTGATCAGCGGGTGCCGGAGGAGATCAACCGTAAGATCGTAGACCACATCAGCGACATCAACATGCCCTATAGTTCCATCGGTCGCGAATATCTTCTGCGGGAAGGATTGCCGCCGGATCGCGTGATTAAGACAGGCAGCCCTATGTTTGAGGTGTTGCATTACTACCTGCCGAAGATCGAACGCTCTTCGGTGCTGGAAGAATTGAGCTTAAATCCCCTGGATTATTTTGTCCTGAGCTGCCACCGTGAAGAGAATGTCGATGATGAGGGCAATTTCCGGAGGCTCATTGATGTATTACAGGGGTTGGTCGCCTCCTATGGCAAGCGTATCATCATGACCACTCATCCCCGCACACGAAAGCGCATCGAACAGGAAGGGATTGAATTGCCACCGCTGGTGGAATTGTACAAGCCTTTCGGTCTAATCGATTATGTTAAGCTACAAATGAACGCCCATGCCGTTCTCTCGGACAGCGGCACCATAACGGAAGAATCGTCGATTCTCAATTTCCCTGCCCTCAATATCCGCTATGCTCATGAACGGCCGGAGGGAATGGAGGAAGGGTCTGTGATGATGGTCGGCTTATCCTGGCCGAAAATTCAGGAGAGTCTTGCTATTCTGGAAGGACAACCGCGGGGCGCAGATCGCTTCCTGCGTCTAGTCCGAGATTATGAGGCGCCCAATGTCTCAGAGAAGGTCATCCGGATTATCCTGAGCTATACGGATTACGTAAACCGGGTGGTTTGGCAGAAGCCTTAAATGATTTGAAGCCTGCTTTGACTTCACGTTACAAATTAACAAATAAAATTTATGGCTGAAATATTGTTGCTGTCTCTTGTTTTCCCACCGGACAGTGTATCGACAGCTCAGATTATGGGCGAACTTGCTGTTGATCTGGGAAAGCATGGGCATCGGGTGACGGTGATTTCGACGATTCCGCATTACAACCGGAATTTGGAAAATGAGAAATATCAGCCCTTACGGCCGAAATGGTGGAAAATACTTTACCAGAGTGAATACCACGGCATGACCGTTTATCACACCTTCATGCCCCCAAAAGGACAGAATAAATTGTGGAGACTTCTGGCATGGGCATTTTTCCACATTATAAGCACCATAGCCGGGCTGATGATCGTGCCTCGTCCGTCCATTATTATTGCACCCTCTCCGCCTTTGACAATTGGACTATGTGCTTGTTTGATCGGCATGTTACACCGAGCGCCCTATATTTATAATGTTCAGGAAATCTATCCGGATATCGCCATTCGACTGGGTGCGGTTCGCAATCGTCGAGTCATTGATCTTCTGTATCGCTTAGAAAAATTTGTGTACTCTAAAGCATCAGCCGTGACTGTAATAGCATCGCGAATGCGCGAACAACTTCTGAAGAAGGGCGTATCGAGCAATAAAGTTCAGGTCATTCCAAACTTTGTTGATGTGAGCGATCTGGCGCCTTTAAAGAAAGACAATGATTTTAGCAGGAAACACAACCTATCTAACCAGTTTGTCATCAATTATGCAGGCAACATGGGACCGGCTCAGGGGTTGGAGCATTTCATTGATGCTGCCAACATTCTGAAAGAAGAAGCAGGCGTTTGTTTCCTGATGATGGGAGATGGCACCCTCCGTGAATCCCTCCAACAGAGAATCGAAGGATATAATCTTGGCAACTGTATCTTTTTACCCTATCAGCCATATTCACTGATGGCGCAAGCCTATGCTGCATCTGATCTGTGTTTGGTGTCGCAGGCAATTGAGACGGGTTTCGAAGCCGTCCCTTCGAAAGTATATCGCATCATGGCGTGTGCACGGCCTGTCTTGGCTGTTACAGACCAGAATTCTGATCTGGCGCGCTTGGTGAGTGAGGCTTCGTGCGGGGCTTTTGTATTGCCGGGGTCGGCTGAAGTTTTGGCTGAAATGATTATGCGGGCGTACCGGAACCAGCAAGAATGGCAGAAAATGGGCATTTCCGGGCGAGAACATGTTGTTCGTTATTACGCTCGCGCGATCGTGACCAATCAATATCACGAATTAATAGAAAATATTGTTTCCAACTCGGAAAGATAGCGTAAGTTTGACCGATAATAAAAAAATTGTACTTGTTACCGGCGCCACCGGCGCTGTTGGCCCGCGCGTTGTTCATGCTTTGGATCAAGCAGGTTTCCAAATTCGTTCCTTCTCGGTCGATAATCCTGCATCGGGTATGTTTCCGCAGAACGTAGAAGTCTTGATTGGAGATGTTACTGATCAAGTAGCGGTCCAATCTGTGATGCAAGGCGTGGATGCAGTTGTTCATATGGCGGCGCTCCTGCACATCGTCAATCCGCCGCCTGAATTACGTGGAAAATACGAGCGCGTCAATATTGGCGGGACGGCGACGGTGGTTGAGTCTGCTATTAAGGCTGGGGTGAAGAGGATTGTCTTATTCAGTTCGATTGCAGTGTATGGGGCCTCGGATGGTTGCATACTCAATGAAATGTCACCAACCCATCCTGGCACTTTATATGCTGAGACGAAATGCGCCGCCGAACAGATTGTCTTGAATGCGAGAGGTGGCGATGGTCAATCATTCGGGACCGTGTTGCGTTTGGGTGCGGTTTATGGCTCCCGAATTAAGGGAAACTACGAACGACTGGCACATGCCCTGGCACGCAACCGCTTTGTCCCTATCGGAAAGGGTCTTAATCGGCGGACGCTGGTTTATGATAAGGATGTGGGCCGCGCGGCTGCGCTTGCTGTTTCCCATCCTGCTGCTGCGGGCCGGATATTCAATGTGACCGATGGCGAATTTCATGCCTTGAGTGAGATTATTGAATCCATTTGTGCTGCCCTCGGACGTAAACCGCCACAGACGTCTTTTCCTGTAGGGCCGATAAGAGTAGTTGCCGGATTTGTTGAAAAAGGGGCAAAAGCCATTAGCATAAAAGCACCGGTCACTCGGGAAACGCTTGATAAATATACCGAGGATATTGCTGTTGACGGCAGCCTCATTCAAAAAGAGCTCGGCTTTGTACCCCAGTATGGATTAAAAGCCGGTTGGGAAGAAACGATGCGGGAAATGCGGGAAGCCGGTGCTTTATAAAATCATTAAGCGATCTTTTGATTTAGTTGCTACGGTCATTCTTCTCGTAGTTTTAATAGCTCCGATGATTATCCTTGCCCTATTGGTAAAAGCAACATCAAGAGGGCCTTTTTTATATTGGTCTGATCGGGTAGGAGTGGGCAACAGGATTTTCCGGATGCCAAAATTCAGGACAATGCGGATTGATACGCCTGCGGTTGCCACGCACTTATTATCGAATCCCGATCAATTTTTGACTCCGATAGGTTCTTTTCTCCGGAAATGGAGCCTCGATGAGTTTCCGCAGTTGTGGAGCGTTTTGAAGGGGGATATGAGTTTTGTGGGTCCCCGGCCAGCGTTGTACAATCAAGGTGATCTGGTTGCCTTGCGGACGGAACGCGGGGTGCATCTATTAATTCCAGGAATCACTGGATGGGCGCAGATCAATGGCCGAGATGATAATCCTATCCCCAAAAAAGTGGAATTTGATGAATATTATTTGAATCACAGGTCATTTTATTTTGACTTGAAGATATTACTTTTGACGTTTTTAAAAGTTACTCGTGCGGAGAACGTTAGCCATTGAGTTCTCCGATGAAAAACAATACCATATTAATAACCCTAACTGCAGAAGCAGCCGACCTCCTGGTTCGAATGCCGGATTCTTTCAAACGAATAGAAAATTGGTTTGTCGACCAAAAGATTAGTTGCAGGGGGCGACGGATCTAAGATGGCTTATCCGGAAAATGTTGTTGCATTCCCGTATCAGATAAAATGTAGTTTGCCTTTAAAAATGAACCTTTAAGGCCTATCATAAATCCATATATTTTTGTTTTTGTTATTCTTTGACGAGAAATAAAATCGTGAAATCCTCAGTGCTCAAAAGATTTTTATTCTTCTTTTTATCGGATATTTGCCTCATCTGCCTTTCGCTTTATCTGGCGGTCCTGACTCATTTTGAATTCGATATTAATAAAGTTGATCCGGGACGCATTTCGGAGATTATTTCCTACTTCATAATTCTGAAATTATCGGCGCTGGCGCTATTTCGAGTCTACAAAGCAACCTGGCGATACGTGGGATTGTCCGATCTGACAAGCATCTTTTTATCTATGCTTATCTCCGAACTGTTGTTGGTTATTTTGAGCCTGCCGAGCGACATATTGCCTCAACTTTCCTTGGTTGGACTTTCCAAAAGAATATTTTTTGTCGATGGGATCCTGTCATTCGGGTTTATTGGGGCTCTCAGATTGTCCAAGCGATTTTATCTTGAAATTGTTCGGGAGAAAGGACCTATCCGCAAAGGCCAAAATACCCTGATCATCGGAGCCGGCAATACCGGCGAGATGATTTTGCGGGATATGATCCGAAACCAATTTAAAGAATTTTACCCGATCGGTTTTTTAGACGATCATCCTACTAAAGTAGGCTCCATAATTCATGGTGTGAAGGTTTTAGGGAATACTTCTCAGCTGACGGAAGTTATCTCTCAGAATAGCGTTGAAGCTGTCATCATAGCGATTCCTACGCTGAACCATAAAGTCCTGCGAAGATTTTATGATGGAGCTAAAAAGGCCAATGTAAAAAACATCAAAATAGTTCCCCGTATTTATGATTTCGGCCGGCCCGATATCAATATGAAATCTCTCGAAAGCATCAGTATCGAGGACCTGATCGGCCGACAATCCATCAGCGTCGATTACAAGGGGATCGGTGAGTTCATCCGGGGAAGGTCGGTCCTGGTGACAGGAGCCGGCGGTTCAATCGGATCTGAAATTGTCGTGCAAATATGCTCTTTCCAGCCGGAATATGTGATTTTATTTGATATTGACGAAACGGAGCTTCATAACCTGGGCCTGAAATTAAAGAGACAATTTCCACACCTGACGGAACATATCGTATACGTGACCGGCGATGTTCGCGACGATACCAGGATTCAAGAAGTTTTCGGTAAATGGCAGCCGCAGATCGTTTTTCACGCCGCCGCATACAAGCATGTTCCTATGATGGAATACAATCCCAAAGAGGCGGTCAAGGTCAATATGTTCGGCACCTTTAATGTCGCTAGAGCCGCTAAAAATAATAATGTGGATAGGTTCATTATGATTTCGACGGACAAAGCTGTTCGTCCGACAAGCGTCATGGGCGCTACCAAGAGGATGGCGGAATTCATCTGCAGCGCTTTTAATAGCGAAAAAAGCGCCCATGCTGTTATGCCTTCCGAGAAGAACACATCTCAGTCCGGATCAACCCGTTTCATATCGGTGAGATTCGGAAATGTGCTGGGGAGCCGGGGCAGCGTTCTTCCTCTATTCCTGGAACAGCTCAAACACGGCGGGCCTCTGACCGTGACAGGCAAGGAAATGAGACGGTACTTTATGACCATCCCTGAGGCTGTCTCGCTCGTTCTTCAGGCTTCTATCCTCGGCAAGGGCGGCGAAGTATTTGTCCTCGATATGGGGGATCCGGTAAAGATCATCGATATCGCCGAAGAATTGATCCGGCTTCATGGGATGGAACCGTATAAGGATGTCGACATCCAATTCATCGAACGAAGACCGGGAGAAAAACTGTTCGAAGAAATATTGACGGCGGAAGAGGGAACGGACGCCAGTTGTCATGAGAAGATATTCATTGCCAGAAATGGAACGAAATATCAGCCTGCTCAACTGCCTGGAATACTGCAGGAATTTTCCGATTTGATTTCCGATCCTACTCCTGAAACCGATAATCTCATGAAAAAGCTTTTAGGCAAATATGTAAAATATTATTCGGTCAATGAGAAAATCGGTGAAAAGGCGGAGCCCGATAAATCTAAACCCGCAGCCGTTGAAAACGGCGAAATCGAAAAACACGAAATGACCGCCTGACGCCATCAACGCGAGCCCCATGGAAGACACGGAAGAACGGATAAAAACCACTTCGGAGTTTCAGAGTTCCATGGTTCCTTACGAACAAGAAACAAAATTGATTCCGTGTTTTCCGTGGTTCTCACTTCTCCCTTTCAGGGTTTCAACCACTTGCCTCTCTCGGGGAGGCTTCCTGATACTCCCCTCTTTGCGGGTGGAGTGTTCATTCGCCGCATTCATTCCACCTATACGCCGTGCTTGTCGGGGAGAGCGTGACAGTATTCTGTATGGCTATGGCAATGTGAAATCGCCTTTAAGCGCCCGGATTAAGTTTTCTGGCGTTCCAATGTCAAAAGTTAGGTTGGATCCCTTGAGTTCTTTCAGGAAATGCTCTTTGTCATGTGTGACAAACCAATCCGGACGGGCGCTGATGGCCTCAGCCAGCACCAGGGCATCCGGTTCATACTCAACAATTGAACGCGCGCGTGCGATATGTCTTTTGGTGGGAGCGATGGATGTTTCCACCTGTCCAAGGGCCAGCAATTGTGCCAAAGCTGGAAGCGAAGATGGCACTTTGCGACGCACGACCTCGTCGCACTCCCGAAGAACGTTTGGGCCAATAACCAGCTTCAATATTCCGGCATTTCCTAGCTGAAACAATTTCCGCGCTCCACCGGTTGGAGAAAGTACAGCAGCAAAGATGACACTTGTATCCAGAAAGACTTTACGGTTTTTTAGCGGCATATTCAGCCCGTACTTCTCGCAAAGTAGACAACATCGACTCTAATGATTGGCTTGAGTCTCTCCACTCTTTTGCTAGTTTATCTGCAATTTCATCCACTCGTGAATGTCTTGGGCTCATGACAACCACACCATCGCCCAATTCAATCAAGGTCAGGGTATCGCCTTCTTCGATGTTATTGTGGTCTCGCAATTCTTTGGGGAGGGTGATCACACCGCGGCGTACAACCTGCACTTGGAAAGTAGTGTTATTCATCGTTATTCTCCTGGTAATCCATAAATCCATATATCAGCATAGCGGATATTCCGCGCAGGTCAAGGACTCTTGTCGGGCAGGGTGAATTCGTTTAGTCCTTCAAATTCCATAGATTGAGATCATTCTTGCTGGATACGGAGCAACCATCTTCAGAAGCTTTGGAAGCTCGAACGTATCCATTTCAATGATGTAAACCGCAGCGTTTGGCTAACCTCAGCCAAATCCGTGAAATCTGTGCTAATCCGTGGCGTTTTTGTTCTGATGTATCCAGAGTGATTTCCGCTTCCGATTGCTCCCTGATATCAATGGTAGTGATAAGAACTGAATTGATAAAAATTATATGGGGCGAAATAGGCTGCGTCAGACATCTGCGCAATAATAACAAAAGTGGATTTTAAGAGCATGTGCGTATATACTAAATATATATACGCGCATGGTGAGGTGATGAATGGGAACAGCAAAGTTATTTCAGAATGGGAGTTCTCAAGCAGTGAGGCTGCCCAAGGAATTTAGAATTCCTGGTAATGAGGTAAAAATATTCAAAAGAGGCAACCAGGTTATACTGGAGCCCATAGAAACGACATGGGATCCGTTGTTTGAATCGCTCAGTGAATTCCCCGAAGATTTTATGGAAGACGGTCGTAATCAGCCGGATATGCAGACAAGAGAATCTTAAAAGATGCGCTATCTGCTTGATACCAATATTTGCATATATCTCATAAAAAAACACTCACCTGAGATTCTGGGGCGGTTCCAAAAGCATGCGCCACAGGATGTGGCAATTTCCTCAATCACCCTCTTTGAACTTCAATACGGGATTGAAAAAAGTCAATTCAGGCAACGTTCCGAGGAAGCCCTTGAAAAATTCCTTCAGCCATTGAACCTCATTGAATTGGATCGTTCCGCTGCTATTGAAGCAGCAGTGATTTGTGCACAACTTGAAAAGAAAGGGATATCAATAGGATCTTATGATCTTCTCATAGCAGGTCTTGCTCGATCACGAGACATGACTTTGGTGACTAACAACACGAAAGAATTTAAAAGAATTATCAACCTGCAACTGGAAGACTGGATTAATTAGGACAGTGCGATGGAGGATTCCGAAGCTTCCAAAAAACCAGTCTCCACAATAACCACGCAAACAGCCGCCGCTCTTTGGTTGATTTTAAATCGCCTGTGTTCCTTGGGGCTGAGCAATGTGGGACTGCCGGGAACTAGCGGGCGATGAAATGGTGAAGAATTAGTTTCAACCGAAAAGAAAAATCGTTCGCCGATCGGCCCTTCACAAAATCCGAATTGCTTTTCCTGTCGTAACCGGCTTCGGCATACAAATTGGCATATTTCGAAATCTTCTTCTGGCCGCCGATCCTGATTATGGAGTTGCCTTCCTCCGGCCTGTCCAGGTCTCGGGCAATGCCGTTATTGTTTCCGGAAGGGCTGTAAAGCGCTATGTAATGATCGTTCGAACGGCGCAAGTATCGAAGGTCCATCTTGATGAATTCATCGAGATTGAACTGATACCTGGAAGTCAGAAATCCTGAACAGGTGTCCGGCCCGGCGTCGTATCCGATGAATTTTTCATCCACTGTAAATCCATCTATATAGATGCCGTGCCCATATGCGAACTGGCCGGTATAGATGAACTCCCCCCTGATCGACAAATTCTCGAACCCGTTGATTTTGGGGAAATATATTCCGCCCAGCCAACTGGCGTCGTTTTTCAGCATAAAACGCTGCTCCGCCTGAGTGTCTTCCAAAAGGACTTTGCCGTAAAGCTCCATCCCCATTGCTCGCGGTATTCGGAAGGTTGTATCCGCGCCGATCAGATGGTTGGATGATGCACGGTCGTTTTCCTCAGCGGACAGGAATCCAATGAAATTATAGAATGCCGCTCTGGAATCCGGAGTTACGGTCCCATCCCCGCCTAAAAACACCGCATGGTCAAAGCCGATATTCCACCATTTGAACGGGCTGTAATCGATCCTGTAGCCCGAGAGAGTAGCGCCGGCCGGTTGCTTATAATCGTCGCCCAACCAGGAAAAAAAGGCGGTCGCATTAAAATGCCCCATATATTTTAAAAATCCCGGCAACCGGAACGGATGGGGAGAAGAGACTTTTACCATGTCAAGCGGGCGAACGTTGTTGCTGAAAAAAAGCGCATTCTCTCCCGGCCCCCACCTCAGGTCATCGCGTCCCACCAAAACCTCGAAATCCTTAAACCCCGCTTTTACGTATCCTCGGTAGATCCCAACCCCGCCGTCGTCTCCTGTCCCCGCCCGCGCAAAAAACTTCGGCTGCAAATAGGCTGCGAAATAGGGAGTCGCCCGGACCCTATGGGCGGAATAAAAATAAAAGTTGGCGTTCTTGTCGAAATGATCTCCATTGTTATAGGAAAGGAGCGGTTGCACGCGGCCGGAGGCATATCCGAGCCCATTAACCGGAACGGGCGCTTCTTTCTGGTCGGTCGCCGTATAGGAGAGAGATAAGGAATCCAGAGGAATAAAATCAAAAGTCTTATCCGATGATGCATCCGCAAACTCTGTCTCGAGTTCCCCAATCACAGATTTCAGCGGTTCTCCGTCTTTCATTTTCCGCCTGGCTTCTTGGACGAGCGTTGCCACCCCATGCCTCGTCAGAGGTCTTTGGTTGGGCATGTAAGTTTCCAGCAAACCGGCGGCGTACAATTTGTCGAGACAGCTATAAACCGAGTCGTCGTAAACATTGACGTCAACCCCGGCGAATAATCCCGAACCGATCAGAAAAAAGATGAACGCGAGCAGGAAAAATTTCCGAGAATTCATAGGAATCTCCTACGTTAATTCATGGATGATAATCGATAGAAAAATAATTGCAACCGCGGATCCGTCCGGAAGCGCACCGATTAAGAAATTATATCAGGCGACTTGTTTTGTTCTCTTGCATTTCGACCATCTGCCGTTTTTGTCCCGCTTGAACAGCCGTCCATGGCGCTCGTCCGCAAGCGCAACGGTGAGGTCTCGTATCGTCTTTTTATCCGTCAGGATATCCATGGTTTCCAGGAGAGATTCGTAATCCTCGATAGGAACAAGTGCGCTCACCGGTTCGCCATCCTTTGTCAGTATATAGGCTCTTCCGTCCTCCTGAATCTTTCGCGTAAGATCAAGGAGCTTCGCTTTCGCCTTGCTTACAGATAGGATTTCGTGTCTCATCAATGTCCTCCATATACCGACTTGCGATGCTCGATTACCAGGACCAAGACTTCGATCCTATCGGCCAAAATTTTGTAAAGGATTCGAAAGGTAGCGACGCGTTCCGACCAAATCCCCTTCAAACTTCCGCCCAGCGTTTTGCCTCCTCTGGGGTTGGAGGCGACTCTCTCCAAGCCGCGATCGACCTGCTTTCTCAGTCGCGGATTCAATCGTTCGTATTGTCTCTGCGCCGTCTCGGTAAAAACCAGTTCAAACACGGAGACCATTATAATAGTCTCCAGAAAAGCTGTCAAGAATCGCGGCATTGTCATAGCTCAAACATTTGCACGAATCTTTGCCTACATTGATTGTAAGTCGAAAGATGAGCCGGCGAGGACGCCGGAGTTCCCAAGGCCCGGCGTCCTTATAACTTAGACGGGATGAGTTGGAATTTGCCGGTCTTGCGAAATCGGTAGGTGGAAAAATCACGGTGGTCCAAGGTGAATATTTTTGCGGTTCCAAGTTCATTCGCAGCGACTACAATGCTTGCATCCGCCAAATCCATCGGAAGATTTCGGAACTGCCGCATCAAATCACGACATTGGGAGAAGTGCGCCTTATCCATCGGAAAAACATCCATTCCACCTCTCCTGAGGAATGTCCACAAACCTTCCTGCGCTTCCAATGAGAATCCTAAAAGATAAAAGCACTCCGTGAGCACAGGCCATGTCGTTGTTAAAGGCTCATGAAATTTTTCGATCGTTTGAAGACACAGTGGATGATATTGATCGTCCCGATCGAAAAGTGCAACTATGGGCCCCGTATCGACCAAAATCACCGCTTTCTCCTGAATGCATCCCTCAGTATTTCCTCGCTTCTTGAAGAGAGATCCCCTCTTCCACTCCCCTTGCGCCCCGCGATATCCCGAATTAACTCGTACGGCCGTTTGCGTTTTTTAGCCAGGACTTTTGGGCAATACTCCGTTAAGGATTCTTTGATTATCGAAGCTTTACTGGTTTCAAGAGCTTGGGCGGTTTCCTCAAGCATCGCTTCAGTCTTTTTATCCAACCGTACACTAATCGGCATCATCACCCTCCTGTAATACATATTGTATCACAGGAGGCCCGCGCATAGAAATTAGCGGGATTGTTTTTATCCGTGTAAATTTGTGAAAATCCGTGGTTAAATCTCGGGTAACAAGGAGACAGAATGAAAATCTTCGTTCCCGGACGCGTGTGCCTGTTTGGCGAGCATTCCGACTGGGCCGGCGGATACCGGCGCATTAATTCCGAAATAGAAAAAGGCTATACTTTACTCACCGGCACCGATCAAGGCATCTACGCCAATGTCGAACATCATCCTACATCCTTGATCATGAGTTCGACGACTTTCGCAGGGGAGCGGCTCGGTCCTTACTCAATACCTATGGAACCGAAGGCCCTGCTGGAGGAAGCGCAAAAAGGAGGATTCTGGAGTTACATCGCCGGAGTCGCCTACCAGGTCCTTACTCATTATCACGTGCGCGGATTGGTCATCGACAATTACAAAACCGACCTTCCGATGAAAAAGGGACTCTCGTCCAGCGCAGCCGTATCCGTAATGGCTGCGCGCGCGTTCAATCGTTTTTACGATCTGAAAATGACCTTGCGCGGTGAAATGGAACTGGCGTATATGGGAGAAATAACCACCCCCTCCCGTTGCGGACGGATGGATCAAGGCTGCGCTTATGGCAATCGACCGATCCTGATGACCTACGACAGCGACCGCCTTGATGTCACAGAACTCCGGGTTAAGAACGATCTCTATTTCGTGCTGGTCGACCTGGGCGGGAAAAAGGATACTCTGGAAATACTGTCCCGGTTGAATCGCGCCTATCCTTTCGCCGAAACCGAGCTGGAGCGCGGAGTGCAGGAATTGCTAGGCCCCGTCAACAAACGCATCGTGCACCGGGCGATTGAAGCGTTGGAGAACTCCGATGCGCAGAGAATTGGGGCTCTGATGGTCGAAGCCCAATCCAACTTCGACCGCTATGCCCTGCCTGCGTGCCGCGAAGAACTGGCTGCGCCATTGTTGCATCGCACGCTTAATTACGAGCCGCTCCAACAGCATATCTGGGGAGGCAAGGGAGTCGGATCCCAGGGGGACGGCAGCGCTCAGTTCATCGCCCGCGGCGAATCGGATCAAAAAGCAGTTATAGAAATCATCGAGCGGGATTTGAAAATGACCTGTTTGCCCCTGACTCTGCGCGCCGGGCAAAAAGTTCGAAAAGCCGTCATCCCGGCCGCGGGTTTCGGTACGCGCCTTTTCCCCGCTTCCAAAGCGACCAAAAAAGAGCTTTTCCCGATCGTCGACCGGGACGGCATCGCCAAACCTGTTATTCTGCTATTGGTGGAAGAGGCTCTGAGCGCCGGCATCGAGAAGATAATTATTATTGTGCAGGGAAATGATCTGGATGAATTCCGCTCCTTTTTCCAGGAGCAAATCTCCATCGAGAACTATAACAAGCTGTCTCGCCAATTTCAGGAATATGCAAGACGAATTCTGGAAATCGGACAACGAATTTCGTTCGTCACCCAGACCGCCCAAGAGGGATTCGGACACGCAGTGTACTGCGCGCGCGAGGCTGTCGGGAATGAACCGTTCCTGCTGATGTTGGGCGATCACCTGTACAGATCGAAAAGCGATCTGTCGTGCGCGCAGCAATTGGTCGCCGCCTATGACCGGCATGGAATCAGCACGCTTGGCCTGCGCAGCACTCCGGAAGAACAGTTGGGGAATTTTGGTTCCGCAACCGGCATATGGATGGAAGAGGGGCGCACCCTGAACGTTACCGAGTTTGCCGAAAAACCTACTGTGGATTACGCCCGCAACAATTTACGCACTCCCGGTCTCAGTGAAGGCGAGTACCTGACTGTGTTCGGTCAATATGTCGTCAACCCGATGCTCTTCGATTATCTCGAGGAGCATATTAAGAATAATGTGCGTGAAAGGGGAGAGTTCCAACTGACATCGGCTTTGGACCGGTTGCGGAAAGAGGATGGCTTCCTGGGCTTGATAGTGGAAGGCCAACGCTACGACATCGGCTTGCCGCAGTACTACCTGGACACCCTGAAAGCGTTCAGTGAGACATAACTGAAATTTCTTCAGGCAAAGACGTTTAAAGACTTTAACCACGAAAGAAACGAAAGACACGAAAGAAAAATTTCGTGTCTTTCGTGTGTTTCGTGGTTCATTCTTTTTCTTATTCGAGGGAGCCGGTCCCATCGAAACGCCGGCGATCCCAAGACGTAATATGCAATGAAGAATTGTCTTCAGGAGAAGGGCTGGTTGTTTTTGAATTGGGACCGCATAAAAAAGCTTGCTAAATGGCCTGCGGGTGTTACAAACTCAACCGATCTATAGGATGCTCATTATATATATGTTCAACGTCGGTACGCCGTCTTTTTCCGTTTTAAGCTGATCGTTCCCAATAAATCGGTTGGATACGTACCAAACTGGTGTGGTGAAATAGTTATTCTGAAGGCCACATTATGCTGAAGAGCGAAAATCAGAAGGAGATTTGTTATGCCGGATGATGAAACCAAAAATGGTGAAGGAAGCGGATTAAACCGAAGGAATTTTCTCAAAAGCGCCGGCGTTGTCGTTACCGGAAGCACCCTGGGAGCCGGACTAACAATCGCGGCGGCTACCGGAGCGCCTGCTGAGCCGGCGGCTCCGCAGGCAAAAACAGGCAGAGCTCTGCCTGCCGGCGTTGCCAAGCTGGTGACGACCAAACTAAACGTCAATGGCAAAGACGTCCATGTGGAAATCGAACCTCATTGGACCCTGCAGCGCACTCTCCAGTTCAAACTGGGTTTGACCGGCGCCAAACAGATGTGCGATCGAGGCGTTTGCGGTTCCTGTGCGGTTATTATTGACGGCCGGGTAGTTCTTTCCTGTTCGACCCTTACGGTTGAATGCGAAGGCAAAAAGATCGAAACCGTCGAAGGAATTGCCGCCGACAAGAAATGGAATCCATTGATTCAATCCTACTGCAAATGGGATGCGATGCAGTGCGGCTATTGCACTCCCGGTTTTGTCGTCTCAGCCAAGGCTCTTCTTGTTAAAAATCCTAACCCAACTGTAGACGATTGCAAACAGGCGCTCGCCGGCAATATCTGCTGCTGTGGAACGTATCCGCGTCATCCCCAGGCGATTATGGAAGCGGCTCAGGTAATTAAGGGAGGCGCTTAGCTTATGGCTGATACAGGAACTAATGGAGGCCGGAAGGAATTCCGAGTTGTCGGGAAGCCGAATGTTCCAGGCGTATTGTCTTGGTCACAGGCTACCGGCGTTGCAAAATTCGGATGTGATTATGTAGTTCCCAACATGGTCGAAGCCAAATTCCTCCGCAGCCCATATCCGAATGCCCGGATAAAGAGCATGGACATTTCGAAAGCGAAGGCTATTCCGGGAGTCGTGGACATCATCACTTGGGAAGACCCGGCAATGGGAAGAGTGTTGAGCAACTCAGCCGACCAGGAAAGCCTGGAAGTCGGCGCCATTGTGATAGCCGAAGATGGCGATATATGCGATAAAGCGCTGCAGGCGATCGATGTCCAGTGGGAAGTTCTGCCCCACGTCGTCGATCTGCTCGAAGGAAGAAAAGAAGATGCAACAGTAATCCGTCAGGCGACCACTGCCGCAAAAGGCGGCGGCATGGGAGGCTTTGGTGGCGGAATGGGCGGAATGGGCGGAGGCGGCAATAATCCTCCTAAAAAAGGAAATGTCTCCTTTTCCAATGTCAAAGCTGGAGATGTCGAAGTAGGTTTTAAGGAAGCCGATCATGTTCTCGAGTACGACGTCAATACAGCCGCTTTTTCCGGCCATATCCCCAATCCGATGGGGAGCGTCGCCTGGTGGTTTGACGATCCGCTCCGTGGAGAAGGGAAATGCCTGCAGATTGAAGGCAATCCTTGGGGACATGGCGGAGTGGCGAGCTCGAGCGGCGCCGGCGCGGATAAAGTGTTCCAGTCCTGCATGTTCGTAGGCGGCAGGTACTGCGATTGGGGCGCTCGTAAATCGGAAACGGTCACTCCGGCGCTCGCCAAAAGGGTTGGGCGTCCTGTTCGCTGCGTCAACAGCCGCTACGATCAGTATGACTTCAATTTGAACCAGCGCTATGTTCACATAAAAATCGGTTTTAAAAGCAACGGTCTGATAACCGCCATAGACGATTTCTCCATCGCCGACGGCGGATGCCAGGGAAGCACCAATTTCGGCAACACCATGGACCAGACCTACGGTCCCTATTTCACAACCAAGTGCAAGCATGTCAAACAGAACATGGAAGTTGTGGACAGCAACCGGGGGAAGATGTGGACGAGCGGCCAGCACAATCCAATGAGCTGGGATTCCCTGATGGTAGGGCTTTACATGATTGCGGATAAGCTGGGGAAAGACCCGATAGAGATCGCGACATTGAATCTCCATGGGCCGGAATCCCAGGACGATACCAATCCTGTGCCCGCCTATGAGGGCTGTGTAGCCAAGCTAAAACAGAAGATGAACTGGACCTGGCATAAAGCCGGCGCCAAGAAGCTGCCTGATGGCCGTCTGCACGGAGCAAGCTTCCGCTATAACCAGTGCCCGCGCCACTCCTTTTCCTCATACAGTCCCACACTCGAACTTAAGAACGGCATCGTGCATCTGCCGACCTCCGGGCCCGTAATCGGCCACTATGGACTGGAGTGCAATGCGTCGGTTATAGCTGAAGAACTGGGTCTCGATCTTAAGAGCGTCAAAATTGATTTTGATCACCATGAAGCTTATAAGCCGTTTGGCGGCGGCAGCGACGGCTCAACCGCTTCTTCCTGGGCTGTCAAAGAGTGCGCGAATATCCTGAAAAAACGCATTCTGCAAGCCGCAATCGAGGAAGCCGACAATCCGCCGGCCGCCGGCGGCATGGGAATGGGCATGGGATTTGGCGGCTTTGGAGCCAAACAACAAAAACAACAGCCCAATCCGTTCAAGGGTATGAAGCCTGAAGATTTGGACATGCAGGACGGCAAGGTTGTTGTCAAAGCCGATCCCGGAAAAGGCCTTCCGCTTGCCCAGGCAGTTCGCGGCTATGTGCGTGCATCTTATAATGGAAGACCGCCGGATTCCGTATGGACGAAGCAGGGGAAAGTGTTGGATGCCATGAACGTCGCCTCCTGCGAGGTTGCAGTGGATCCGGAAACGGGGCAGGTGGACATCCTCCGGTTTGTGGTCGTTGCGGATCCTGGAAAGGTTTTGCGCCAGACGTCGTTTGAGAGCCAGCTCGACCAGGTGATGGATTTTTCTACCGGATGCCAGTTGCAGGAAGAATTCATTTTTGACAAAAATACCGGCCTGAGACTCAGCACCAACATGTTCGAATACAAAAAGGTCAGCATGCTGGACATGCCTCCGGTTGAAAAAGAGCTTCTGGAAACGCAAATCAGCAACGCCTGCTACGGCGGCAGCGGCATCAGCCACTCTCTGGCAAACACTCATCTCATCATCATGGCTATCCACAACGCCATCGGCAAATGGGTCGACTCACCGGCGACGCCGGATAGGGTTCTTAAAGCGCTAGGCAAGGCATAGGAGGAACGAACTGTGAAAGCTTTCAAGCATGTGAACGCGAAAACCTTGGCGGAAGCCAAAACCGCCCTTGCCGGCGGCAAAGGAATCGTAATAGCCGGCGGCACCGATCTTATCGGGACACTCAAGGACAATATTCTTCCCACGTATCCCGCAACCGTGGTCAACATCAAGACCGTTGTTCCCAGCCTTGATTACATCAAGGAAGAAGGCGGGATGCTGAAAATTGGATCCATCACTCGCCTTGCCGATATTGCCGCCAACCCGGCTGTCAATAAAAAATATACGGCGTTGGCTCAAGCGGCTTTGCGCGTGGCTACTCCCCATGTCCGGGATATGGGAACCATCGGCGGAAACATCGCACAACTGCACCGCTGCTGGTATTTCCGCAAACCGGAAAACCGCTTCCCCTGCGCCCGCAAAGGTGAAGGGAAGTGTTACGCCATGGGCGGCGACAACCGGTATCATTCAATCTTCGGCGTGGTCAACGGATGCATGGCAGTGCATCCCAGCGACATCGCTCCGGCGCTTATTGCGCTCGATGCGAAGATCGTAACCACGGACCGTACCATCCCGGCGGAAACTTTCTGGGATGTCAAGAAACCGGGCAATACCGTTCTCGCCGTTGGTGAAATCATCAAAGAGATCCAGGTCCCGGCGCCTCCGGCAGGGGCTAAGAGCGCATTCATCAAGTTTGCGATCCGCAAATCGATCGATTTCCCGATCGTGAACTGCGCCGTTCTGGTGGGCGGGTCTGCAAAGCCGCGCATCGCATTAAACGCCGTCGCTCCCAAGCCTTATCGGGCGGCCAAGGCGGAAGCTGCGATTGCGGGGAAGAAAATCGATGAAACGAGCGCGGAAGCAGCAGGAGCCGCGGCGGTTCAAGACGTCATGCTTGTCGGAACGGCCATGAAATTCAAAGTGCAGATCGCCAAAGTCATGGTGAAGCGCGCGCTGTTGGCCGCCGTCTAGGCTGTTGCGTTTTTAAAAAACGCCACGGAATTGCACCGAATTAACAGAATAATGCTATTTTAAAATCTGTTAATTTAGTGTAATTCCGTGGCGTTGTTATTTAGGCATAAGCTTTATAGAGCGAGGAGAAGAGGCAATGGAGATGGAGCAGTTGTTTAATTCGGCTGAGGCGAAGGTCATCAAAGAGGAGATATGTTCGGTCGGTCATAAATTGTGGCAGCGCAGCTATGTGGACGGCAATGGCGGCAATATATCTTATCGCATTGGGGAGAATGCGGTGATCTGCACTCCCACGCTGTTGAGCAAGGCGGACCTAAAACCTGAAGACCTCTGCATGGTTGACATCGAGGGAAACCAGGTCGCCGGTTCTTTGAAGCGCACAAGTGAGGTGTTTCTGCATCTCGAAATTTTTAAAGCCGTGGCCCAGGCCAAAGCCGTAGTCCATTGCCATCCTCCGCATGCAACCGCTTATGCCATCACCGGGCTTACGCCGCCGACGCCGATTATTCCTGAGTTCGATGTGTTCGTCGGCAGCGTAGCCATCACTCAGTATGAAACTCCCGGAACAAAGAAATTCGCCGAGACGGTGCTGCCGTTTGTACAGGACCATAACACCATACTGCTGGGAAACCACGGAATCGTTTGCTGGGCGGACACCCCCACTCACGCCGAATGGTATGCAGAGAATCTCGAGACCTATTGTTGGACGTTGGCGATAAGTCAACAACTCGGCGCGCCTTGTGTTAAAATACCTCCCGAAAAAGAACAGGATCTGCTCAAAATTAAAAAGCGGCTTGGGCTGCCCGACGCGCGTTTTTCGGGGAAAGCACCGGATTCGACGGGGATACTGAAGCCTTCGATCCGAACCCTTAGTGACGCCGATGTCGATGCTATTGCACAAGCGGTGCTGGCGGCAATCAAACGTTGAATGAAAACGTCACCGAATTCCGTGGCATCTTGTTCAAATGGGAAGGGGGTGACTCCATGAACTTCCTGGCGTTGGACCTCGGGGCTGAGAGCGGTCGCGCCATTCTCGGACGGCTTCATTCCGGAACGCTCGATATACGCGAGATTTATCGTTTCCCCAACGAACCTGTTCGCTATAGGGGTGAGCTGCACTGGGACATGCCCCGCTTGTGGCATGAAATAAAAAAGGCTTTAGACTCCTCTTCGCTTCCTCAAATTGAAAGCGTCGGCGTCGATGCTTGGGGCGTTGATTTCGCATTGTTGGGCGAACAGGGCGTCCTGATCGAAAATCCCTATCACTATAGGGATTCGCGCACCGAAGGGATGATGGACGCGGCGTTTAAGAAGGTTTCGCGTGACCGCATCTATGAAATCACCGGCATCCAGTTCCTGCCGTTTAACACGCTGTACCAGTTTCTTGCCGCTTGCCGTTCCACTCCCAGGCTGATCGATGCAGCCGAAGCTCTGGTTACAATCCCGGACCTCTTGAACTACTGGCTTTCCGGCAATCTTGTATCGGAATATACCAATGCAACTACTACTCAGTTTGTGGATGCAAAATCATGCACATGGGCGACCGGCCTGCTAAGCGAACTCGGCCTTCCTTCACGTTTGTTGAAGCCCATCGTCAAATCCGGCGCTGTCATCGGCGCCATTCAAAGCGAAGCTTCCTCTGTGTTCGCCGGCGTTCCGGTAGTCGCCCCGGCGTGCCATGACACCGGATCGGCGGTTGCAGCGCTATCCTGCGCCGGCAAAAGCGCCTTTCTGAGTTCGGGGACATGGTCCTTGCTGGGAGCCGAAATCCCGGCGCCGGTTATAACGCCCAAGGCTCGCGACCTGAATTTTACCAACGAGGGAGGGGTGGGCGGGACAATCCGGCTTCTTAAAAATATCGGCGGGCTTTGGCTGTTGCAGTCGTGCCGGCGCTGCTGGGCGGCTGCAGGCCGGAGTTATACCTATGAGGAATTGATGGGCGCCGCGAAGGACAATCGATATGGATTCGTTTCGTTGTTTGATCCGGATCATCATTCATTTTTAAATCCGGAAAATATGCTTTCAGCCATTGACGAATATTGCCGGCGCACCGGACAGCTGATCCCTTCGGGCCCGCCGGCGTATACCAGGGCGATTTTGGAAAGTCTGGCGTTCAAATATCGAATGGTTCTGGAATCTTTGGAGGAGTTGACGGGAATTCGATTCGAAGAAGTGCGCATCATGGGAGGCGGATCCAAGAATCGGCTGCTCAATCAGTTTACAGCAGACGCCACGGGACGCACGGTCGTAGCGGGTCCCGCTGAAGCGACCGCGCTCGGCAACATTGTAATGCAGATGCTTGCAACCGGGGCTGCAGCCTCGCTGGCGGAAGCTCGACAGATCATCGACCATTCATTCCCGGTGGAAAGATTCACCCCTGCTGAGGCGGATCTTTGGCAGGCTCCCTATAAGCGCTTTAAGAATTATTTGTCGGATACGTAAAGAGCGAGGGCAGGACACCTGCGTTCCAGGACAGGAGAGACTATGAAAGAAAAAAATATTGAGGCGGCCTACGCCATTGCAAAAGAGGAATATGCCGAGCGCGGAATTGATGTGGATGCAGCAGTGAAACGGCTGGAATCCATCCCTGTTTCCCTCCACTGCTGGCAGGGAGATGATGTCGGCGGATTTGAAACGCCGGGCGCGGAGCTTTCGGGCGGAGGCATTCAGGCTACCGGCAATTACCCCGGCAAAGCGCGCACGATCGGCGAACTGCGCAGCGATATTGAAAAAGCGCTCAGCCTGATCCCGGGCCGCCATCGCTTGAATTTGCACGCCTGCTACCTGGACAACCAAGGAGTTTTCATCGACCGCAATGAAATTGAACCGCGGCATTTTCAAAGCTGGATCGATTGGGCGAAGCTTAACCGACTGGGAATGGACTTCAACCCGACCTATTTTTCACACAAAAAAGCGTTGGATGGGTTCACGCTCAGCCATGCGGATAAAAACATTCGCGATTTCTGGATCGAGCATGGCATTGCCTGCCGTAAAATCGGAGCCGAAATGGGCAAGCAGTTAGGCTCGCCGACGGTTACCAATTTCTGGGTTCCCGACGGATATAAGGACATCCCTGTGGATCGCAGCGGCCCCCGGGAACGTTTGGCCGATTCTTTGGATAAAATATTCGCAGAAAAAATGGATGCGAAGATTCATCTGGATGCGGTGGAATCCAAACTTTTCGGCATCGGCGCGGAAAGCTATACGGTGGGTTCGCATGAATTTTATATGGGATATGCAATCTCCCGCCAAAAGCTGTTGTGCCTGGATTCGGGTCACTTCCATCCCACGGAGATGATCTCTGAAAAAATATCCTCCGTTTTGATGTTCTGTCCTCAATTATTGCTGCACGTCAGCCGGCCGGTCCGATGGGACAGCGATCATGTGGTTATCCTGGACGATGAACTTCAGGCTATCGCCAAGGAACTGATTCGCGGAGGCCAAATCAACAGAATTCATATCGGGCTGGACTATTTCGATGCGAGCATCAACCGCGTCGCGGCTTGGGTGATCGGCGCAAGGAACATGTTAAAGGCGTTGTTGATCGCGTTGCTCGAGCCTTGGGATGAATTGAAAAAGCTGGAGATGAGCGGGGACTTGACTCAACGGCTGGCTTTGCTGGAGGAACTGAAGTCTTTGCCATGGACTTCCGTATGGAATTTCTACTGCGTGAAAAAAGCAACGCCCGCCGGCATGGGCTGGATAGCCGAAGTCAAAAAATATGAAGATGTTGTTTTAGCCAAGCGAGGCTAAACGGACGACCATAGCAGGCAAATCGTTAGGAGACTCCCATGAAACCAACTCGCAATCAGTTGCTGTTCCCGTTCCTCATGATCGCCACGCTGTTCTTCATCTGGGGATTTTGTCATGCCATGCTGGACGTGTTGAACAAACATTTCCAAAACATACTCAATGTCAGCAAGACCCAGTCGGGCTTCATCCAGACCTCCGTTTTCGGCGCTTATTTCCTTATGGCTCTGCCTTCCGCTTTGTTGATCCGCCGCATCGGCTACAAGCGCGGCATCCTGCTGGGCTTGGCTGTGTTGGCCATCGGAGCGTTCCTGTTTATTCCAGCGGGTTTGATCTATAAGACGTTTTGGGCGTTTTTGGTGGCGCTGTTCATCCTCTCCAGCGGTCTGGCTTGCATCGAAACGGCTGCGAATCCTTACGTCACAGTGCTTGGTCCGAAGGACGGAGCGGCAGGCCGCTTGTCCACCGCGCAGGCGTTCAACTCTGTCGCTTACATCATCGCCCCTACGTTGGGCGGCGCGTTCATCTTCGGCCAGCGTCAAGTGAGCGGGGGCGCGGATTTCCACTCGCTGGTTGCGCCCTACGTCGTGCTGGGCTGCGTGGTATTGGTGGTGTTCGCCATCTTTTCCTTCGTCAAGCTGCCGAATATTGACGGCGACTCTGAGAAAGCGGTTGCGGTGGATGACGCTTCGGATTACAAAGCCCCAATGTTCCGGCAACCCCATTTCACCTGGGGCATCGTCACCCAGTTCCTTTACATCGTTGCGCAAGTAGGGGTGAACGCTTTTGCGGTGAACTACATTTTGGAAAATGCCATCACCAAAGACGCTTCGGGCGCAACCGTCACTGCGCCGCTCTTCGCCTGGTACGGAAACATCACCGGCGCCGCCAGGCCCGATTCCACCGCCGCCTACGTAGTCACTATCGCCATGATCCTGTATGCCATTGGACGTTTCACCGGCCCTTTGATTACTCGCGTCATCAAGCCGAACCTTCTGCTGGCCTTCTACGGCATCGCCAACACGATCATCCTCCTGCTCGTCGTGATGGACATCAAACAGGTGTCGTGGATGATCCTGCCGTTCTGCTGGCTTTTCATGTCCATCATGTTTCCGTTTATCTTCGCGATGAGCCTGCGCAACCTCGGTCCGCAAACAAAGCTCGCGGCTTCGTTCCAGATCATGTCCATCGTGGGCGGCGCGATCGCCCCGCCGTTCATGGGCCTGCTCGCCGACCATTACCATAGTATGGCGATCTGCTTCATCGTGCCGCTGGTCGGTTTTATCGCTCCGACGATTTACGGCCTGGTTTATCCTCGTTTGCTTGAGAAATCCAGCCGTGCGGTATGAAAAAGAATTAAGTGCGACAGATTAGTATGGCATCCATAATAAATCATTCCGAATTCGGCGAAAGAGGATTGTACGCCGGTGAATGACTGTTAGGCCTTGTAGTCGCGATTGCGAGCTCCCTTATGTCGGGATTTCTTACAACGAGAACTTATTATCCAAACAGCGGTAAAGCTATTATTTACAGTAGGAACGCAATATTTTCTTCGAATAAATATGTCGGTTAATTTTACATTTTCCGACAGGAATTGAGGCCGGATAAGGATATAAGTATTGATGAGACTTAGGATATGGTTTCTGGAGACTTAATTGCTTAGTAAATGTGGGTGCTAGAGTTTTTAATTGTGTGAATGTATGTTTTTTCTTAGTTAGTTGGTTTTTTTTACTGCTGGAAATAAATTGCTTCTCGAAAAGCCTGCATTTATTTTTTTCTGATGTAAAATTATTAAGTAGCGCTAATTTAACTATTGAAGTCTGATTTAATAAGGACATCTCCCGAGAGGGAATATGAGAAATCATCGCAGTTCCGTTTACATCCAATTAATAATAATTCTGGTGTTGCTGGCAATCCCGTCAATTGCCCTGGCCGACAGCATTTTTTTAAATAGCGATCTTTTTAATGAAAGCAATAACAGGGCGATAGATAATAAAAACGTAAAAATAGCCGCACCCTACCCTCTGTATGGAACAGACGATGGGTGGCAGCAAAACGGCTCTGATTATTTTTGGGTATCCTATGCGGATACAGGGTACCCTGAATATTGCTATCAGGGGACGGAAAATCCCCTTTGGCCTGTCGACGTACCCGATCCGATCGTCCTTCCCAATCCAAATCCGCCAACAGCAATTTTTTATGAATCTTTTTCACTTCCTTTTAATTTAAATATCGGTTCTGTTACGATCTGGGCCGACGACACCGCTCGAGTATACCTTGGCAACTATACCAATGGATCTTATCTTTGGACCTTGTTAGCAGATGCCTACCCCATTCAGGGCAATTATTGCGCTGACGAGCCGATCGGATGCAGACCTTCTAACGGTTTGACTCTAGATTTAACCAATCTCCATCTCTCAGCCGGAGACTACCAACTCCGACTGGATGCCTATCAACGCAATAATGGTCCTTTTGGCGTGCTTTATACCGGATCGATAAATTCTCAGCCTGTTCCGGAGCCTTCTTCTCTGCTTTTGCTTGCAACTGGCGCTATAGCGGTCTGTTTTTATGCGCGCAGGCGCCGTTGAACAAAATCAGGCCGGTTTGCAGAAATTCAAGAGTTTTTGAGAATAACTCTTTATAATTGTTGTTTGCCGCCGGCCGATAAAATGAATAAATCGATAATAACCATTCCCGAACTTATTGTTCTGATTGTTGTGGCGTCTATCCTGACAGTCACGCTTCTGCTTCCACCCATAGTTGGCCTTGCGGATAACGGCGATTTCTACAAAATGATGTCGAAATTCGGGCTGGAGCATAACGCGCAAGCGCGAGCGGATCGGTATTTCGCTTACGTTGATCCGATTTATGTGGCCGATCCACAAGGTGCGGCTCGGCATCAACTAGTTTGGGGCAAGACTCTTATTTCATCCGAAATCTTATTTTTGGCGGCGGCGGTTTGGATCAATGATCTATTCTATCCTGACCGCGTTTTTCATATTCAAGCCCTGGGTTTGGTTCACACTGTGTGCTTCTTAGCGGGAGCGTTCCTGTTGCTGACGGGTGGACGAAACGCGAATCCGCTGAAGCGCATGGTTGGCGTCATTCTTTCAATAATCATGTTTGTGGATGTCGGGCGCGCAAGTTACTTTAATTCCGCTTATACGGAAACCGCCTCATTTCTGTTTTTCATGCTGCTGATTGGGGCGGCCATGCCTGTAATATTTCGCCGCCAATTTACACCTGCCTGGATTCTGCTCTATTTTACAGCTGGGTTCCTTCTTTGCTATTCCAGATATCCCAATGTTTTGATGTATCCGCTATTAGCGTTGTTTGGCGTTATAATGGCAATCCACTCACGCAAGGTCGTCGGAGTTGTTGTCGCAACTCTGGCTGCAATTGCGGGAGGTTTATTATTAGGAGTTTTTCTGCGCAGCGCGCCTTCGGAGTACCAGCAATTCAGTTTGTACAATCATTTCTTCAATGCGCTTCTGCCTTTTTCTTCCGATCCGGCTCAGGATCTCAAGGAATTCGGGTTGGATCAATCTCTCCGGAAATATTCGAATACTACTTATTTTCAGCAGGGATCCGCGGTATATGATGCGGAGGCTAACCGGGCGATCAAACAAAAGATATCGACGCAAACTATAATGAGGTTTTATCTCCGCCACCCGCGCCGGATAGCGCAAGCCGTATTCCGTTCCACGCCCATGGGTTTTGCAATTCGCCCCGGATACGGCAATTATGAAAAAAGCGCCGGGAAACCGCCTGGAGCCGTAAGCCGGGGATTTGCCGGTTGGAGTTCACTTCGGGATCTGATGATTCCGAAATCGTTTTGGATAGTGGCTATTATCCTGTTGCTGAGCGCCGCAAGCGCTTTTTTCCCACGGAGATCCTTGGGTGAGGCCGGCTTCCGTATTCTTCTAATTTTGATTTGCGCCCTTCAACTGGTCGTCACCTCGATAGCCAGCGATCCTTCGGATATTATCCGGCACATGTTTCTCTTCAATTTGGTTTTTGATCTTCTGTCAATGATTGTCGTAATAGATTTGCTGTTCTACTTTGGATCACGCTCTCTCCGATTGAATCAGAAATCGTAAAAGAGGCTTACCCCAACGGAATTGCTGATATATCCATCGATTACATTTGTGAAGTAGTAACGCTGGGTAATGCCCCAATTGGACCCTAACCACTTTTGAAAAAAGGCGGAAAATCCGTAGGCGTTGAATCGAGCGTCATAAGGGATGACGCCTAGGAGCTGATAGTGAATGTTTCCTCCACTGGCGCCTGCTCCGAAATAATATTTTCCTTGTACGCCTTTCATAAAAGAGAGGTGGCCGGATTTCGACGGCAGCCCGCCAGGATAGCTGCGATTGAAGGAAATTCCGCCGTCCAGGATTACCTTGGTATAATAAATACCGCCGATGGAAGCAATTTTTGCGCTGCCGCTGCCCATGCGATAACTGCTGTAGCCCGCAGTCATCAGCAGACCCTTTACTGGAGGGACTCGAACAACACTCATAACATCGTACCTGAAGCTCGGAAAAAGAATGGTTCCACGGTTTGGAGCTATGCCGGTTCCGACGATTGCATAGGCATACTTGCTGAAGTTTATATAAGATCCGATTCCATAGGCCTGTTGACTTCCTTCGGGACGGGTCTGGCCGCCGAACGATATATTAGGGGTGAAATATTTCGATCCGGAATAGGAAATTTTGGTATCGCCTGAGTACCATCGGCCATAATTGCCATTTACATTGGCGAAGGAACCGCCGACTTCAAAATGCCAGTCGGGTTTGTCCGGTTTTGTGGAAGTCTGGCCCCAGCAGGGAAATGCTCCGGCAATCAGGATTAAAATTGTAGAAAATAGCATTTTCATAATATTTCCTTGCCGATACGAAAATGAAAACGCAACGGAATTCACAGATGCTATGATTAAATAATCAGAGAAATCCGTGGCGTTTTTAACAATCCGCCGCTACCGCAATAACACGATCGCCTGACGCCAGCTTGCCATGAACGGCGACGTTCTCCTCGACCGTCAACGTTTCTTCTGCGAATGCCGCCACAGGAAAGTCTTCTGATCCGCCACGGACGCCGGTGCATATTCGCAGCGTTTGTCCTGCATGCACGACGCCATAAAATTGGCAGAAAGGGCCCATCCAGATTGCCTTGTCGGCAATCAGGTTGCCTTTACATAGGCAGCCGGGCCCGATAAAAATCGATTGTTTGCCTTTGATGTCCTTTTCCAGAACGCTGCCGGAAGGAATCTCGCAGTCGCCTCGAATAATCAATTTGGTTTCTACATGAAGAGGCCGGGAAGGCTTGAAATCCCCGTCATAGATCCAGCAATCCGGACTGAGCATCTTCAACCGTTTTGAATCCAAGCCCAGGTCGTTCGGACTGCCGTTTTCCATATCCGTCAGGCATGCGGGGAAATTTATTTCCGGAGGCGCCGCCTGTTCGAATTCAGCCGATGGATCGGCAGCGCCAAAGGTGCACACCAAAGGAGCGCAGGCCGATTTAACCTGCGTTCCGTTTTGCAGAAGCAGGGATTTCCCTGCGGTGGTTCGGGAATTGATAACGCAATTTTCGCCGATTTCCATATCGCCCTGACAGTCCGCCCAACGCGCAATCCGAACCTTGGATTCGAAGATCAGGCTGCCATCGGCTGCAATGGCCTGCAATTGAGCGCCGGAACCGACCCGGGCGTTTCCTTGCACATAGATTTCGCGATGAAATGTGCAGGCTTCAAAACATTTAAAATCCCCCTCGATGGCAAGGATATCGTCCGAAACGCTCCCTTCCGGATATTCCGACGATGGGGTGACTATTATATTTTCTTTCCCTTTGCGTAACAGCCGCGTTCCATCCGGATCGCACTTTTGAACGGGCAATTGGAGCCACTCGGATAATTTGAGTCGAAAAGAGCGGGCAAAATAATCTTCCATCCGGACGTAGTTGAGGTCGATGTCGCTGTCTTGTTCACGGCGCGAAATTTTCCAGGATCGGAAAGCAAGAAGGAAGTGCGCGAAAACAAGCGCCGCAAAGATGATAGAAAATAAGATAAAAGGAACTGCGTTCATCGGGGAGCCTGTTTGCTGCAAAAATAGAGCCCATTGGGAGCCCGCGATAAAAGCCCGGCGCCTGCCGCTTGGGGTTTATTGAAGTTATGGCCTGCGCTTCCGTTTTTGCCGTTGCCGCCTCCGTTGCCGTTACCATTACCATTGCCATTACCATTGCCATTTCCATTGCCGTTGCGGAATCTTTTGGTTTTATGCCAATGGTAAGAATCCGAACCAAAGTACCCTCCCAGGTAATAAGTCATCAGCGCTTTGCAGATGGCGCCTGTGCTGGCAAAAAAATTGAAAAGACTTAATGGAAGCAGCATGACGCGCCGGCGATTGCCATCGAGCAAAGCGGCGGAGCCGAGTTCAAGGAATGTAGCTTGATTGCCGAAAAGCTGATACCCCACAAAACCGAGCGCTATAATGAATATTGACGGGAAATAGGATTGGGCCAGGAAGAGAACGAGAGATGCAAGCCAGGCGAGTAAAAGAACCGGCGCTGTCCAGTAGCAGGCTAGAACTAAAAGCGCATCGGTTTTTTCCGCCCGGTTGAGGAATTTGGCTCGCATCGTATTCTTCCAGAACTCATGCATGCACTCCGTATGTCCCATGGCCCAACGGCGTATTTGACGGCTACGCACTTCCCAGGATTCGGGGGCTTCCTCATAACATTCGGCGCGATTTACATAAGCGACTTTCCATCCGCGCAGCACAGCCCTGAAGGTAAGATCCGTATCCTCTGTCAGGGAGTTGATGTTCCAGCCTCCGATAGCTTTCAAAACAGAAGCTCGGACTCCTCCCACCGTTCCTCCGAATTGAGCGGTCAACCCCATGCCGTAGCGAGCTTGCTGCCCGATTTGATATCCGGCGCCGCGTTCCAATTCAAGCAATCCCGCCAGGATTGATGCGCCGCCATTATGTGGAATCACCCGCCCCATCACGGCCCCGACTTCCGGGTCGCAAAAGGGAGCCGTCAACAACTTGATCATTGACCGGCCGGGGATGTAATCCGCATCAAACAATAGAAGAATCTCGCCTTTGGCATACGCGTTGGCAAATTTCAGGGCTGCGCCCTTTCCGCCATTCCCCTCCTTGCGATGGAGCGCTTTGACGATCGAATGCCGGGCTGCGAATTCATCGATGATCTCGCCGGTTCGATCTTTGGAACGGTCATTGACGGCGATAATTTCCAGATTGTTCCAGTCATAATCGCAGTCTACCAGAGCCTGAAGCACATCGGCCGCGACGTCTTCCTCGTTGTGCATAGGTACAATTACGGAGACGGAAGGCTTCGAAAAACCAACCACTTCCATCATATCCTGCCCTTTTTTCTTGGATAGACGGCTCAGAACAAATGAATGATGGCGGATGGCATAGATTGTCAGCACAACAACGGCCAACACAATATAAAATTTGCAGATCCAGATGAGAGTAATCATGATCTTCTTTCTCCCAAAACGCGATCCATATGCAAACGCAGAGAAAAGCTGTAAAAAGTCAGAAGGTAAACCAGATCAAATAAAATTCCGAAGCAAAACCAGAGCGTGGGCAGGAACAGGGTCCCGCTGTAGTGAAAAACGCCCTGGCAAAAGGCAAGCCGGACGGCTGACCAGAGTACTGCGTAAACCTGTAAAAAGATCGCCCACGCCAAACCTTGGCGCCAGGATGGAATAGTCAAAAGAAATATAAAAGCAGAAATCCATGGGAGGAGGATCCAAACCAGAAATTCTCCCTGCAGCCAGATCTGTTCGAACATTGCCGAACTCAGGCGGTAAGAGGGGTCGAATAAAAGTTTGACTGTTGTCGCACAGAGAATGATGATCAGGCAGGTTACAAATGTCCGGCTAAGTGGAATGGCGCGGTGGATTACTATCAGTCCGGCAATAGCGAACAAGAACAACAGGCCGAACCTCAGGTGATTTCCGTCGAAACCGGGAGAAGTTATTGCTGCGGCGTCCACAGGATTCCAAAAGCTGAATATGTCGGTTTTTTCCGATCCCACTGTTTGGATGCCGCTGAGTTTCAATAGGGATCCTGAAATCCGCGAGTGAGCGTTAAGCAGCGAAGAGCCGAAAATGCAAACGGCCAGGCACATCAGGGAGGCCACTCCCAAAGCTGTGATCAGGCGATTCCTGGAGATCGGGAAGGATCGAACGCTACGATGCAGGTAAATAAATTCTCTTCTCATTATAGCCGGCCCCGCATTCCATTATAGCGAATGACGCCTGTTCATTGAACACTCGATGGAAAAGTATACATTCAAGGATCAGTCCTCAACAGCGCAAATATCGGACTTGATGGATTAATTGTTTGCCTGGATCCCACGCCTGTTGCGACTGCAGTCTCGTTGAGAGTGAAGCCGCTTATCTGCGCATTGGCCAGAATATCAAGTTCCGAGGGCAGGCGTCGCTCATCTCCGTTGATTCCACTCATGAGGGAACCGTAACGAATTCCGATTGTATTGAAGTGCGGCGCTACGCCCGATTTATTACGAGCCAGGGGTATGTCGGCGCCGGCAATATTGATGAAGCCGTTTGAGCTTAGGGACTTAAAGGAGGCATTGGCTGCGCTCAATCCCAAAGCATGACCGATTTCATGCAAAACCACAGAAAGCAAATCGATGCGCCCTGACGCTTCTCCGTGGGGCGCGCTATAAACACGGGCGACATTGATAAATCCGGATCCAAAATATTGAGATTCTTCCACGCGCTTCTCATATTCCTCATTGGAATAAGGCGTCGGATCCAGGTAATAGGCCGCGGAACCGCTATTATCGATCAGAATCAGGCCGGAGATTTCGCGTGAAAAAGAATCCCGTTGGAGCAGCGTATGCGTTCCAGCATGCCCGGCCGGCGCCCAGCCGCAATAAAGATTGAGGGTGAAGGAATCTGAATATGCGGATTCCCATATGCGAGCTGCCGCATGGACGATATCGGCAAGATTGCCTTTCCCGACGGCATTGGCAGGGGGGGCTCCATCCAGGATATGAGTGACAATCGTGATAGCCGAAGCGTTCGGGATAAACAAAACGAAGAGAAATAGAAATGGAATGAATGAAAGCCGGTTGCGTTTATCCATTAGTTTTCTTTCACATGTCTGCATCGGGATAACGGTCCTTCCTGTCGATGGGTTTAATATACCCATATCCTGATCCGGACGCATCGTAGCCGATGACTAATGTGAATGGCCTGGTTGTGCTATAGGGAAGAGAGTTTGTATGGCCCAATTTGCCCATAAGGCATGGCAGTTCAGTTCCGCCGGAATCGCGGGAGAGAATATCTCGAGGTTTTTATGCGGTATCAATTTGAAACAAACGCCACGGAATTCACGGATTCAAAAATAAACTGAAAGAATCAACTTCAGCCGTCCCTGATAAACATATAAGAGTAAGCAGTCGAGTTCGGTGCGGGGTCCGAAA
>CAYTYP010000033.1:0-53521 GCA_964441405.1 uncultured Acidobacteriota bacterium
TAATGGGTAACGGGACGGGGCATTCGATACATGCTTGCGATATTGCAACAATTATGAATAACCCATAATTACAGGATTGGATTCGCATGCCTTCCAGGGCTTTTTATTATGCTATTTCCTGACCTGTGACTTGGATGTTTTAAATCGGTGTCGGGAATCGCAATCGGCGTTCGAAAGGATCGATTTTCGATAGCGACAGCGACCCCGGATCCGACCCCGACCCCGATGAATGCTTCTCTATTGAAACATTTTCGCTGAAATGCAACAAAGGCCCTCCAGTTACAGATTTTTCAATCCAGCATAGCTGATGGCGGAGTTCACCCCCGGCGATCCATCTGTCGCCGCTTCGCGGCTCAAGACTCGATTGAGGCAAATAAACAAAAAGCTTGCGTCATCCTGCGGTGAGGCGGGAGAGGATGGAGCGGGCTTCCTCGTCCAGAAATTCCCAGAGTCCGAGCTGCTTCAGCGTCTCCGGAATTGGGATGCCCTGGGCATTCCAGCCGCGTTCCTGATAATAAACATTGATGAGATGGCTCAGCTCTTTCTTGCGGTCTTCCATCAGCAGTTCGCGTTTTTGGCCGGTCGTCATGCTCCTCAGGCTTTCCGGAGCTTGGACAAGCCTTTGCGCCAGATCTTGATCGTTGTAGTCTCTTTCGGATTCATACAACAGGTCATCCGTCGGACCAATGGCCCGATCGGGGATCCAATCATAGAGCTTGGTTTCCTGTCCATAGCGTAGAACGTTCATTACTCGTTGCAGATTGATGTCCCGATCGGTCTGGGCGAAGATTTCCTCCCACCCAAGATGGGTCCCGAGCATGCCGTTGTAAAAGTCAGCATAAATTTCCTGAGACGCCGGATTGATGTAGATATCGGTTCCGGTGCGGGCGGTGGATTCCGGATTGAAGACATCCACCCACGGAAGTTTGCAGACGCCCATATTGTCATTGCCGAGCCGCACGCGCGGGTACGTGATAAGCGCACGGGCTTTTGCTTCGAAAGTCGGAAATGCCCCGAGGAGGTCGGCTTTAATCAGCCAGGCGGCGGCGTGATGCGCGCCGATGTCGCTTGCGGCCGCATAGGACCCTTGCATCGAGAGAGAGCGGTGGGTGCGATAGAAACTGAAGGGAAGGCCTTTGGCCTGCATCGTAAATTTTTCCAGTTCCTGCCGGATGGAATCGCCGGTGCGAGAGAGATGTTTTTCAGCAACCCAGTCGAAGAGGCTTCTTATGCCTTTGCCGGCGGCTCTGGACATTTCGGTGCTTCCGTAAGCCACCTGGTGAATGAATTTTAAGGCCGCAGCTTCATCTCCCCAGACAAGGACAAGCCCCTCGCCCTCCTTTTCGGTCAGGTAACCGCGTTGGAAACACTCCATCAGAAAAGCCATGCTGCCGGCGGTCGTTATCGTATCGATGCCGTAGTTGTCACAGTGCCAGTTGGCCTCCATGATGAATGTGGCGCTCCAGATTCCCAAATTGGAGCCGAATCCGGCGGCGGTTTCGTATTCAGGACCATCGACCCAAACCTTTTGGCCTGCATGGACGCCGCTTACAAGCTCAACCCACCCGCCCTTGGTGCATTGCAGGTTGCAGCCGGGAAAGCAGCCATCCATGCCTCTGTGATCAAAAAGATGATCGGCGTAATAATGGCCGCAGATTTGTGGGGCTTTCGGATCCGATCCCAGTTGAAAGTTGCGCACCGGAAGCGATTGATACTCATTTTTATTCATGAATGTAATCAGCCCCGCGCTCCCCTTCCGATACATTTTCAGCGACTGCGGGTCGACATCCTTGACAACTTTGTGCAGCTTCGTTCCTGCGCGCTTTACTTTCTCCCAATCGGCGGCGCCAAAGGGATTGTCTCCGTGGGGATGTTCGGCCAGGACAACGATGGATTCTATGTTCTTATCGCTCATAACGGAGCCGATTCCCGTCCGGCCTGCCTGCTTGGTGCGAAATATTCCTCTCCCGCCCTGAACCGGTTTTGTCACATCGTAATAGTGGCTGTTGATGCAGCCAAAGGTGGTGTTGGCCGCGCCGACGCCGGTAGACAGGAAGGCGATATGCTTTTTTTCATAACCGGCTTCCATGAAGCGTTTTTCAACATCACGCACCAGATCGAACGCCTCGTCATTCGCAGGAGTCTCCTCAATCGTCACTTCCTGCTTGAAACCATCGATGATGATCAGCACTTTGCGTTCCGCTCGACCTACCACCTGCAGGGCGTCAAACCCCGCGTATTTCAGATAAGCGCCAAAATGGCCTCCGAAGTTGGATACTCCGGGAATGCCGGTAAGGGGGGAAAGCGAAATTGCCATCGCCTTGGCCGTCCCGGGAAATTGTGGAATGCCTCCTAAGGGTCCATTGGCGATGATCAGAGGATTTTCCGGGTCGGTCGCTTTTGTGCGGGCGGTGACCGCTTTGTGCAGGAGAAAGAGGCCCAGGCTTCGGCCTCCTAAAAAATAATCCCGGACTTTCTCATCGATATCCGGAGTCGCCATGGATCCTCCGGTCAGATCTATACAAAGAATTTTACCGGCGTAACCTCTCCGGATCGGCTTTTTGACGTATTTCATCCTTATCTTCCCCAAAACAGCAGAATCGGAAAAGATAAGGGGATTGTAGCCTGCTGTCAAGCATCCTCAATGCGTCCGGGCAATCCATGGTCAAACAAAAAGGCGCCGGATTCCACAGCGCGGCGGGCTGCCGCAACCCAATGGAGACGAAAATCGCGGCTTTTATGATGGGATCCATTTAACTGATTAGGACGCAAATCCGGCTGAGCTATAATAAAAACCGAAACCGGATGAGGAGCCATCGTGATCGCAAATCCTGATAAACCAAACTGGCCGGAAATTTATAAACAGCGCCGCAATAAAATTCGTGGAAAAATCGGAGGAGGCGCCAGCCTCTGGATAGGGGCGAGCCTTCAAGCGCGCAATTACGCCGATAACACCTATCCTTTCCGACAGGATTCTCATTTTCTTTATTACACGGGATTAGCAAAGCCGGATCTGGCAATGCTGTCCTTCCCTGACCCTGATCACGACATTTTGTTCAGCAAACCAACAAGCATGGACGACATTATCTGGAGCGGAGCAGGACTGTCGCGAGCGGATCTGGCCGAGAGCGCCGGAATGAATACGGCAGAGGATTGGGATCGGCTGAAGGACCATTTGGCGAAAGCTCGAGTCCAGGTCGATACGATTCACTACCTGCCTCCCTATAGCTATTCCTCTCTCTTCCGGGCCGCCCAACTGCTCGATATTGATATTAGCGAGGTTGTCGTCCATTCATCGCAGCTTCTGATGGAACAGGTCGCTATTCAGAGGAGCGTCAAATCCGATGAAGAGATCGCCGAGATAGAAAACGCGCTCATCGTATCGGACCGGATGCATCGAGCCTGCATGGCAGCGGCTCGTCCCGGGGTGCGCGAATACGAAATCGCCGGCATGATTCAGGGAATCGCTCTTTCCCATAACCGCCGGCAGGCTTTCAACCCGATCGTGACGGTGCACGGAGAAATTCTTCACAACCATTCCTATGACAGCCTCCTCGCCGAAGGACAGCTTTTACTGAACGACTCCGGGGCGGAATCTCCCATGGGCTATGCCTCGGATATCACCCGCACCTGCCCGGTAAGCGGGCGCTTCACAACCGTCCAAGCTGAGGTTTATCAGCTGGTATTGCATATGCAGCTCGGAGCCATAGGCATGACAAAGCCCGGAATCTCCTATCGTGAAGTTCACCTGGGCGCCTGCCGGATTCTTGCCGAGGGAATGCGATCCATGGGCTTAATGAAAGGAGATCCTTCGGATGCAGTGGAGGCAGGGGCCCATGCTCTATTTTTCCCGCATGGAATCGGTCACATGCTTGGGCTGGATGTCCATGATATGGAGGATTTAGGCGATATTGTGGGGCATGGGAAAAAGGAGGCCCGCAGCGGTCAATTCGGCTTGAATTCCCTTCGTCTCAGCCGTCCCCTGGAAGCCGGATTCGTTTTAACTGCCGAACCGGGGATTTATTTCATTCCAGCTTTAATCGATCGCTGGCGAAATGAACGCCTGCACACGGATTTTATCAATTATGACAAAGTCGATGCATTCCGCAATTTCGGAGGGATCCGGATCGAGGATAATATCCGGGTGAGCCCCGCCGGCGCTTTGATCCTTGGGCCTGGAATTCCTAAAACAATCCCGGAAATAGAAGAAGCCTGTGCAAAAGAATGACGAATGGGAAAAAAGAAAAATTCAACCTTGGATTTTCAAGGACGTATATTAATGACGAATTTCTGTAATAATGGGAGTTTGTTTTAAAAGCCATTATCCCGTCCATGGTTGCAAGGTTTTTGACTTTGAGCTCCTGGGGGGGCAAGTTGACTCAAAGATGCGAAAAACCTATAATCTGGACACGGACTTGATCTGCGTGGAGGGATCTGTTTATGCGTTACTCGAGGTTTTTCTTGATTCTGGCTGTTTTAAGCCTCGGCTTTAGCGCTGTACTGTCCTTCAGCTCGCCCGCGGATAAGCCTAAGAAAAGCAATCGCAAGGCGGATGACCGATCGCAATATTACAAGAAATGGATGGATGAAGACGTCCTTTACATCATTACTCCCGATGAGAAAAAGGTTTTCAAAGATCTGAAAAATGATGAAGAGCGTGAAAGCTTTATTGAGGATTTCTGGAATCGAAGAAATCCCGATCGTCGCGCGGGAGGCTATAACTCCTTTAAAGAAGAGCATTACCGTCGAATCGCCTACGCAAACGAACGCTTCGCTTCCGGCGTTCCCGGATGGAAAACGGATCGAGGCAGGGTGTATATCATGCATGGCAAACCGGATCAGCTGGAATCGCATCCGACAGGCGGCTATTACGTCAGAACCTCCAATGAAGGCGGTGGAAATACCAGCACTTATCCTTTCGAGAAATGGTGGTACCGTCATATTGATGGGCTTGGAGACGATATTGAAATAGAGTTTGTCGACCAGTCCCAGGGGGGGGAGTACAGGATTGCGATGAGTCCGGATGAAAAAGACGCACTCCTTCATGTACCGGATCAAGGGCTGACTTATTATGAAGAACAGGGATTGGTGGACAAAGAAAATCGAGCCGGCCTGAATCCAACCTACTGGAATGATCCCGATAATCCCGGGGCGGCGACTATGCGCGCCAAGGATACGCCCTTTTCCCGAATGGAGCAGTATTTTAATATTCAAAGACCGCCGGAGATCAGGTTCGACGATTTGAAAAGAGTCGCCATTACCACTCACGTTTCTTTTAACAATTTACCTTACGATATCCGGACCGATCATATAAAGCTGTCGGCGGACAAAGCGTTGGTGCCGATTACCCTGGAGATCAGCAACAAAGAATTGCAGTTTAAAAAAGACCAGGGATTTAACAGAGCGGTCGTCAATGTTTACGGAATTGTGACCGGGCTTAACAACTACGTCAAAGCGGAATTCGAAGAAGAAATCGAAGTTATGCTTTCGGACGAAGAATTTCCGAATGGAAAGAACAATCGTTCTGAATATCAAAAGATCGTAGCGCTTACTCCAGGTCAGAGATACAAGGTCGACCTGGTTTTAAAAGATGTCAACAGTAAGACTATCGGAACGAAGAGCGTAGGAATCATCATACCTAAGTACGATGATACTACGCTTCAATTGAGCACTATCATTCTGGCAAACATCATTTCTCAGGCCCCCGTTAGTTCCAGCCAATTGGATGAATATGTTATCGGGGACCTCAAGATCCTTCCCAACGTCAAGAGCGAGTATATCTTGGGCCAGGATTTGAAATCCTATCTGCAGGTATACAATGCAGCGATCGATCAAACAAGTTTGAAGCCTTCCCTGGATGTAACCTATACTTTAAAGAAAGACGGGAAGGTCATAGAGATGTTGCAGGATAATTCAGGCAAAGGCATCCAACTTTTTTCGGGAATACGGGTAGTATTGCTAAAACAAATTCCACTGAAAGCCATTCCTCTGGGGAACTATACTCTGGAAATAGAAGTTGTGGATAATATTGCCAATCGCAAGGCTTCGACTTCAACAAATTTTGTAATCAACGAACCGGCCGCGCCTGCGATCTCAGCCGTTAATCCTTAAATTCGCGCACTCGGTTGAATTAACCAGGGAATCTATGGCATTTTCTTATGCACGTATCCATCGTCATACCTACTTGGAAAGGACAACGCCTGCTGGAAGCCTATCTTCCTTCGGTGATTGCCGCAGCCGATTTTTATCAAAAAAGCCTGAAAGCAAACACGGAAATTATCGTTGTTGAAGACGCGGGAGGAGACAACACCGTACCTTGGCTGCAGTCGCATTATGGAAACCGGGTGCAAGCGGTGGAGCATAGCCGGAATCTCGGATTCTGCGCAGCGTGTCAGACAGGATTTTTGCAGGCGCGCTACCCAATAGTCCTTCTGCTCAATAACGATGTTCGACTGAAGGCGGATTGCATTGCTCCCATGATGGAGCACTTCCAGGACTCCGATACTTTTGCGGTTGCCGGGAAGATGTTCAATCAAAAGGGGGATATATTCTGCAATGGGGGAAAAATCGCCAAATTCCGGCGAGGCATGTGGAGCAGTTATCTGAATTATGATGCACCCTCCAGCGCCCAACCTGATCGCTCCTTATTATCTTTCGCCGCGATCGGCGCTTTCTCAGCCTATGATCGGGAAAAATTTCTGGCGCTGGGCGGATTTGATCCGCTCACAGCGATGTTTGAGGATATTGCAATCTCTTATAACGCGTGGAAACGCGGTTGGCTGATCAAGTATGAACCGCGCAGCGTAGCCTACCACGATGCGAGCCAAACCATGAAACGGCGTTACAAGCGCCGTTCGCTGGAAATGCTTTCTCGTCGCAGCAGAATAGTCATGCATTGGCTTTTCCTTCACGACAGGAGGATGTTCGGATCTCATTTGGCGTCCATGGCCGGACAGCTGCTGACAAGCTGGCTTTGGCTTGATTGGCCATTATACTGGGCGGTCTTCACAAGCCTGAAAAACATCGAGACCATTCGTCGCAAAAGGCGTGAGCATCGTCAAGCCATGGTGAGATCGGATCGTGAGTTATTGCAACTGCTGGAGCATTTTTACCGTACTGCTCCAATCAGCCGGCGAAATTTTTAACCGGGTAAAAATCCCATGCTGCCGATTTCGGCCACTCTGATTACATTTAATGAAGAACGCAACATAGAGGAAGCTCTCCAATCTCTGTCCTGGGTGGATGAAATTGTAATTGTCGACAGTGGAAGCAGCGACGATACCGTAAAGATATGCCGCAAATTCACCGACAGAATTTTGCACCGGAATTGGACAGGGTATGTGGATCAGAAGAATTTCGCTGTAGAAAATGCGCGCCATGACTGGATTTTTTCTCTTGATGCAGACGAGCGGCCCAGTCCTGAGCTTATCCTTGAAATACAGGGACTGGCGCGCCATGGCTTCCCCAAGCCCGGATATAAGATCCCTCGTGTAGCTTTTTTCCTGGGACGCTGGATAAGGCACGGGGAGTGGTATCCGGATTGCCAGCTGCGGCTTTTTAATCGAAAGCGCGGCAAATGGGAGGGAGGCCGCGTCCACGAATCGATAAAATTAGGCGAAAAACCGGGATTATTAAAAGGCGAGATCTATCACTACACGTATCGAAGCCTTTCGGATTATTTGCACCGGCTTGAAATCTACTCAACTCTGGCGGCTTACGATTATCAGCAACAAGGGAAAAAAGCAGGTCCGATAAAACTCTTCGGAAATCCGTTTGTCGCTTTTATCCGGAGTTACCTGGTAAAATGCGGTTTTTTGGATGGGACGCCTGGATTGGCAGTGGCAATCACGGCGGCGGTTTCGGTTTTTTTCAAATACGCCAAGCTCTATGAGCTGAACCGCAAAAATGCAACGAACGTGAAAGGGAGCTAACCATAGTCTTAGTTTTAACTTAGCGTTATTTACGCTCTTTGTCCTTCCCGGATAAAATGCTATAGTACGCCATTGTTTTTACAATCAGCAGCCGGAGTTTTGGCGCAACAGGAGGCAAGCTTCATGAAAGGCGTAGTTCTTGCGGGAGGGCTTGGAACGAGACTCCACCCGCTCACAAAAGTCACCAATAAGCATCTATTGCCTATTTACAACAAACCGATGATTTATTATCCGATCGAATTAATGGTGAACGCGGGCATTCGCGATATCCTGATCGTAACCGGCGGGAAGAATGCAGGCGATTTTCTTCGTTTGCTCGGCAATGGCAAAGAATTCGGATTAAACCACATCAACTATACCTATCAGGAAGGCGAAGGGGGAATAGCGGCGGCGTTGTCTCTCGCCGAGTTCTTTGCGGACAAAAATCCTATTTGCGTGATCCTGGGAGACAATATAGTGCAGGGATCCATTGCCCGATATGTGGAGAATTTCCATAAACAGAAATCCGGCGCAAGAATTCTTTTAAAAGAAGTGACCGATCCTCAAAGGTTCGGAGTCCCGGAGATTCAAGGGAGTAAAATCCTGCGCATTGATGAAAAACCGGAGCGCCCTGCCTCGAATTACGCCGTAACAGGAATTTATATGTATGATGCGGAGGTCTTTGAAATCATTAAATCGCTCAAACCTTCCAAACGAGGGGAGCTCGAGATTACGGACGTGAATAACAGTTACATTGACAGAGGCGCGATGCAATATGACATTCTCGATGGATGGTGGACCGACGCCGGGACCTTTGAGTCTCTTCTTCGAGCTTCCAATCTTGTTTGTCAGACCGCTGTAAAAGAGTCCTGAATATCGCGTTCTTTCGAGTGCGCAAGCTCATGAAAAGGAACTTATAAATCAAATGTTTAAAATTTTAGTTACCGGGGGCGCCGGATTCATCGGGTCTAATTTCATCCGCTTTATTCTGGAGCGGCGTCCGGAATGCACAGTGATCAATCTGGACAAGCTGACCTACGCCGGCAATCTCGAAAATCTCTCCGGCCTGGAAAATAATACGCGCCATAGTTTCATCCAGGGCGATATATGCGATTCCGGCCTGGTGGGCGGCATTCTTGAAAAAGGGGTAGACGCCGTTGTCAATTTTGCCGCTGAAACCCATGTGGATCGCAGCATATTGGAATCCGCAGAATTCGTCCAAACCAATATATTAGGGACTTTGAATTTACTCGAGCAGTGCCGAAAAAACAAAATTTCCCGCCTCCTGCAGGTCTCGACGGATGAAGTCTATGGCAGCCTCGGTGCGTCCGGCGCATTCTCGGAACTCAGCCCGATTGCACCGAACAGTCCCTACGCCGCAAGCAAAGCCTCGGCGGATCTCCTGGTCCGCAGCTATTGCAAGACCCATGGCTTCCCGGCGATTATCACGCGCTGCTCCAATAATTACGGCCCGTATCAATTCCCGGAAAAACTGATTCCGCTCCTGATCAGCAATGCAATGCAAGGAGCGCCGCTGCCGATTTATGGCGACGGCCTTAATGTGCGCGACTGGATTCATGTCCGGGATCATTGCGCCGCGATCGACAGAGTGCTTCATCATGGAAAAGACGGGGAAGTATATAATGTTGGGGCGCGCCAGGAGATTCCGAATATCGAGGTCGTACGCCGCATCCTTAAGATATTGGGAAAGGATGAGAAACTAATTACTTTCGTTGAAGATCGACCGGGGCACGACAAGCGCTATGCGATCGATTCATCCAAATTGGAAACCCAGCTGGGCTGGCGTCCTGAAGTGAAGTTTGACGCCGGTTTAATGGAAACCGTCGACTGGTACCGCCAAAATTCCGCCTGGATGGAACATGTGCGCAATGGCGAGTATCTTACTTACTACGATCGCATGTATAAGCGCCGCCAACGCACCCTTGCCGAGCGGTAGGGAAACATGAAAATTCTTATCGTGGGCAGCAAGGGAATGTTGGGCTCCGACCTCATGTCGGAGTTCGCTCCCGTGAGCGATCTCCTGGGGATGGATCTCCCTGAAGTGGACATTACTCAATTGGATCAGTGTCATAGGATTGTCGAAAAATTCCAACCGAATGTCCTCATCAACGCTTCCGGATTCACCCGCGTAGATGATTGTGAAATAAAGGACAGGCAAGCGTATGCCGTGAATGGCGAAGGACCCGGGAACCTGGCGAAAGCCGCCGCGGCTGCGGGCGCCCTCCTTGTTCACTACGGCACGGATTATGTTTTCGATGGTTTCAAGGAAGACGCCTACCTGGAAGAGGACGCTCCGAATCCTCAAAGCGTATATGGAAAGTCCAAACTAATGGGGGAGGAGTTGATCCGGCAGAATTGTCCGGAACACCTGATCCTGCGCACATCATGGCTTTTTGGTCCCAACGGCCCTAATTTTATAAAAACAATAGTGACGGCCGCAAAACGAGGCGATTCCTTGCGCGTCGTCAACGATCAACGCGGAAGCCCGTCGTACTCCAAAGATGTCGCAGCTCATACCTTGCAGATCATTAAAGCCGGCGGCCGACGCACGTATCATCTTACCAACAGCGGCGCGTGCACATGGTTTGAATTGGCCTCCAAGGCAGTGGAATGGGCCGGAATTGTCAATATCAAGATAGAACCGGTTGCAACGCATGAATTCCCAAGGCCTGCACAGCGCCCGTTCAATTCGGTTCTGGCCAACACTCATTTGAAACGCGAAGGCCTGCCGCTGATGCGGCCTTGGCAGGCGGCAGCCAGGGAATATGTGGAACAGTATCTCAATTAGAAATTTTACAGGCGCTTGCTATGGCGGAAAAACAGGGTTCCGGAGAGAAATTAATCGCGACCAATAAAAAAGCCTTCCATGATTATTTTATCCTCGAAAAATTCGAGGCAGGCATTTGTTTGATGGGCACCGAAGTAAAAGCCATTCGAGAAGGCCGGCTGAATTTGAAAGACAGTTACGCTACCGTGCGCGCGGGAGAAGTTTTACTGCTTAATTGCCATATAAGCCCCTACTCCCACGGGAACAGAGAAAATCATGAGCCGACTCGATCGCGCAAGCTGTTGCTCCATACGAGAGAAATCCAAAAACTTATTGGAAAGACACAGGAAAAAGGGCTTACCTTGACGCCGTTGCGGGTTTATTTGAAGCGAGGAAAAGTCAAAGTCGAATTAGGCGTAGCCAAAGGCAAGAAGTTATACGACAAACGCGAAACCGAGCGCCGCAAAGAAGCCGATCAGGAAGCCCGAGCCGCTATTAAACATCGACGATAGACTGGAGGATCCATGCAGATAGAGCTTCGACCTGGGGAGTATAGAGACGTTCCCTGCGACATGCTGGCATTTCCTATATTTGAAGATGAGGACTATGAATCTCCCGCATTGAAGTCTCTGGATAAAATTATTCGCGGAGCTTTTAAGTCCGTCCTTTCCTCCCGAGAATTTAAGCCGGAACTATTTCAGGTTTGCCGAATTTTCAATCCTGCAGGATTAAAAGCCCGCCATTTGCTTTTCGTAGGAGCCGGGAAGAAATCACAGTTCGATCCTGCAAGACTTCGAAACACGGCAGGCGCAGTCGTGCGGGCCGCCCGTTCCACCGCTTGCCGGACAGTCGCCTTCTTTTGCCGCAGCGAACATCCGGGAGAGCTGGCGGCGCGTGTTTCAGCAGAAGGCGCTCTGTACGCCGATTATGATTTGGATTTGTACAAGACACGCGATAAGGAACAGAAGGACCTGAAGGAATTTCTGATCCTCTTTGAAAATCGAGTCGCCCGGGAGGAAGCGGAAGAGGGGATCCGGAGGGGAACAGTCGTTGGGGAAGCGACCAATTTCGCGCGCACGCTGGCCAATGAACCTTCCAATATTCTTACTCCCTCAAGATTCGCTGAAAGAGCCTTGTCTATTGGCGCGAAAGCCGGATTGATTGCAAACGTCCTGGAAAAAGACGACATGGAAAAGCTGGGGATGAACGCATTGTTGGCGGTCAGCCGCGGCAGCGAGGAGGCTCCGAAGCTCATAATATTAAAAACTAAAAACGCCGAAAGGAAAAACCGAAGTCGCTCGCCTCTATACGCTTTTGTTGGAAAAGGGGTCACCTTTGACAGCGGCGGCATCTCCATCAAGCCTTCTGAAAAAATGGAAGAGATGAAAGGCGATATGGCCGGGGGCGCGGCGGTGCTTGGCGCCATGGCGGCTCTGGCCCAGCTGGGAACGCGCTATCCGGTGATCGGCTTGATTCCGGCCGTTGAGAACCTGCCCAGCGGAAAAGCTACAAAACCCGGCGATGTAGTCCATTCCTATCTGGGCAAAACTGTTGAAATAATTAATACAGACGCCGAAGGAAGATTGATTCTCGCGGACGCTCTGGCGTACGCCCGAACACTGGGAGCCAGCCACATTATCGATATTGCAACTTTAACCGGCGCTTGTATCGTTGCCCTGGGACATGTGAACGGCGGCATGATGGGAACCGACCAGAAAATGATGGATCGCCTCCGCAGCAATTGTCGAATCACCGGCGAAGGGCTTTGGCAGCTGCCCTTGAATGACGAATACCGGAAAGCCATAAGAAGCGAAATCGCGGACATGAAGAATGTAGGCGATCGATGGGGAGGCGCCATTACTGCAGCCAAATTTCTCCAGGAATTTGTGGAAGACGCTCCCTGGGTTCACCTCGATATTGCCGGAATGGACCTGGACAATGACGGCCGTCCCTTCGCCTGCAAAGGCGCCACTGGGTTTGGAGTTCGCACATTGGTGCAGTTGATGGAATGAATCTTCAACCGCGGATTCCCGCGGTGAATTGACGACTGCAATTTAAACTAAAACAACGCCACGGAATCGAACACGGAGTACACGGAATTTATTGATTGATATCTGTGTAATCCGTGATGGGTTCCGTGGCGTTATTGTTTTAGCCGGTTTATTGGGAATTTCGGCGGCTGTCATTGCTTTTGGCGTGACCGCTTTGGGAGCAAAAGCACGACACTAATTTCGGAAATGCCTATAAATAGCGAGTCCAAGCGGGGTAGCCTCCCCCCCCAATGCGGTTACGGATGCGGTCAAGTCAGGTGCGCGCAGAGCGGATAAATCCGCGGTTAGGTTTTTTTTGACAGCCGGAGAGCCCAGCGGATTGCGGTCAACATGCTGTCGTGCCTGGCTATTCCTTTTCCCGCGATATCAAATGCCGTGCCGTGATCGACGGAAGTGCGGACGAATGGAAGTCCGAGGGTCACGTTTACGGATTCCCCGAATCCCACCACCTTGATCGGCGCAAGACCTTGATCGTGGTACATTGCCAGCACGACATCGAACTCTCCATTGAGAGCTCTCCAGAACAGCGTGTCGGCCGGCAAAGGCCCTTCGATCGCCACTCCTGGATACGCTTTTCGTACTTCGTTGATTGCAGGCGCGATGCAGTCCGCCTCTTCCGATCCGAGGAGCCCCGACTCCCCTGCATGGGGATTCAAGCCGGCGACCGCCACTTTACTGCACGGCAGGCCCAACCGGGGAAATTCCGTCAGGATAATTCTCAGTTTCCTGGAAATCAGAGAGGCATCGATGCAGTCGATAACTGCCCGCAAAGGCAAATGAATCGTCGCCAGCACCACTTTCAGCCGCTCTGTTAAAAATGCCATGGCATATTCGGAAATTCCTGCGAGATGCGCTAAAAACTCTGTGTGGCCGGGAAAAAGGTAGCCGGCGTCCTGAAAGAATTTTTTATGCAGCGGCGCTGTCACCATCGCATTAAGACGTTCTTCTTTGCAGGCGGAAAAACATGCCAAAATGTTGCGGGCGGCGGCATCGCCGGTGATTTTAGATCCAACGCCGGGACGTACATTTTCAGTCGGAATATCCACAATGCCGCGATCGGGAATCTCGGCTCCCTCAAGAAGATCAGGCATGAGAATTTTTGCGAAATCGAAAGGCAATCCCAGATCGGCGGCCCTGGTCTTTAAAAGATCCCAACTTCCGAAGAGAACCAGCCGGCACGCTCCGCGCAAGGATTCCTCCTGGGCGGCGCGCAAAGATATCTCCGGGCCAATTCCTGCAGAATCGCCCGTCGTGATGCCAAGCTGAGGCAAAATAGATTTATGAGAATGTGGCAAGATGTATGCGGGTGGCTAGAATGACAACCAAAATTGCAATGCTACCAAACACCCTCTGCTCCATGTCTATTCTAAATCCACTTCATCGGGCTCCTGATCCTCATTCTGCTTATACATGTATTTGATCACATGTTTGAGAATGAGCAGGTTAGGCCCCTCGCTCCGATGTACTTTGATGCAATTTTTATCGTACCACTCGATAACGCCTCGAATCTCCTCACCATCCGTGAGCTTCACGATCATCGGAGTCTTGGCGGCCATCTGCTTGATATAGTAGTAGTTCTCAGCATTCGTCACTTCAGGCGGTACGCGTTTTCTAGGCGCTGGCCCATACCGAGGCATCTGATCTTTGATCTCGGACAGGCTTGGACGAATAAGTTTCCGGTTAACCATTTAAACGTCCTCCACGGGAGGTTTCAAAAGGCGATTAGCGATCTTCCGCGAGCGACAACATTAAAAATAAATACGAAAGCGTGCGATCTAAAAGCCGGATTTAACGGTAATTGTAGCGCTCGGATCTTTCTTTGACAAGAGAAAAATAGTCAGTTAAATTTACTATTCAATGGACTTAGAAAAAAGCTATTATTCAGCTTGATTCATTATGAAACACTCTAAAAAAATTATACTTTGTTTAACTTTGTTTCATTTTGCCTTGAATGTATCAGGCTATCCTCATCAAAATCCGTCCCAAGATCCCGAATTAATACGAGACACCGACCTCGCAGATGAGACGGAAAACCTCCAACCTGATAAACCCAAAGTTCGCAATCCGTTTTTAGCCAGTCAAAATATCAGTATCGGCAATCACTATCTCAAACAGAAGAACTACATCGCAGCTATTTCAAGATATCTTCAAGCATTAGAATACCAACCGGATTCGATTCAAGCACACGAAGTCCTGGGAAAAGCCTACGAAAAGAACGGGGATTTTACCAAAGCTTTGGCGCTTTACAATAAATTCATTAACGACAATCCTAATTCTACCAAGATAGCGGACTTCCGCTCCAAAATCGCCAAAATCAGTAAAAAGAAATGACCGCGGGCCGCTTGATTTGGCGTAAGGAGGCATGGCATCTATGGCAGACGCTACAGCATTAAAGGTTAAAATCGATGAATTGGGGGCAAGGGATTGGAACCAGCCGGCGCTGGAAGCCAGAATGAAAAAATTGATGAAAGACGGAATCCCGAAAAAAAAACTGGATCCCCAGTATATGAAGGCTCATAAAAACGAGATTCTTGATCATGTTGAAAGACTGGCTGAAGAATATAATTTTCTTTTGAAAAACTGCGCACAGGGAACCGCTCTCGCCCTGTTTGAAGAATTCGGGATAGGCAGCATGGAAATTATAAAAGCTCTTACTCCATTCCCGGGAGTCGGCGGCACTGGAGAAATGTGCGGAGGCATAACAGGATCTTTAACGGCCTTCGGCCTTTTCTTCGGCATTGATGACCGATTGAATCCCCAGCATACGGACACAGTCATAAAGCTTTCTCAAAAATTCATGGCTAAATTCGAAGGCAAGCTGGGCTACATGTATTGTGCGGATATTATTGAAAACGTAATATTAGGCTACGCCATTAATCCGGGTGATAGCAATAAGGCAATGATTCAATTCGGGCACGATAAAGGTTTTGAAAAATGCGGGCTGCCCCCCGGAATCGGCGTGAGACTTGCGGCCGAGTTCATGATAGACAGTATGTGATTATAAAAGAGTGAGGTTAAGAAACATGGCTTCAAGAGCGATTTGCCGGTTCACATTATACTGAAGGTCGCCTTTAAGCTTCTGAAGAGCCTTAATTGCGGAGACAAGCGCAGCACGGGGAACTGCCTGGGCCATCTCATGTAATTTATTAATTAAATCCCGCTGCCCGATACGTTCGGGAGCTGCTGCTGCATAATAGATATCCTGCAGCAGCGCCCCGGCAGACTCAGTCCAAATCTGAAACGCCTGTTTGTCTTTGGCAACATCTGCGGCGATTTCGCTCGCTTCCGAAAACCTGCCTCGCCTCAGAATCAAATCAACAAAATGGATAGCCTTTTTTCGCATTTCCCGATATTCGTTGGTATCAAAAGACATCGCAGTGGCAAGACTTCCTCCGCTAAGCGCCGCAGCCAAACGCGCTTCATCGGACGTCTTCCCTTCGCCTACAAGGCGCTGCGCAATTTTTTCCTGGGATATTTCGCCAAACTGAAGCAGCCGCGACCGTGACCGGATCGTCTCCAGCAGCATGTACGGATTGGTTGTCACGAGAATGATAATGGTGCGACTGGGAGGTTCTTCGAGAGTTTTAAGCAAGCTATTATGAGCTTCCGCTCGCATTTGTTCCGCCGGATCCAGGATTACAACCCGAAAGCGCGCTTCAAACGGCTGGAACATGACTTCGCTGATCATTTCCCGAACCTGGCCGATGCCAATGGTACTTTTCTCGGGTTCAATGAGTTTTATATCCGGATGGCATTTAGTTTTGGTCAGGCAATTGGGGCAGCTGCCGCAAAATCCTCCGCTCTTCAATGATTGGCACTTTAGATATCGGCTCTCGATCACTGCTCTGATTCTGTTGCAAGCGGGGCAATGGTCGCAGGCTTCGTCTCCAACAGGAGAAAGACAGTTCAAGCGTTGCGCGATCAGGAGCGCAAGGGTGCATTTTCCGATGCCTGCGGGGCCCGCAAATATCATGGCATGCGGCAGACGGTCCTGTTGGATCGCGCGCCTCAGTATTTCTACTGCCCGCATATTGCCGATGAAATTGCTCAGAGTAACAATCTTTTTCATCCCTATTAAACCGAGAGAATCCAGCCGTTGAGAAGTTGCTTTATCCGGAAAAATACCTCATCCGGAGTCCCTGAAGCCGAAACCGAACAGATTCTTTGAGGAAATTTTTTAGCGAGGCCGAGATAGGCTTCCCTGACTCTTTTATGAAAGTCCAGATCCTCCGCCTCAAAACGTCCCTCGGCTGCTGCGGCCGGACTATTCTTATTGCGCAGCCGCGCTCTTGCAAGACCCTCTTCGGCCGCCAAATCCAAAAGAATCGTCTTATCGGGCTCACGAATACCCAAGAGCCTGGTCAGGTCTTCGATATGAGAATCCGGAATGCCTCGCGCAGCGCCTTGATAGGCTCGGGTCGCATCCTGGTATCTGTCGGAAAGCACAACCAGACCTTTCTGCAATGCCGGTTCTATCACTTCCTTCAGATGCTGACAACGGTCTGCGAGATAAAGGAGCAATTCACAAATGGGTTCTCGTCGACACCCGTCCATTCCCAACAGCACCTTGCGAAGAGCGATCCCAAAATCGGTTCCGCCCGGCTCCCTGGTGACCAGACATTGAACGCCCTTTTCTTGTAAATACGCCTGGGATCGCGCAATCTGCAGGCTCTTGCCTGAACCCTCAATTCCCTCAAACGTTATGAACATTCGGGATTCCTTCAACGAAGATAAACTATGGGCAACTCAATGTAAAATGCAAGGATTCGTTATTTAAACTAAACAGCAGCCTTTGACTGAGCAAAACGGTGAACATGCCCCGTTCGTCATCATGCTTTATTTGGTGTGAAAATATCTCTCAAATATGGCTTATATAAATTTGAGAAGTGCCAAGGAAATCTATCCGGCCATGGTTCAGGACCTAATTTACCTATATATTCGATAAATGCCGTAGATGCAGGATTCTTATAAAGAACAGCAAATCGAACATTGAGATTTTGCAATTCGTTCTTCATTAATTCTTTAAACTTTCCAGGAGTTCCGCCTGCTGCGCTGGCGCCTTCTACCACCAACAAGTTTTTGATCCCCGGATGTGATTTTTTTATTGCAGAAATAATATCTTCTCCCGCCGGGAACTGGATCTGAAGGCTGCCATCATTTGGCGAATATTTATCGTCAATTACTGCAAACGGCAGAGTTCCTAGATTTCCAGCCAACCAGCCACCCCAGATGCCTCCACTACGGCCGATCCCCAAAACGAAGTCAGGCTTCCAATCGCTATTTTGGATCTGCTTCATTAAGTTTTCTGCAACTCTTAGGGCGTCGTCCCATGTGATTTTATGATGATATTTCCACCATCGAAGAAACTGGACAATAGTTATTATGCTTGCCAGAAAACCTACAATGGCAAAAAACCACACCACACTATTTTCAAACATTATCCACGCTCCTTTCCCGCATTTGAGCTCAAGGAGTATTTTCTGCAAGTCACACTTATTATCATAATATTATACGCTTTTTTTAAATAGTTATGCATTTTGAGCGATTTTCTCAGCTTGCCTTTACAAATAACGCCAATAATATTTGAAGGATTTTGTTGTATATTGAATTGAAATGAACACGATAGCGCTGAATATAAAAGACATTGTAGAAAGAATCGCCAACGCGGCGGAGTCGTGCGGACGTTCACCCAATGAAATCACCCTTCTGGCAATCAGTAAAACTTTTTCGGAAGAATTTATTATTCAGGCTATTGAATCAGGAGTGCGCCGTTTCGGAGAGAATCGAGTGCAGGAGGCCGAAGGAAAAATTCGCAACTTGAATAGCCGAGGGAAACTTGAATGGCATCTGATAGGACATCTTCAGACAAATAAGGCGCACCGGGCTGCAGAACTGTTTGACCTGATTCACTCGATTGACAGTGTAAAAATTGCCGGAAAACTCGATCAAGCGTGCCAGGAAATCGGCAGGATTTTGCCGGTTCTGGCGCAGGTAAACGTTGGCGCAGAGGATACGAAATCCGGCGTTGCTATAACTGAAATTCGGAACCTTGTGGAAGCGGTCTCGAATTTAAAAAATCTTCGTCTTGACGGTTTGATGGCGATTCCGCCCTATTTAGAAAATCAAGAGGAAGTCCGCCCCTATTTTGCGAAATTACGCGAGCTGGGGGAGACGCTGGAATCGGAGCAACCGGGCTGCCTCGGACGGCGGCATCTTTCGATGGGAATGAGCCATGATTTTGAGACGGCCATCCGGGAGGGCGCCACTATCGTTCGCATTGGAACAGCTGTTTTCGGATCGCGTTAATAATATGAATAATCCAGGTCTAAAAGTACGCGAAACCAGCTTGGGACTGGAAGTTCAGTTGCATGTTTTACCGCGTGCGAAGCGTTCCGAAATTTCAGGATTGTTTAATGGAGCATTGAAGCTGAGGGTTACGGCTCCGCCTGTTGATGACGCGGCTAACCGCGCCATTATTGAGTTTTTTTCCCGACTTCTGGGCCTTCCCAAATCCAATATTCATATTCTTGCCGGCGCAAAATCCAGAGAAAAAACCCTCCAGGTTCAGGGCGTAACATTAAGCCGCTTCCTGGAACTGATTAACGCAAAAAGGTAAAACCACCAAAAAACGCGGCATTGGGCGAAACGCCTGCGCCCCTGTGAATAAACTGTGGAAAATGAGTAGCCTTGCACAAGATAAGTGCTTGAAGAATATAGCCTTAAGCGATATGCCATCCACCGGCTCTGCCCTGTGAATAATTGATCTAAATTCAGTTGGTTTAGTCTGGAGCGATGCGCACGATAACTACTGTAATATTATCCGGCCCGCCTCCCGCATTTGCCGCTTCAATAAGCATTTCACTGATTTCCTGCGGAGTCTTGCCATTCATTGTCAGGAACTGCTGGATTTGCATATCCGACAGGACATCTGTCAGTCCGTCTGAACAAAGCAGGAATATATCGTTTTCAAAAACCTGATTGCCCTGGATATCCGCTTCAACTTGGGGTTGAGTGCCGATGGAGCGCGTTATGAGATTTTTTCGAGGGTGCCGGGAAAGGTCCTCTTTGGCAATCAAATTTTCTTCATACAATTGCCATACGACTGAATGATCTCTGGTGACCTGAGTGATATTTCCGTTTCTGAAAAGATAGGCTCTGGAATCGCCTACGTGAGCTATGTAATACCTATTCTCAAGGAATGTCAGGATGGTTAAAGTGCTTCCCATGCCTCGATATTCAGGGTGATTCCGTTGGGCGTTATAAACTCTTATGTTTGCATCCTGCACCGCTTGCTGAAGAATAGCTTCCGGATCAGTAGACAGTTCGGACTTCGATAAGGATTCCTCTATCGTAGAAGCTGCCATTTGGCTTGCGACTTCTCCAGCCGCATGGCCGCCCATGCCATCCGCCACAAGAAAAATTTTTTTCTGAGCGTTGGCGAGGTATTGATCTTCGTTGGAAGTCCTGATCTTTCCTTGATCATTACAAGCGCCGCATTCAATACGCAATAATCACCCCAATATCTGGATACGCCATAATACTCTTCTTCATTTAAGATCAAAAGAAATTCAAATAATGCTCCGGCAAAAAGAAAGGGCGGGATGGTACGGGTTTGACTAAAAGAGGCTCATCTTATTGTGATATCATTGCTTCGCAGATTTAATCCGAGGACCTACGATGCGAATGCCTCTTGAATTCAGACGCCGGATATTTTTCTTTGCCTTTTTCATACTTATGAGCGCCTTTAGCGCTTTTAGCGGCGTATCTCGCAAGACTCAGGACCAATATAAAAGCGATTATGAAAACAAAGCTGTTTTCCTGAAAATTCCAATTTATTCGGCAAGGCAAATCGTTCATATCAACGATCAGAAAATTCGGACCGAACAAGGTCTCGGCGCTCCCCTGTACAAAGTGGGGGATCAGCTTCGAATCCTGAGCGTCGATTTTGCCGGCGACGAAATTAAATTCAGAATGGGAGCGATTGCAACCACAAGTTTTGTTGATATTATTTTCAAATTTGACGGCAGTTTGCAGGAAACCTTTCCCAACCGGGAGATTTTTAATCGCGCTCTTCAGTCCACATTCACAGAAGGACTGAAATATACGGACATTGAGGATTCCAAGCACACCTTTGTTGAGCAGGAATTTGATCGTTCGATTCGGGACATTGCCGGCGCAGCTTCGATTAGTCGCGAGGCGGCGCTGAAGAAAATCGCTCCCCAGGTGCCTGCCTTTCAGGACGCTCAACGCGAAATTGAAAACCTCAGAAACAAGTTGCAGGATGTTAACGGCCAATTGGCTCAATCACAAACCGAGAATCGTAAACTGGAGTCTTCTGTAAAATCTCAACAATCCGAACTGTCCAGTTTAAAAAACGCCAACGCTTCATTGCAGGATAAGATAGATAAATCCACTATGCAGGTTTCCAAGCTCGGCGAAAATCTTCGCGATGCAAAGGGAGCAGCCCAGGGATATCAGCAGGGGCTCGCGAGCATTCAACGCTCCCTGAATCTTAAAGTGGAAGCCAATCGGGATCTCGCCTCGCAAATAACAGACCTCGGCCAGGCAATCCGGAAGCTGCAAAAGGAAAACGAGAGCGTCGCCAATCAGCTCGCCTCTTCAAAGACCCATCTGGAAGCCCAGCAGGCGGCGAATACGCGTCTCCTGGCGGATAACGAAGAGCTGAAATCCGGCAATCAAAAAATGCAGAGCACGATTAAAACGCTCACCTCCAGTGAGGATTCTCTGGCAAGAAAATACACGGATCTGCAGAAGGCAAAACAAAAAGTTGACGACTTTTCCCAAGTTGTGAAGGCGTTGCGGACCAGCATCGTCGAGGAAAAGAATGAGGCGGGAGTGCGCAGTGGAAAAGCAAATATCTATCTGAAGAATATGCTTCTGGGATCTCTGGATTGGCGACTCCCGATGAACATTATTCCTGGAAAAAACAAAACCGGAGAAGTCGGCTTTTCCGCTGAATCCATCGATCTTGTGAAGACGACACAGGAAGAACGGTATTTGCTGCACACACTCGGAGAACGGTTGCGAATGCGGATCGATTTGGCTTCAGGTTCCACTTTGATGGAAATCAAACCGGAACAAAAAGATTCCTTGCGCGAAGTCGGGGAAAGGGATCGTTCCACCTGGCAGTGGAGTATCGGGAGTCATGGATCTCAGGACGCCCGGATTATCATTTCAGCTCGACTGATCAACAAAGATACTGACGAAATCTCATTTTTCCAGCAAGAAAGCTCTGTGGTCGCCTCAAATCTTGTGCGCCAGGTCCGAGGCTATCTCCAGCCCATTCCTCTTGCAGCAGGCGCAGTGATCGGCTTTCTGATTTTCGGCATCGTAGGTGTATTCCGGAGACCCAAGCGCGAACCGAGTATGGGCAAGAATCCAACGGAGCCCCCTTCTTTTACCGGACCCAAGGGCTTGTAGTGGCGTTGCTAATCCGCTTTGCCGCTCAACTCTATGGTTCGGGTGGAAGCGTTCCAGGCTCTTACCCGCTCTGCATCTGCCGCATTAATAAAGCGCAAATTATACTTTTTATTGCTGCGGTTTTTGATGACCAGCTCATTCCCCAGGATCGTAAAAGCGCGTAAACCTTTGTACGGTTCGTAAAAACTATGGTCCGTCTCGGCCGTTCTGAATTCCAACCCTTCTTCAGTAAAGCGAAGCGTTCCATTGCAGCTGGAAAAGGTGTGTTTGTGTTCAACTGAGAAGGGCACTTTAAGCATGGTATTGACTTTTGCCCGGTCCCGCAGATCCTGAATCATTGATTGAAGCCGGTCGGGGCTATACTTTTCCGCGCCTCCCAATTCCTTCGCCTTTCGAAGATGTTCTTCCGCGGCCTTGTAATTATTACGATGATAATCGTAGAGCGTCCCAAGGTTCAGATGCGCAAGGATATTGTTCGGATTTAAAGCGATGCATTTTTCAAAATTGAGGATTGCGGTGTCCAGTTGTTTCTGGTTCTGATTGCTTGCCCCGATATAAAAATAGGCTTCGTCGCTTGAAGATTCGGATTTTAAATATTCCTGCCATTCGGATATGGACTTCTGGTAAGAGCCGGCGCGAAAGGAATTAAGGGCGGATTGGCGCAGATCCGCTAATTGGGTCCGCGACATTTGTTCTTCGGCAGTACGTTGCCTGTGTTGTTGCTCGCTTTGAGCCAGTTCTACAAGCTTGGTTTCCACAACTGTCAACCGTGATTTGCTGTAGTTGTCTTCGGGAAAGAACTGAAGAATCATCCGGAAATCACTTCGAGCGCCCTGCCAGTCGGAGCCGCCTGCTTTGGCGTCCGCGCGGCTTTGCAGCAGTTCTTTGAGATGCGCCAGAGCCTCCCGGACAAAAGGACTGTTCTTGTCCAGGCGCTGGATGTTTCGTATTGCATCGAGCGCGTTATCTTTATCCGGTGGAAGCAGGCTCCCGATCCGCATCGCCGTTTCGGCTTTAGTTTTCCAATCCAGTATTTGTTGTTCGTGGTCTTTAACGCTTTCGTCGATCCTGGCAGCTATATCGGTCAATCGAACTTCGATGTCGGAATCTTTGGGATAAAGCAATACGAGGTTCTTATACTGCTTTTCCGATTCGAGCCAATCCTCGCGAGCATAAGCAAATTCCGCAAGGCGGCGGATGGTGTCGGCCAACTTGCCTTTTACTGCCAATGCATAGGCATTGGCAGGATCAATGGCAAGAATCTTATCGGCAAAATAGAGGACGTTGTAGTCATCCGGAGGAGGCAGCAGGATATTCTCTCGCTGGGCGTTTTCGAGCTTTTTTCGCCAGGCTTCAACTTCAGCTAATTGTTCATTAGTCAGTTGCGGAACTATTGGATCCAGATTCCAGTGAAGGTTTTCTGTGGCGTAAGGCACGACCGTCACCTGACGGACAATTTCCTTGTAGCCCTCTTTGGCCGCCTTTACTTCATAACCTCCACTGCGCAGCTCTGAAATAACTATGGGGGATGCGCCGCGCAATCTCCCGTCAATAGTGACAATAGCGCCGGATGGAGTTGTCTTGATAACCAGGCTGCCGAATTTTGGTTTCCAGTATTGATAGAAAAAAAGAGCGGTAAACGAAAGCGCGGAAGCGAGAGCGAGAATCATGATCCCGAACATCAAGGTTCTGATTCTGATCTGAGCCGGTCTTTTTCCTTTAGATCCGTCTTTCGGATCTCCACCCAGCCAGGAGCCGTCCGTTGGACAATATTCGAACGACTCCGGATAACCGTTGCCACATTGTGGACACTCTCGCATCAGAGCAACACCATTCTCTAGGGAGCGCAGTATCTTGTGCGCGCCAGGAACTCGCCCCCTCCCGGGCGGCCCATGACTTTGCTCTCGCGAGCAATGACTTTCCCGCGTTGAAGCACGAGCCAAGTCGTGCCGCGGACTTTCATTCCCTCGTAAGGAATATAATCCGATCGCGACAAACTCATGGATCTGGATAGAACCATTTCCGCCTTGGGATCAAAGATCACCATGTCAGCGTCGCTTCCAACCGCCAGGGTTCCTTTGCGGGGAAATAGTCCAAAAATTTTAGCCGGAGACGTGCAGGCCAGATCCACCAACCGGTTCGGGGTGATTTTGTTGGCAAAGACGCCGGACGAACAAAGCACCGACAACCGCTCCTGAATGCCGGCAAATCCACGAGGCGCTTGTGTGAAATTTTCTTCCCCGAGGTTTTTCTGCCCGGCGTAATTGAACGCTCTGTGGTCGCTTCCCACTACATGAATATCTCCGCTTGAAATTGCTTTCCACAACACATCCGCATGCCAGGAGGGACGAAGAGGCGGAGTGCAGTAGTATTTAATCCCTTCCGAATCCTCATACCGATCGCAGCCGAGCGTCAGATAATGAGAACATGTCTCGGCATACACAATTTGCCCCCGGTCCCTGGCGGCTTTAACCTTTTCAATTGCGTGCGCAGACGAAACGTTTGTCAGATAGATCGGAGCTTTAGCCATTTCCGCTATGCTGACGGTGCGAGCGGTCGCTTGCGCTTCAACTTCAGGAGAACGAGCCGCGGGCAGATATTTAACCGCTGTCTTCCCTTCCGCAACCAGCCGGCGCAAGAATAGATCGATAATTTCTCCGTTTTCCGCATGGATGCAGGGAAGAGCGCCTGCATTGTTCGTTCGCTGCATGAATTCCAGCAGTTCGGCGTCATTGATGTGCCGATCGCCATGGCCATCAAGCCTCACGTGGAAACTGCTCACACCGGCATCGACCATGGCCGGCAGCTGGCTCAAAATGTCTTCATTGACTTCACTCAGAGAAATGTGAAAACCGTAATCTACTATAGACCGCGAACCCGCTTTTGTCTTCCAATCCTCCAGGGTTTGGGCAAGGGTCGCTCCTGGAGTGTGCTCTGCATAGTCAATAATCGTCGTCGTTCCACCAGCCGCCGCAGCCGCCGTGCCGGTTTCAAAATCATCGACGGTAGTCATTCCATCGCATTGAGTATCCATATGGGTGTGAACGTCAATTGCGCCGGGCAATACCCATTTTTCTCCCGCGTCAATAATCTCACTGGCTATTTTCGAGATTTCGCGCCCAATTTCTGAAATGACGCCGTTCTTCACCAGAATGTCCGCTTTATAGGTATCGGTGGCTGTAATAATCGTTCCATTTTTTATCAAGGTAGTCATAAGCTCTCCAGCATGCTTTGCAGAGGAATTCATAACTCTACTGCAACGTGCATCCAATACTAGGGATGCAGGTGAATTTGCCTGATTTCATTATCCAATCCTTTGGCGCTTTAGAGGGTAGATATTTTTATGTCAGGACGCGCCCTTCCTCTTTTAAACCAGTTGGATTATATCAGAGCAAGACCTCAGTGTCCGCGATTTTAGTAATCAGTTATCAGTATCGAGAGGATTAGAGTTGCTCTAAAGTAACTCTAAGGATGCCTCCGGCTTCATCACTGGGAGCCAAGTTTCACTTCAACGGAATTTTTGCATTTTACCGCCGGATCCATTGTCATCTCCTTGGAAATTCGGCCGCTGACAATTTCGAATTCGAGCGGATTTTTCGGCTTGTCCGGCAGGCCTGCCACACGGGCTTTGCCGTCGCTGTTGGTGCCGACCTCAAGGGACATCTTGCGTATGCCCAAAAATCCATAACGCAGGTCCACCGTGATCTTGGCGTTGTAGACAGGCTTGTTTTCGTTATCCAGCACTGAAAATGTCGCCGAGCATGCGCCCAAATGCCCGTCCACCGTGGGAATTTCCAGGTCCTCCGCAAAAACGGAACCGTTCAAAAACAAGAGCAGCGCCCCTAATATTATTGTTCGCCAATCCATACCTTTATTTCCCCTTTCCTGGATATTCTTTAGAAGCTACGATCCGCCGCCGAAGACGCGGGAAAAGATGGCGTCGATGTTGCGCAGCTGCAGATCCGGATTCGCAACCGAGAGAATCTCTTCGCGTGCAAGCACTTTCGTAATGTCCGGATCTTCCTCGAGGGCCTGGACGAAATCTTTATCTTCATCCCATACTTTCATTGCGCAGCGTTGAATCCATTGATAGGCCTCTTCGCGCATAACTCCTTTTCTTGTGAGGTCCAAAAGCAGCTGCCCGGAATATGCCAGGCCTCGCGTCCGCTCGATGTTTTTGCGCATCCTTTCCGGATATACAACCATCTTTCGGATAATCTTCGTCATGGCCCGCAGCATGTAACAGATGCAGGAAGTTGCATCCGGCAGGATTACTCGTTCCGCAGAAGAATGGGATATGTCCCGTTCATGCCAAAGGGCGACATTTTCGAGCGCGGTGACTGCGTAGCCGCGCAACAAGCGGGAAAGCCCCGATACCTGTTCGCATTTGACTGGATTGCGCTTGTGCGGCATTGCGGAAGATCCCTTCTGTCCGGCGGCGAACGGCTCTTCGACTTCCCGCACTTCCGTTCTCTGAAGGTGTCGAATTTCCGTGGCAAACTTGTCGAGGGAGCATCCCAGGATTGCTATGCTGCAAAGAAACTCCGCATGACGATCCCGTTGCAGCGTTTGGGTGGAGATGGGCGCCGGCCTTAATCCTATACGTTCGCAAACGCGCGCTTCCACATCCGGATCCAGATGGGCGAAGGTTCCGACAGCTCCGGAGATTTTTCCAACGGAAACCGCTTCCACCGCATGTTTCATTCGTTCGCGATTACGCCGCATTTCGTCAAACCAGACCGCCAGTTTTAGTCCGAAGGTGGTAATCTCGGCGTGCACCCCATGCGTTCGACCCATCATGACCGTCCTGCGATGTTCTCTGGCCCTTTCTTCCAGGGCCGATCTCAGCTCATCGATGGCGAGCAGTATCTTCTCGCCGGCTTGTTTCAACTGTATACCCCTGGCCGTATCGACAACATCCGTGGAAGTGAGGCCCCAGTGGATATATCGCGAATCAGGTCCAACAAATTCCGCAACGCTGGTGGTAAACGCAATAAGATCGTGATGGGTGACTTTTTCGATTTCTTTGATGCGCGCCGTTGAGAAATTCGCTTTCTTCTCGATGGTTTCCATCGACCCCTTTGGAATCCATCCCTTTTCGGCAAGAACTTTGCAAACCTCCAGTTCTACCCGGAGCCAGGTTCGAAACATATTTTCTTCCGACCAGATTTCGGCAAAATCCTCCGGCATGTATCGATCGATCATCCTAGAATCCTTTCCTCAAACGAGCTTTCGTCGCCGTTGATATAATTCCGGTTCCGGACTTCTGAATTCCATCTACAAAACAGTCGTTCTCCCCACCCGATCCGGGTGCGCAAAATCGAGCCGGGTCTGATTTATCAGCAGCCTGGATCGCCCCTCGAGCGCTCTTTGAGCCGACAACAGCGCCAGCTCCGGAAGATTGTTTTGTTTGCTAAGATGGGCCAACACGACGTGCCGGGCCTTTCCGTCAAAATCGTTCTCGAGGTACTGTGCGACTGCGTCATTAGAGAGGTGGCCTCGACGGCTCATCACCCGCTGCTTAAGCGACCAGGGATAGGGCCCGATCTTTAGCATTTGAATGTCATGATTGGATTCCAGGATTATTCCGTCACAATCCTTGAGCCGTTCCACCACCAGGTTGGAGAAGTAACCCAGGTCCAATGCGATGCCAATTTTAATCCCATCCTTCTCGACGACAAAGCCCAGCGGGTCCGCGGAATCATGCGGCACCGCAAAAGATGTGAATTGGATGCCGTGAAAATCAAAGGTCTCGCCGGAATGGATCCTCTGCTGTTTTTTTGGATTGAGAGTCATGCCGGAAGTGCTGAAGGTGGCGTCCGTCATGAAAACCGGAATATCAAGGTTTTTGGCGAAGGGGCTGGCGCCGCGGCAATGATCTCCATGCTCATGTGAAATCACAATTGCCCCGATTTTATCCGGCTCAATCCCGCACTCTCTTAACCTGCGTGCAGTTTCACGTCCGCTGAGTCCGAGATCCACCAGCACGTAAGTGGATCCGTCGCTTATCAGCGTAGTGTTTCCTGAACTTCCGCTTCCAAGCACTGTAAAGCTTAGACCCATGAGTCACACATTGATAGCTATGGATTTCAGGTTTCTGACATTCCGGCTGTCTAAAGCCGTTAAGTTAAAATAAGACGAGTCGAAGATCCTGTTGGCAAGATCCCGGATTTCACTCGAGCTGACGCGTTCTACAGCGCCCAGGACCTCTTCCAGTGATTTAAATCGTCCATAATAAATCAGCTGCTGAGCCAAATTAGTCATCCGGCTGCTGGAGCTTTCCAGGCTTAACATTACGGAGCCTTTGATGTTTTCCTTCGCTCGCCTCAGTTCCTGGGAAGGGACGAGCTGCTCGCGCATGCGGCGAAATTCATTCAGGGTGAGATCAATGACTTCCGGGGCTTTCTCGGAAGCAGTTCCGGCATATACGACAAGAGCGCCGGCGTCGCGATAAAGATTCAACATGGAGAAAATGGTATAGACCAAACCGCGTTTTTCACGGATGTTCTGAAACAACCTGGAACTCATTCCACCTCCCAGGATATTGCATAACAGATGAGCGCAATAGTGCTCTTCGGAAGCAATAGTGGGCGCTGTCGTTCCCAGGCAAATGTGGGTCTGTTCCAGATGAGCTTTGCGCCGTATGTAACTGCCGGAGCAAATTGCAGGAGGCAAACCACGATCGACGGGAACGCCGGGATTCAGAGCCGAAAAATAGCGCTCTGCGAGCTTATATACATCTCGATGCCGGATATTGCCCGCGACCGCAACTACCATATTGCAGCCGGTATAGTTGTCTTTAAAGTGTTTCCGTACATCGCTTCGAGTAATTTCAGCTACTGATTTCTTGGTTCCTGAAATCGGCAACCCAAGAGCGTGTCCTTTCCAGAAATTCTCGGTGTAATGATCCAGTATCAGCTCCTGGGGCGAATCTTCCACCATATTGATTTCTTCGAAAATAACATTGCGCTCACGCTTTATTTCTTCCGCAGGGAATGTCGGATTCAGGACAATATCGGAAACCAGATCGAAGGCAAAAGGGAGATGCTCGTCGAGAACCTTGGCGTAAAAACCCACATACTCCTTCTCCGTAAAGGCGTTCAGTTGGCCGCCTACGGAATCGATTTCCTGTGCAATTTTGGCCGCCGAACGGGTTTGGGTTCCTTTGAACAGAAGATGCTCTATGAAATGAGATATGCCTGAATTGGCGGCGCTTTCAAATCTTGAACCGCTTTTGACCCAGATCCCCAGAGACGCGGAGCGCAAATGAGGCATAACCTCAGTCGCGACGGTGAGGCCGTTTTTCATTTCTCGTTTCTGAATATCCATAACCGCTCGATCTAAATAATAACGAACTTTATTGTTACCACAGAGCGCACCAACCCGCAACCAAACTGCAGCCATTCGCCACGGTAAATTTGTTCCAATTTCCTGAAGTTTGGTCTCCACAACGAGTATTCCTGAACAAAATCACCGTGGGCCATTCGCGGCGACAAAAAAGCTGCAGAAAATGGTATTGTTGAAGAGAAAGCCTGAAACAAACATGGATAAAATCAACCTGGTCGGAAAAACTCTGAATGAAATTGAGGCGGTTATTTCAGGCATGAATCAGCCCGGGTATCGCGCTCGGCAGATTTATGCAGGAATTTATCAGCGACTGCTCCGCGGCTGGGATCAATTCACCGATCTGGCAAAACCATTTCGTGAGAAGCTCAAAGAACAATTTGTCGTCGAATATCCTGCAGTACGACAGGTGTTTGTTTCGAAAGATAATTCTCGCCGATATTTGATGGAACTGACCGGGGGACAAAAAGTTGAAGCTGTCTTTATTCCGGAGGTCCGGAGAGACACTTTTTGTATTTCCACACAAGTGGGGTGTGCTGTTGGGTGCTTGTTCTGCGTCACCGGCAAACTGCCGATGAAACACAACCTGACTCCCGGCGAAATTGTCGGACAGATTCTGGCGCTGCGGGGCGACCAGGGCACGGGTACAAAACGGCTCAATATCGTAATAATGGGAATGGGGGAGCCGTTGCTCAATTATCCTAATGTGTTGGCTGCAATAAACCTCATGACCGATGACAAGGGAATGTCCATCTCACCACGCCGCATTACTTTATCCACATCCGGAATAGTTCCCGGCATAAAGAAATTAGCCGAAGAGCCGGTGATCCCCAATTTGGCCATATCGTTAAATGCGACAACGGATGCTGTCCGGGACAGGCTCATCCCCATCAATAAAAAATGGAATCTCGCGGTTCTTCTGGAAGCTTGTCGTAGTTTTCCACTCGAACGCAGGAGACGCATCACCTTCGAATACGTTTTAATTGAAGGAGTGAACGATACGACCGAAGACGCACAGCGGCTGGTCCGATTGCTCCGTGGGCTCAAGAAAAAGATCAATCTAATTCCGCTCAATGCAGATCCATGGGTCCCGTTGAAAGCTCCAGGTGAAGATCGCATCCAGGCCTTCCAGAAAATCCTTGTGGACCACCACATAACCGTTAATATTCGCCGGCCTCGAGGAGAAGATGTTTCGGCTGCATGCGGCATGCTCGCCGGTAGAGAAAGTAGGGATCAGGGTTTGAAAATTAATTTTTAAGCCCTGACCCGACTTTTCCTATTACAGCCATCATTCGGCCGGAATTTTCTCCTTCCGCACGGAAGGAGAAAAAATCGGATACATTGCAGCGAGTGCAGGTTCCAAGGTCATAGCTGTTTTCAGGTTTTATTCCCGCCTGATTCAATTGGATTTCCAGCGCTTTGGGAAGGTCGAGCGCAAACTTGCCCCGACGCGCATTTACAGGGGCAGTTAAGAGACAACCGGGGTATTCCTTTTCAAAAGGCGCGGCAACGTCTTCGCCAACTTCGAAGCAGCAGGCTCGAATCCCGGGACCAATGGCGACAATCAGCTGTGCGGGATTGCTTTGAAAAGCTCTTTCCATCTCCACAATGGTTTTTTGCAGGATACGCGCCAGCGTACCTCTCCAGCCGGAGTGGACAGCCGCCCCAACCTTCTTCATGGGATCGGCAATCAAAATCGGCAGGCAGTCGGCTGTCTGGATCGCCAGCGTAATGTTTTCTGTCCGGGTGATGAGCGCATCGCCTTCAGATTGGTTCCCTTGGACCGAAACATCCTCTATGATATGAACGCGATCAGAATGAATTTGCCGCAGAGTGGCAAGTCGAGTTTGATCCAGATTAAGAGCGGTCAGGAAACGCTGTCTATTGGCATTGACGCGCGCTGGGGAGTCCCAATGCGTGTAGCCCAGGTTTAAAGAGGATCCGTTTTTATCCGTCCATCCGCCGTGCCGGGTTGAAAAGCCGTGATAAAAAACAGATAGTTCCTCAATAGCCCGGCAACCATAGTAGGCTATCCCATTTTTTTTACGATATACGAAGCCGTTTTGCATAGTCGCATATTGAGGCGTTTCGCCAGCCCGTGTCAACTTGCTTGGGAGTAATCAATGATTCTGGGAACCGGCGTGGATATTTTGGAAATTGACAGACTCCGAAAAATAATTGAGAAGCAAAACGATCGATTTCTCTTGAGAGTATTCACTCCCGAGGAACGGCGGTTCTGCAACATGCATAGGGATCCCGCCCCGCATTTTGCCGCCCGTTTTGCTGCAAAAGAAGCCGCCTTTAAAGCTTTGGGGACAGGGTGGGCCAAAGGAGTGACGTGGCTGGACGCAGAGGTACAACGAGATCAGCAGGACCCGCCGAAACTGATGCTTCACGGAGAAGCTTTAAAAATCAGCCAAACTCAAGGAGCGCAGAGAATACATCTAAGTCTTTCCCATTCCGATCTATGGGCGGTCGCAATAGTCATTTTGGAAAAGTAGATTACTCGAAAACATCGAGCATATGTGACTTATAGGGCTCCTTCAATTTTGCTACTATTTGCATCAGTTCTTCAAGATTCAGTCCTGGCAAAGCAACCTGTGTTACGTTTGGATCCACACTCAATGGTCTCAGCAAACCTGCTGCGGCGGCAATTTCCGACTCGATTTTTTCTACTGGATTTTCCTGTTCAACAGAAAAGATCGCGGGAGAGGGAGAATTAGACGTCTTTTCTACGGCCTTTCCCGCGGCCGCAGTTAACTTAACTGCAGTCTGAGGCTGCTGATATTGATTGAGGATCTGCAATATGGAAGATAGTAGCATATCCTGATACTCCGGTTTCTTTTTCGACCCGGAGGCAGGTTCAATTTGTGACGCAGGACACTCATTCGCCAATAAAACCGACAGGAGTGCGGGTGAGAAGTCGAATGTCGCGCGGCATTGGAAGGGAGCGCCCGCGCCGCCGCTCAGATTATGCCGGCGTAAGTTGCGTTGGGCTGGACGTCCTCTATTCTGATATTTACTAGAATATTAGGAGATACAGCAAGCCCGGGAACGTGTGCGTGAATGTAATTTCCCGTAAGGACGACGGAGTCTCCCATATTTTCATCTTTGGAAAGAGTGAGGGCAGGCAGAATCCGGCCAATAAACTGCCGGCGGAAAAGCAAATTCTTGGTTCGGGAAATTTCAAGTAATATGCCCAAACGCCGTTTCATCTCATTTGAAGGAATCCGGCCGGGAAAAGAATAGGCGGCTGTGCCCTCCCTGGGCGAGAATGGGAATACGTGCAGATAAGTTAATGGCAAATCTTGAATGAACTCACAAGTCTCCGCAAAATCCTGCTCCGTCTCTCCTGGAAATCCTGTCAGGATATCCGTGCCGATCCCGGCGTCGGGGATTTCGTTCCGAATATGCCGAAGTAAATCCTGAAATTGCGCCGTAGTGTAAGGCCTCCTCATCCGACGCAAAATCCGGTCGCATCCACTCTGGACAGGGATGTGAAAATGATGAGCAAAAACAGGATGTTCGACTGCAAGTCTTACCAGGGCGTGATCGAATTGCATAGGTTCGATGCTGCTCAGGCGAATACGACATAGTCCGGGCAATTCGACGATCCGGCGCAGCAAATCGACGAGACTGGTCCGGCTCTCCGGCTCATGTCCGAAGCTTCCGAGATGAACGCCCGTCAGGACTATTTCCTGAAATCCCTTGCAGATCAAAGACCGGATCTCTGCCAGTACATCTTCCGCTTGTGCGCTTCGCCCCGGACCGCGCACGAAAGGGACGATGCAGTAGGAGCAACGCGCATCGCACCCATCCTGAATCTTGACAATAGGGCGAGTCTTGCCGCCGGTTTGGGCCATAGGCCGAACCCGGCAATGGGTTGCCGATCCAATGGGAGTATGAAAAATCTTCCCTTGTACATTGCCTCCATTTTCATCTTTGCATTGGTTGAGAATATCCGCCAGACGTTCTTTTTCAACATTGCCCAGGACAAGCGCTACTCCCTGGATGGATGCCAATGCGCTTGGATCGCGTTCCGCATAGCATCCGGTGACAATGATTCCGGCCGCCGGGTTGTCCCGATGCAAACGGCGAACAGCCTGGCGGATCTGCTGATCTGTCCTGTGAGTGACGGTACATGTGTTGACAATAAGGAAGTCGGCGTCCAGATGCGTTTCACTTTCGGACATGGAATGTCGGAGCAGGTCTTCTCTTATGGCGGCGCTGTCCGCTTGATTGCAGCGGCAGCCAAAAGTCCATATGCAAAACTTAGCTGACACGAGCTTTCCTCAATTCAGTTGATTTATGCAGTCCAAGAAACTTCGACCAGGGTGACATCGTCATTCTGAGCCGCGGAGCCGCGGAATTGGGCGACCTGCTCCATGATGTTTTTGAAAGCGTCCTCGGATTGGCAGGCGCTTTCGAGACGCTCTTCGCCGAACAGTTCGCCATCGGCGTTTTCGGCCTCGGTGATGCCATCGCTCACAACCACCAGGCGTTCTCCAGGCTTGAGTTGTCCTGTTCGCATTTCGAATTCCGCGGCAGGGATTAGGCCCACAGGCAAAGAACCCTCTTCCCAGCGCTTGATACTCCGATCGCCCCGGATGTGAACCGGGGGTACATGGCCGCAACGAATCCATTCGACATTGCCGTTGGGATAAATGCATCCGAGAAAGAGAGTGGCATACTTGCCGCCAAGATCACGGGAACAAAGAAATTGATTGATAACGGAAGCGACCAGGCTCAATGGGCGATCATCCATCAAATGCGAATAGATTAAGCCCTGCAATATGGAAGCGAGCAGCGCAGCAGAAACGCCCTTGCCGCTGACGTCGGCAAGCACGATGTTGAGGTTGCCGTTGATGTAGAGAATGTCGTAAAAGTCCCCGCCAATTTCACGGCAGGATATGTTGCGTGCGCGAACGCGGGCGAAAGGAACGTCGGGCAGGCAGACGGGCATGAGTCCCTGCTGGATGACGGCGGCGATGGAAAGCTCATTCTGGTAGCGGCGGTGAGCCTCTTCGGCCTCTATCAGAACCGCGTTTTCCAGGAGCATCGCCGCTTCACTGGCAATAGCGCGAAGGATCTGGTGATCCACTTTCGACAAGTCCCGGGAGACAAACGGACTGTCCAAATAAAGGACGCCGCGGATTTCGGCGATTTGGAGGCCTTCGCGGTTCTTCTGAACCGTCATGCGAAGCGGGATGGAGATCACGGAACGAAGGTCGTGATCGACGATGCTCTGCCGGGCGGCCATATCGCTGAGCTTGGTGGTATCGGCGACAATGAATTCGTCAGCCGATTCCACGGTGTCGCGCAGGATGGAGTGAGAGATAGCCTTGTCATTAGGGATTGTCTGCTTTTTGTTGTTGCGTCCGGCGACAAGTTTCATCTCGCCTTCGGCATTGCGGAGGAAAACGAATCCTCGCTCGGCCCCGGTGAGGGTGAGGCAGCTTTCAATCAACACGCTTAGGATATCGGGGAGAACATTGGAGGTGCTGAGAGCGCGGGCGGCTTCAAGGAAAAGCGTCAGCTTTTCGAGTTCCGAGCTCTTGTTGTCGGCCGGGACATAGATCTGGCTGATGAGCTCGAGGACCTGGGGATCTCTTTCACTGGCGGTTCGTAGAACAGCAGTGACGCTCGGGCCGAACTGGATGCGATCGCCGGGATGAATTTCGATGCGGCCATTGATACGTTGGCCGTTAACGAAGGTTCCATGGCGGCTGTCCTCATCTACGATGAAGCAGGCGCCCTCTTCGCAAATGAACTTGGCATGGTCACGCGAAATGCGGGCGTCCTTGAGGACAATGTCATTCTCGGGCTTGCGGCCAAGGGTGACGGGAAAACGCTCGAAGGAAATGGCGTGTTCGTTGAGTCCGTCGCGAAGATGGAGAACGAGCCCAGGCGTGAGCCGGGGAACGGACTTCAGCGAAATTCCGGTAGAGGATAGGAAATATGAACTATATTTTTCCTTCGACTTGTCAATAGGGATGGCCATTTCATCAGCTTTCTGCGTCCGACAGGGCGCATGATGCAAAATGCGAACCGTTCTCCCAAGGCTTCCTTGCTCTTTCAAACATCCGAATTTGAATTTTACAGCGAAATAAGGATAATAGCTTTCATGAATATCGATCCTGAAGCGATTTCTGCTGAGGGCGGCATCCGGGCAACCTGGGCGGAAGTGAACCTGAAACGCTTGGAAAGCAATCTGGCGGCGATTAAGCGAAAAGTCGCTCCTTCGAAAGTAATGCTGGTAGTAAAAGCCAATGCTTACGGACATGGTCTGGCGGAAGTGTCCAAAGTCCTCGCCGGGAAATCCGATTATATAGGGGTTGCCGTCCTGGAAGAGGGAATTTTATTGCGCGAACTGGGCGTCACAGCTCCGATCATTGTCCTGAGCGGCATTTGGCGCGAGCAGATCCATCGCTATCTTCAATATAATCTGACCCTGACGGGTTCGTCTGTTGAACGATTGCAACAGATCGACGCTGTGGCGGGCCGGATGAAGGTGAAAGCCAAAGTTCATTTGAAAATCGACACGGGCATGGAGCGTATTGGCGTTCATTATTACAGCGCCCAATCGCTTCAGGAATCCGCACTGAAATGCGTTAACGTGGAAGTCGAAGGCATTTTTTCACACTTTGCCAACGCGGATTCCAAGGACCTGGCGTATGCCAGGCTTCAATTGGAGCGCTTCTATGAGGTATTGCGCTTCTACGAACGCCACAGCCTGCCCATGCCGATGCGCCATATCGCCAATTCAGCGGCAGTGCTCCAACTCCCGGAGAGCTATCTCGATATGGTACGGCCGGGGATCATGCTGTATGGCGTCTATCCATCGCCGGAGGCTCCACGCACAGTAGAAGTTCAACCGGCGCTGGCATGGAAATCGCGCGTAGTCTATTTCAAGGTGGTCAAATCCGGACATCCGGTCAGCTATGGCTCAACCTGGCAGTCGAACCATGCTGTGCGAGTTGTTACCGTTCCGGTCGGTTACGGGGACGGTTATTTTCGCAGCATGTCCAACCGGGCGCAGGTTATCCTTCGGGGCAAGAAATATCCGCAGGTCGGCAAAATTTGCATGGATCAAATAATGATCAACATCGAAGGGGATTCAGCCTACAACGGGGACGAGGCAATACTATTGGGAGAATCGGGCGGCGAAAGAATTGCCGTCGAGGATCTGGCCGAATGGGCCGGAACGATTCCATACGAAATTCTGACCAATATCAACACGCGCGTACCCCGCGTATACCTGTGAAAAGAGGAAATTAGGGCAGCGTCTCCATTTTCTTCTTCAATTCACTGTCCCGCTGCTCCACTTTGTCGGCCAGTTTCTTTTTATACTCGTGCAGCTTCTGGGCCAGACGAAAATCATTTCGAGCAAGGATTTGCGCCGCCAGGATTGCCGCATTGTTGGCGCCTGCTTTTCCGATGCCCATGGTTGCAACCGGAACGCCCGCAGGCATCATGGAGGTAGAAAGCAGCGCATCCAAACCATTCAAGGGCGAGGAATCGATGGGAACTCCTATGACAGGGAGAATGGTGTAGGCGGCGATGACTCCAGCCAGGTGAGCCGCGGATCCGGCGCAAGCGATGACGACCTGCATCCCGCGTTTTTCCAATTCGGCGGCATACTTATGGGTGCGGTCCGGCGAGCGATGCGCGCTTGAGATGACAAGCTCATGTTCGATATCGAAATCTTTCAAGAGCTGAAGCATTTCTTTAATTACCGGGAAATCGGAATCACTTCCCAGCGCCACTGCTACTTTTGGTTGCATCATTCCACCCTCTTTCCAGGACCCCAGCCCTTTAATCCTTTGGCGCCGATATCCCGGCGATAGTGCATTTCTTCAAAATGGATTTTGTTAACCGCCTCGTAGGCCAACATTATTGTTGAAGCAAGATCCCGATCCACTGCCGTAACTCCCAGGACCCGGCCTCCATCGGTTACAAATTTATCGCCTTCCTGTCGCGTCGCTGCATGGAAAACGGCTACCCGCTTATCTTCTTCGGCCATTTCAAGACCTGTTATCACCTTCCCCTTGGCATACCGGCCTGGATATCCGCCTGAAGCCAGCACTACACATACTGCAGCCCCCTCGTTCCAGACTGCCTTGTAATTTTTCAGCCGTCCCTGACAAAGCGTTTCACACAACTCGGAAAAATCACTTTGCAGACGCGGCAAGATGACTTGGCATTCAGGGTCTCCCATCCGAACATTAAATTCCAAAACCTGAGGGCCGCGGTCGGTCAGCATCAAGCCGGCATATAAAATCCCCTGAAATGGAAATCCTTCCGACTGCATTCCTGTGATAACAGGCTGGATCACTTTCTTAAGCACGCTCTTCTCGAGCTCCGGCCCTAGAATGTCATCGGTTGAATATGTTCCCATCCCGCCCGTATTGGGGCCGGCGTCATTATCGAAAACTGCTTTGTGGTCCTGGGCTGCCACAGCCGGCAAAACCGTCTCGCCGTCGGTGAATACAATGTAGGATGCTTCTATTCCTTGAAGGCACTCCTCGATGATGACTTGGTCTCCGGCCGAGCCGAATTCCCGATCCACCATGATTTGCTTGACGGCAGCCCGGGCTTCCGAAGCTATTTTAGCGACGATAACGCCCTTTCCAGCCGCAAGCCCATCCGCTTTAACGACAATAGGGAAGCGCGCCTCAGACGAATCCAGGAAGGCAAGAGCCGCCTTGCTGTCCTTATAAACTGCATATGCGGCGGTAGGTATTTTGTGCCGAGCCATAAAATCTTTGGCAAAAACCTTGCTGGATTCCAATTGGGCGGCAGTCTGAACCGGACCAAGGACGCTGACGCCCAACGCTTTCAAATGATCCACAAGCCCTGAAGCCAAAGGAGCTTCGGGCCCTACGATCACCATATCGATTCTTTCTTTTCGAACGAATTCCGATATGGCCGGGAAATCAACCGCCTGCAGCGGTGCACAACGCGCAAGTCGGGCAATTCCGGCATTTCCAGGCGCACAAAAAATTTCGCGAACCCGAGGACTCTGACGCAGTTTCCAAACCAGGGTATGTTCTCTTCCACCGGAACCAATCACAAGTATTCTCATATTTCCCTTTCACGGAATATGGCCAAGCATTCGGGCGCACGTCCAGTCATAGTTTTAAAAAATTGATTGAAACAATGGCATCCCTCATTGTCAATGGTAGAATGCAGCTGGGGTCAGATTGATTGAAAGTTAAGAATCTAAAGAATCCCTTGGGAAGGATCCATTATGTTGGATAAAACTTTTATTCGTGAGAATTTGGATCTTGTTCGTGAACGGTTGGCCTCCAGAGGAGGCGCGTGCCCTCTGGACGGGCTCATGGCTGCAGATGCTGAATGGAAGAACGTTGTGCTGCGCAGCGAGGAGCTGCGCCGGCAACGCAATGAAGCGTCTGAAGCCATCGGGAAGATGAAACAGGCAGGCAACGATACTGCAGCCCAACAGGCAAAAGTGAAAGCAATTTCCGGCGAGATCAAATCCATTGAAGAAAAGTTGAAGATGCTCGAGGAAAAGTTGAATTCATTTTTGCACAACATTCCCAATCTTCCCAACGACTCCGTTCCGGTGGGGCTGGACGAAAACGCCAATGTTGAAGTGCGCCGATGGGGAAGCCCTCCGCAATTCGATTTTACTCCTCTCGACCACGTCGATCTTGGCGTCTCCCTGGGAATTTTAGACTTGGATCGCGCGGCGAAAATTGCGGGCGCTCGCTTTTCTCTCCTGCTGAAAGACGGGGCGTTGATGGAAAGAGCTCTAATCAATTTCATGCTGGATGTTCATACAAAAAAGCATGGTTATGTAGAAGCAATGCCTCCCCTGATGGCCAATTCCACAAGCCTTTTCGGCACCGGAAACCTTCCTAAATTCGCCCAGGACTTATTCAAGGTGGAGGGAACCGATTTTTACCTGATTCCAACGGCAGAAGTTCCAGTGACCAATATTTATCAGGGCGATGTCATGGAAGCAGCGGAACTTCCGAAAAAATTCGTATCCTACACGCCCTGTTTTCGAAGCGAAGCCGGTTCTTACGGAAAAGATGTCCGCGGTTTGATACGCCAACACCAGTTCAATAAAGTCGAACTGGTAAAATTCGTAGAACCCTCCACTTCCTATGATGAACTGGAATCGCTGACTCGCGATGCCGAAGACATTTTGCAGCGGCTGGGGATTCATTACCGGGTTATAGTGCTATGCACCGGAGATATGGGATTCTCAAGCGCCAAAACTTACGATATTGAAGTGTGGCTGCCCAGCCAGAATCGTTTCCGCGAAATTTCCTCATGCAGCAATTTCGAAGCCTTCCAGGCCAGGCGGGCCAACATTCGCTACCGAACCGATAACGGCAAGCGTTCATTCCTCCACACGCTTAACGGTTCAGGCTTAGCTATTGGCAGAACCTGGCTGGCAATTCTCGAAAATTATCAACAGCGGGATGGTTCCGTTGTCATTCCTGAAGCGCTTCGGCCATACATGGGAGGAAAGGAAATAATTCGCCGCCAGTAAAAAAAACGCCTCAAAATTCACAGATTATAATTGGTATAATTCGTGCCTGTCACCAATTATACCAATTATTAATCAACGATTCCTGGCGGTATCGCTCTCAATATCGGCGGCAATAGTCAAAGGGCGTTCAAGTGAAATTATCAGGGGCGTTCCACGGCTGAGCTCAATATCTTTCCCCCGGGTGGAAAAAACGGTGGCAATTCCTGCGACAGCGCCGACTCCGCTCCCTATCGCGACGCCTTTTCCACCACCGGCCAGGCCCCCGATGCCGGCTCCAAGGATGCCTGGCGCTAAAATCCTGCCGATATCTTGCTTATTCGAACTTTCTCCCTTTATTGTTCCTTCCGGATAAATGCCCGAGGCATTTTCATCATTCAACCCTTCGAGCTTGGCAACAATTGGATGCTCTCCGTAGCCGGGAATATTGATAGATTGAAAAAGAAGATTCATCAACGATTTTCCCTTTATTACACCAGGGCGCTTAATTCGTGAGATGCTGCCTGTTACAACGCTTCCCTTGGGGATTACTATCCGATCTCCTAGAGAAACAGGCTTCACTACGATGGCTTTAAAAGCGTCTCCTTCATTATTGCGCTTCGTACTTAACGGATCATTCAACTGCAGCGTAATCCGGGTGCCTTCGGGGATAATGGATTCCCCGGCAGTCCAGCCTATGGACGGGATTAAAGTGGCAAAAATCAACAAAACCTTAAGCAGCATAATACTGCCATCCTGTTTAATACGCCTATTCTTGCACGCCTGCATATTAATTTCCAACCATCAACTTTGATGATATTTCGATGGGAAAGGTTCATCTTTTACCGGCACGCGCGTGAATTCACAGTAAATGATTGATAATATAGAATATAGCTGCATCTCGATTGACTGCAATTCATTCAGCTGTTAGGGTCTAGACATGGAATATCCAATCTGGGACCCAAATCCGCCTCAAAAAACCTGGATGGATCGAATTCAAGCCCTATTGGAAGTCCTGCTGATTTCGGGCTTGATTTCGAGCATTTTAGCTGTTTTGCCCTTTAATGCCTTTCAAGGAAAAAACTCCGGTCTGATGACAAACGCTTTTTCCACAGCGTTTTTCCTTTTGATTGAATCCGGAATCACCTTTTTAATTCTAGCGCTGTTGCTAAAGCTCCACCATGAACGCATCCGGGATTTAGGATTATACTGGGACAGGTGGCGTCCGAATGTCACCCTAGGAATAATACTCGTTCCCTTTCTCTTTATTATCAATGCATTTGTTTCCTTTATCTTTCGAGAGTATTTCCCAAAGTACTATTTAGAAATTAATCCGCTTACAGAAATCATTCATACGCCTAGACAGCTGGCTTTTTTTATATTTTCTGCTTTAATCGCCGGAGGAATAAAAGAGGAATTGCAGCGCGCTTTTATTCTTACACGGTTTCACCAACATCTTGGCGGCGCAGGCTTGGGCCTGGTGCTCTGGAGTCTCTCTTTCGGGGCAGGACATTATATTCAGGGGGTGCAGGGAGTGGTCGTCGCTACGGCGTATGGCTTTATATTCGGCCTGATATACCTGATTCGCGGAAGCCTGATTGCACCTATTGTTGCGCACAGCGCCTATGATACTTTAGCTCTTCTGGGCTACTGGTATCTTTCCGGTCGCCTCAGATAAACACACGAAACGCTCAAAATACGCCGATAAATAACGAAGTCTGACGATGAAAGATATGGCCGGGAAATCAATCCTTATCCAAACATTATTAGAGCTGCATAAGACTCATAGCAGTGGAGTCGTGCGAATAGAACAGGCTAAAGAAAAAAAACAGCTGGTGCTAAAGCAAGGATTATTGGTTTACGCCGAAAGCAATCTGCCTCAAGAACATTTAGCCAGAATTATGATTGCCGCGGAACTTTTACCTAAAGAAAAACTGAAAGACATCACCTCCTCAATGAAAGCCGGGAAAACAAGCGAAGAAGCCATCATGGAAGTTTGTTCTTGCGACGCTCGAACTCTTATAAACGGGAGACGCGAACAGGCGCTGGTCATTTTGGCTTCGCTGCTGAAGTGGGACGACCCAACAATTCATCTTTATCCCGGCGAGAACGTGGTTCGTTATCAATTGAATCTAAGCCATGCCCTGCCCGAATTGCTGGTCCTGGCAGCAAGACAAGCGTTCAAAGAACGCCCTGTACAATTATCTTCCGAATTATTGGCTGGAAACCTCGTCCTCAACCAATCTTTAAGTCGAGAAGAGGCATGGTTCCCATTGAATAAAGAGGAGTTTTATGTCTGCTCATTATTGAGCGAAAATATGGCTGCCGCCGATTTGCTTTCTCTTATTCCCGCCGGAGAAGCCTCTCCCGAAGAACTTATAATGCGCCTTTTCCTTCTTGGTCTGGTAAAGCTTGAACCCAAGAACGTCTCCTTTGGTAAATCGAATTCTCTTATTATGGAAATCGAGGATATGATCTTGCATTTCGAAACTGCAAACGCATACACAGTTTTGTCTGTCAAAACCGACGCGCAACAGGCGGAAATACAAGCTGCCTACTATGAACTGGCGAAGCGGTTTCATCCCGATCATTTCCAGTCAAAGGATTTTTCCGTCCAAGATCGCGCCAAGGCTGAACAGCTCTTTACGTTTATCAATAAAGCTTATACAACCTTAAAAGATCCCCTGGCGCGCGCCAATTATGATGAGACGCGTCTGGTAAAAGAAAGTCAATTGGATGCGGCTTTGAAAGCCAAAGCCGCCAAATCCGAAGAAGAGGCTCAGGTTGAAGCCGTTTTCCAGGAAGGGCGCGTTTCGCTTGCCCGGGGAGATTTTAAAAAAGCTGTCGAACAGTTAAAAAGCTGCGTATGGTTCAATTCCCAAAAAGCAAGCTACAATTACTACCTTGGGCTGGCCGAATCGGAAATTTCTGAATTAAGGAAAAGTGCGGAACAACATTTTTTAAAAGCGATCGAACTCGAAAGCCTGTCCGCAGACAGTCATCTCGCATTGGCCAGGCTGTATATCAAAGTAATGCTCCCCAGGAAAGCCGAGATCAAGGTGAAAGAAGTGCTGCAGTGGGATCCGCAAAATTCAGAAGCTCATAAACTGCTGACCGAATTGGAAAAAGCTGGAAATACGCGCACCGGCGCTCTCAGATGGAAGCTCTGACCACCGACTACTTATGACTGCTCTTCAGATTCTCCAGTGCGAGCCGGGCGGCTGACTGTTGAGCTTCTTTCTTGGTACGACCCGAAGACCCGGAAATTACTTCGCCATCCACAAGAACCTGGACCACAAAAGTCTTCCTGTGATCCGGACCCAGCTCATCAACAACGCAATAAGCCGGTTCGGTCAGGCCAAGATTATGGAGATATTCCTGAAGGGCGGATTTGAAATCCCCGTAGGTCAGATGCTTAAGATCCAGCCCCTCAAGAAATTCCTCCACCTGACGCCCTACAAACTCCGAAGCCGCTTCAACGCCTCCATCCAGGTAAATGGCGCCGATGATCGCTTCATAGGCATCCACCACGATAGCTCGTTTGGAACGGCCGCCGGTTTTCTCTTCGCCTCGGCTGAGGCATATAAAATCACCGAGATGAATTCTCTCTGCCAGCTTTACCAAATTCGCTGCGCTGACGAGATAAGCTTTTATCTTGCTAAGTTCGCCCTCGGTAAGATCCGGGTAATCCCGAAAAATCCGTGAACTGACAAGGAATCCCAAAACTGCATCGCCGAGAAACTCAAGGGATTCATTATTTCGCAGGTTGTCTCCTTCATGCTCATTTACGAAAGACCTGTGAGTCAAGGCCTGGAGAAGCAGTTTCGGATTTTTAAAGTTATGCCCCAGAAGACTTTCCAAATTATAAATCGATGAAGCCTGCAGGATGTCTTTATCCTCGTTTTCCGGCATAAACCCTCGTTCTGGAGCATTGCGCATTTATGACATTGCAACCACAATCGCCATTTCAATCGTAAATTGTAAATCGTAAATTGTAAAAGGATTAGATCTTTTTGTGGTGAGCGCTGCAACTCCCTATCAATAAGAACGAAAATGATCAAAACCGCGTTCAATCATCGGACGACGGTCTTTGCCCGCAGTGTGCAGCCCTATTGAATTTACAGCGTCCGTCATTGCGCCGATATTCGAAATCTTGGGCAGTTTTACCGGATAGGCTCTTTCAAAGGATCGAGCTTTCGCTTTAGGAACCGCAAAAAGCAGCTCGAAATCTTCGCCGCCATTTAAAGCCAGCTCTATAGGATCGCATCCCCACTGGGATGACATGGAGAAAACGGGAAGCCGGCCGGCGTCAATTTCAGCCCCAACGCCGCTTGCTGAACACATACGAGGGAGATCCATGGAAAGACCGTCGCTCAAGTCCATCATACAGCGGACAAAACCGGACTGAGCCAGCCATAGACCTGTTTCGCAACGCGGATCAGGCATTTTGTGCGCATGAATCGCTTTTCGTTGCGGATGTGAGCGCGGGCGCTCGCATCCGTTCTGTAGAAGCTTCAATCCGGCTGCCGATACGCCTAAATTGCCGGTCACATATAAAAGATCGCCCGGCTTGCCTCCCGACCGGTAAATAACTTTACGTTTTAGAGATTCTCCCATAGCAGTAATTGAGATTAATATGCCGTTTTCTGACCGGGAGAGATCTCCTCCTATAAGCCAGGCGCTTTTCGAGCCGCCCAGTTTTGTCAGTCCTTTATAAAAATCAAGAATCCATTTCTCCGAGAAGTCGGATGGAAGCGCCAGCGAGACGGTAAAAAATCGGGGTTGAACGCCCATAGCCGCCAAATCGCTCAAATTAACGGCAAGCGATTTGTGCCCCAACTCGCCGGGAGTGGTCCAATCTCTGCGGAAATCAATATTCTCCAGTAGCAGGTCCGTAGTGACGACCCAATATTCTCGTGCTTTTCCCGGAAGGATTACGGCGGCGTCATCTCCTATGCCCTTTTTCAGCAAGGGAACGCCCTTGGGACAATAATCCTGCAACAGTTGGATGATCCGGTTTTCACTCATCGGCTGAGCCGGTTTTTTAGGCATGGATGTGTTTCTTCCGATGACAACGTTCAAAGCGCTATTGTCCATCTAACGTTTGAACTAATCCGGAGGCGCGTAGTTTGCGCCGTCCGCTGAAGCGCGTTAGGCCTCCAACGTTAAGTCTCTAAAACGAAAGGTGGACGAAAGGTGGACATCCATTGTTTTCCTCAAACAAATAAATGGATGTCCAGGATTTTCCAGGATTTTTTTCCCATTCCTCCTTCATCGAACAATGGGTGTCCTTTGCCTAACCCGCATTTCTCACCAATAAACTGGAAAAGGCTGGCCTTTTATGGCATAAGAAGTTTGTTCAGAACAACTTGAGCCAATTAAAGGAGCCAGCCTTATGGAAACACAGTGTACACCATCCCAGCTTGAATTTCACGCAATAGGAAAACGAGAAATCATAAGCAAATTCGACGGCGGCAATATCACATCGGATGCCGGAGGTCTTCTTTTAAGAGAAACCGAGAAACGAACCGGCATCATCAAAGGATTTGCACAATGCTTTACAGATTTACGGAATCCGGATCTGATCGAACACAGCGTAGCTGAATTGGTGGCGCAACGCATTTATGGTTTGGCTTTGGGATATGAAGATCTCAATGATCATGATGAATTAAGGCGCGATCCTCTTCTCGCGGTGCTGGTGGGGAAAGAGGATCCGGAGGGCAATGACCGAATCCGGCAACAGGACAAAGGGAAAGCGATGGCAGGCAAGAGCACGCTGAATCGGCTGGAACTCACAGCCGCCCAGCCTACAGCGGCGGAACAGCGATATAAAAAAATCATTATGAAACCGGAGGAGATCGATCGACATTTTGTAGAGGTGTTTCTGCAAGCGCATGACAAAGCGCCGGAACAGATCGTGCTGGATGTGGACGCAACGGATGATCCATTATACGGAAACCAGGAAGGAAGGTTCTTTCACGGTTATTACATGAATTACTGCTATTTGCCTCTATACATATTTTGTGGGGAGTTTCTGCTCTGCGCCAGATTAAGGCTGAGCAATATTGATGGGGCCAAAGGAACAGTGGAAGAATTGAAACGGATCGTTGGACAGATCCGACAAGCTTGGCCTGCTGTGAAGATTATTGTGCGCGGAGATTCCGGTTTTTGCCGGGACGGTATCATGAGTTGGTGCGAATCGGAGAATGTTGATTATGTATTCGGCTTGGCCAAGAACGACCGGCTGAACGCGATTATTGCGGAAGAACTTCAACAGGCGAAATCTCAGTATGAAGAGAGTAAAAAGGCGTCACGTGTATTCAAGGACTTTAGTTATGAAACACGGGAAAGCTGGAATCAGGAACGCCGTGTAGTTGGGAAGGCTGAGTACTTGGACAAGGGAGCCAACCCAAGGTTTATTGTGACATCCATTGGCATGCAACAAATGGAGGCCCGCGTCCTGTACGAAGAAATGTATTGTGGTCGCGGGGACATGGAAAACCGCATCAAGGAACAGCAGTTGTATCTATTTGCCGATCGCACAAGCACTGGCAAGATGAGAGCGAACCAATTGCGTCTTTATTTTTCATCAATTGCTTACATGTTGATGCAGGCATTGCGGCGTCTCGGATTGAAGAGCACGCCAATGGCGACGGCGCAATGCAACACGATTCGGCTGAAGTTGCTGAAAATAGGCGCACAAGTGAAAGTCACGGTGCGCAAGGTATGGATTGCCCTGGCTGGCGGATATCCGTACGCGGAACTGTTTGCTCAGATTTATCGCAATCTGCAGGCCGTAATGGTTCGTTGCTGAAATTTTTCAGACTGTCACTTATTTTTAATTTGGATGTGCGCCGAAGTGTGTCAATTACAGCAGAAAACACGTATTTTTAATAATATATCGCATTTTTTCGATATTAATATTCCTTGCGAAAAGTCGAATAATACAGATCCTGGCTAAATTTTCGGATAATCAATCAAGTTTGTCGAAGGGTTGCCCCCGCCGCCCCCCATTGGTGAGAAATGCGGGCTAAATCCTTTGCCTAAACAAACAATGGGTGTCCAGGTTTTCCAGGTTTTCTCCAGGTTTTCCCCTTACAGGTTTTCGTCCTTATACGAGAGCACGACGGAGGACGTCTGTAACCTTGTCGATCAGCACGACCTCCAACTCCTTACGCAATTGCTTAGGCACTTCCTGCAGATCTTTTTGATTCGGGCGTGGAATCATGATTGTACGGACTCGGCCTCGGTGCGCTGCCAGGACTTTTTCTTTTATGCCGCCGACCGGCAGGACATCGCCGCGCAATGTTATTTCACCAGTCATAGCAATGCTTTTATGCACCGGGCGCCCGGTACAAGCCGAAATGAGGGCTGCCGCGAGAGTGACTCCGGCAGACGGTCCGTCTTTCGGAATGGCCCCTTCAGGGATATGAATATGAAAATCGTGAACGGCGAAGAAATCATCGGCAATCCCATATTCTTTGGAATGAGCTCGAGCGTAACTCAGGGCTGCGTGGGCGGATTCTTTCATCACATCACCCATCTGTCCTGTAAGGATAAGGTTCCCTTTGCCGTTCATAGCTTGAGCTTCTACAAAAAGCACCTCTCCTCCAGCGGGCGTCCAGGCGAGTCCGGTGGCAATGCCAACCTGATCACGTATGAGGCGTTCTTCCGGCATGTTGCGCGCCGGCCCCAGGTAATTCCTTAGTTTTGCAGGAGTCAGAACCATCCGTTTCCGTCTGCCTGTAGCAACCTTCATGACTACTTTGCGGCAAATTGCTGCAATCTCCCGTTCCAGGTTCCGAAGGCCTGCTTCTCGAGTGTACCCGCGAATAATGGTTCGAAGCATTGAATCCGAAATAGCCAAATCATCTTTGGTCAAGCCATGAGCTTCCAGCTGCTTAGGAAGAATATGCCGGCTGGCGATAGCGATCTTTTCATCGTCGGTATAGCTCGAGAGAAAAATGACTTCCATGCGATCCCGGAATGCCGGATGGATAGTGTCCAGTATGTTGGCGGTTGTTATGAAGAGGACATCAGAAAGATCAAAGGGAACTCCCAGGTAATTGTCTCGGAAGGTGTTATTCTGCTCGGGATCGAGAACTTCGAGCAATGCCGATGAAGGATCGCCACGAAAATCTGCGCCCAGTTTATCGACTTCATCCATCATAAAGACCGGATTTTTCGATTTTGCCTGATGCAAACCCACAATGATTCTTCCCGGCATTGCCCCCACATAAGTTCGCCTATGTCCACGGATTTCCGCTTCATCGTGAACGCCGCCCAAGCTTAAGCGGACAAAAGATCTGCCGAGAGCGCGGGCAATAGACTTGCCCAAGGATGTTTTGCCTGTTCCAGGCGGGCCGACAAAACAGAGAATGGGCCCTTTGCTGTCCTGTTTCACCTTGCGCACTGCAAGATGCTCGATAATCCTGGCCTTTATCTTATCCAGGCCATAATGATCTTCATTCAGTATTTTCCGGGCTTTGTTGAGGTTGAGATTATCTTTTGTTTGGCAGCTCCAGGGCAGACTGACCATCCAATCCAGATAGGTTCGGACTGTTGCGGTCTCAGCCATATCGGGCGCCATGCGCTCGAGCCGCCGCACCTGCCGATCGAACTCCTCGCGAGCTTCCTTGGGCAGTTTCGCCTCATCCGCTTTTTTTATGTAGGTGTCAATATCTTCTGCAAGCTCATTGCCTTCACCTAATTCGCCTTGGATTGCTTTGAGCTGCTGACGAAGAAAGAACTCCCGCTGGCCTTTGTCGATTTCATCTTTGGCTTGAGTGTTGATTTGTTGTTGAACTGTCAACAACTCCAATTCTCTGGCAAGCAGTTCATTGATACGCTTCAATCGCTTTGAAGGATCGAGGATAGAAAGAATCTCTTGAGCATCTTCAACTTTCAGCAAAAGGTTGGATGCGACTAAATCCGCCAACCGACCTGGATCATCCAGATTAGCCGCAATGACCATTACTTCTTGCGAGATATTCTTTCCCAACGTCGCTACTTTTTCGAGCGCAGAGCTTACATTCCGCATTAAAGCTTCAAGCTGCACTCCTGCGATGTCCCGAACTCCCTCTTCCAAAACTTGAATATGCGCCTGAATGTAAGGAAGCTGCTCCTCCCAATCCTGCACTTTTGCTCTTGCGATTCCCTGGACCAAAACACGAACTTTCTGTTCCGACAATTTGAGCATACGGATGACTGCTGCTACAGTCCCGATATCGTACATATCTTTGGAAGTAGGACTCTCACCTGCCTGATCCCGCTGCGTTACGAGCAAAATCATTCGGCTTTCAGATAACGCCTGGTCGACCGCCTTGATTCCCTTATCAGAAGTTACGAGGAGCGGAACAATCGTATAGGGATAGGTAACCACATCGGGCATAGGCAAAACAGGCAGGATTTTTGGTATTTCAATCCGCTCATCCTGCGTGAGTACATCGTCCTTTTGAGACCCGCTTTCGTTCATTTCCGGAGCAGACATAAAGTCCTTTCACCTCAGCGCCTGGGTTGGGCAGATCTGGATGCTATTGTTTGCATTCAATTTACCCTTGCAAATCCTTGATTCCGATTCGAATCGAAAGTCAAAGTATCAAAATCATTTTTCGGCTATTTTGATCTTTACCGTTTCTCCCCGTCGATCCTTCAACTTAGGCAGTTCAATAGTAAGTATCCCTTTGTCCAGATGAGCATGAGCTTGCCGCGGATTCACATCCCAGCTTATATGCAGGGTTCTGTCAAATTTGCCGTAATTCCGTTCCAAACAGTAATAACAAATAGGTTTTCGAGAAGGGAGGGCCTCCTTTTTAATCCCTTGGATATGGAGGTTTTCCCCTTTGATACTTAGCCATATATCTGAAGCTTTCACACCCGGAAGTTCAACACGAATGACAACATGGCTTTCTGTCTGACATTTGTCCACAGAAGGAATCCAGGATCCAATGGAAAGAGGATTCAGACCATCATCTCTATCCAACAAAAGATCCGAGGAATGCCTTGCAGAGGCTTTAGGCAAAGGATTTTTCGCGTTTTTTGCTGCTTTCTTAAGAACCATTTGTTTTCCTGCCTGGACGATTTAACTACAAGAATTCTGAATCATATTTACGAGGGGGGCAAGAAGTTCGTTAGGGCTTTGTGATTAGGGCTGCTCAGAACGATATCCTCAAACAACCGTAGAAAAGATCTCGTGCGGCTTCTTGCTCCCTCGTTGAATTACTGTTTTTTTTCAAACAGTTCGTTGATCTCAGTCATAAATTCACTGACATCTTCAAACTCGAGGTAAACTGAAGCAAATCTTAGATAAGCAACTTTGTCTATTTGCCTGAGCTCTGAAAGAAGAATTTTCCCGATATTAACGGATTCCAGCTCCCGCTCAGGACTTTCCTGTACGGTCTGTTCAACTTTATCAACGATCTTTTCCAGTTGTGTGAGGCTGACAGGACGTTTTTCACAGGCTTTAAGAAGCCCATTTAAAATTTTATTCCGGTCGAGTCTTTCGCGGCCGCCATCCTTCTTCACGACCATATATGGTATTTCATCACTGCGCTCATAGCTCGTAAACCGGCGAGCGCAATTCAAGCATTGACGTCGACGCCGGATTGAATCTCCATCCCGGCTTTCACGCGAATCAACCACTCGATCTTTCAAAAATCCGCAATATGGGCACTTCATAGCGCTGCCTCGACCTCGCTCCGAAACGGCACAAACCCAAAGATACAAAGGTTTTGGAAGAATTAATAGGAAATTCTTGTATAAAAGGTGGAATTCCTTATAGATTGTTTCTGTACCGGAAGCTCCAATATCCTCCATAAACAATATATTTTGAACTTTAACAAGCGTCGTTTCGTTTCCACAATTGGGAGCGTTGGTACATGAAACTGGTTTTGATCCAGACCCCGATGGATCTGGTTTATGATGTTTTCGGAACTGAGGCTGATAAGGAGCCACGAGTGCTCTCAGGCGATACCCAACTTGTAGAGCGCTGTCTCGAAGGGAATGATTTCGCCTGGGAGACAGTCGTGAACTCCTATGGCCGGCGCATCTACAACCTTAGCTATCGATACGTAAATCGCAGCGATGAAGCAGCGGACTTGACGCAGGAAGTATTGATCCGCGTCTATCAGAATCTTAAAACGTACCGGGCGGAAATGGGCAGCCTTCAAAACTGGATTCTGAAGATTGCGCGCAACTTGATTATTGATCATTACCGGCAAATCAAAAGGATTCCTCAAGCTGGAGGGAGTGAGGAATTGGATGAGTTGAATATTAAGGATGACCGAACGCCCAATCCACTCCGGACTGCAGAACAGCTGGAAGCGTCGCAATTTCTGCAGAAGGGGATTCAGGCCCTTTCTCCTGAGTTGAAAGAAGCCGTCATCCTCAGAGATATTGAAGGTATGACCTATCAGGAAATATCTGAATTGTTGGGCGTCCCTGAAGGCACCGTGAAAAGCCGAATAAACCGTGGCCGCCTCGAACTAACCAAATTGCTGACAAAAAGGCGCGCTCGATGGGTATAACCATGTAGGAGTATTTATGGATTGTCCTAAGATAGAAGAATTGCTTAGCGAATACATGGAATCCAGCTTGCCTGATCAGGAGATGATCCAGGTGGCTGCTCACATCGAGAAATGCCCCAGTTGCTCTATTCTGCTCAGAGAAATGCATGCCACTCTTGAGCAGTGCAGAAATTACCCCGTCTTCGAAATGGATCCGAACCTTCTGGATAATATTCTGCTCCAGACCTCCCGTCGATCCGGGCGACGATCCATTAAAGAGCTCTGGAAAGGTTATCTGATTAAACCATTTCTTACTCCCAGGTTTGCCGTCGGTGCAACGCTGGCTACTCTGTTTCTGGCGCTAATGACGAATCTGGTAATCCCGCGCCTATCGTCGTCTCTACCCGGTCGTTCACCCTCGGAGTTATTCAGGGCAATGAACCGAAACGCTCAACAGATATATGGCGAAGGACTCAAAGCGTATAACCGAAAGATTCAGTTGGAAAACCAGCTGGCATATTTCAAAAGCAACATGTTTGGAAAACTGCGATTCGTGATTGAGAAAATTGATATTCCAGTTGATGACAGCAGTAAACCCATAAAATCCGGCGGGCAAAAGGAAAAAGAATTGAAAGAAAAAAGCAGCTTCTTGCGGTTTTTACCGGCTTGATCAAACAGGAGATGAAAAATGAATTGCTCGAATCATCCTTTGGCGGAATCTCAAGGAATTTGCAGCTCCTGCAGCAAGCCGTTATGTTCTGTCTGCATCTATAAGGTGAAAGGCAAACCCTTTTGTCAGGATTGCATCGTGCAAGGGGCGGAATGGGCGCCCTTCATTAAAGGCAAACGGTTTTCTATGAATTCTCCAAAATGGGCGGCTTTATGGGCGCTCATCCCAGGCATAGGCGCCGTTTATAATTGCGAATATCTTAAAGCCATCACTTTTTTCTCCATTTTCGCATGGTTGATTGTAATGGCAGACTCTGTCGGCGGCATTTTCAGTTTTGCAGCGGGGGTATTTCTTCTCTTCACCATGTTTGATGCATACCGAACAGCCGGAGACAAAACGCGGCAGCGCCTGGAATTAGGAATCAATTCAGAAATTCCCGAGACTGAAGATAAAAACATTATCGTTTGGGGAGTTCTGCTGATAGTTTTAGGCTTCTTATTGCTTCTGGTAAAAATTGTTCCCGAATATTTTATTAGCCTCCTCTGGCCTCTCGTATTCGTACTGTTGGGCTCCTACCTTGTCTATCGCGCATTACAGGAAAAAAAAGGCGAAACCCATAAGCCGACCGCTTCTTTAACCACAGGCATGGATTCCAGGAATAGCAAGGAGGATATCTAAATGTCTGTGCGTCATTACTCCGGCTCTTTATACATAGGGCTTCTTTTAATTGTTCTCGGGGCGATCTTTTTGATCGAAAATATCCACACTCCTTTTCCCCCCATGCGTCTAATAGAACGCTACTGGCCCCTGGTTTTCGTATTTATTGGGGTCAAAAGAATATTCGATTATTTTTTATGGGTCGATACATCCTTACCGAACGATCCGCCTCGAGCAAAGGAGTAAACCAATGTCCATGCCCCGCCGCCCTTCCCTGATGGGAGCCTTGCTTTGGATTGTCATGGGAATCACATTTCTTCTGTATAATTTTAAGACTGGACCGGATTTGGTATGGATATATAAACGCTACTGGCCTCTTCTCCTGATCCTGCTGGGCCTCGGCAAAATAATTGATTTCTTCTTCCAAAAAAATACTATCGGAGTCCGATTCGGGGAACTGGTTGGCCTTGTATTGGCTTTCACTATCGGATGTCTGGCAACCCGAGCGTACGGAATCGATGGAATCCGCCTTATCCAGAATTTGCCGAAGGAAATTGCCGCTATCTTCCATCAACCGGTATTTACCTATACAGAAGAATCCATCTATCCGCTCGGATTCCACGGGCCGATTCGCATTGAGAATTCCTATGGATCC
>CAYTYP010000033.1:53531-54919 GCA_964441405.1 uncultured Acidobacteriota bacterium
GGACAAAGACATTGGATCCGTCTCCGTATTCCCCGGGGCTGACAATGAAATCCGGGTGCGACTTAAAAAAGTAATCAATGGCGAAGAATCACAAACCAAAACCATGGCAGGGAAAATCCACGTCGAGACGGATACGGAAGGATCGAAACCGGATTCCGTATTTGTCATCCGAACAAACCGATACACCCTGAACTCCAGGGGCGAGCGTTTCAGAACGGATATGGAGATCCTTGTTCCTAAAAATTCCCAGTTGCAGATTAAAAATATGTTTGGGGAAATAAGGATCGCTCATATCAATGGAAATCTTGTTCTGAGCACCTCTCACCAATCGATCGACGTTCAGGACTGCCGCGGGAAATTCGATATATCCGCCCGTTATTCTCAAACCCGCCTTTCAAATCTCACGGGTGACGTCTCGATTACGAGCGAGTCTTCTCCTATTGAAGTCTATGATGTTGACGGGAAGCTTTCGGTAAAAAGCAATCATGGCTTCCTGACCATTGAACGGGTGACCAAGCCTGTAGTCATCGACGGCCGGGGCACCGTGATCCGAGCTCAAAATCTGAAGGACAGCCTTAAACTCACGACAGACCACCAGGAAGTAAAAATCTCAGACATTGATTCGGATGTCACGTTGAAGACCCAATACGCATCTCTTTCGCTTAATAACATCAAAGGAAATGTGTATATCGATTCAAATACGGATACCGTGAATGCAGAAGATCTCATCGGCGGCCTTACGGTAGTGGCGCGCGGCAGTTGGATTGGCGTAAATCATATACAGGGGCCCTTGGATGTCCGGACCTCGCTGAAGGACGTCTTATTAAATGATTTTGCAGAGTCCTGCATCGTGCATAATGAATACGGGAATATCAGCGTTAATGCACAAAACCTGGGAAAGGGAGATATAACGTTAAGAAATCAAACCGGTGGAATAGATTTGTATCTGCCGGAAGACGCCGCTTTTGAAATCAACGCCGTCGCGCGCAATGGAAGAGTGGACTCGGACCATGAAAAATTGCAATCGTTCCAGAATCAGACCGGCAACGGAGTTTTGAGATTCAAATTAAAGGACGGCGGACCCAAGATCATGCTGGAAACCGAAAACAACAATATCCGCATTTTCAATGCCCTGAAAAACCATTACCACCAGATGCCTCAACCCAAGCGGCCCAAGCCGCCGGCATCCCCCGCATTTAATAGGTTCGCCTATCAGAAATTTTAAATGTGATCCTCTCTCTCCGCCTGACGCTGCAAGTTTTTATCCCAATTAATGGATAAACCTGGAGTAAACCTGGTAACCCTGGACATCCAATGTTAAACCTGGAGTTAAACCTGGACATCCAATGTTGGATCATATTTTCTTGGCTCATTCCATGAGTTCGCCA
>CAYTYP010000034.1:0-52246 GCA_964441405.1 uncultured Acidobacteriota bacterium
ATCCCTTCGAATATGTTGAGTTCGACTTTAGTGATCTCGTCGCCGTCAAGAACCACGGTGACGCCGCCGTGTCCTTCAACTCTTGTGAGGTGATCAACCGAAATGGTGCGTGTCATTGCTGTCCCCTATCTTGTTCCTTGTCCATCGCCGGAGCCGCAAAAGTTCTAAGCTTGAGTTTGATCTGGTCCTTTGGAAGCTCCTTCTGTTCGAAAATCTTTTCGATCGAGCCCATGTTGGCTTCATCAACAGGGCCGTGACAACCTATGCAGACTACGTTGTAACCGGGGCAGCGGGCGCCGCAACCGGCCGCTGTGACCGGACCGGCGCAAGGCAATCCGCGCGAAACCAGGAGACAATCGTTTTCCTTCATTTTGCATTCGAGACATACTGGATACGATGGGAGGACCGGAATATCGCCATTGAGCAGGCTCGAAACCGCTTTAACGAATGCTTTGCTTTCCATCGGGCAGCCGGGAATTGCAAGATCCACTTTCACGAAATCGGAAAGAGGCCTGTGGGGGCCGATATCCCAGGATTTAGCCGGCCCATTCTTGCCATAAACTTGTTTAATCAATTCGGGACGCAAAACCTGGGCGTCCATCGCTCCAACTCCGCCGAAGCAGGCGCAACTGCCGCAAGCCACAAGAAGATCGGAACGGTTGCGGATGTGTTGGAGTTCCTTTTCCTCACGGGCGTTGGCTACAGATCCTTCCACGAAAGCGATTGCAAGGCGGGTCTCCGTGTCGTTCACGGACGATCCGCCAAGGAAATCCACGATTTCGACGGCTCCAATGATGTCCAGTAGTTCATCTTCGCAATTCAGAATGTTAATCTGTTCGCCCCAACAACCGCTTAATCCAAATATTCCAATTTTAGGTTTCATAGGGCGCCTCATACAATTTCCGGAAGGTTAATTGCATCCCAGTAGGTGAAGACCGGCCCGTGGATGCAGGTGTATTTATAGCCAACGCTGCAGTGTCCGCACTTGCCCACGCCGCATTTCATGCGACGTTCGAGGCTCATCAGGATGCGGTCCTTGTGGAAGTTGAGTTTCAGCAGTTCGGCCAGGACGAATTTATATACGATCGGCGGGCCTACAACAGCGGCGTAGGTTCGGCTCGGATCAAAGGTCGCTTTCTTGAACAAGGATGGGAGAAGTCCAACGTGATGTTTCCATGTCCCGGTAGGATCTTTATCCACGGTTAAGAGACAATTGAAATCTTCGACGTCGGCTAGAGACAGGAGTTCTTCCCTGAAAAGCATGTCCGCCGGATTCCGGGCGCCGTACATCAGGGTCACGGTCCCGAATTTTTCCCGGTTGTCGAGCGCGTACCAGAGAAGCGATCGGAGCGGGGCCATTCCCAAGCCGCCCGCTATGATTAATAGATCGTTTCCTTCCATCTCCTCGATTGGGAAGCCGTTGCCGTATGGGCCGCGAATTCCTACCATGGCATTGGTGGGCAGTTTATAAAGCGCTGAAGTAACTCTGCCCGCGCGGCGGATGCAGAGTTCCAGGATTCCTTTGCGGGTGGGGGCCGAGGAGATCGAGATCGGCGCCTCGCCGGTCCCAATTACGGATAGCTCTACGAACTGACCGGGCCTGTGTTCCCAGCTCTGGACGATGTTGTCATCGGCAAAGCGCAATTGGAACAGGTAATTGTCCGGCGCCATCCGATGGATACGGACAATCCGGGCCATATGGGGCTGATACGGATTTTCCGTGCGCTCAGGCGGATTTTGGTGCACTGCTTGCAATTCCATCTCGCTCACCTCGGATAGTTTCAATTACGGATATGATGTTAATTTCAGCCGGGCAAACCTCAACGCATCGGCCGCAGCCGACGCAGCTTGGCCGGCCATACTCGGCGACGAATCCTCGCTGTTTGTGGTAATAACGGAACTTGATTCTCGAAGAACGCTCTTTCCGGAAGTTCTCACCGCCCGCAACCATCGCATGGCTTTTAAACAGGCAGGAATCCCAAGACCGGATTCTCGTTCCCTTGCGGCTTCCTAGATCCACATCATCGTTGATATCAAAGCAGTAGCAGGTGGGGCAAACCATACTGCACGAACCGCAGGACAGGCAGCGATTGCCCATGTCTTCCCAGACATCGCTGTGGTATTCCATTTCCAGGATTTCCGGAAGATCTTCCAACGCCAGGTTTGTTTTATAAGAAGCGCGGCGATCCTTTGAGCGTTTTTTGTAGGCTGCGAAATCGGCCTCAGCGGGATCCTGCATCAGGCTTCCGCACATTACTGCAATGTCGTCGCCCCTGCTGGTCCCTACCAGGACAAGGTAATCGTCTCCAATATCGCTGAGGAAAAGATCGAAGCCGCTATCCACAAAATCGGCGTTCATGGAGCCCGCAAAGTGCTTGTCGTCAGGATCAAAATCGATGCCGATGATCGTCGTGCTCTTTCTCCGCGCAATGTAATAAGGGTCCGGATACTTGGATCGAGCGAAGACTCTGTCCAGGATGTTTAATCCATAAATGTCGTAGGAGTGAACGCCGAACAAGACTATCGGTTTGGAAGGCGTCAACGATTGATCCTGAAAGCCCTGGATCGGATCGAAGGTGAAAGTCGCCTCGCGCGGCGGAAGGATGAGTTTCTTCGGCGGAAGGATCGTGCGGGTGTATTTTAATTGGACCTCAGACCACGCGGAAGGTCTATCAAAGGCGAAACCTTTGCCGCGTTTGACGGGTGCATACACTTCCCCAAAAGCTGGAAGGATGGAGACGAAGAAATCCAGGTTCTGCTTGGGCATCTTTAAGATTTTCATAGTCGCCTCATGGCGCCCGTGGCAGTGGTTTTCTCTGAAGGAGATTCGGCGATCAATCGTGCAATCTCCTTCAACAATCGTCCTGGTTCGACGGGCTTAGCCAGGAAAAGATTGGCTGGAAGCCACCCTGCCTCGGGATCGACTCGGAATTTTGGCTCATCCGAGTAAATGCTGGACACAATAATAACGGGGGTATCGTGCAGGACCGGGTCCCCGCGCATCTCCTGCAGCACAAAAAATCCCTCAGTCCTTTCCGACATCATAATGTCGAGCAGGATCAAATCCGGTTGGTTGGTTTTAGCCATCTGAATTCCATCCTTTCCGGAAGCCGCGCTCTGAATTTGATATCCGGAAGATTCCAGAAGGGCCTGAATTGCTTTTCTAAAATCGCTGTCATCGTCGATGATCAGCACTAATTTAGGTTCGCTCATCTTTTTTCCTTTTTTACTCGGGGTTGGGATCGCTATCGGATCCGGGGGCGTCTTCTAAAAAATAAAAACAGACCCTGATTCCGATTGCGATCCCGACCCCGATAGCGCTTTGTTTATGTTGCTTACTTGACCCCATGCATCACTTTGCCGCCGCTTCGCTTTCAGCCTCACTTTGAGGTTTGGCTATCGGGAGTTTTACAGTAAAAAGTGTATACTCGCCTTCTTTACTTTCGACTTCGATGGAACCGCCCAATTCATCAACGATTCTCTTGCAGATGGCCAATCCCAGTCCGGTTCCGGTGATGTTCTGCGTTTCCGGAGTTCTGATACGATAGAACTCTTCAAAAAGATGCGGGCGAAAAGCTTCTGGTATTCCCAACCCAGTATCGCTTACCTCCAGCGTGATCCAATTCCGGTCTTCGCTGGCCCGCACCGTCACCTGCCCTCCCGGCTTGTTGTATTTGACCGCATTGCTTACCAGGTTGCCGACTACCGTATGAAGGCTGACTGCATCGCCGCACGCCTGCATCGGATTGGAACTTAAATCTATGTTAATCGTTAAATTTGCGGCGGATGGAAGTTGTCGATACTGCTGCACGACGTCCGTCACTACCTTAACGAAATCAGAGGACGCGCCGGCGTTACAGAGCGCTCCTCTGTCGAGCTTTGAAACCATCAACCAGTCCTGAATCAAGAGCAGCATTTCTTCAATGCGCGCTTTGGAGCGGGAAATCCATTCCAGGGAGTCGCCCGGGAGTTTGTCGTTGCTGGTAAAGAGCAAAACGTCCAAATACTGTTTAACTGCGGCCAGCGGCGCTTTCAACTGGTGCGACACGAGAGTGACAAACTTGCGCTCGACCTCCTCTTTTTCCTTGCGCAGCTGTTGAGCTTCTTTAATCAGGCGCCACCGCTCGAAGCCGCGCTCGACAATCATGCGAAGTTCATTGGGAGTGAAAGGCTTAGGCAGGAAATCATAGGCGCCCATCTTCATCGCGTCGACGGCTGTTTCGACTGTTGCATAGCCGGTAATAACAACAATCACTATGTCGGGATCGATTTTACGAACAATTTTGATTACTTCGAAGCCATCGAGCTCCGGCATTTTAATATCTACAACCAACAGCTGAGGATGGACTTCCTTCAGACGCTCGATGCCCTTATAACCGTTGCCGAAGGTCTCGACCGTGTAGCCCGATTTTCGGAGGATATTTTCGCAGGATAACCGGATTATTTCGTCGTCATCGATGACAAATATAACATTCTCTAGAAGTGGCATTGGCGTGGCAGCAATCCAGGAATTTCCCGGAACCATCCTCTCGCCTCCTCTACTAGAGGAAATTGAAGGCCAGCGAACAGTTTCCTGGGACCGATCCAAAAAGCGGCCAAACCAGGGCCTCCGGCCAACATAAAACCAACGTTCAGGTTCCCGGAAAACTGGTCCGTTCCCGAGAATTCCCAAAGCCTATGGTCCAAAACAGTTAAATCCAGTGAAGCTTCACCGGCAATTTGCACTTTGGAGATTCGATTTACAACGCCTGTCCTTATTCCATATCACCTATTACACTTAAGCGTAAAAACAGGTCGGAGTCAAGGCATTAGTCGTCAGTTGTCAGGTGTCAGCTTCATGACTGACAACTGGATTGACAGCGGTCAAGGTTCGTAGCATCCTGATGGAACAATCAAGCGAGGTGTTGTATGGCCAAACCAGTTGACGGTGATATTTCGATCGAGTGCCCTTGTTGCGGAGCGCACCTTGCCGTAGATCCCAAACTGCGAAAAATCATCAGTTATGATGCGCCTCCTTCAAAACGGAGCCCTCTTGACCTCGATCATGCGACAGCTCTTCTGAAAGAACAGGCTGAGCGCAGGGAAGCGATTTTTAAGAAAAGCTCCGAGGATATGAAAAATCAATCGGATCTATTGGCGCGGAAATTCCAAGCGGCGTTGGAGAAAAGCAAAGACGAGCCTATACAGAAGCCTACGCGCGACATAGATCTTGATTAAGCGCTGTCCATAATAACAACGTGGATAGGAAGTGTTGCAATCTATAGGCAGAACAGTTTACAGTAAAGATTTCCCAATTTTATGGAGAAAGATTGTGGGCAAGTCCGATCGTGGTGATATTCGAATTTCTTTCCATTTATGCAAAGGATGCACCCTTTGCATTGCTGCATGCCCGTCTAAAGTCCTTAGCCAAGGCAAGGAGTTAAACCGGCTGGGGTACTATGCGGCAGTCTATAGTGGATCCGGCTGTACCGGTTGCGGCATCTGTTTTTATGTCTGTCCGGAACCGGATGCAATCACCATCCTCGTTAATAAAGAAGATGCTGTTCCCGGCGAGTCCGCTGCATAAACGCAACGAGCTATTGCTGTTATCTTAATATTGTTATCTTCGGAGGCGATTGATGCGCCAGTTGCTCAAAGGAAATGAGGCAGTAGTGCGAGGCGCCATTGCCGCGGGATGCAAGGCCTATTTTGGTTATCCGATTACCCCTGCCAGTGAAGTTGCCGAAGCTGCATCCCTCTTGCTGCCGCAAAACGGCGGCGTTTTTATACCGGCTGAAAGTGAAATTGGGTCTATTCAAATGATGTTCGGTGCGTCATCGGCGGGAGTTCGGTGTATGACTGCATCCTCAGGCCCCGGCATCAGTCTCATGCAGGAGGGCGTTTCCTATATGGCCGGCGCTTACCTCCCCGGCGTAATTGTGGACGTAATGCGCGCCGGTCCGGGACTCGGGAACCTGGGCGTGGAGCAGGGCGATTATCATATGGTGGTTAAAGGCGGCGGCCACGGTTGTTATCGAACGCCGGTGTTCGCTCCCAACAGCGTTCAGGAAATGTGCGATCTGACTAAGCATGCATTCGATGTCGCCGATCGTTATCGTACTCCTGTGTATGTACTTGCCGACGGCGCATTGGGGCAGATGATGGAGCCGGTTGAAATACCGAAAACAAATTTCACCGAACCGGAAAAGCCCTGGGCTGCAAAAGGAGATGCCGCGACGCGCAAAAACCTCATAACTTCCATATACCTGGAACATGAAAGACAGGAAATTCTCATCTCCAAACTGGAAGAGAACTATGCGGAAATGGAAAAAAGTGAAGTGCTGTTGCAGGAAACGTCCACAGAAGATGCAGAACTGCTGATCGTCGCCTACGGCATCAGCAGCCGCATTGCGCGGGAAGCCGTTGACATGGCCCGCGCAGATGGAATGCGGGTTGGATTGCTTCGGCCGATCAGCCTTTATCCTTTTCCGTCCAAACGCCTGCGCCAACTGGCGGGGAAAGTGTATTCCCTATTGGTTTTAGAACTCAGCAGCGGTCAATTAATTGAAGATGTCCGATTGGCTGTGAATGGGATTACGCCGTCGCAACTGCTCCGGCGCACCGGCGGCATGATGCCGACCTCGGAACAAGTAGTGGAAGTTTTGAAGAAAATGGAGAGCGAGTGTGTTGGAAATTACGCATAGCAAGCCTGCGTCCTTTTATGACCGTTATGAACGCAAAGGCGGCAATCAAGAAACAACCCATTACTGCCCCGGCTGCGGCCACGGAGTTTTACTAAAGCTTATTGCTGAAGCCATATCCGATTTGGGCATTCAGGACAAAGCTATCCTATGTGGATCTGTCGGTTGTTCTATTTTTACATATTACTACCTGGATATCGGCAACATCTCTTCGTCCCATGGCCGTGCAGCTGCGGTTGCAACAGGCGTGAAACGGGTGAGACCAGGAACCATTGTTTTTACCTTGCAGGGTGATGGCGATCTTGCCGCCATCGGTGGGAATGAAATCCTGCATGCCGCTAACCGGGGAGAACCTATTACCGTTTTTTTTGTCAATAACGGCATCTATGGCATGACAGGCGGGCAAATGGCTCCCACGACTCCGCTAGGGCAAAGAACTACCACTTCGCCGCGCGGGCGCGAATTCGGAGTCGAAGGCCCTCCCATTCGGATATGCGAGTTGCTGGCAACACTGGATGGGCCCGCCTACATTGAACGAGTTGCCTTGACGGACGCCAAGCAACATATGAAAGCCAGGAAAGCGATCCGACGTGGATTCCAGAATCAGATAGACGGCCGCGGATTCTCTTTCATTGAAATTCTTACCGCCTGTCCGAGCAACTGGAAATTACAGCCGCAGGATGCCATCCACTGGGTGGAAAAGAACATGATCCCCGTCTTTCCGCTGAAAGTGTTTGTCGATCGCGACAACCGGGAGTTGTCCGCTGTCAGGCCTTTGAGTCCAAGAGCTGCTTCAAGCAAAGCAGTTGCATCTGAACCTGCGGTGGAATCGCCCCCCATTTTGGGCGCCGTCGCCCGTGGCGAGCTCGATGAAGTTGCGCTGACATTGAGTGGATTCGGCGGTCAAGGCGTTTTGTTCACAGGGCTTGCTCTGGCAGAGGGCGCTTTGCGGGAAGGGCTTCAGCTTTCCTGGATTCCTTCTTATGGGCCCGAGATGAGGGGCGGAACGGCGCATTGCCATATCCGGATTTCACGCAATCCTATCGCTTCTCCCTGGATCAACCGCCCGACAGCGCTTATGGCTTTCAACCAGCCTTCGATCGAAAAGTTCGCTCACGAACTTCAGCCCGGCGGATTGCTCCTGGCAAACTCCTCGATGGTGAATAGCATACCGGACCGTTCGGATATCAAGGTGGTTCGCGTCCCTGCTTATGAGGTTGCCGCCAACATGGGAAATGTTAAATCCGCAAATATGATTATGCTGGGCGCATATCTAGAGGTTACAAAAGCAGTCAATCAGGAATCCATTTTGGCGGCATTCGTCGAACATGGAATAAAGCCGGAGATGCTGAAAGTCAATCGAGAAGCAATCGAAGCCGGTCGTCGGATCGTGAACAGTCTTTAGGTCGATTAATAGTCTATTGTTACTTATTTGCACGGGTTTTAAATGGCAAGGTTTAATATAAATCCGCGGTTGATAACGAAATTCTTCTGATTTAAACTACAGGGTTTAGCAATCACGTTTTATCGACAGCTAAACTACAAATGGAATTCGAAGTCCGGCTATTATAAAACTACCCTGCTTCGATTTGACTCACTGAGGGGAAAAAATGAAAAGAGCAATGGTTACCATAGACGGTAACGAAGCTGCAGCCTACATTGCATACAATGTCAATGAAGTGATTGCTATCTACCCGATAACCCCTTCTTCCGCGATGGGAGAGTGGGCGGATGCATGGGCTTCCGAGAAAAAACAAAACATCTGGGGAATGATCCCATCTGTTACAGAAATGCAAAGCGAGGGCGGCGCTGCGGGAGCTGTTCATGGAGCCCTTCAGACCGGAGCTCTGACTACGACTTTTACCGCGTCCCAAGGCCTTTTATTGATGATTCCAAACATGTTCAAGATTGCAGGCGAATTGACCTCGACAGTGTTTCATGTTACAGCCAGGACGATTGCGACTCATGCGCTTTCCATTTTTGGCGATCACAGCGACATTATGGCGGCCCGGTCTTGCGGATGGGGGCTCTTATGTTCCAATTCCGTCCAGGAAATCATGGATTTCGCCTTGATCGCGCAGGCGGCTACTCTCGAATCCCGCATCCCCTTTATTCATTTCTTTGATGGATTCCGCAGTTCCCACGAAGTGATGAAGATCGAGCAGTTAACCAAAGACGACATACGGAGCATGATCGACGACGATTTGGTCCGAGCTCATCGGTTGCGACGGTTGTCGCCCGACAAACCAGTCCTGAGAGGTACAGCGCAGAATCCTGATGTATTTTTCCAGGCCAGGGAAGCATGCAATCCGTTTTACCTTGCAACTCCGGCAACAGTACAGAAGGCGATGGACAAGTTCGCCAAAATTGTGGGACGGCAGTATCACCTATTCGATTACGTCGGCGCTCCGGATGCGGAACGAGTCATCATTATTATGGGATCCGGCGGTGAAGCCACTCAGGAAACGGTCGAGTATCTCAACGGCAAGGGCGACAATATCGGATTGCTGAAAGTTCATTTGTTCCGCCCATTCTCCGGTCAAGACCTGATCCGTGCGCTTCCAAAATCAACTCGCACGATAGCTGTTCTCGATCGAACCAAGGAACCGGGGGCTTCCGGCGAGCCGTTATATAAAGATGTTGTCACTGCAGTGGCAGAAGCCTTCTCCGGCGACAGTTTCCCGTTCAAGAGTTTTCCGAAAATCATTGGCGGACGATACGGCCTTTCCTCGAAAGAGTTTACTCCCGCCATGATCAATGGCGTATACGAGGAGATGAAAAAGGAGAATCCCAAGAATTACTTTTCCGTTGGGATCAACGACGATGTTACAAACAATTCCATCGATTATGATCCTGCTTTTTCAACCGGCGGAGAAGTCACGAGATGCCTTTTCTACGGTTTGGGCGCAGATGGAACAGTGGGAGCGAACAAGAACTCCATCAAGATCATTGGCGAGGATACGCCCAATAACGCCCAGGGCTATTTCGTTTACGATTCACGTAAATCCGGCACGGTGACTGTTTCCCACTTGCGTTTTGGCTCTAAACCCATCCGATCCATATATCAGGTGGACAAAGCCAATTTCGTCGCCTGCCACCAGTTCCTATTTCTGGAACGCTATGACATGTTGAAGAACGCGGCGCCGGGAGCTACCTTTCTCCTGAACAGCCCTTATGGTCCTGACGAAGTTTGGGACAAAATGCCACGTAGCGTTCAGAAGCAGATCATTGATAAAAAGATTCGGTTTTATATAATTGACGGATATAAGGTCGCAAAGATGACCGGGATGGGCGCGCGTGTCAACACGATCATGCAGACCTGCTTTTTCGCCATTTCCGGCGTCTTGCCCAGGGACGAGGCTATCGAAGCCATCAAACACTCGATCAAAAAATCCTATGGGGCTAAAGGAGAGGAAGTTGTAAAGAAAAACTATAAAGCCGTGGAAGAGACGTTGGCCAACCTTTTTGAAGTCAAGGTTCCCAGTCAGCCCAGCAGCGCTTTTGAAAAACCCCCGGCGGTTTCAGCTCAAGCTCCCGAATTCGTGCAGAAATTAGTGGCGCCTATCATTGCCGGCGAAGGCGACAGCTTGCCTGTCAGCCTATTTCCGGTTGACGGCACATTCCCGACCGGTACCGCCGCATGGGAGAAGCGCAACATCGCTCTCGAAATACCGTCATGGGACCCTGAGGTTTGCATACAGTGCGGCAAATGCTCCCTATCCTGTCCGCATGCGGCCATCCGGATCAAGGCTTACGACGAGAAGTTGCTCGAGAAAGCGCCGCCGGCTTTCAAATCCATGAAGGCCAAAGGAAGCGACTTCCAGCCTAACATGAATTACACCGTCCAGGTCGCTCCTGAAGATTGCACCGGATGCGGCGTCTGTGTGGAGAATTGTCCTGCAAGAAACAAAAAGGAATCCCGTCTTAGAGCGATCAACATGGTCTCTCAACCCCCGGTTCGAGCGCAGGAACGGGAAAATTTTGAATTTTTCCTCAGTTTGCCGGATTACGATCGACGATTGGTGCGCCTCAGCAGTGTAAAAACCAACCAGTTGCTGCAACCTCTTTTTGAATTTTCCGGGGCATGCTCGGGTTGCGGCGAAACTCCTTATATCAAGCTGCTGACCCAACTGTTCGGGGATCGCGCGCTGATTGCAAATGCTACCGGATGCTCGTCGATATACGGAGGCAATCTGCCGACGACTCCCTATGCTTTTAACAAAGATGGACGAGGCCCGGCATGGAACAACTCTCTTTTTGAAGACAATGCAGAATTCGGTCTGGGCTATCGCTTGACAGTCGACAAACACACGCAAATAGCCCAGGACCTGGTGAAGAAGCTGGCTCCGGAACTGGGTGACGAACTCGTCACAAGCCTGCTGCAAGCCAACCAGTCGGATGAAACAGGAATTTACGAGCAGAGAGAAAGAGTGAAGGCGCTCAAAGATCGATTAAATGGATCGAATGCGCAAGATGCGAAGAACCTGATCAGCCTTGCGGATTATCTTGTAAATAAGAGCGTGTGGATCATTGGAGGAGATGGCTGGGCTTACGATATCGGGTATGGCGGATTGGATCACGTTTTGGCTTCGGGCAAGAATGTGAACGTCCTCGTTCTTGATTCGGAGGTCTATTCCAATACAGGCGGCCAGATGTCGAAATCGACGCCGCGCGCCGCAGTAGCAAAATTCGCCGCCGCCGGCAAGCCTATGTCCAAAAAAGATCTCGGGATGCATGCCATCAATTATGGATCCGTCTATGTTGCGACTGTTGCCATGGGAGCCAATGACGCTCAGACGATTCGGGCGTACATGGACGCTGAATCTTATAATGGGCCGTCACTCATCATTGCCTACAGCCATTGTATCGCTCATGGAATCGATATGACTAAGGGATCGCAACAGCAAAAAGCTGCAGTCAACAGCGGCCATTGGCTGCTCTATCGATACGATCCTCGTTTGACGGAACAGGGCAAGAATCCTTTAGTGCTTGATTCAAAGCCGCCGTCCATTCCGATCAAGGACTACCTCTATTCGGAAACCCGGTATAAAATGCTGACACTCAGCCAGCCGGATGAGGCCAATCGGTTGCTGCTATTGGCTCAGGAAGATGTTCGAGCCCGCCAGCAGTTCTATCGGCAGATGGCAGGGCTTGTTTATGATAAAGAAATTACATGATCCTGATAAAGAGCCCAACCCGGACGAGCGTCCACTATTCCCTCACCGTCCCTGGATGGTGGGAATAGTCGTCGTGTTCGGCGTTTTGTCTATTCTCGCCGGATTCTCCGACCCCATTTGGCTTCTGCTCGGCGCGCCCTTCATCCTGGTGATTGCACTCTTGGCCTATGTACGGATCGTTGCGCGGAATAAAAAAGATTAAGTGAAATTCTATTTTTATTCAGACTTAACGGCTGGATATAGCTTTGCGTCGACTGGACCCCGTATCCCGTTCAAGGGCGTACGAAACGATTTTGCACAGCGCTTCAGAGAAACAGATGCCGGCCTTTTCTGCGGATTCCATGAACGAAACCCCTTCGGTAAGATCCGGATTGGGATTCACCTCTAAAACATAAGGGACGCCATCATTGCCCAGTCGCATATCAATGCGTGCATAATCCCTGCAACATGTTGCTATAAAAGCGCGGAGAGCCTGATCTTTTACCAGTTTCTCGGTTTTTGAATCAATCTCCGCAGGGCAAAACGAGTGCACTTTATGATATGCCGGAGAGAGCGGATTCCACTTTATGTTGTAGGTAATAAGAGGGGGGTGATCGCTTGGGAGCTGGGAAAAATTGAATTCGATAATCGGGAGCACTTGCGGAGGCTTATTTCCAAGAACGGATATGTGCAACTCTTTTCCTTCGATGAATTCTTCCACAAGAATGGGAGCTTTAAACTCGTTAAAAACGCGCTCAAGTCGGTACAGAAGCTGGGAATGATCAAAAACGACTGAAGTGGCATCTACCCCCGCACTGCCGTCCTGCCGGGCGGGTTTGACGATTAAGGGATAATTCAGGCCATGATCGGATTCAATGACCGGACTTTTTAAATTCCGGAATCGCGGTGTGGCAATGCCGCTTTGAAGCAGGACCTGCTTCGTCAAATCCTTGCGCCTGCACAGCGAGAGGCAGTAGGGGGGCGAGCCGGTATAGGGAACCCCGAACAGATCAAAAAAACCGGCGACGGATCCTTCGTTGTTCAAATCCTTGTGAAACAACTCAACCAGGTTGAAAACGACATCCGGAGGATTTTGTGAAATCAAATGATGCAGCATGGAAAAATCATCTTTGAGGTTGATGCAGCATGCGTCGAAACCTTCTTTGATAAGTGCATTGACGATTGCGTCGTATTCCTCTTGCACCGTGGCCACGTGAATATTGTATTCAGGCTTGAAATCAAGAGTGGAAGGATCGATGGCGCGCAAGGCCACATACTCATCCTTTTCTTCCATGAAATTAAAAAGTACCAGCGCCGTTTTTTTTTCGACAACCATAGGAATCATTCACATCCGAATATTGGGACCGATGACCTGTTCATCTTCCAATAATTGTCTCGAAATATCACGACTTTTTCGCGACATTATGAATATATGTTCTTTCCTTCAGAGCGCCAAATGTTTTTCTTCGAACGAATGTTTTCAAGAGCTTCCAATATTACTACTCATCGCGAAAAGAATCGCAATACTTTCCTGCTCCAATTGGCGAGATAATTGTTTTTAATCGCGGATTGATTCTAAATTTGATCTTTTATTGTGCAAAGAATCTATCGTAAAAGTTAATGACTTTTCTCTTGCAACGGCGCCGCCCCGGACCGATCATCAAGAAGTTCCTGATGTGTCAGTCGGACCGTAAGGGCCTGTCAAAGGAGGTAATGCGATGGAAGTAACAGAAGCCATTCAAAAGAGAGCGACGATAAGGCGATGGCAACAGAAGCCTGTGGAGAAGGAAAAGATTATGAGCGTGCTGGAAGCGGCCAGAAGAGCGCCGTCCTGGGGGAACGTTCAACCTTGGCGTTATTTAGTCGTCCAGGATAGGACGCAAATAGAAGAATTGGCGAAATTGGGCGGAGGGCAACCGCACATCAGCGCGGCTCCCGTTGTCATCGTTTGCTGCAGCGCTATCGAAGCATTCTCCAGAAAGATGCATCGGGAATCCCTGAAGCAGCTCATTGAAGCAGGTGTGATGGACTGGCCGGATGAATTGCTGGACAACGTAATTCTGGGAAGCGATCAATTTGCACCCTACCGGCTCGGCGATCAGGTGATGACGATAAAGGCAAGTGAACAACTAATGATTTCTATTGCCTATATGACGCTCGAAGCCGTGAATCAGGGGTTGGGAAGTTGTTGGGCGGGCGCCATAGCGTCTAGTGAGGTTCATAAACGGATGAAGTTGCCGAACAACTGGTTTGTACATGACTATTTACTATTGGGCTACCCGGATGAAAACCCCAAGCCCCGGCCGCGCAAGCCCCTTGCCGAAATAGTTTTTTGGGAAAAGGTGGACGCGAATCCCAAATAGTAAAAAACACCACTGCGCTTCCTGCGGACAAATTAAGAAGCTTGAATGGAATCTGCTGCGGGACGTCCTTATTTGGACCGGCAGCCGATTATTTATGAGATAAATTAAAGCGTCTATGGGTTTATAGTAGTGTTTCCCTGGGTAGATTTTGCTCATGGAATTTTAAAACGCCAGACATCAATGAAAGAACCTATTTATAAAGGACATAACAATGGCTAAAAAAGCTACGACAATAGCTGCAAAAAAAGAAACGGTCACTGTGAAGTCATACAATCCCTTCGATATTGCGCAGGCGCAGTTGGACCGGATTGCCGGCTTATTGGGCCTCGATGAACCAACGCGGGAGTTGCTGCGCAATCCGGTAAGGGAATATCATTTTAGCATCCCCATTCGTATGGATCGCGGAGGAATTCAGATTTTTCGTGGATTCAGAGTCCAGCACAATGACGCTCGAGGCCCATGCAAGGGAGGCATTCGATTCCATCCGCTTGAAACCATCGATACTATTCGAGCTCTCGCTATGTGGATGACCTGGAAATGTTCGGTCGTAGACATCCCGCTGGGTGGAGCTAAAGGTGGCATCATTTGCGATCCCCATAATCTCAGTCCGAACGAAACCGAGCAGCTGTGCCGCGGATGGGTCCAGAGAATAGCTCGAGATATCGGCCCGAACCTTGATGTGCCGGCTCCGGATGTAATGACCAACCCTCAGGATATGCTTTGGATGTTGGACGAGTATGAGAACATCCATGGAGGAAGATACCCAGGATTTATCACCGGAAAACCGGTAGGCGTCGGCGGATCGTTGGGGCGCAAAGAGGCAACCGGATACATGGTGGTCCTCACGGTTCGTGAAGCTCTAAAAGTGCTGAATAAAAAACCGGAAAATACCACGGCGAGCATTCAGGGATTCGGCAATGTAGCCCAATATGCCGTTGAGCTGTATCACAAGATCGGCGGAACGGTAACATGCGTTTCAAGCTGGGATCCGGCGGAAAATTCAACCTTCTGCTGCAGGAAAAAAACCGGGATTCTGTTCGATGAACTCAAGTCGATCAGCGATCCTTTCGGAACCATCAATCGTATTAAAGCTCAGGATTTGGGATATGAAATCCTTCCCGGCGAGGCATGGCTGGAGCAGGATGTGGACATCCTGATTCCGGCGGCCGTTGAAAACCAGATCACGGTGGATACTGTGCCGAAGATCAATCCCAGAGTGAAGCTAATAGCCGAAGGCGCCAATGGACCTACATCGCCCGAGGGGGATGCCATGCTCCAAAAACGCGGGATTTTCCTGATTCCAGACATCCTCTGCAACGCAGGCGGAGTTACCTGCAGCTATTTCGAACAGGTGCAGGGCAACATGAATTATTACTGGGACGAAAAAGAAGTCTTCGAAAAGCTGGATTCCAAGATGACATCCGCGTTTCATGCAGTCAAAGACGTATCACAGAAACAGAAACTTCCGATGAGAGACGCTGCATACATGCTTGCGGTGAATCGTGTCGCCCGCGCATGCAAAGATCGGGGATGGTGCTAGGAGATCCGAGGGAATTATCGGTTTAGGCTGTTGCTACAAAGCGAAACTGCCGGCTTCAAAGGATTCACACGACAGGGCGCAGCTGTATCTGTAGTGTGCGCAGTATCTGCAACGACAGATCTCGAGGGAGTGTGATGGAAAAAAAAACCGTCTCCAAACTCATGGACGATCTCAAAGAGCGTGCGAAGGAACTCAACTGTCTTTACGAAGTTGAGGAGATCATGAGCAAGCCCAACCTGTCCTTGGAGGATGTTTTCCGAAGGATTGTAAATACGTTGCCGGCAGGATGGCAATATGCCGATATATGCCAAACTAGAATCACCTACAGCGATTTCGAAGTTCAAACAGAAGGTTTTTGCGATTCGCCATGGTTGCAACACGCGGATATCCTGGTCCAAGACGAGATAGTAGGCAGGATCAGCGTTTGTTACACGGAGGAACGGCCGCCTGCGGATGAAGGTCCCTTCCTCAAAGAAGAGCGAAAACTAATCAACACTGTTGCGGACAGGCTCCAGCACAGAATCCTGTATGCAAACCTCAAGACTGTATTTGAGAAGCAGAAGCTGAAGGGAGAATCCCACGAGGAATGGGCGGTCATTCTGGATCTGTTGAGAAGGACTGATCCCAAGTTGCTCACGCGCATCTCCCGAAAAATGTTGAATCATCTTTCGTGGGCCGGTTTTGACAAGGCGCATCGAATTCTGGAGCGCATCAGCCCAATCCTGAGAAACGGTGAAACGGATGCAGGCCAGGATGAAAACCAGCCGTTGCGAACGGAGGCATTACAGGATCTTCTTTCGGCCAGCGAAGACATTTTCACTCTTGCGGGAAAGCATCTCCGCGAGAGTGAAATCCTGGCGTTAATTCAAAAATGGATTCAGGAGGACCGTTCCGGGTTTTTGATCAAAATCCTGGAAAATCCCAACTCCTCACTGGTTGAAATTGCCGGCGCCATTGAAAAATATCGCCATCTCATACCTCAGGGAGTTGAACTATCCTCGCCTCGAGAGCGAACGTTCCGTGTTTCTCTCATCCAGCGCATTTTAAATAATGATCCGCAATTCGTGCAGGTGGCCAAACAAGTCATCAGCGTCAATGATTTCCACGATCTCCTCGACCGGACCATTTATCCTGCAGGCAGTCACGGCAGACTCGGAGGCAAAGGCGCCGGACTGTTCGTCGCGTCGCACATTCTGAAGAAGCATGAAACAGAAAACGATCTCCTCCGAAACATTAAAACGCCGAAAACGTGGCATCTCACCTCGGATGCCCTTCATAATTTTATTAATTACAACGACCTGGAAGACATCGCGGAGCACAAATATAAAAATATTAACCAGATGCGGCAGGAATACCCGGCTATCATACAGGTATTCAAAAATTCTTCCTTTCCTCCGGAGATTGTCAATGGATTATCCATCGCGCTGGACGATCTGCCCGAGGTTCCGCTGATTGTGCGCAGTTCAAGTCTCCTCGAAGACAGCAAGGGGACTTCATTCGCCGGTAAATATAAAAGCCTTTTTATTGCGAACCAGGGAAGAAAACATGATCGCATGATCGCTCTTATGGATGCCGTGGCGGAGGTCTATGCGTCCACTTATGGTCCGGATCCGCTCGGATATCGAATCCAGCGGGGATTAATCGATTTTCATGAAGAGATGGGAATCATGATTCAGGAAGTGGTGGGCGCCAAAATCGGCCGATATTACATGCCGGCATTCGCGGGGGTGGCCTTCAGTCGCAATGAATTTCAATGGTCCCGTCGAATCCGCCGTGAAGACGGTCTCCTGCGCATGACGCCCGGGCTTGGTACAAGGGCCGTCGATCGGGTTCAGGATGATTATCCGATACTCATTTCGCCGGGGCAGCCATCGCTCCGAGTCAACGTAACCGTTGAGGAGAAGGTTCGCTATTCCCCGAAACGCATCGATGTGATTAATCTAGAATCCGGTTTATTCGAGACTATTGATATCAAGGATCTCCTTCAGCGCTACGGCGATGAATACCCGATGATTCATCAGCTGGTTTCTATCCTACAGGATGACAGGCTTGTACAGCCGTGGAACTCAGGAATTGATAAAGAAAAGGATCAGTGCATCGTCACCTTTGAAGGATTGTTCGGACGGACGCCCTTCATCGAGCAGGCGACGGCGATGCTGCGGACGCTGCAATCTGAATTCCGGGCTCCTATTGATATAGAATTTGCGCATGATGGAACCAATCTTTACCTGCTTCAATGCCGCCTCCAGAGTTATTCCGCCACGTCCCTACCTGCGGCTCTTCCGAGGGATGCGTCCAAAGATAGGATTCTTTTCTCGGCCAACCGGTTTGTCACAAACGGAACAATTCCCAACATAACCCACATTGTCTATATCGATCCGATGAAGTATGCAGAACTGCCGGAACGCGCCGATCTGATAGCGGTGGGACGGGCCGTAGCGGCGCTGAATCAATTGCTGCCGAAACGTCAGTTCATCCTTATGGGGCCGGGTCGTTGGGGAAGCCGCGGGGATATCCGACTCGGGGTGAGCGTTTCCTATTCGGATATTAATAACACGGCAATGCTGATTGAAATTGCCCAAAAACAGAAGGATTACATCCCGGAACTCTCCTTCGGCACTCATTTTTTCCAGGATCTGGTCGAAGCTTCGATCCGATATTTGCCTATCTACCCCGGGGAATGGGGCGTCCTCTTCAATGAATCTTTTTTTCTTAATTCTCGGAACTGGTTGCCGGACCTATTGCCGGAATTTGCCCATCTTGCAGAAACCGTACATGTCATTGATGTGACAAATACGACGCCGGGGATGGTCCTTCAGATTCTGATGAACGGCGAATTGGATGAAGCAATGGCCATTCTTGCGGAACCGTCTCGGGAGGCGATTGAAGTGCAGTTCGGACGCGCCGATATTGCCGCCGGCGAGGACGCCTACGCAAACGGCGATGCGCATTGGCGTTGGCGCCTCCAGAGCGTGGAGCGTATCGCGGAGTTGATGGATCCCAATCGCTTTGGAGTGAGGGCCATGTATTTATTCGGAAGCACGAAAAATGGGACGGCCGGCCCCCAGAGCGATATCGATTTGCTGATCCATTTCTTCGGAACCAAAACTCAGGAAAAAGATCTGCGGACTTGGTTCGAGGGCTGGAGTCTGTGCTTGAGCTACATGAACTATTTAAAAACGGGGTTCAAAACAGATGGACTGCTGAGCGTTCACCTGATTACCGACCAGGATATTCAAAACCGAACCAGCTATGCAGTGAAAATAGGAGCAACCACCGATCCCGTCCGTCTCATCCCTCTCGGCAGACAGGTCAAAAACAGTTGATTTTTTATCCCTATAAACAACAGCCTTTTTCGGATGCGCCCAATCAAGACTGCTGCAGTAGTATTAGGCGAGGATTTTATGAAAGCTTGTTTTTTTGCCTCCGACCTTCATGGAAGAGAGGATCGCTATCGGAAGCTTTTTCAAACCATCGAAAGCGAACACCCAGCCGCGGTATTTTTGGGCGGAGATATTTTCCCTTCCGGTCTTGGCGCCATTGCGGGAGTCAAGGGATATGAGGACTTTTTAAAAGACGTATTTGTCGCCGAATTCTCAAAGCTGAAGAAAACGCTAAGCTCGGATTATCCTTCCGTTTTTATTATTCTGGGCAACGATGATACAAGGAATAGAGAACAGGAGCTGGAGGGGTTTGAAGCGCAGGGACTATGGAACTATGCGCATAATAAATGCGTGCCATGGAAAGGATATCAAGTTTACGGTTACGCTTTTATACCGCCCACGCCTTTCATGCTGAAAGATTGGGAGCGCTATGATGTTTCCAGATATCTGGATCCGCTCTGCATTGCGCCTGAAGAAGGCTGGTTTTCCATCCCTGTTTCGAAAACAACTCTAAAGCACCAGACAATTCAGGATGACCTTCAACAGCTTGCACAAAACAACGACCTTGCGCGCGCTGTTTTTCTTTTTCATACCCCCCCCTATAACACAGGCTTGGATCGAGCTGCACTGGATGGAAAGAAAGTTAAACATGTAGAACTTGATGTGCATGTGGGAAGCATTGCCGTTCGCCGTTTCATAGAATCCAGGCAACCTCTGCTGACGCTTCATGGCCATATCCACGAATCCGCTCGCCTTACGGGAACGTGGAAAGAGCGAATCGGAAAAACGCTTGCTCTTTCATCCGCGCATGATGGACCTGAATTAGCGCTCGTTCGGTTTGATTTGGACAACCTGGAAAATACGACCCGGGAGCTTCTGTGAACTTCAGAATAAATTTACCTCGCCTGTTTCACTCAATTTATTGCGGTTGTATTTATATATGATAGAATTTACCAGCTTTTTTATAGGAGCGCGGCAATTCGATTTTTCGAGGGGATTTCTATGGATAAAAAGTTTGTCCTGTTTCCGTTTTGCTTATTTTTAATCCTGGCGCTGGGAATTTTAGCTCTTGGTCAGCAAACAGCCGAGCAGGAAAAAGCAAAAATTAAAAAAGAACAATGCCTCGGCTGCCATGGGTCCTTTGACAAACTGGCCGAAAAAACCGCGAATTACAAATCGCCCACCGGCGAGACTATAAGTCCTCATAAGTATGTTCCTCATAAAGAAAAAACGGAAATACCCGAATGTACGGAATGCCATATTGCACATGAAATTCCGCTTAAAGACAAAACCACAGTAGTTAAGCCTAAAGAGATAGAGTATTGCTACAACACTACAGGATGTCACCACATGCATAATCTGCAAGCCTGCAAGACCTGTCATGGCGAATAAAAAAGTTTCCAATCCAGAGTTCCCGGTTCCCAGTTTGAAAAATACCGAACCGGGGACTCCCGATCGGGCGAAAAAATACTCAGCCCAGCAGGAATACTCCTGCCGCAATGGTTAAAATTGTCAGAGGCAATCCGACTTTGAAATATTCCCAGAAGGATATGGCGGTCTGATGCTTGGAACGTTGGAGGACTATTAAATTAGCTACCGATCCAAGCACTGTGAGGTTTCCTGCGAGAGTGGACGCCATTGCAAGGATTAGCCATGCGTGATTTGGATTTGCCATGTGTGGAATCAAAGGTTTGAATAACAGAACGGCCGGAACATTGCTGACCAGGTTTGAAATAATCGCGGCGGCGGAGCTGAAAACCGCTGTTTTGTGAATTCCATATTGAGATGCCAGCGCAATGCCTTCGGAGGGGAAGGGGGTTTTTTCAATTCCAGCGATTACAATGAAAAGTCCTACAAAAAGTGCAAGCAATGAAAAATCGATTTCGTGATAGACCTTTTCAGGTTTGACCCTCCGTGTTACAAGCAGAAGAGCTCCAGCTACTATCGCCACCTTGGGGACCGGCCAGCCGACAAAAAACAATAAGATCATAGCTCCCGCAGCCGTCAACGATTTCCACATCAGAACTTTATTAACCCGAACGGACCGACGGTCTAAAAAGACTAATTCTGAGCGGCGGAATTCTTTTCTATAAAATACCGCGATAACTGCAAAAGTGAGGGCTAAACCTACGATTGCAATGGGAGCCAAAGCCGCTAAAAATTGACGATAAGGAATTCCTGAAAATGCCCCTATCATCATGTTTTGTGGATTGCCGGTAATGGTGGCGACGCTCCCGATGTTGGAGGCCATGGCCACTGCAAGCAGATAAGGGATAGGGTTGCGTTTCAGTGCTGAAACGATTTCAAGCACTAACGGCGTCAAGACCAGGCACATGGTATCGTTGACGAAAAAAGCGGAGAAAATTCCGGATATAAGTACGATAGCGGCGAGAAGCGTCAGTGGATGATGCGCATGTCGGACTGCCCACTCGCTGACCGCGGCAAAAAAGCCCGACAGGCGTAAATTAGCCACCACGATCATCATGCCGAATAAAAGTATGAGGGTATTGAAGTCGATAGACGCGTAGGCTTCATCAAGGCTAAGGACATTGAATCCGATCATGAGACTGGCTCCGATGATCGCCGCCCCTGTTCGGTCAACGCGAAATCCCGGAAGGCGCCCGATGGCAAGCACCAGGTAAGTGCCGATAAATATCAAAGCTGGAACAAGCATGCTGATATTGTCTATGAGCCGAGGCAAAGCGCCAAGTGGAATAATCGAATTGGTGGACGTGGACGGCTTTTTCCATGAACCTTGGAATTAGGCTAAAATCAATTATAATTAGGTTATACTTATTAAGAATAGTTCCCTGAAAGGCCGTGACATGAAAACCATAGGATTATTCTTGATGTCATTCCTGTTGATTTCAGTCGCAGGATATGCGGCTTCGACTTGCGTCGACTGCCATAAAAACAACACGCCAGGCATTGTTTCCGACTGGCAGCTCAGCAAACATGGGCAGTCCGGCATAGAATGCTCCATCTGCCATGGTAGCGACCACACAACTGCTGCGGATGTAGCTAAAGTCAAGATACCGACGCCGGACACTTGCTCCATGTGCCATGGCGAGAAGGTGAAGCAGTATAAGGCGGGAAAACACGCGCTTGCATGGGCGGCCATGAAAGCCATGCCTACCATGCACTGGCAGCCGTCGGAAATGATCGATGGCATGAAAGGGTGCGGCGGTTGTCATAAAATCGGGACCAAAACCGAGGCGGAAATCAAAGAACTGAAAAAGACCAGTCCCGGCTTCGGCACAGCTTCATGTGACGCCTGTCATACGCGCCATACATTTTCCGTCGTGGAGGCAAAACAGCCGCAGGCATGCCAGACCTGCCACATGGGATTCGATCATCCTCAGTGGGAAATGTACTCCACCTCAAAACACGGGGTGCGCTATTTGCTCAAGCAGAACAAAGTTCTCCCCGAAAATACGGCTGCTCCAACATGTCAGAGCTGCCATATGCAGAAAGGAGATCATGAAGTCCGGACCGCTTGGGGCTTCCTTGCCGTCAGGTTGCCGATGCCGGAGAACGATAATGTCTGGAAAGAAGACCGCACTGTTATTTTACAGGCTATAGGCGTTTTGGATCCTGCCGGAAAACCTACCGACAGGCTTGCCGTCGTAAAAAGCGCTCAAATTGCGAGATTGACGCAAGAGGATTGGCAAAAAGAACGGGATAAAATGATCTCCACCTGCAACCAGTGCCATTCGATCAATTTCGCCAAATCCGAGATAGAGAAAGGCGACCGGATGATTAAGGAAGCCGATCACCTGATGGCGGAGGCTATTCGTGTAGTGGCCGGTCTATACAAGGATGGAGTGTTGGCGAAACCTAAAAATTACAGCAATGCGTTTCCGGACCTGCTGACATTTCATGACGCTCCGACTCCTATAGAACAAAAGCTTTTTGTTATGTTCCTGGAACATCGGAACAGAACATTTCAGGGATCCTTTCATGCCAGTCCTGACTATGCTCTCTGGTATGGTTGGAGTGAAATGCAGCGCGACTTGACCGAAATCAAGCATATGGCGGAGGAAATACGCCGAACCAAGTGACAAAATACGAATGACGGATTACGAATTACGAATGACGAATTGAACCATACTGTATATTCCGGTTTGATCTCGATCGGAAAGTTTAAGATATTCCTTAAAACTGGAGTTTAGCCCCAATCCTTAATTATGTTTTAATTCGTCATTCGCCATTCGTAATTCTTAATTGCGCTTTAGTGGGATAGTGTACAAAGACAAGGTATGGTCGGCGTTGTCTTCATTGGAAACTATGTGAATTCTCTTGTCTGGAACGAATCCCTCAAGATCATAAGCATGGCACACAATTCGGGATCCCGGTTTCATCTTTTGAAACTGAGGGATGAGTTTGCTGTTCATCTCCGGGAGAAGGTACAGGGGGATGACATCCGCGTTGCTGAGATCAACCGTGAAAATGTCAGCCTGTATTATTTTCACAAGTTTTTCGACATGATTTCTTGCCACATTGCTTAGAGAGGCTCTCACCATTTCGGGATCAATTTCATACCCTACTCCCCGGCAGCCATATTTTTGTGCTGCGAGAACCAGCATTCGCGCGTCTCCGCAACCCAGATCGTACACTACATCGGTTTTTTTGACGTTCGCCATCTGGAGCATCTTCGAGACCAGGTCGTAGGGCGTGCCGACGTAGACAACATCGGGCGCCCGCATCCACTTGAGTTCTTCCTCGGTGACCTGCCCAGCGTTTACCGATAGAGCTGCGGCGCTGGCAGCCATTAATATCAACAATACTGTTATGTGCAAATTTCGATGCATTGGGAAATTCATTCGGTTTGCCTTTTAGCGGAAAATAGCCAGCATGGGAAATTTATTTTTTATATCCATGATTTCCATATCGCCGATATTGCACCCTTCAGCGTAGACGATGCGGAGATTGGGCATGGTGAGGAATGAATAAACATCATCATTCGAAACAGGGCAGTTCGTCAGGTTCAATTCATTAAGGCGTTTCATTCCTTCAAGCCTGGCCATCCCGCCGGCGTTGATTTTTGTATTTGCCAGGGCGAGGACTTCCAGGTTCTTGAGGCCGGCGATCTCGACCAAATCATCATTGACGATAGGATTGCCGGACAGATTCAGGACCGTAAGGGTTTCATTCGCTTTTAGATTTATTAGGAATTTACCCGTAATTCCGGTGCGCTGCAGCGACAACGCTTCCAAATGCATGAGATTGGCGAGCCAATCCAGTGAATCGCCGTCTAATTTTATATCATGGATATAAAGCCGTTTCAGGGCGGTGCATTGTTTCAGATTTGCGACACCGGAGGGAGTAACCTTTCCGCCTCCGATTTCCAGCCATTCCAGTTTGGACAAACCCGGCAAGAGGCGCATGGCCGGATCGCTGAGTTGGCCATCCGCCGCCTCAATCCAGCGCACAAAGCCTTCGCTGTCTTTATGCAATGGCGTCCCCAGTTTCCGTAGCGCAGCTTCCGTTGTCGCTTCTTTATTATTTTGTTCGAGACCGTAAATAAAACCGCTGATCCCAAATGCCGCAATCGCCGCCAATATCACCAATTTTCGCAATGCAATCATGGATGTCTCCTGAACGCCCGCCATCATATCTTTCTTGTCGTTTGCGTGCAATAACTCTCATGCCTGTTTATGATCACCGACCTGCGCCGACGAAAATCAGTGTTTGTCCGCGTTTATTAATCCATTTTTTTGTGGAAGCGAAGGGCGCTTAGGAACAGAATTGCTGTGCCGAAAACGAACAACGCCGTTATGTCGCGCCAGAGAAACTCAATTCCGACGCCTTTCAAAAAAAGCCCCCGTACGATCTGCATGAAATAACGAAGCGGATTCAGGTAAGTCAGATACTGAACGATCGCCGGCATATTGTGAATAGGGAAAGAGAAGCCGCTCAGCAGCATCGCCGGCATAAAGAAAAAGAAAGAGGACATCATTGCCTGTTGCTGCGTCTGAGAGATAGTCGATATAAAGAGGCCGACCCCCAGCGTCGACAATAGAAACAATATAGAGCAGCCGAATAGCAATAGAATGCTTCCGCGCAGCGGTATATGAAAAACCAGGAGCGCCGCAATTACCACGATAACAACTTCGATTATTCCAACAACGGCGAAGGGCAAAAGTTTTCCGATAATCAGCTCGAACGATTTCATGGGCGTGACCATCAGTTGCTCCATTGTGCCGATTTCTTTTTCTCGTACAACGCTCATGGCGGTCAGCATGATCGTGACCAATGCGATGATGTTCACGATCACCCCGGGAACGAAATAGACGCGGCTTCGGAGATCGGGATTGAACCACACGCGGGATTGGGCTGTAAGGATCGGGATTACAGACGGAACGGGCGTTCCTGTATAGCGGGCGTTTTGCCTGGATGCCTGCAGTTTGCTGCTGTAACCGGCGACGATTTGGGTGGCGTAGGTTGAGACTATGGCAGCGGTATTGGAATTGGTTCCATCCACCAGTATCTGAATTGCGGTAGATTTGCCGCGTTTAATGTCGCGTGCAAAGCCCGGCAGAATTCGGACCACGGCCTGAACATCGCCGCGATCCATAAGGTCGCGGGCTTCGTTTTCGCCGGCCGGAAAAGCGGTGATCTGGAAATAATGAGATCCCTGCAATTCCGCAAGAAATTCCCGGCTTTCCGGAGTGCGATCCATATCCATCCAGGCGGTGCGGGCGTTCTCGACGTCCAGGTTGACGGCATAACCAAATAACATGAGCTGAAGGAGTGGAGGGAAAATTAATAGACCGCGAGCCTGTGGAGCTCTAAAGGTTTGGATATATTCTTTCCGGATTATTCCCCTGATTCGATTCCACATTAGGACTAGGCTACTTTCTGCTTAAGCTTTTTGATAGCGATTAGAAATATGATGACTGCGTAAATGGCCAGGAAGACAACCTCCAGGTATAGAACTTCCATCCCGACGCCGCGCAAAAAAACCCCCTTGAGAATAGTTACAAAATACCGGGTTGGAAATATATGGGTGACGATTTGGACCGGGATCGGCATGTTTTCTATAGCGAATACGAAACCGGACAGTAAAAAAGCAGGGAGAAACGAAGTCAGCATCGCTACTTGGTAAGCAAACAGTTGATTACGAAACATAGCTGAAATCAGAATCCCCCAAAAAAGTGCTCCTATTAAAAAGAGGCATCCGGTTGCAATCAGGAACAGGTAGTTCCCTCTCTGAGGCACGTCAAAAATTGCCACTCCCACAACAATGGTGAGCATCATGTCGACGAATCCGAGAACAAAATAGGCGCTCATCTTTCCCAGCGCTATTTCCGCAGGTCTGAGAGGGGTTGAAAGAAGCTGCTCCATCGTTCCCATTTCCCATTCTCGAGCCAGGGTGAGGGAGGTGAGAAGGGCGCCGATGATCATCAGGATGAGGGCGATCAGGCCGGGGACAATATAATTCTTCGATTTCAACTGGCTGTTATACCAGATGCGCAGACGCGCTTCGACGGGCGGCTGCGCCTTTCCTATGCCCATGCCGTTTTGAGCCCGGGCGCGAAGTTCAGCGGCGAATGATTGGACAATTCCGTTGGCGTATCCAAGTGCAATAGAAGCTGTATTGGAGTCGCTTCCGTCAAACAAGAGCTGTACTTGTGGCGCTCTCCCCGACAAGAGATCTTTCGCATAATCTTTCGGAATGACAATCCCCAAAATGCATTCGTCGCTATTTATTTTTTGTTCGATGGCGCTGTAGCTGTCGGTTGCTCCCAAAAGGTTGAAGTAACGGGAACCTTGAAATCGGGAAATCAATTCCCGGCTTTCGGGGCTCCTATTTGAGTCGTAAACGATTGCCGGTATCCGGTCGACGTCCAGCGTCAAGGCATAGCCGAATAGAAGGATCATCAGGATAGGAAACGCCAACGCCATTGCCAGGCTGCGAGGATCGCGCAAAATATGCAGAAATTCTTTTCGGGCGACAGCTCGTGTTCTTCGAAAATTCATAGGATATGGTTTATTTCTTTACAGCTTTATGTCAATCAAATTTATTGGCAGACGATAGACAGAAAAAAACGACACAGATTAAAACTGCACCTCCACTTCGCGGTTTTGGGCGTCTAAGTAGTGGATGGAGAGGTTGCCTCCGCAGAAGCGTGCGAGAAGATCTTTCAAACCCTCAGCGGCCTGTTCAATTTCCTGACGGCTTATGGTTGGCATCATTCCGTCTACATTGATTGCGACATTTTTTGTTTCGGGCGTGATTTTTGAAAAATCTCCATTTCTCCAGTTCCAGCGCCGGCACAACACTCGTTTTGTTTTCCGATTCACATAGATTATTTCTCCGGCGTCCGGGTGTTCAATCTCTTCAGGTTTGAATATTGGGGCGAAGGTTTCATCCGCAGCTGCGCGTCCCAAGGTTAAGTCCTCTTCAACCGTGTTCATGTCATCGCCGCCGCAGGGAATAAGGTGTTGGATGCTGATCAGATTGAAAGCATCGACCGCGGGGGAGATGGACCGCACTTGTTTGCCTGATTTTACCTGTTTCGCGAGAAAAACTATCGATGGCGTAAATTTATTCGGATTGGATCCAAGCTGCCGGTAGGCGTCTTTCCAGGCGAGAAGACGAGGATGGGTCGCCGGGTCGACTTGTGGATCCTGTCGAACTCTCTCTTCCTGCTCACGCAGCAGAGCCTCCAGTTCAGGAGCCGGCCGTGAATTGTCTATTCCTGCGGCCATGACGATGCCGCGGCAGAACTGCGGGAAAATCCGGAAAACAGCTTCCTCAACGCAAAATCGCATGGTATTTCTCCTTAATTAACAAATTCTCGGCAGCTGTTCGCCGCTGAGCATGTCCACGACCCGAAAGCCGCCAATTTTGCTTTGCATCGTCACAAGGCCTGGATTGTTGTTTTTCACGGTTCCGATAATATGGGCCTGTTTTCCCAAAGGATGCGATTGTAATTGCCGCAATGCGCGCTCGGCGTCTTTTGCCGCTACGAAGCTGACAAAACGGCCTTCGTTGGCCACGTACAGAGGATCAAACCCAAGAATCTCACAGGCGCCCCGAACATCTTCCTGGATGGGGATGGCCTTTTCGTGAATTTCAAAATGCAAACGAGAGGCTTCCGCAATTTCAACCAGTGCGCTGGCCAGTCCTCCGCGAGTGAGATCGCGAAGGCAATGCGTTTCAACGCCTGTGGCCAGCATCGACAGGACGATTTCGGACAGCGGGGCGCAATCGCTCAAGATGGAGCTTTCGAATTCGAGGCCTTCGCGCACCGCCATTATGGCGATTCCATGGCGTCCTATATCGCCGCTTAGAATTATGGCGTCTCCCGGTCGGACGTTCACGGGCGAGATGTTATATCCCGGTTCAATTACGCCAATTCCGGCCGTGTTGATGAAGATGCCATCCGCCTTGCCCCGGTCTACGACTTTTGTGTCTCCGGTGACAAGTCTAATGCCTGTTTGTTCGGCCGCCAGTTTCATGGACTGGATGACGCGCCAGAGCGTGTCCATGGGCAACCCCTCTTCCAGAATAAATCCGGCGCTCAGATAGAGCGGCCGCGCACCGCACATAGCAAGATCGTTCACCGTTCCATTGACCGAAAGGCTTCCAATGTCTCCGCCGGGAAAAAATAAAGGATGAATTACATAGGAATCGGTTGTGAAAGCGAGCCTTCCGGCATTTACGTTGAGGATAGCGCCATCATGCCTTTCTCCCAGCAGGGAGTTGCTGAAAGCAGGCATAAACATCTGTTCGATGAGCTGATGCGTCAGTTTTCCGCCTCCGCCATGAGCCAGCAGAACATTGGGATACCTTTCAATTGGAATAGGGCAAACGAACCGGCCTTCAGGTTTTAATTCAGCGTCCATTAGTTTTGATCCATATCAGTGTTTAAATTTTCGATAATGATAATAAGCCGCACAAGCGCCTTCGGAAGAAACCATCGTAGCTCCGAGAGGGTGTTCGGGCGTGCAGCGGCCGCCAAAAGCAGGGCATTCCACCGGCTTTTTGATTCCTCGCAGTATGGATCCGCTGATACATTCGGCCGGCTCGTCCGCGTTATGGTCGGCGATCCCGAAGCGTGTTTCCGCATCAAAGTTTTTGTATTTTTCCTGCAATCCGAGGCCACTGTGCGGAATTTCTCCGACCCCGCGCCATTTGCGCGGCGTTACTCGAAAAATCTCACGTATCAGGCTCTGGGCCATGACATTGCCTTCCTTGCGGACTGTGCGGGAATACTGGTTTTCGACTTCGGCTCGGCCTTCCTCGAGTTGCCGGACGCACATATAGATGCCCTGAAGGATGTCTACAGGCTCAAATCCGGTCACGACAATCGGGACATGATATTTCAGCGCGATCGGCTCGTATTCCAACCAGCCCATGACGGCGCAGACATGTCCTGCAGCTAAAAAGCCCTGAACGCGATTATCCTTAGAAGAAAGGATCGCTTCCATGGCCGGTGGAACTAGAACATGAGAGACCAGCATCGAGAAGTTCCGGATATTTTTCTGATGCGCCTGGAAAACTGCCATGGCATTGGCGGGCGCGGTTGTTTCGAAGCCCACAGCGAAGAAAACCACTTCGCGTTCAGGATTGTCGACAGCCAGGTTGAGCGCATCGAGGGGAGAATAGACAATCCGTATGTCGCCACCGGCGGCTTTCACACTAAGCAGATCTTTCGATACGCCGGGAACCCGCAGCATGTCTCCGAACGAGCAGAATATCACTTTGGGAATAGATGCGATCTCGATGGCTTTTTCAATCAACTCCAGAGGCGTGACACAAACAGGGCAGCCGGGGCCATGCACCAGTGTGACGTTCGAAGGGATGAGTTCGTCAATCCCAAATTTGACGATCGAGTGAGTCTGGCCGCCGCATACCTCCATCAGAATCCAGTTTTGGACGGCAAGGCGTCCCAGCGCCTGGACGTAGCGTCGGGCGGCTTCAGTATCGCGATATTCGTCGATAAATTTCATAATTCTCTATTCTCTTCCAACTCGGCCAACTCTCCTATTTGCCGCAAGTATTCAAAAACCTCTTCCGCTTCCGCTTCGTCAATCGTGCTGATTGCAAAACCTACATGAACCAGGACATAATCGCCTATTTTCGCTTCAGGAACGTAAGCGAGGTTGATCTTCTTGATAATGCCTCCAAAACTGACTCTCCCGCAGCGGGATATTTGATCCTCGCCTTCGATGTCCAGTATTTTCCCCGGTACCGCAAGACACATAAGAACTCCTATTGACGATTGACGATTAGCAATCCATGGATGAGTCCAATCGTCAATCGTCAATCGTAAATCGTAAATTAGATGAAGCGGCGACAATCTGGCCCAACGCAATGCCTCCATCATTGGGCGGGATCCGCTGATGCCAATAAGGCCTGAATCCCTCAGTTTCCAGCTTTCGGACCGTAATTTCAATAAGATGTTTGTTTTGAAAACAGCCGCCGGTCAAAACAATTCGTTCTTGTGCAACTCGTTTCGCGATAGTTGCTATGATTTCCGCCAGAGTATTGTGAAATTTTTGCGAAATCCCTGTCAGTGGAATTGAATCCTGCACATCCTGGAGAATGGCGCGGATCAATGGTTCCCAATCGACGATCATCCCGGGTTGCATGGCATCCGAACCCTCTTTGCTTTGATTGGAAATAGAAAAGGGATAGGATTCCTTTGTTCGTTCAGCTTTGATCGCGAACTCCAGCTCCATGGCCGCTTGCCCCTCAAACTTGATTGTTTGCCTCAATCCTGTAATAGAAGCGACGGCATCAAAGAGGCGGCCTGCGCTGGAAGTATAGGGGGAATGAATTCCCTTGCGCAGCATCTGGGCGATCACTGAAAGCTCGGGATTGGTAAAGGTTTGAACTGGAGCAAGATTTTTCAGGTCGAAGGTTTTGTCACCGAATATTTCATACAGCGCGCCGAGAGCCGTACGCCGCGGCTCCTTTATTGCGAGCGCGCTCCCCGGCAGCCGGAACTTGCGCAAGGATGCGACGCGCGTGAAAGAAGTTTCGTTGGTTAGCAGGAACTCGCCTCCCCAGACAGTTCCATCCGGACCATATCCCGTCCCATCCCATGCAACGCCCAAAACACTGCCGTCCAATTCATTTTCCGCCATACAGGCAGCCACGTGGGCGAAATGGTGTTGAATTGGAATCACCGGCTTTCCTGTTTCCCTTGCAAACTTAGACGAGAGATAGTCGGGATGCATGTCGGCGGCGATCCGGACGGGATCAACCTGATACAGGCGTTGAAAAGCCTCGATGACTTTTTCAAAAGCTTCTGAGGATTCCTTGTTTTCAAGATCTCCAATGTGTTGGCTTATAAAAATGTTGTTCTGAACGGACAAGGCAATGGTGTTTTTTAAATGCCCGCCGACGGCAAGGACGCCGGGTATAATATTAGCGCAATGGATCGGAAGCGGGGCGTAGCCCCGCGCTCGTCGCAAAACCAGCTCCCGGCCCAGGATTATTCTTACAATGGAATCATCGACATGCCGGACAATGGGGCGATTATGCACCAGAAAAAAATCCGCAATTCCCGTCAAACGCGTCAGCGCCTCTTGTTCGTCAGTGCAGATTGGCTCGTCTGAAAGGTTGCCGCTGGTTGCAATAACGGGAGATCCGATTTCCTTCATCAAGAGATGATGCAACGGAGTGTAAGGCAGCATTACTCCCAGATAAGGATTCCCTGGTGCAAGGTTGGGCGCAAGGTTGGTTCGGTCAGGCTTCCGTTCCAGGAGGAGTATAGGCGATTCCGGTGAATTCAGCAGTCTTGCCTCTAATGGGGAGACTTCGCAGTCTGCCTGAACATCTTTCATCGAGGGATACATCAAAGCGAAAGGTTTTTCTTCCCGGTGTTTTCTGAACCGTAAAGTCTCGACAGCCTGGGCGTTTTCAGCGTCGGCTAGGAACAGAAATCCTCCCAGCCCCTTGAGCGCTACTATCTTGCCCCTTCGAATGGCTGCGGCCGATTCCAGGAGCGCCTCGTCTCCATTGGCCAAAACTCTGCCGTCCCGATCCCACAGGCTTAGTTTCGGACCGCACGCAGGACAGGCGTTAGGCTGGGCATGAAAACGGCGGTTTTCCGGATCCTCGTATTCTTTTCGGCATTCAGCGCACATTTCAAATGATTTCATCGATGTGTTTGGGCGGTCGTAGGGAAGAGATTCAAGAATGGAAAATCGGGGCCCGCAGTGGGTGCAGTTGGTGAAAGGATACCGGTAACGTCGGTTCGCCGGGTCCAGCACTTCGGAAAGACATTCATCGCATGTGGCGATATCGGGGAGAATCAGTGCGCTTTGAATCCCATCCGGAGAGCTGCTTCTGATTTCGAATCCGGTAAAATGAATCGGATCCAGGTAGGAAAATTCCATGCTTTGGATGAAGGCCGGCGACGGCTTTTCGCTTTGAATGCGGAGCAGAAATGTTTCCAATTCCGCGGTTTGGCCTTCAACTTCGATAAACACTCCCTGAGGAGAGTTTATCACCCAACCTGGAAGATTCATCTCTGAAGCGAGACGATATACGAAGGGCCTGAACCCAACTCCCTGAACCGCGCCCCGGAGGGCGATGTGCATTCTGCGGATCACAAGCTTGAGAGGTCCTTTCTCTTGAGCCAGTTGCACCATTCCGGAACGCCTGCGCCGGTGAAGCACGACATTTCGAAAATCATGAGTTTAGGATTGATCTGGAGCGCATTGCTTCGGAGTCTGTTTAAATCGCAGTTGACGTAAGGAACCAGATCGGTCTTGTTGATGATCAATACGGACGAATTGCGGAACATGGCAGGATATTTCAGGGGTTTGTCGTCTCCCTCGGTAGTGCTCAAGACTGCCACCTTTGCCTGTTCGCCGAGATCGTAGCTCGCCGGACATACCAGATTGCCGACATTTTCAATAAAGAGCAAATCCACTCCTGTAAGGTCGAGATTTTTCATCGCATCCTGAACCAGGTTTGCTTCCAGATGGCATCCGCCCAACGTAACAATTTGAACTACCGGTACGCCGTAATGAGCGACACGCTGCGCATCCAGATCCGTCTGAACGTCTCCTTCAATTACTGCAATGCGCATCGCGCCCCGGAGTTCCTGGAAAGTCTTTTCCAGGATGCTGGTTTTGCCGGCGCCGGGAGAACTGACAAAATTCAAAACAAAGATTCCGCGCTCCTTGAAAAACTGTCGGTTCCGGTTTGCAATCTGGTCATTCTTTTCCAGTACTTTTCGTTCAATCGTAATTACGCTCATATTCCCTCGTTGCTCTCGTCCACCAGCTCAATATCCACAATCTCCAACTCTCTTCCCGAGATCAGTTCCAGGCTTGTGCTCTGACAAGCAGGACACGAAAAGACCCAGTCTTCAATCCTGAATCGTTGTGCGCAGTTTTTACATTGCGATAAAGTAGGGACCTGTTCTATTGCAAGCCTGGCTTGCCGCATAGCTGTGTCGTTGACAATAGCGCTGAAGCAGAAATCCAGGGAATCAGGCACGATCCCGGACAATTGTCCGACCCGGACACGTATATCTCTTACCGACCCAGCCTGGTTTTCCGGCACGGACTGTTGAACGATTTCCAGGATATTTTGTGCAATTGAAAGTTCATGCATGGCTATAACATTACAGAATACCACATGCAGCCGAGGAATTCCCCTGGATGCGTCCTGAAGGCAGTCGTGGGGCAGGGCTTTTTGTTAAGAGGGCCCTCTATTGTCTGTTTGTGTTTCTGAAATTATTAATTAAGCGTTATTTATGCTCCGACTCCGTTTTGTTTTGAACCTTTTGAAGGGGCCGAGTATCATCAGTTTATAGAAGGAAACCGGATGAAATTGCCACGCCTGCTTTTTATATCCCTTTCGACTAGCCTGATTGTCCTGGTGCTTTCTGTTTCAGCGCCGGCGCAGAGAATAATTGGGGCGAAGGCCGGGATCGTTCAATACGTTATTGGCCAGGCGTTTCTTGACGACAAGCCTTTCCGGATTCCTCGGGGAAGTTATACTCAGATGGAAAATGGCCAGGTCTTGAGCACTGAAAAAGGCCGCGCTGAGATCCTTTTGGCTCCAGGCGTTTTTCTCCGGTTGGGTGAGAACAGCTCATTGCTAATGGAACAAAACAGGCTGGATGCCACTCAACTGGTTGTCAACCGGGGAGTCGCGTTAATAGAAGTTGCGGAAACGATCAAAGCTAATCCAATAAGCCTGCGCATTTCATCGAGCGTCATAAAAATCAAGAAGGCGGGATTATACCGACTTAATACCGACCCTAGTGAGCTTCGGGTTTATGGCGGCGCAGTTTCAGTATTCAAAGAGAATAATAAGATTACGGTTAAAGAAGGCAGAAGCATTCCTTTGAATGGCAATTTTGCGCCATTGAAATTTGATACTCGCGTCGTCGATGTATTATATGTTTGGTCGGGGTGTCGGTCTTTTACGCTTTTTGTCGCCAACCCAAACAATAAAGAACTCCCAAACTGGAAATTATCGGCTAAAGGAGATCTGAAAAATTCCAATTATCGCTTGCGCTTCCAAACAAATGCCCCTTGGGTGAAGAACTGGCAAATACAGGAAGAAAAAATGCAGAGGTTTGGAGAAGCCAGCCAGGCGGCTATTGTCCAGCAGGCAATAGAACGAGCAGAATGGTCGCGGCAGGAAGAACTGTACCGGCAGGGTCTTCAAGAGCTACAGGAGCGGAAAGCAATAGAGTTGCAAGCGAAATGAAAATCCATGAGATCTGTTAAATATGTGAATTCTATGATTTAGAGCCACGAACGATAAATATAGTTGCCTCCTTGCGCCTCCCAATGGTAGGCTTTTGAACATGTCCAGAGACATTCAAGAGACGTTTTCTTCAATCCTGCTTCTGCGAAGAATTTTCGGGTCTCTATTTCCCCGTTCATCTTATTTCTGCTGAGTTGCGCCCCAATTTTTCGCTGATAAGGAAGCCCTTTTTGCGGGAGTAGGTCTTATGTCGATGGGAATATCAAAAACAAATCAAAGGCGGTTGTCGCTAATAAGATTTTTTGTTGCGGTAATCAGTATCGGATGCATTATTCATCTGACCCATCGGGAATGCGCTCGAAATGCGTATATGCCATTCACGGCGAAAAAAACGGTTGAAAATAACGTACTCGTTTCACACACAAGCCTGAAATCAAGTAAATCTGAGGTGTTCCACGCCACTGCTTATTGTGTTTCCGGAATTACAAAATCGGGCGTTCCAACAGCCCCAGGTTTAGTTGCTGCTGATCCTAAAGTTATCCCTCTTGGTTCGATGATTTACGTTGAATCTCCTTTGATGAGCGGAGTTTACCAGGTTTTGGATACGGGCGAGCTCGTCAAAGGAAAAATAATCGACATTTTCATACCAAGCTATGATAAATGTGTAGAATTCGGCCGGAGGATGGTGAAAGTAAAAGTACTTCGATATGGATTACACAACGAGAAGCCCAAAGCGCCGGATAAACAGCCGGCCAAGTAAATACCTCGCCTGAATTCCTGAACCAGCATGCTTTTTTGAAAATCTCCGCCGAATGCATCCCGCCTATACGCGATTGAATCTGAAACTTCCACGCGATAAATTTATCCAATGGTTGTGGAGTAATTACGGCCGACAGGCCCGGGTGGTTTTAAGGAAGGGAGAATAGACATGAGATTCAGGTCCCCTGCATATTTAGCGGCATTAGCTATCGTTATTCTGAGCGTGGCTGCTTTGGCTGACCAGATCATACTTAAAGACGGCGCCATTTACTCCGGTAAATTTATTCGCGGAGATGAGAGGACGGTAGATTTTAGAATCCTTGGCAAGGTAGAAAACTTTAAGATTGACAACATAGAACAAATAATGTTTAAGGGGCCGGAGCTTCAAATTCCATCGTATCCTCGCACTTCTCAGGCTCCAGTGGCTCCTGCCGCACCGGTGTCACCAGTTGCGCCTGTTGAACCGTTTGAGCCTGTTGAACCGGTTGAATCGGTGCAGCCGTTTAATCCTCCCCCTGTTTTCGAGCAGCCGTCGCCATCTGATGATCGCACCGTTTCAGCAATGATTTTTCCGAAGGGGACTCCGGTTGTCATCCGAACCATAACGGCTATTGACACTGATCGCAATCGGGTTGGAGATGTTTTTGAAGCAACGCTGGAAGATGCCATGGTTTGGGGCAATCAAACAGTTTTTCCTCGCGGCACAACTGTTAAAGGCCGAATAGCTTATACCAAGGAGTCCGGAAAGATATCGGGACAGTCGCAACTGGTTCTGGAACTAACGGATATTATCGCCAATGGCAGGTCTTACTTCGTGCGCACTTCTGATTATACGGAGATGGGATCCTCCCGAGGAAAGCGAACGGCTGCAACAGCAGGTGGAACTGCAGCGCTGGGCGCTATTATCGGCGCCATAGCTGGAGGGGGAAAGGGCGCGGCGATCGGAGCAGCTTCCGGCGCGGCTGTTGGAACCGGAGTTCAGGTGGTTACCAGAGGTGAAATCCTGAGAATCCCTGCCGAAACTGTAATCGAATTCAGGCTGCAATCTCAGCTCAAAGTTGAACCGTGAGCAAATTCTTTATTGCCTTAAATAAGCAAGGGGAGTGTTGAGATTTACTTCCAGCTCCCTTTGCTCCTTGCCTGAATTCTTCTTTCCCATAACCGCCACCGCAATAAAAAAAATAAAAAAATTCGAATATTTAGTGGATTTCGTGGTTCAATCATAAAAACTGAGGTCTGAGCGCTAATATAGTCTTGGAGATAAGAGATTTAAAGGATCGGACGTGATTATTGAAGCCATAAAAGCCCGTCAGCTTTTTTTGAAGATTGCCGGCGCTGATGAGGAAGTTTTTCCTCTGGATCGAGCTGCGCTGACGGTGGCGTTGGAAGAGTACCCCGGATTGGATATTCCGGATTACTTGCGGCGGTTGGACACTCTTGCTGCGCAAGCGGAGGTGCTGATTGGCGAGGACCGCAGTGCGGTAAATGTCATTGAGCGAATAAATGAAATTTTATTTGTACAGGAGGGATTGAGCGGCAACGATGAAGACTATTATGATCCACGCAACAGTTGCCTGAATCAGGTCCTCGATCGCCGGTTAGGAATTCCCGTTTCACTTTCCATTATTTATATAGAGGTTGCCAAACGAATTGATTTTATGATTCAGGGAGTGGGCTTTCCCGGGCATTTTCTGATAAAGCATGTCGCTCAAGGTCGAGATATTATTATTGATCCATTCGATAGAGGCAGGATTCTGACGTTAAACGATTGCCAGGAGCTTCTTGATCGGATTCATAATGGCAAGGTTGAGATGAACGCTTCTCTGCTCCAGCCGATGGAGAAGCGCGCCATAATTACTCGTTTGCTTTATAACCTCAAAGGGATTTATATGCACAAGGAGCAGTACAATCATGCAATATCCATAATCGATAAACTTTTGCTGCTCAATCCGGGAACTCCTTCTGAAATTCGCGATCGTGGAATCCTTTATATGGAGACCAGCCTTTTCGGGAAGGCTTTAGCCGATCTGGAGTTTTATCTAAGGCATGCAGCGGCGCCTGAGGATAGCGTTAACATTCAAAATCATGTCAAGATGCTCCGAAGCATCGTTTGTGAATCCAATTAATTTTGTTCTTTAGATCCGCGCCTGCTTTTTAATGACAACACGGATAGACCGGCGGTTTTGTTCTTTTCAGGAACAAAACCGCCGTGGGATTGAATTGCAATAAACCGTATTCCAATGGCGATCGCGGCGGCTCCGAGAAAGTATCCCGGCTTGGTGAACATTCCCGAGTCCAAAGCCAATATCTGGCGCCATGCCCAATTCCCGCTTAGTCCTAACCGGGAATCAAGCTTCCATAAGAAAATGAAATATGGAATTCCTGCGGCCAGCATCCATGCACGACGAATGGTTTGTGATTTTAATTTATCGCCTCTGCCGGTCAGCGTCCAAATCCAGAATGGGACGACAAGAAACAGAGTCGCCCAATAGGAGTTGTATAAAAACGATAAAGCAATTACCACCGTTGCCATGCCCAGGAGCGCAACTTTAGAAGAATGGAAATTTGGCTTGGGAAGGCTTCGGAAGGAATACATTTCCGCCGAAAAACAGATAAGTCCTATAACCAGGACAGTTCCCCATACACCAATCAAAACACTCCAATTAGGGCTCGAAACGATCGAATCACTAACCGTTTCAGTATTCAGGCTATAGGCCGGAAGCATGCGCAAAGCCCTATATATGCTTATCGGCAAATAGATTGCCAGAAAGGGGAGAACTGTTCCCAGAAACGCTAATGCTTCGCGGCCAATTCCGGCTGGAAATAAATCCGCGCGGTGATTTTTAAGATAAAAGAAGAAAACCAACAAAGGCGGCAGGAAAAGAATGGCATGAAAGATTGCAACCGCCTGTGGACTTAAATAAAGCGACTTCCATAAGCGGAAGAAACCTGAGGATTCGCGGGGAATTGCGGGAAGAGCGTCCAGCGTATAAAGAATTTGTTCGGCCGTTCTACCATAGCGTTCGAGATTGGCAATTTTAAAATTGTCTGTTGGAGGTTGCGGCGAGGGATATAAGAGTATTTCGTTCGCTGGGTCGGTGGCTTGGCTTTTAAGGTTAATCGCCGGGACCCCGGCTTGAAGCAAGGGCCCCTGATCCCCGAGAGGAAGCAGCAAAGCTCTTTCAAAATGCTCCCAAGCCAACGACGGCGCCAGGACAGGCAGGTTGGATTTTGTTGCCGCCTGACCGGCGATCTGGCGGAGCCATGGAGGCGAAAAACCTTTCATTCGTCCGGTTGAATCAAGCCGGACGGCGGCCAGGTTCCCTGCGCTCCCATAATCCAGCGAAAGGGCTGCGACCAGGTTTTTTCGCTGAGAATAGCCGGCGACCAGGTCCAGAGTTCCAAGCAGTCCCCATTCTTTTCCATCCGAAAAGATCAGCAGAATGCTGCGATGGGTTGGTTTCGATGCCAAGATGCGCGCCAGTTCGATCAGCGCTCCGACCCCGTATCCGTTGTCTGTCGCGTTATTCAAGGTTGTTGGCGAATTGTCATAGTGGGTGATCAGAGCGATTATTTCACTAGTTCGTCCTTGTTTGAAACCCATGATATTTCGGCCCACTTCCGTTCGTTTCCCAATATGCGCATCAAAATTGGTATAGGAGACCTGATATCCCAGTTTTTGCAGGCAATCGTTCAGATAGCCCGAGGATTGATGGGATTCTATGCTGCCAAGAACTCGCCATGGAAATTTGGCGGTAAAATCCAGTGTTGTACGATAGGCGTCGGAGGCATTAAATATCAGAAGCTCCCGGGTTACTGGAAAATCCTGCTCGCGCAGGGAGAAGGCAGAGGCAAAAATTGTCCAGACAAGCAAGACTAGCCCGATAGTTCGGAATACTATCTTTTTTTGTTTTGAGTCCATCGGCAATCTCCGGTATCGCGAGAGTCTATCATACCGGGTGCGCTATCAAAAACAACGCTACGCTGTGTAATCCGTGGCGTCGTTTTGTTTTGGCGCCAAAATTAGAGTTTCCCATTTACAGAGTCCCGACTGGATTGTATTTTAAGGACGGTTCTCTGATGATTTTCATTTGAACAATTTTTCTTAAGAGGAGCCTATGCATATAAGTGAACTCCTTTTGCCCGAATTCGATCAGGAAATGAAAAACGCCCGCAGGTTGCTGGAACGCGTACCGTCTAAAAAGGCTGAATGGAAACCGCATGAGAAATCAATGGAACTGGGACGCCTTGCCGGACATATCGCGGAGCTTCCCAAATGGGGCGCGATGATCCTGAATTCAGATACGCTGGATTTGACCTCCATGGTCCGCGAAGGTTACAAGCCTTTTATTTCAGATTCACAGGAAGAACTGCTGAAGGTATTGGATAAGAGCGTATCGGAAACGAGACTCGCTTTGACTAAAGCCAATGATGAAGATTTCCAGCGCGTCTGGGCGATGAAGCTTAAAGATCAGATTGTATTTTCGATGCCGCGCTTCGCTGTGTTCCGAAGCATGTTCCTGAACCATCTGATCCATCATCGGGCGCAACTTGGCGTATATCTTCGTTTGAACAACATACCGTTGCCGGAGATGTATGGCCCTTCAGCTGATGAAGGCGCCTCTTTTTTCGCAGATGACAAGTGACTCTTGTAGCGCTACTGCAACGCAGAAGTGATGATCCCCGCGGATCGGAGGAGCGATATCTTTTTTTGGAACAGCACACGATCCAATTCCAATTGGGCTATCTGTTTTTGTTGGAGGGCGGAACGAAGCATTTCCATCTCTTGTGCGCTGATCCGGCCGCTTTCAAAAAGGCTTTCGTTTACCTGCAAGTTTTCCTCCGCCGCCTTGACTTCGCTGCGTGCGAGCTCAGCTCTCCCGATAGCGATCCGCAAGTCGCTCTGTTCGCGCTGGACGCTCAGCTTCAATCCGGATTTTAAATTCTGCAGACGATAACGAGCCTCGGTCGCTTCCTGCCGGCTCTGGGCAATTTTCGCACTGGTTCGGAAGCCGTTGAAGACTGGAATCTGCATGGATACTCCGATTATAAAGTTATTACGGACGAAGTCATTGTAGTAATCCTGATAGTTGTTGGTTTTGCTTAAAAGCGCATAGGTGCTGATAATCGAAATTCTGGGATATTTTTCCCCCTTGTCGGCTTCGATATGAAATTCCTTTGCGCGGACGTTCGCCTCGGCCTGCTTGATTTCCGGTGTGGACTCGATCGCCTGCCGGTAAAGCGTTTCTCCTGGCATGTTAAAGATAGGATTCTCGATTTGAGGATCGGCAGTCTGGATCACAGCCACTCCGGAAAGACCTGTCAATTCCCGTAGTTCGGCTTCGGAAATTCTTTCTTGTTCACGGGCTTCCAGAAGCTGCTGATTCAAGGACTGGGTTGCGAGCTCGGCCATGGTTATATCGACTCTGCGGGATCTTCCGGCCTTGAAAAGATTTTCAACCTGCGTCTGTTGTTTGCGAGTCGAGTCGAGTTTGGCGGTTACGAGCGCAACGTTTTTTCGCGCCTGGTGAAGGTCGTAATAGACCAAAGCGGTTCTTTGTGCAATTTCATTTTTGGCGGATTCTTTTCCAAACTTGCTTGTTTTCCCGGCTTCCTCCGCCTCACGGATTAAATTGTTATTGGTCTTGCTGAAAATGGATTGGCTCATGCCGACTTCGAAAAGCGAAGGAGCCGAACCCTCGAGGCTCAGAGGGAAGCCGTTGTTATAAGCTATGCCTGTGCCGGCGACCACTTGCGGCAGCCGGAGAGACCGGGTTTCCCTCAGAACGTCTGAAGCGCGCACCGATTGCGCCTCCGCCATCAACACTTCAGGAGATCGGGCCAGTGCAAGCCGAACCGCTTCCTGGAGCGTCAAATCTGTTCCGTCGTTTCCGGATACGGGGAATACGCCTATACAGGCAATCCATATTGCTAGGACAGATAATCTGGATTTCATCAGGCTACCTCAGTTTGGACATGGTTTTCTTGGCCGGCTCGTAATCGGGATTGTATGAAAGCGCCGATTCCAATGATTCGAGCGCTTTCGCCTTGTCCCTTTTAGCGAGATAGCATTCTCCAAGCCAATAATATACTTTCTCAAAGGAAGGATCGTTGTCGCTCAGCGATCCGGAAGCAAGCGCCTTTAAAGAGCGCTCCGCTTCGTCAAGATCGGTCCGAAGCCGAATCCTCGATGCCGCCAGAATAAGCCTGGCAGCCTTGGATTCTTTCAAGGCCAACGCTTTCTGCGAATTCTTGAGTGCGCCGTCAAAATCATTTTGATTGAGAAGAAAATCCGCAAGATCTTTATAAGCTGCGGGATAATCCGGGTAATCGACGGTCGCCTGGATCAATTCTTTTTTTGCCAGGTCATATTTTTTATCATCCTGAAACATAATAGCCCGGGCGATAGGCCCGCGCTTAGGGTCGAGTTTGGCGATAGTCAGCACTTCCGCCTTCGCTTTATCGTCTCCACCGCCGACAATGGATGGAGCTTGAAGATAGAAATCAAGCATGTCGAATCGGATTTCCAGGTTGGCAGGCGCAAGCTTGGAAGCCGCTTCAAATTCTTTGATGACTCTGCGCGCTTTGCTCATGGCTAAAAGCTTGAATGCATGTTCTGCTTGCAAGCCGCAGGCGCGTCCAAGCCAAAGGCGATAAAGGGCGTTGGACGGTTCAAGCTGAGTGGCTTTCTCCATTTCCCGCACGGCGTCGTCCCACTTTCGGATTTTGATAAAAGCTTTTCCCCTCCAGAGTCTTACGTTGGGATCCTCGGGCGATGATTGGCTTAATTCGGTTAATCGCGCCGACGCTTTTTTATATTCGCCCTTATCATATAAGCGAATGGCCTCTTCAAGGCCTCCATCCTGATGGTACGCTGAAGGCGAAAAAAACAGGAGAATTGCCAGTAGAACTCTCATTTTCCTTCCCCCAGGACTTGAGTTGATTCAATAATCATTGGTAAAGGAACGACTCCGAATCCATTCATCGCCGCCCAATATATATGATGCTCGCCGGTTCATTCAATAACTCCCTAACCGAGCGTCTGCTTATTTCATAACCCGCTTTACTCCGCCCGATAACTTGCCTATGCTGGGCCGTATGTTACTGATCGCCGCAGCTATGGGAGAAGAACTTGAGCAGGCTATGGTCCTTTGCCGGGATCGGGAAAAAATTTCCGATCGAAGCATCTCTTATTGGAAAGCCCGCCGGGGAGAGAAAAGCCTTTATTTTTTTAAAACTGGAATAGGACCGAGGCGATCCACAGAAAATTTAGAACGGATTTTAAACGTGTTATTTCCCTCGCAAATCCTTTTGATCGGATATACAGGAGCATTGGATCCGAGCTTGAAATTGGGGGACCTGGTTGGAGTTAATAAAGCCCTGGCCTGTAGCCTGGATGAAGGCAATCGAACATTGGATCATTTGCGGCTGGACCGCCAATTTGAGCTGAGAGAAGGCGCTGCTATCGCCGATTTTGCGAGGTCTCTTGGGATGCGCGCCGTTGCAGGAGACGCCCTTACATCCGCCTATGTCCTGGGGGAGCCGGAACATAAACGGCTTCTTTATGAGAAATATCATGCGTCGGTTGTGGATATGGAAACGGCGGCTGTCGCCGCCGTTGCTGAGTCCAGAAATATTCCGCTCTGTTGCGTCCGGGCTGTAAGTGATGAGGCGGAAGATGCGTTCTTGGCGCCCTTTTCCTACAACCCTTCTATCAACATGGCCTCCCGCGCGGTGAAGATCGTCGGCGCAGGAATCCAAAGCTATCAGGAATGGAAGACTCGTTCCAAGACTGCAGGGGAAGCTTTGAATCGCTTCCTTTCCCGCTATCTTTAGTCGACCGGAACGACTCCTATTCCATGCTTATCTTGCTTGCTTCAACGTAGAAGACTTTTCCGATTATATTAAATTCTTTCTGCCGTAGAACGCCTTCAACCCGGACTTTTTCTCCTTGCGGGGGTTCGTCGAGTTCTTCTACATTCCGCCATGCCCAGATGTTATGGCCGGCATTAAATACCCGGAACAGTCCCATTGAAGACTGCCCTGTTTTTGTCTCCGCCACTCCAACGACGACTACTTTTTGACCGAGGCGGGATGCCCCGTTGGCCGTAAGATCGCCGATATTATCGGTGCCGGAGGGAGTAGAAGAACAACCAAACGAAAACAGAGCCCAAGCTAGAAATACTGCCACGCCCAATTTTTTCATAGAAAATCTCCTCTAGTTCCTTCAGTGATAAGCAGGATGCTGAAATATAGCTTTCCGATTTTACCTTGTGTCTCGGAATAGAGCAATCAAAGACCACGGATTTCGTAAAAATATAACCGCAGGCTCCTGATGGGTTCAGCTTCCCTATGCCGTACGGTTTTTGTGAAATTTATGAAATCCGAGGTCTTGTTTCGGTTATTAGTTGCGCTCTTATGGCCTTCTGAGTGGTAAACTTCCGTGGAGCTAAAAAACAACCCGGTCTCCCGTGTAAATCACTTGGAGAGCCGGCTGCATTGATAGAGGGAAAGCATGGTCAATGAAAAACATCATTCCGGATTTTCATCCATTATCATTCTGCTTCTAATCTTAGCTATGGTTATTGTAGCCTTTGTCGCCCTCGGAGTATTTCGGGCTGGAGGCTCTCCAGATATTAAGATTCAGCCTGCAATGGCTGTGATAGGGAAGCGAACGCCTGTCAAAGTTGAATTATCCGAGCCAACGCGGGGGTTGACGCATGTAAAAATTGAACTTTGCCAGGGAGACAAATCCGTTACGCTCAAAGAAAAGAGTTATCCCTTCAGCTCCCAGTTTTCGCTATGGGGTTCCAAAACTCCCAAGGATGTATTGCAGGTAGAGGCTGGTCGTCAGAGCTTGCCCGGTTTGACCGGCGGGACCGCCGTTATTCGGGTGACGGTTGAAAGAGCCGGTACCTGGCTGAGGCATCCGGATCCTGAGGTGCAGGAAATAAGCTTGCCGGTGCGGCTCACGCCTCCTTCTCTTCAGGTCACTTCGATTCAGACGTACGCGGCTCAGGGCGGCTGTGAAGCCGTTACTTATCGGGTAGGAGAATCCGCAACGCGGGATGGAGTTCGGGCAGGCGCATGGTGGTTCCCCGGCTACCCACTGCCCGGAGCCGGAAAGCAAGACAGGTTTGCCATTTTCGCGGCGCCTTATGATATGGCGCAACCTGATATTCAGCTCGTCGTTGAAGACGCCGCAGGAAATGTCGCGGAAATGGGTTTCATCGACAAATTCTTTCCCAAACCATTTAAGTCGGACGAAATCCGGATCGACGACCGCTTTTTAAATAAAGTCGTTCCGGGAATCCTGTCTCAATCTCCGGAAATCAAGGACCGTGGCAATCTGCTGGACAACTACCTGGCAATTAACAGAGAACTGCGTCTCATAAACGCTGAGACTGTCAAATCCCTTTCCCGGAAATCAAGCCGTTCTTTTTTATGGAACAAGCCGTTTTTACAGATGCGAAACGGCCAGGTGATGGCCTCTTTTGCGGATCAAAGGGCCTATATTTATCAAGACAAGGAGATCGACCGCCAGACTCATCTCGGATTTGATCTTGCTATTACACAACAAGCCCCCATACCCGCGGCCAACGATGGCATCGTTGTCTTAGCCAGGTTTTTCGGAATATACGGCAATGCAGTGATCCTCGATCATGGATATGGTCTGATGACCATTTACGGGCATCTCTCGTCCATTGAAGTTAAAGAAGGCCAGAAAGTCGCCAGGGGCGCGATTATCGGCAAAACCGGAGATACCGGTTTGGCGGGAGGCGACCATCTCCACTACTGCACGCTCCTTCAAGGCCTCCCTGTGAATCCCCAGGAATGGTGGGATGGTCACTGGATTCAGGATCGCATTTCGAAAAAATTAGGATCCTCTTTTAAATTCAGCATGGAATAACTCGGCGAAAGGCGTCCCTATGAAAGATATAGATCTTCTCGGTTCTTATTGGACATTGGCGGGAGCAGTCCATCCTCATTCCGAACATGAGTATAGCCCATTTGATTTTAAGGACAGGGTCGTTGCTGCATCTAAAGCCGGTTTTAAAGGGATCGGGCTGAAAGAAGTGGATGTCGAGCATATACTCGAACGCAGGACCCTTAAAGAAATGAAGCGGATCCTGGATGACAACGGCATTCGGCATGTCGAACTTGAGTTTCTAACCGACTGGTTTCTGGACGGCGAGAAAAAAAGAAAGTCCGACCAGACCAAGCGCCTGTTGTTGACGGCCGCCGAAGCCCTTGGAGCAAGGCACATCAAAGTGGGCGACTTCGATATGCAGATTGTTCCCATGCCCCGTCTGATTGAGTCCTTCTCAGCCCTTTGCGCCGAAGCGGCGAACTATGGAACCAAAATCCTCTTTGAATTGATCGTGGATGCGATGATCCGGACATTGCCGGAGACGCTGGAGATGGTTGCGGGAGCAGATGCAAAGAACGGCGGTATTATGATCGATCTCTGGCATATTGTGAAATTAGGAATACCTTATGATGAGGTCGCCCGTATACCCGCCCGATATCTCCTAGGCGTTGAACTTAACGATGGCACGCTCCAATGCCCCTGGAGCCTGCATGAAGACACGGTCAATCATCGAAAATTCTGCGGAGAAGGGGAATTCGATGTGAAGGGATTCGTGCATTGCGTGTTGAAAGCGGGTTATACGGGGCCCTGGGGAATTGAAGTGCTCAGCGAAGACTTAAGGCCACTGCCGCTGACCGAGGCGGCGACTCGCGCTTTCCATACCACCCTTGCGCAATTCAGCGGTCAGTAATCAGTAAGATCTGGTAAGATCTGGTTTAATCTCCATCCAGACCCTGGGCGCAAGCAGGTTGAAGGAAAAGTCTGCAAAATTCTCCCTTGCTCGATTCCGCCCTGTAGTAAAATCTTCTTGCAATCGTGTTCGAGGTTCGTGGTCAGAAGACATAATGCTTTTCATCTGTAACTGGAATAGGCTTGATAGGAAGAGAATTTGAAAAGTTGCCGCTTATCCTTCCCATAAGCTGGCATATAGAAGGGAAATGAATAATATGCTCGTAAAATCGACATATCTATTGTTGGCAATTATACTTGGGACGGGGATTGTACAAGCGCAGGTTCCCATACCCAGCAAGTGGGAGGGAAAAGTGACGGGTCGTGTTTACGGGATTGAATTTTCTCTGCCCATCACGATTGAAATAAGCAGCGCGCTGCCCCACGAAAAGAACCCGTTTCATCTGTTTATCGGCAGCACTTCGAATGCGAATGCCGGCGATCTTCTGCTGGTCAGTGCAATGCAAGTCAGTACGGACGGCGGCGGAATCAAATACGGCACGGGTAGTGCGATGGGAGTATATACGGAACGTCAAGTCCCGCATTCAAGCCGGCAGCCCTCTTCCGGTTCAGCCCTCCTTCAATATTTTACAATTAAGCTGGAGGGATCGCAGGTAACCGGCGTTCTCACCAATGTCAATAGAAAGGAAGCCGCGACAGTCAATGTGTTTACCGGACCTAATGTAAGCGCGAGAGAAGCCAGCGAACTGATGCGCGGCGTGATGGAAAGCCTGGGTACGACCGAGATTTTTACATTTCTTCAAGGCGCTGAACTACAGATGCGGTTCGACGGAGGCGTTCTGAACGGAAACGTGAGCGGGAAGGGACGCAGTGTTTTGAACACGTCTTCGGATGTTTCATACACATGCCGTTTTCAGGCATCGCGGATCCAATAATTCACTTTTACCTGTTGCCCAATTCCTGATAAATTTTCTGTATGCCGAATCCAGTACATCGCGGATCTGCCTGGAGTCGTTCGTCCGGCGGCGCATTCTAAGGAGCGCGTTGGGACGACTGGATGAGCCCTAACATAGAGTTTCTGAAGAGGCGTTCTATTGAAACTGGATATCGTGCTGACATACTGGAAAAAGTCATTCGATTGGGAAAATTTGCAGATGAAATTTCCAGACATCGATTTCTCGGCCAAGCCCTGGCATTAAAGGGCGGCACTGCGCTCAACTTGTGTTCTGGCGCGCCAAAACGTCTTTCGGTCGATCTCGATTATAACTACATCGCTCATGTCGAACGGGAGAAAATGTTGGCAGATCGATCTGTTGTGGAAAAAACCCTATAATGAGAAAGAAATTGCCCTGCTTGGTCAACACGCAATCGTTTTGACCATGCCTGGGCGCAAGCAGGTTGAAGGAAAAGTCTGCAAAATTCTCCCTTGCTCGATTCCGCCCTGTAGTAAAATCTTCTGACAATCGTGTTCGAAGTTCGTGGTCAGAAGACATAATGCTTTTACTCAGAAGTTGAGTCTAATGCGATAAGAAAAGGCATTTGAAATATGCGCCTTGTCTTTCCTATAAGCTGATGTGGGATTCGATCGAAAAATGCACCCCATCCTTTAAACATGAAAGGACGCCTGGATTCTTATATGCATAGGCTTTCAGCGGTTATCCTGTTGTTCTATTTAGCGCTGCCCCCCACAGGAAACGCCGAACAGAACGACAATACGAGTGGCGGGACATTTGACTGGCAGAGCGCCGCAAAGCAGTCTTCCTATTTTCTGGGGATTGAACATGGATTTCGCCTGACACAAGCGAAGACACGCCGCAGTTTGAATGGCCCGTTCTTTCAAGACTGGAAGGAATCGATTGCGGGAGTCCAAGGCTGGGACGACGGCGATTCTGTGTTTACCAATTATGTCGCCCACCCTATGCAAGGCGCAGTTGCAGGATTTATTCAAATTCAAAACGATACTCGCGGGAGATCGGCGGAGTTTTCGCGTTCAACGACGTATTGGAATAGCCGCTTGCGAGCGCTTGGATGGTCCGCAATATACAGCACACAGTTTGAACTGGGAGCGGTTAGCGAAGCAACGATCGGAAATGTTGGGAAAAAGAAAGGGACTTCAGGCTACGTGGATCTGGTCATGACGCCAACCGGTGGGCTGGGGATGATTGTTCTGGAAGACGTCCTCGACAAGTACCTCTTGAAGAAGCTGGAACTGCGGACCGATAGTATTAGGAAGCGCAGGTTTTTTAGAATCGTATTCAACCCCCAACGCTCGTTGGCTAATTTCCTGCGGGGCAAGGTTCCGTGGCATCGAGATGCACGCCCGATTTCCTAGCTTGACTGCTGCCTAAATGATTCCGGATTCTCCTGTATGCCGATCCAGTGCCTTGAGCTTCGAAGTTGGACTTTTTAAGGTGGCTCCAATCATTTATTTCTTCTTTTTGTACTTCACTGTGCGCGCGTCCTGGATCACGCCATTCCAGTTCAGACCGAAACCAAAATCGTATACGTTGCCAATCGAGTCCACGTAACAGGTGAGATCAAACGGAACATCTTCTTTTTGCTCCTCCACTGTCCTCATGTTCGCCGGCATTTGGAATGGCAATAAGCCGGAAGGCTCCGCGGTTCCGGCAATGATGTTCATCAACGCCTGATCCTGAACGTCAAAGGCGGCGAGTATTGCGTCGGCTTCCTTTTCAAACTCACCGAAGACCATAGGCCTGGAAATATTTACGACGACAACCACCGGCTTCGACTTCATTGCTTTTCTTGTTTCGAGGAACATCTTCAGATCGGCGATATTTGTAGCAACCGCCGACTTGCCTTTGTAGGTGCGGTTGGTAAACTTTTCCAACGGATCCCCGCCGGCGATACTTGGGTTGCGGGCATAAACAGCCTTGTATGGACCATACTGCAGGCTGATCGGAACGTATCCGGTTCCACCCTTTGCCACGTCCTTGGGGTCATAGCCGCTGCCTGTGTTCGGACTGTTGATAACGACTAGAGCGAAATCAGCCTCCGCCGGATTGTCTGTAACACGAAAAAACTTCTTCACTATGTTGATATTGATTGGATATGCGAGAGACGCCGGTGTTTCGTCGCCGAAGAAATCTCTCCCCGCCGGCGTAAAACGTTTAGGAATACAAACGGTTTGATTCTTCGGGATGGGAAGAGCCTGGTCCTTGTTCTTCAGCATCACAAAGGATTTCAGCTGCGCTTCATAGCCTGCTTTCATGAAGTCCTTATTCCCTACAATGGATTTGGTCTCTTCGATATCAAGATAGGGATTCTCAAACAAGCCTACGTGGAAAATATTCTTCAGCAAACGAACGGCCGATTGCTCCATTCGGGCGCGCATGAACTTCTCGCCGTGTTCTTTCACTCCTATGTTGTAGGCTTCAATTATCGGACCGGCTTCGTTGTTGCCGCCGAACTGGTCAACTCCGGCCATAATGATTTTGTAGTGCCTTTGAGCCGCCGTAAGAGTTTCAGCGCCCCATGGAGTGGTACCGAAACTGTTTACGGCCTTTTCATCCTTGGTTACGCCCCAATCGGTGCAGACCACGCCGTCAAAGGAATGCACACGGCGCAATAAATCGTCAATAAGATAGTTGCTGTAGCTGTTCCCTACGTTTTCTTTATTCGTGGTATCGATTCCATAGGAGATAGTGTAGTAAGGCATAACGGCCGAAGCCATCCGCGTTTTTCCGGCCAGTTTGAATGCTCCTTCTGTGAATGGGGCCAGGTGATCCATAAGATTATTGCCCGGATACACGGCATATTTGCCGTACGAGAAATGAGCGTCCCGGCCGCCCTCCTCCGGTCCGCCGCCGGGCCAATGCTTTACCATGGCGTTCACGCTTGTATAACCCCATCCTGCCGCAATTTCTTTATCGCCCATGGATGTCTGAAAGCCGTCGACATAGGCTCTAGCCATGTCCGCCGCAAGCTGAGGGCTTTCGCCGAATGCGCCGGTGATGCGATTCCAACGCGGTTCCGTCGCCAGGTCTATTTGAGGCGACAACGCTGTAGTAATGCCCAGCGCGCGATACTCCCGCGCCGCGATTTGTCCGAATTTCTTCACCAGCTCCGGATCAAATGTGGCGGCCATGCCCAAGGAACCCGGCCACATGGAAATAGTCCCGCCCGAACCGGCATTGTATTCGGCGTCCGCGACCGTTTGATGGCGCGGATCGGAACTGTTGTTTGCCGGGATTCCCAAGCCGAGGCTTTCACATAATGCCTGCACGTTGTTATTCCACTGAGCGGCGATTTCGGGGCTTTCCACCGAGGTAATAAGAATATGCCTCAGATTATCTTCGGTCAGGAAATATTTCTGGCTGTCTGTAAGGTCGGAAGTTTTGGCTCCGCTTTCCGCGAACGGCTTGCCGTTATAGGTTGAAGAGAATCTCCCTGAGGCCGCCGGTATAGCCTGATGGCCGCTATAGAGCATCAGTCCGGCGATCTGTTGAATGCTCATCTTCGAGGCAAGATCCTTTGCCCTTTCGTTGGCCGGCAACCGCCAATCCTCATACGGATCTAATTTCCCATTCCGGTTCAGATCTTTGAAGGCAAAGCCGCTGTCGGCGACAAGCTTGACTCGGGATGCAGTTGCGTAAGCGAGAGTCCGCCCGCCCTTATTCGAAACGGTTTTTATCGGTCCTGTTCCGGTTTCGTTCCACTTTTTGCAGCCAGTCAGGAATAGACACGCCGTCGCAGTCAGCGCAATACAAATACAGAATAATTTGATTTTCATAAGTCTCTTCCTCCCTCAATCGTCTTCCGGTATTGCGCTACAAATTACTGCACTTGCCACACTATTTCAAAGAACCTTTACCTGTTTGTCATCGTATAGGATAATTGGTTAAAACAGAAAGGCCATCCTGATGAAGAGCAAACGATGTTTTCAACCAGCACGCCTTTCTCCAATTATCCTTGGCGGGCAACAGGGCATTATCTTCTCTCAATAGCCGACAGTCGGCTATTAGGCTACGACTATCATAAGAACGGCCAAATCAGCACACATTCGGTTTCCAATTACAAAAACTATCGGCGTTTCACTTCAGATGTAAAACTGTCTTTCGAGCCCATCGAATAATCTTTCCTGCTTGGCATTTCTTATCATCGGACCGCGCATGTGATCTTCGAACCGCTGGATCTCATAGGGAATCTCCGCCGCCGGCAACGCGGCGCCGCCCTCGGGAGATTTTTTTATTTAGCTGATTATTTTCGAGAAGCTCTGTATCATACCTTCCTTGATGAACAGCTATTCTATTCAAACCTGCCTGAAATTTTTCGGATTCAATCTGTTCGGCTTCCTTTTATTTTTTACCCCAATAACCATTCGCGGCGGCAATTCGATTCCGCTGGATCATTGCATTACCCTCCTCAACAGCCTGTGGCCTCGGTTCGGTTCCTGGTTGACGCTCGGCATCATCCTCATCGGAGGCGTTCTTCCGTGGATCGATAAAACTTATCGCAAAGGGGTTACGGCATTTGTGATTTCCTGTTTCCGAGCCCTGGGCATTCCCATTGCTTTGATGGCTTTTTTTCATGTGGGGCCCGCCTGGCTGCTCGACCCGGGGATGCTGCCGTTTGTGTGGGAAAAAATCGCGGTCGCGGTGACGGTCATCGTTATCGTCGGATCGCTATTCCTGACCTTCCTCATCACTTATGGCGCGCTGGAATTTGTCGGCATGATCATGCAGCCTGTGCTGCGCCCCTTGTTCCGGGTTCCCGGGAAGGCCGCGGTGGATGCAGTCGCTTCCTTTGTAGGAAGTTTTTCCGTCGCCATCTACTTGACCAACAAATTGTACAAGCAGAGCGTATACACCAATAAGGAAGCCTGCATTATCATTACGGGTTTTTCGACAATATCCGCCACATTCATGATC
>CAYTYP010000035.1:0-12262 GCA_964441405.1 uncultured Acidobacteriota bacterium
AAACCAAAGACCAGGATTGGGAAAGCATCATTCCCGAGGAACAGCGAAGCAGCCGTCTGGCTATGATTGCCGCCGCGGATGATTATTATGATATGTTCGTCGACAAACCCAAGGTGCACACCCCGTTCGCCGCCGTTTGTGATCGCTGGGAGAACGGTTTTCAAACAACCAAGGGAGGAGGAACGATGGGCGGCGTTAAAATGACGGCGCATGACTGTTCTCCGAAGGGCTTGGTTATAACAAACCACGGACCACGGCGCTTCCTGGTAGATTTGGAAGCAGGAACGGTTGTTGCTTATATGCATTTCACCGGCAGCCTGCCGGATTTCCATATGTTCCGGATGAGAGACGGCAAAGTGGATTTGATACAAGCCGTCATTGGCGCCGGCGCCAAATCAATGGGCTGGCCGATCGAACCCATCTGCAAATAATTGGTTGCCCTGCTTACTGCGCAAACTGCTTGCGCCTTTCGATCAATTCGTCCTGAATCTGAACGTTCAGCTTTTTGCCGATCGGATAAAAGATCAAGCACGAAACAATAATGGCATAGAAAATAGCAGGATAAATACTGATTGCCATCCGGATGCCCAGCAGTGCTTTGATTGTCTGCTGTACGTTGGGAATGTATCCATAACCCGACAGCAGCCAGCCCGCGATGGCGCTGCCGAAGCTCAAACCGGCTTTAAGGCTGAACATAATGGTTGCGTAAACCACGCCTGTTGCCCGGCGTTTCGTTTTCCATTCTGCATAATCCGCAACATCTGCAAACATAGCCCAGAGAAGCGGTATGGCAGGGGCAAAGCAAATCGCGCGAAGGTATTCCAGCGCGAAAACAGCTTCAATGGAATCTGACGAGAGCAGAATGAACATCGCCATAAAAATTCCAGCCAGCGAGAAGCCGGCCAGAGCAATCGCCTTTTTGCCGAACCTCATGCCCAGGAAGGTCGCGCACAATACGCCGATGACCGTCACAAACTGGCTGGACATGCTGAACAGACTGAATCCGACATCTGCCACGTTTGACTTTTCAGCATTAACGATCAGTCCGAAAGAATTCAGCAAGCTTTGCTGCCAGCCGGCTTGAGACGCGCTGGTTAAGCCCAGCGCTTGAAGAACATCGAACATGCGCTCCGGATTTATGTAATGTTTGAAATAATAAACAAGCGTGCCGCCTCTCAGCGCTTCCACAATGAATTGGCACAGAGTTACAAAGAACATTACAATCCAGGGCTTATTTCGAATGAGGTTGCCGAAGTCTTCTTTGACCGATAATTGCTGCTTCGGATCGGGCTGGATGCGTTCCCGAATTGAGAAAAAGGTAATCACGAAAAGAACAACACAAATCACAGCCCACAAACTAATGGTTGCCTGCCAGCCTTTGGCGTCGTTGCCTTTTCCAAATTTGGCGACCAGCGGCAGTGTTAATCCCGCGACCATGAGTTGGGCAATCATGGCCGACACAAACCGATAGGAAGACAGACTGGTCCGTTCATTAACATCGCCGGTCATAACTCCCGTCAAAGCGGAATAGGGAGTGTTATTCACGGAATAGAGCGTCATCAGCAGGATATTCGTCACGCAAGCATAGATGATCATTCCCGTTGCCGAAAATTTTGGAGTCGTGTATGCAAGAATCATGACAATGCCCCACGGCAGCGAGGACCACAGCACCCAGGGGCGAAATTTGCCCCAACGCGTTTTTGTGCGATCCGCGAGAATGCCCATCATCGGATCGAAAAAAGCGTCCCAAAGCCTTGCCACCAGGAGAAGCGTGCCGGCTTGCCATGCCAAAATTCCCATGGTGTTTGTGTAAAAGAACAGCTGGAACATGATCATTGTCTTGAAAACAAAATTCGCGCCTGCATCACCCAGGCTGTAGCCTATCTTCTCGAGAACCGGCAGCTTTTGACTTTCTGGATTCATCGGTGATCCTTTCCTGGAGCTTTGCCTTGGCGGCACGGACGCTCCTCTGATACAAATAAATAGGGACATCAATATCTTTGGTTAAAATTACTGAGGCAAGCAAATCAAGAGCCTCTTTCGGCATGCGCGTCAAGCTAAGACTCCTAGCCTATCGTCTGGAATTCATGCGGCCTGGGGCGCTTTTTAAGCATGGATAAAGCTTCTTGTATATTGAGAAACGCTCTTGATATTTTCTATAATTATCCAAATCCGGTTTTATTGTTCTACGAATCCCTGTCATTGCCTTCGCCGCCTCGCGGTAAGAGGCGTGCCAGCCTGCTCCTACCGCCGCAGCAATGGCCGCACCTAAAGCGGATGCTTCAGTATTTTTTGGAAGGCAAATATCTTTTCCGGTTATATCCGCCAGAATATGGAGCCATAAATTGCTGGCGGCGCCTCCGCCAATTGCGACGAGGCTGCAGACTTTCCTGCCGATAACTTTTTCAACCGATAGAATTGCCAAAAGCTGTTCGAACGCAATTCCTTCGAGTATGGACCGGTACACATGCCCACGATGATGGGATGCGGATAATCCTGCAAACACTCCGCGAGCGTTCATATCCCAGTATGGATTCATAGCCCCGCACAAATAGGGCAAGTACAACAGCCCGTCGCTCCCAGCGGAGACCTGATGCGCTTCCAGTTCGAGCTGCCGGTAAATATCGGGTTGTCTCCGCGAATCGATTTTCAAAATACTTTTAAGAAGCCAGTCGACAGAGAATGTGCCCGCCCTCAAGCTGCATTCGAAATAGTATCCGCTTTCCGAGCAACTGCTCATTGTGCGGAATGCTTTACTGGTTTTGTACTGAAGACTGTAAATGCCGGCGACAACAGCCGTGCCCAGGTTGAGATAGGCGATCTCTGTGGCGAGCGCGTTGACGCCCAGGCCGGCAGCCTGTCCATCGCCGCTGCCTGCGATTATCGGAGTGTCTGGGAGTAATCCCGTGAGCTTTGCAGCCTGTTTTGTGGTTTTTCCAATTGCCGAACCGGGAGCGTAGACTTCAGGCAGCCTGCTCTCCTCCAATTCAAGAGCGCGCAGGATCTGCAGCGACCACTTCCGGCGCCTCATGTCGAATAGTCCAAGAGGGTCTGCGCTAGCCCAACTCGTTCTGAAATGCCCTGTTAATCTCCATGCCAGATAGGTATGGACATCACAGATCTTATGAATTTTATGAAACAGGTCCGGTTCATGTTTTTTCATCCAGGCAAGGCGATACACTACAGGAGCATAGTCCGCGGGCTTGCCGGTTATTCTATGGATTGCTTCTATTCCAATTATCTTCGAGAAGGATTCCACCTCATCCTTGCAACGTTCATCCAGCCACACAATGGCAGGTCTTATTGAGCGCCCGTCTTCGTTCAGTGGAACAAACGTTTCCCTCTGATTTGAAATCGCGAGCGCGGCAATTCTTTTCGGATCGACTGCGCCCGTGATGGTTCTCAATGCTTTTCGGGCGGAGATCCACCAGTCCCGCGCGTTCTGTTCGTAATATCCGGGCCTGGGAGAGAAAAGCGGATTGGGCGCGTGAGCGGCTGCGACTATTCTCCCTCTCCTGTCGAAAGCAATCGCCTTTGTGCCTGTGGTGCTGCAATCCAAACCGATTACAAGGTTCTTATTATTTATTTTATCACTGGATTTCATAATATTTTCCGGCTTTGCCTCCTTCAAATATAACAAAGGATGTCATAATACTGTGTCAATAATCTTGACAACGCGCAAACAGGTTGGATAGTTTGGCATCCGTAGATATGCTCTCCATCTTCACTCGAACCGGTTAAGCCCCTCACGACAAGGTGGTGGAGGCAAGCAAACTGAATGATTGTTGTCATAAAATTGCTAGTGCTCCTCATTTTTACAAGGATTGTTCAATGATCAAAAAAGAAAACTTTGTTCCGAAACTTGCCGCAGCATTCATGCTAACCATCGCCTTCACCTTCAGCGCTTATGCGCTGAATTACTCGGGCAGCCAGGGAAACCCTGCCACTTTCGAGACATTGGAAGAGACTCGCGCAAGCAGCCCGGCAGCCGTCGCCCAACTGGAAACCAACAACGGGAAGAGGTACAAGTCCCATCCTGTTCTGGACAGCTATCCCAAAGGAACCACCCTATGTCTACCGGTCCGCCAATCTGTTCGGCGGGCGCGCGGCGGCGCGGCTTAACACCGACATCCTGCTGTTCGCTGAGAAATCATTCTCCGACAAGGATGCCGCGCTTGAATACCTTAAGAACCTGGATTTGATCAGGATTATCGATGAGGCAATTGGAAGCACAGTGCTAATCGCCCCGGCGAATCCCAAAGCCGGTTTCACCGCTGACGACCAGAAATATTACTACGCTCTTCAAACTGCCATGCTTGCGCAAAAGGCTAGTGAAAAAAGCGGGAATGAGATGTCCTATTACTCCGACGCCGAGTACTTCGGAGGATAGCGTTACACCTATGTCATCGGCATCAACGGCGGCGCAACATTCCTCAATAACTACGTTGCGGGAACATTCGATTACGTCAGCCGTATCGCCGGCATGCTGCTGATCAACGGCAAAATGGACAATGTTCGCAATGTCGCGGCGCTGGTTCCCGCGTATCTCGTGAACACGCCCGAATCCGTCGTCACAAAATACAAGAAGGCGAATGACGTCGATGCCTATATGAAGACAGGCGGCATTGAAACATACTTCAATCAGGCGTTTCCGCTCAAGAAAGTCGTCGTCGCAAAAGAGGCTGGAAATCCGGATGCAGTCAAATACATCAAAGACGCCTTCTACAACATGTTCATAAATGCAATGCGCGCGCCGGTCATCAAGCAGGGACTGTACTCAGCATCCACTCCGTATCAGGGGTATAATTTCGACGAGGCTCCTTATTCTTTGTGCCGCAGAAATGCCGCGATTAACGGCGTGACTCGAGACGGCATCCATGTGATACGCAAGACTTCGGAACTGTTTAGCGACATGAAGTCGAAAGATGGAGAATGCCTGCAAACTTGGTTTGAATATCTTCCGGATGAAGTGCTGAAGGGAACGGCGCCCGCCGGAACCGTGCCGCTGATTCTTGCCATGTATGGAGGCGGAGACGATCCCCGGGTGTTTGTGGACGAAATTGGCTTATGCGACATGTACGGCAATGTCTATCAGTGGGTGGAAGATTGCTATGAACCCGACGGCTCTCGGCTGCCGGCGAATGGCACCGCTGTAGAAAATGGCAATTGCTCCGTGCGCGGTTTCCATTCCAATTCATTTGAGAGCAATGCAAAGACTCTGCGTTCCGCGAATCGAGCCTTCGTATATGCACCGGATACCCGCGGCCGCAGCTACCTTAGTTTCCGTATCGCCAAAACGCTCAAGTAATCCTGCCATTTCTCTGCTTGTGTCGCTGAAACGGTTTGTGCTAAAAACGGAACAACTCAGAATGAAATGTGTCGCGGGCAATTCTAATAGGGGAGTATATCCTCATGAAAAAGAGAGAAAGAAGCAGCACAACACGCAGGGGCTTTGTAAAAGAAATTGCAGCAGGCGGCGCTGTTGCCGCAATGGCCGGCGCTTTATCCGCCGGCTGCTCCAAAACAGGAAAAAACTCAACGTCGCTTGAGTCCAGGATTGAGGCGCTCGAAAAACAGCTTCAGCAGGTCGAAGATACTCAGGCAATCAACCGGCTTCAATATGCGTACAACTATTATGTGGAACATATGATGAAGGAGGAGATCATTGATTGCTTCTCCGATAGTCCCGATGTTCTCCTGGATTGGCTCGAAGGCAAATGGAAAGGAAAAGCAGGAGTACGGAAATATTTTGTTGTGAATCAGGTCCCGCCTGTTGGATTTCAACATCAGCTCATACCGGCGGCCGGTTTGATCACAGTGGCTCCGGATGGAAAAACAGCAAGAGGAAGGTGGTATGCGTTTGGCGGCGTCATGATGCCGATGCCGGCCAAGGAAGGAGAGAAGCCTGGATTCAGCCGGTCGTTTATAAACGGCATTTACGAAATCCGGTATATCAAAGAGGACGGCGTCTGGAAATTTTTGGCAATCAACTGGGTCATACCTTACGGAGTCAGAATTAAAGACGGCTGGATTTTGCCGGAAGATATTGCCGGTCCAATGTTGAAAGGAGAATCAGGACCTCCCGGACCCAAAGTAGTTCCGGATATCGTGATGGATAAAAACGATCTCCGCTATGTTACAGGATATATTCTACCGCACCATTTCAAACATCCTGTGACCGGAAAGCCCAGCGGCGAATCGAAGCGCAATGCGCGATTGAAACCCATCAAGGCCTAAATAAATCGGGGTTGAAGCCGCCGTCCAGCGACTTCAACCCCGATCAAAGATTTATTTTGCTTTGGATTTCGAGTATTCGGCGAAGAACTTGAAAATGTCCGGCATGCCGTCGCCTATGACTGTGCCGTGATCGCCTCCGGGCAATTCAACATATTTGTAAGTCATCCCGATTTCTTTCATGGAGTCGGTCCATTGGCGCGTGTAGGTGGGCGAAACCACTGTGTCCTTTTCGCCCTGGACCATTATCGCCGGGATGTTGGCGTCTTTGAGTTTGTTCAGGTATTCCTTGCGCTCATTCATCATCATGAACGCCGCTGGCGCAATGGCTGCTATTGCAGCCCATTCGGATGAATGTTTTGATCCGAGAAACAGCGCTCCTGCGCCCCCCATCGAATGTCCCAGCAAATACGTGCGATCCTTGTCGACATTAAATTCTTTTCGCATCATTTCCAATACATTCATGACGTCTTTCTCGCTCAGTTCGGTCAGGTTTGGGGGATCGACAGGGGCTTTATTCATCGATATTACCGGCGACCCATACCAGCCGGTCACGTTATAGCCCAGCGGGCCGGCTACGATATAGCCGTTTTCTTCCGCCAGATCAATCAGCCGATCTCGCACTATAAAATTAGCGTCGCCGCCCATTCCGTGCAGCGCTATGATTAATGGGTTCTTATTATCCTTGGAGACTTTAGAAGAAACATAGAGCACAAAGGGCATGTCTTTGTCTGCTTCCTTGAAATGATAGCTGCGTTGCTGCGCCCGAGAGTCGGGTTTGATCTGCATCGGCATTTTAGGCTGAGGTCCGGGACCTGTTTTCGGCGCCTGCGCGAGAGCGAGTTCGACGCATGCCGGTGCGAGAAGCAACAACAACATGGAAGCAAGAGGACGAGACATGGTTTTGATTCTTGAGGCGATTTGCATATCACTTTTCCTTAAACACGAATAATTAAACAGTTGTTTAATACAAAAAACGGGAAGAGTATAAGAGAAGTCCTTGAATGGTTGCAATGCAATAAAGCATTAGGGGGACGGACCACAATTAATGAGAAGGAAGCCGTTAAAGTCTTGCGCCTGCGCAAACCGATCGGGCGGATTTCAGACAGCTGACATCAGCCCCATGAAGTATAATGTCGCTATTTTTCGGAGGATATCCATCATGAGACGCTCCATTGCTCTGACTTCCCTGTTCGTCATTCTGACCGTCGCAGCAATTGCACAAACTCGAGTGGGAACGACTGCCGGCGCGTGCAACCGCGAATGCCTTCGCGGTTTCATCACGCAATACCTGAACGCCATGATCCGCCACGATCCGAAGGCCATTCCAACCGCCTCCACTGCACGCTTTACAGAAGACACGAAAACGCTGCCCCTGGGAGAAGGATTGTGGAAGGGCGCATCAAAGGTCCGCCCCTATCGACAGGACTTCCTGGATGTCCGTGAAGGGGTGGCGGCGTCCCATGTGGTTGTCGAGGAGAACGGAACACCCGTAATGCTGGCATTACGGCTGAAGATCGAAAACAAGAAGATTACAGAAATCGAAACAATGGTCACACGGAGCAAGGCGGAAGGTGCAATCTTCGACATCGAAAAGCTGACAACGCCGCAGCCGGCCATGAACGTCACGCCCGAAACATCCCAGCGTATGTCACGTGCCGAAATGATCCGGATTGCGGAAATCTATGTTGCCGGCCTGAAGGTGGGCGGCAATTTCGATGCAATCCATGCACCATTCGCGCCTGATACCTATCGCATCGAGAATGGGGTTGTCACCGCCGGTCCCGGCGCCAGGGCGGGCAGCGAGAACATTCGCACCCAACGCGTTATGGCACACCCCGACCTCAGCTATCGGCTTGCAGCCGTGGATGAGGAAATGGGCGTCGTGCTGTTTCGTCTCGATTTCGGGAACACCAACAACTACGGAATTGGAAACGCCCTGACGCTATTCGAGGCATTCAAGATCTACGGTGGGCAAATCCACGCGGTCGAGGCCTTCATGGACATTATGCCGGAGAACACACCCTCCGGTTGGCCCAACTACGTGGTCAAGAAACCGAAGTAATCTTTAGGCCTATCAAAATATTATGTTTGCACTTTGGCGGAAACGCAGGGCGGACAGAAGCAAGACGCCGCGGAGCCATTGTCGAGGCGCGGCAATGCAATTTCATCTGCAATATCTCCCATATCAATATCATCCGCAGAGAAAGGCATAACAATGAAATGGTACGCAATGATTCTAGTGACGATGACTGTTCTTGTGGGGCAAGCGAGTGCGCAGCAAAACGCGCCGCAGACCAACGCCATTGTTTTGAAAGAGCCTGTGTTCCAGACCAACGGGCCTTATAAAGTTCAGGAAATGATGGAGCCGTCGCTCCCCCGGCACACTGTGTACCGTCCCATTGATCTGAAAGCTATTAACGGGAAGCTGCCCATTATGACATTCGGCAATGGCGGGTGTTCGATGATTGGCAATGCGTTTGAGACCTATCTGACCGAGATTGCATCGTACGGCTTCCTTGTCATCGCGAACGGTCCGATTCATCCGGCGTTCCCACCGGAGGGACGACCGGGTGCGAATGGGACTACGCTGGGTCAGCCATCGGATGCCGTTGTGGGCGCGCTAAGCTCCGAACGCTCCAAGACCAGCTACCTCTTCGAGGCGATCGACTGGGCCGTGGCGCAGAACAAAGATCACCAAAGCCTGTACTATAGCAAGATTGCGGCGGACATGATTGCCGTATCCGGCCAATCGTGCGGCGCGTTGGAAGCGCTGGAAGCGGCGGCGGATCCGCGGGTGAAAACAGCCATCATATTCAATAGCGGCATTATGCGCGGAATGCCGCCGGAATTCTCGATGAAAGGACCCGACGGCAAGACAATCAGTGTCGTAGTGCCGGGCACCGAGGAGACGCTGAAGAAGCTGCACACACCGGTGATCTACCTGATCGGCGGCGAAAAAGACATCGCGTATAAGAACTCAGAAATTGATTATCAGCAAATCGAAGGCATTCCGCTGTTCAACGCGAACCTCGACAACGTGGGCCACAACGGGTCCCTGAGCAAGCCTTTCGGTGGAAAGATGGCGCAGGCGGCGCGACTGTGGCTGCAGTGGCAGTTAAAGGGCGACCAGAAATCGGGCATGGCGTTCGTGGGCCCGGACTGCACGCTCTGCAAGGATCCCGAATGGGTGGTAAAAAAGAAGAACATGAAGTAAAGATAGCCGACGAATTGGGCATGAGGATACTGCACCCCATGGATAGCTTGGAACAGATTATTCTTTTGAGAAACAAGGAGAAAAAAGTGACAAGAACGAAATTTGTGAATAGGACGCTCGCTTTGCTCATTACGATGGTTTTAGCTTCCACAGCTTTGGCCCAAACTCCAAAGAATGAGAAGCGTTGGGTGAGCGCATGGAGCAGCGCCATGCATACCCCCCTTGCCTTTGTGCCAGGGCAAGCCATTTCCGGATTGGAAAACCGGACGCTTCGAATGATTGTGCGTCCGACAATTGCCGGCGAGCGCATACGCATTCGATTCTCCAATGCATGCGGAAATCAACCTCTGCCGATCGGCGCCGCTCACATCGCGTTGGCGTCTAAAGACGACAAGATTATTACAACATCGGATCGAACCCTGACATTTTCCGGGCAAGGCTCGATCAACATTCCGCCGGGCGCTCCGATGCTAAGCGATCCGGTCGATTTCGAGTTCCCGGCTTTTACGGAGATTGCGGTCAGTATTTTCCTTGCCGGCAAAGTTGATAATACAACCTTTCATTTATCCGGACAAAAACCGACATATCTTTCGGAGCCGGGCAATTTTACGGTAACGGCGGAAATCCCGAACGCGACTACGAAGCCGTCGTGGTTCTTTCTTTCCGGTCTGGAGGTTTTTGAGTCGAGTCGAATCACCGCGACGCTGGCTCTAGGAGATTCGATCACGGATGGCGTCGGCGCCAACCAGGGAGACTACAATGACTGGCCGAATCTTCTGGCGAACCGGCTGGCTGCTCAAAAGGGCTTGCCCGCAATGGCTGTGGTCAATACGGGGATTGGCGGCAATCGCGTTCTTCATGACGGCGCCGGGGTAAACGCTCTTGCCCGATTCGATCGGGATGTATTGGCGCAACCCGGCATTGCCAACATCATTCTCCTGGAGGGAATAAACGACATCGGTTGGCCTCGTATGAAGCCTCCTGCGCCGCGTCCAGGCGGGCCTGCCCAGGGCGCCGCATCGATGGAATCCCCCTTTGCCAAGGAGTTGGTCAGCGCGCAAGATATTATCGCGGGTTATCAGCAGATCATCGATCGCGCCCGCCAACATGGAATCAGGGTATTCATCGCAACCCTATTGCCCTATGAGGGCGCAGACTACTACACCGAGGACGGAGAAGCGATTCGCGTGACGGTCAATCAGTGGATCCGAACCAGTGGCGCATCTGACGGTTGCTTCGATTTTGATAAGGCAGTGCGCGATCCCAGCCATCCAACGCGTTTTCGTGATGGGTATCACTCCGGCGACAATCTGCACCCGAGTGCGATCGGCTACAAAGCAATGGCCGATGCCGTCGATCTCGCTGTGCTGAGAGGAATCAAGACTGTGAAAGAAGCAAAGAAATAACTTTCTCTACCCGAGGGGCAAGAGAAAACCCTGTGAGTCTTGAGGAGCTTAAGGACGAAGCGCTTCGCCTGAGCAAAGAGAGCCGCGCTTACATCGCCCGCGAATTGCTTGTCAGTTTGGACGACATATCTGAGGGTCCGATGATGTTGACTCCCATCCTTATCATTTCTTCGCGGAGGGCCTTTTCATAAGTTCCGGCGATCATCACGTGATGGCAGCCTGCGAGATTTTGGTGCAACCGGTCGATATCCTTGAGTTTCACCGCCAGTTGATTTGAGCAGTATTTGCGCACCTTTGCAGAGGAAGCCGACGCATTTAAAATGGGAGAACTCTCGATATCATTGACTCTCGCTTGCGTCTTTCCCGGCCACAGAACGAAACTCTTCAGATCCTTGCTGAATAATCCCAACGTTACGTCAATCCCTATCGGGAATTGTACTTCCACGGTTGCCCCTTTTCCCATCCCGTGATAATCCCGGAGATTGTATGCGATGGGTGGCGTGTTCCGCCCCATCAATCGCACCGGCGCGACACAATGACGGAGAATCGCGATCGACTTCTGCATGTCCACTTCAGAAACATTACACTGATAGGCAGGCTTCCGGCTGATTTCCTGCAAAACCATAGAGGTCAGCAGAGCGCACACGTCGGCTTCACAGGGCGCCGTAATCCCTTCGTCCCGCAGCCTCGTAAAGGCAAGGCATGGAAGCGGCAGCGGAGGTTTGCCGCTGAACGAAAAACTTAAACAGTCGATCGAGATCGCCGCCAGGCCTTCTTTTTCTACAAGGGAGCGCAGCAGGACATACAACCGGGCTGCATCAAGAATCGTCTTGTCGGAAGGCTCGAGGACTTTGGCGGCTTCCTTTTTCCAGCGCTCCATCTCCTTCATTGCGGCGGATTCGTTGACTTTTTCAAGAAGCGGCATTAAATCATCAACCGGCCGGTACTGAATCCGGAGGCCCGTTTCCCTATAAACAGAATCTGCGTTTAAATTGCCCATAGGCACGCTGGTTGAATCAAAGGGTCTGCCGAAAATGAGCGCCTGCTTGCCGTCGAGAATCCGGGGAACCGCAAATATTTTCAGCAGTTCGACGGCGTGCGCTTCCGAATTCGCCAGGATGGCGTTGGCGCCCCTTGTCCGCATTGCCGCCACCAGATCTGTATCCATCATGATCAGATCCAGATTTACAGGAAGAAGTATGATTGGAATATCCAGATCCGCCATTGATACGGCGATATTGCCGATATTTCCAACGGCTGTTCTTACGGTCGGCCGGACCATGAGAATATCGGGGCTCAGTTCCCGCACAGATTTGGCTACTTCCTGCGGCTTCTGTTGAAGACTGGCCTGGATTGGAATCACCTGGAATTCATATTCCCGGATTGCCTTGATCGAGTCGATCAG
>CAYTYP010000035.1:12272-51707 GCA_964441405.1 uncultured Acidobacteriota bacterium
GATCAGCTTTTCGTAGCTCGACGGCGAATCGCTCACGAAAATCACCTTCCGCGTCTTCCCGGCATTCCTCGGTTTCGAGGGCGTCGGAGTATCCTGAGCCAGAAGGCTTGCCCCGGGAAGAGTTCCTGCCATGCCGGCCAGTGTCGTTGCCTTAATAAAATCCCGCCGGCCGACGTGGACTGGTTTCTGGTCTTCTTTCTGCATCTGAACCTCCCCTTTTCCGGATATCAAGACTTTAACATAATAGTTGTCATGTTTCTGTGACATATCTGCGCCGCAATTCTTGACAACGCACGAACAAGTCCGATAGTTTGGCGTCTGGCGCAATTATTTGAACGAACCGGCGACGATGCTGTTTAAGGATAATCGCGGGAAGATCAGGATTGAAATCCGGACAGATGCTGCGGAACAATTGACATGGTCGGTTCAGCACAGGGATCAGACAATCCTCGTTGCCGCCCCGCTGGGCCTGACGGCAGACGGTCGCAATCTCGGCAAGTCCGTCACCCTCGGCAAACCTCGCAGACACGCCATCCATGAACAATACCCTGTTGGGCGCAATCATGCCGTGGCCGTCAATCATTGCTATGTCTCCCTCACCGAGGCCACCAACGACTCGTTTCCGGACATAGGCTTGGAACGCGACGGCGCTTTTCTCAAAGCCGTCTTCCCTGCTTCGGCCAAAGGCTGGAATCAACAGGGCTCGATCGTCACTCCGTGGCTTGTGGCCATCATCGCCGATGGGCTCAACGCCCTGGCCGTCCCTGAAAAATTTTTAAAGAAGCTGACGAAGATGCGGGCCCTTTTATTGGGATTGCGCCATGTTGACCCGCGTCCCTGCCACCATCCACCAAGCAACACACGCACAGATAACATTTATGAGAGTCATGGCCTGCCATGCCGAGGTCTTGATTCGCAGCATTAAGGTTCACCTATCCACAGGGATTGGCGATCACTCACATTGGAGCCCCCGCCGGCGCTGCCCCAGAGCCTCTTCGAAAAATGCTCCTTTGGAATTTGGCTTGAACCGGGCAGACTACGATCTCATTGCATTTATTCTTGTTCTCGGAGCAAGAAATGTTTATAAAAGGCGTGTAATTTAACAGCATTAACAACTTCTATGTGAGGTTTTAATAGGATGCTTAACTTTGATTTTTTAAAAAAGGAGCACACGATCGCAGGGCCGGGGTTTAACCGGTGGCTGGTGCCGCCGGCTGCTCTGGCAATTCATCTATGTATCGGAATGGCCTATGGATTCTCCGTATTCTGGCTGCCTCTCTCGAAGGCAATCGGAATTACTAAATCAGTGCTGCCTCCTGCCGACATGGGATTTTTCGCTAAGACATTTTCGACCTCATACGATTGGAATATTCCTATGCTGGGGTGGATGTTTACGCTCTTCTTTGTTTTCCTGGGATCATCCGCCGCAGTTTGGGGGGGATGGCTCGAGCATGCCGGTCCGCGAAAAGCTGGGATCGTTTCCGCATTCTGCTGGTGCGGAGGCCTGGTTATCTCGGCGTTCGGAGTGTACGTTCATCAGATCTGGCTGCTCTGGATCGGCTCCGGAGTCATCGGCGGAATCGGATTGGGTCTGGGGTATATTTCTCCTGTCTCGACGCTTATACGGTGGTTCCCCGACCGGCGCGGCATGGCAACAGGAATGGCCATTATGGGCTTCGGCGGGGGCGCCATGATTGGGGCTCCCCTCTCGGACAAATTGATGAACTTTTTTGCTTCACCTACAAGCATCGGCGTGGCTCAGACGTTCCTTGCGCTGGCGTTAATCTATTTCATTTATATGATCGCCGGGGCTATGGCCTATCGAGTTCCGCCTCCCAACTGGAAACCGGAAGGCTGGGAGGAACCAACCGATTCCAAGAAAAACAGCATGATCACAAAGAACCACGTTCATCTGGATAAGGCGTGGAAGACACCCCAGTTCTGGTTTCTCTGGGGGGTGCTTTGTTTAAATGTTTCTGCGGGAATCGGCATTATCGGAATGGCGTCCCCCTTGCTGCAGGAGGTTTTCGGCGGCAAACTCATAGGCTTGGACCTTCCTTTCGATAATCTGAATGCGGCGCAAAGAACTCAAATCGCAGCCATCGGCGCGGGCTTTGCCGGATTGTTGTCCTTGTTCAATATCGGCGGACGATTTGTGTGGGCCTCCTTGTCTGATTACATTGGACGCAAAGTGACCTTTGCGACATTTTTCATCCTCGGCATTGCTTTATACGCGGCGATCCCATCCATGGGAAGATTAGGCTACCTGGCCCTATTCGTCGGGTTCTTCTGCGTCATTGTATCGATGTATGGAGGAGGATTCGCCACTATCCCGGCCTATCTGGCAGACATGTTCGGCACTCAGATGGTGGGAGCTATCCATGGCCGGCTGTTAACAGCCTGGTCGACTGCGGGTGTTCTGGGCCCTGTACTCGTGAACTATCTTCGCGAGTACCAGCTGTCCCAAAACGTGGAGAAGGCCCACCTGTACGACATGACCATGTATGTCCTCGCTTCATTGCTGGTTGTGGGCTTTATATGCAATGTACTGGTGCGCCCTGTCCTGGCGAAACATCATATGAGCGATGAGGAGCATCAGATACAAAAAGCGCACATGAATAAAAGTGCGGGAAAGCTCGCACACGCTTCCGGAGAAGCGGCCATCGGCGCGGCAAGCCATCCTATTACGGTTGTCCTGGCATGGATGGCCGTCGGCATTCCGCTGATTTATGGATTCTGGAACACGATTCAAAAAGCGGTATTGTTGTTTAAGTAAATCCGAATAATCCTGCGCATCGGGGCCGCAACCGCGATCGGGAATCGATCTTCTCGAATGCTGGTAGCGACCCCGACCTCAACCCCGGTGATTTCTTCAGAGTGTGTTTTGAGGCGGTTCCGAAAGGTTTCTCTTACTCGACGATGATGAATTCTCTTCATCGTCATCGATCGCCTGCTTGTGAGAAAAAAAACGTCTCATTTATAGCCTTGGCCGGACGGATTTCCCGAGCCGTCCGCACACGAATACGTCCCGGGAATGTTAATTTTCAGTTCGAATACTTCGACCCGCAGGCGCCACAAAATTGATCGCCCAACGCAAGAATGGCATTGCAGGACGGGCACTTCTGCTTGAACTGGCGGCCGCAACGGGGACAATACAACAATTGCGGCTCCAGCATATTTCCGCAACCGGGGCATGGATTCAAAAGCGGCTTGCGCAGGACTAGGTAGATAATGACCCCTATCAGGTTGGGAGTGAAAATGGCAATGATCGTCCACAGCCATTGATTCATGCCCCGCCGGCCGGCATCGTGATAGATAAAGAAGCAGACGCCGATAATGGCAAACAAAAACAGCATCGCCATGATGCTGACGAAACAAAGGACTGCCAGAGGCGCCCAATGCTGGTCATGCGGCGAAGCGAACATAACCGATCGCGATGCATACGCCCAAAAGAAAAAGCCCCAAAGCAAACACAGGCTCACCAGATATGCGGCCAACAACCCTTTGATGGGAACTTTGTATTCACTCAGTTTGTTCACCATAATACCTCCTCAGTAAATCGGTGAAATCCACGAGAATTCGTTGCACCTTTCTCTGCCGGTAGAAATCCATTTATGCCCTGCAGCTCTCTCCATTATCCGGATGGATATAGCCTCGTTCGGTAAGCGAGATTCCAGCGGCTCCTGTAACCAGCGATCCCAGAAGTATCAGAATGCCGTAGCCCGCTCCATAAGCAGCGGCTGTCGATGAAGTCCAATGCAAGAACAAGCGCGACAACAACCACCCGGGGATCAGCAAAGAGATTGAGAGACTGAGCAGGGCTGCCGGAATAACCAGGGGCAGCCATTTAAAGCCGGTCGCCTGTTTCGGGCTTGCCAGCTGCCGTAAAGTTCTGTCTCGCAAGGCAGAGGAATATAGCGGAGTCTCCTGAAAACCATGCCTCACGGCGCTTAATGCTTCCCAATATTGCCGGCAGGAAACACAATGCTCCAGGTGGCGGCTGAGTTCGGCGGAAAGCCGTGCACTCCCGCCTGCAGATAAAAAGGTTTTTAAAAGAGCCTCCTGTTCCTTGCAGCCTACGGCGCTTTTATTGGGCATGATTCCGCACCTCCACCAAGCTTTTGGCCAAAGATTCCAGCCCGCGTTTCAACCGACTCTTCACCGTTCCCAGCGGCAGCCTGCATATTTCCGCAATTTCCTCATAAGCGAGGTCCTGAAAAAACCGAAGAAGAAGCACTTCTCGGTAATTCGGCGAAAGCTTTTTCATGAGGCGGCTGACCGTTTGCCGCGTTATCACCTGAGGACCAAAATCATCGGGACTTGCCACTTCCAGAATGTCCTCTTCCGAGTCCTTTCCCAATCCGGTATCGAGAGATCGCCACCTCTTTTTCTCGCGCAGCGTGTCATAGGCGGCATTCCGGCCTATGCGAAAAAGCCAGGGGCCAAAAATCATTGCATCATTAAATTGGCCGATTTTCCCCATCACCTTCACCCAGACTTCCTGGAAGACATCCTCCGCCAATTCGCGGTTTCCCAAAACGGCAAACAGATATCGCATCAGCGATTCGCCATAGTGGTCCATCAATATCCCGGCGGCTTCCGTCCGCCCCTGCTTCAATTGAAGGATCAGCTGCCGCTCATCTTTCGCCGGACCCATTGCCATGCAATCCTCTTCTTTTCAGCGCCGTCACCGCGTTTACGCTCCATCCCAGCCAAAAGTTCCCGGCCGATAGAAAATCCCGTATCCGCATAACGAATTAACGAGTGCAGGGAATAGGGAATGACGGATGGCAATAAACCCAAATAATTTTGCCTTATTCGGAATAAATTGACTCAAAGACGCTTCAGCCTATTTGGGTTCGTCGACCCGGTAGCCCAGAAGCGAAAGCATCTTCAACCCATAGCGCCTTCCAAGCTCCCTGTAGCCTGCCGCATTGAAATGCAGACGGTCCGGACGGCTTGGACAACCCTGGGATGAAATGACATAGGAAGTGGGAATAGTTTTCGGCAACTCGTTGATGATCGCATTCATACTCGCACATGCGCCCTGCTGATCGGCATGCACAAGTTCGCCTGCGAGCAGAGGAGTTTCTTCAGCTCTGAGGTTCAAGTCTTGGATAAGATTGTCGTATATTGCTTTGACTTTTAAGGGCCAGTCTTTGTCATTTGTGTTCGACTCTCCCTGATGCAACAAAACTCCCTTGATAACGCCGTCTTTCTGAGCCAGTTTCCCCATCTCGACAAGGCGTCCATAGGGATTTCCATTGTAGGCGTTGATGATGCCGGTCATCCACGAAGCTGCCGTCGAAGCGTACGATAGATAATTCGTTTTGTCGAACAGTTCGATTTTACAGCCGGCTACGGAAACATTGACAATGCCTACCCTTATGTTTGCCGGAAGTTTGGAAACCAGCGTTCTGCCGAAATAGTCGGCGGGGCAAAGACCTGTGGATTCCCGGCACAATGGAGGCGCCGCAGGGACCCAATCCCCCTTTTTTCTGCCCATTTTGGGAAAATCAACAGCCGCCAGGGCTTGAAAGCGATTGTCTACTGTCTTATCTTGTTCTTCAATTCCTGGAAAGCCCTCCATATTCGACTGTCCAAAGCACAGAAAGACGTAGAAATTTGCGTCTTGAGAAAAAATGTTCGTGACTGCGAAAAGCAACCCTGCAAACAAGAACAATCCCGTTTTTATTTTCATAACAATCATCTACCACCCGCAAAGCAGGATGTATGAGAAAGCCCCACGATGGCGGCATACTATTATCGAGGTTGCGTCCCGTAGGACGGCTGATATGCCAACACCTAAAGAAAGGCTTCAGTCGTCCTTAACGGGACTTGCCTGTTTGTTTTCGCTAACCCGGTTTTTTCATCAGCATGGTTCTTACTGCGATGCGGCCGGTGCATAGAGCTTCCGCATTATTTCCCCCGCCGTTGTACATCCAGCCCCAGAAGGAACCCAATTCTCCCGCGCTATACAATCCCTGAATCGGCTGGTTATCCGGATCCACAACCTGGCACTTAGGGTTTCGCCTCGGCCCGCCCTGTGTGTTGTATGTCGCCGGGTAAACTTTGACGCAATAAAAAGGCGGTTTTTCGATCGAGACCAGGCTTCGGCTTGGCCTTCCAAAATCCTGGTCATTCTTGTTTTTGCATTGCTCGTTCCATCTCGTTATTGAAGCCTCCAGATCAGCAGGTTTCATTTCGAGCTTGTTCGCCAGATCGGCTAACGACTCGCCTTTGATGATCCATCCTTTTTCGATTTCCTTGCTGTTATCCCGGCTCCCCTGATATTCCCCGAACCAGCCGAACCAGCCGAATTGGAAGGACATCCCGCCGGCGACAGATCCTCGGAGGCGCGCGCTTTCGTCGAATATCCCAAAGCATGGGATGCGGGTAAAGGCGCCGAGCACTCCATCGAAATAAAGCAGATGTTCTTTGTGACCGAATCCGTGACGATTGTCCCTCATTTCATTCATAAAGCGTTTCCCGGTTTTGTCAACCAGGACGTATGCATTTCCGGGAAAATTGACAGGTATCATAACGGGATCGTATTCGGGCACGATCATGCATCCAATGCCGGCCAATGAATTATTCATATGCCAGAGCGCCGCGCCCGCTTTTTGAGCCATTTTTATTCCGTCGCCCGTATTGCCGGGAGTTCCGCGACCATAGGTCGGCCAACCCGGCAAAAACTGCTTCTGCATCTCGAAATTGAACTCAAATCCGCCGCAGGCAAGAACGACTCCCTTTTTGGCTTTAATAGATAATTGTTTTTCTCCTCTTGCGGCCTTGACTCCGATGACTTCGCGCGTCGCCGACAGAACCAGATCTTTGGCAGGCGTTTCATAAAGTATCTCGATCCCTCTCTTTTCCACCTGTTCGCGGATCGGAATCCAAAGCTTCCCTCCGCCCGCTCCTCCATTGCTCCATGTGCGTACGCATTTCGATCCGGGGAGTTCAGGGTGTTCCGGTTGAAAAACGCCCAGCGGCTGAGGCTTCACTCCCAGCGTTTCAAGCCAGGCGTTCAGTTGCATCATCTCTTCGGCGAGGGCTTGAAGGCTTTCCTTGTCAGTGAGGCCAGCGCAGAGCGCCTGCATATACTCGAGCGCTTCCGGAATATTTGTCGGCGTCCACCACATATTTCCGGACACCCTGCTGTTGCCTCCTTCATGTTTCTTGGGCATTTTTTCAAGGACGACAACGCTTGCGCCGGCGTCCTTGGCTGCGATGGCTGCGGATAAGCCTGCAAAGCCGGTTCCGATAACGACTATGTCCGCCTCTTTATCCCACTTGGGAGCTTGACCTGAGCTCTTTTGTGCGCCTAAAACATTGGTGACTGCCATTGCGGGCGCTGCAACCGCCGCCTTTCTCAGGAATCTTCGTCTGCTGACTTTATTTTCGACATCCTTCATTTTCAACCTCCAGCTTTAGAAAAATAAAACGTCACGAATTCACGGATTCAACTTGTTTTTATAATTTTTAAGCAAATTTATAGTGAAGTTTTTCACCGGTGCATCCTCTTTATCCAGGAAACGTGCGCAAAAATCGGTAGCGCCGCCGCCGTTAACCACAGCACAACGCACAACGTTTAAGCCCTTCTTGAGTGTGAGACGTTTGGACACGCCGTCATCGATGACCGTCTGGCGATCACCGTATATTCCGATGACTTCCTTGCCATTGACCCACCAGACGGAGGCGGCGTTGGAGCCGATCGCCAAACGCACGTCTTTCAGTTCGTTAGGGCAATCCACCACAGTGACGGCCCAGAACAGTACGTTAGACGTTGGCTTGCCCCGCGCATAGGCGAAGTGATACAGGTTTACGTTGTATAGCGTCGTGTCGACGGCATGCCATGCAAGATCGACGCTTTCGACGTTCACCTTATCGCCGTCATGCGGAATCCCTGTGAACTGGTTAGGGAAATATTCTCTCTTAACGGCGGCCTGGACGACGCCGTCGGTGAGCCCGCCGGAGCCAATCGGATCGAGAAGCAGCCATCGCCGAATGAAACCCTCCGCGTCGGGAAATTTTGTCGGAGTCGCCGGACGCATGAGAGTAGACGCCGGACGGCGGGCCGCGTTGACCGGGCTGCGACCGGATTGCCCGGGGGCTTGCTCGATGGCAATCATGCCGGCGGCAACCGTGGCAAGCAAAATCGTCGAGAAAACGGAAAGTGTTTTCATAGTATAGATTCCCAATTATTGATTTGACGTCACGGCGTTTTCAAGTTCCAGCGCTGTTTTTCACTCTTGGAGTTAAACTTGGCCAGGGTCGCAAAGCTGCCGCCCACGGCTGAAAGCGCCAACTGTTCCTTGGAATTCGGTATCGACTTGGGCATGATACGGTATGTGCCGTCGGCAAGCTGTTCAATACGCCACAGTTGTTCCGGCGCTCCCGTAAATGCGGGCACGGCCTCCAATTCGGCTTCGTCCGTCGCAGCCAGCGCACGCTCTGTGCCGGCGATAGTAATCTTGAAATAAGGAGAACCGGGGTAGCCGCCGGCGTTGGCTGCGGGCGCAATCATCCACTTTTGCTGCGCCTGGACCATGTAGTTGGACAGGCGGAGGGCGATGTTGCCGGTGGGCCATTTCTGCGACACCTGCGCGACATCCTGCGGCGGAATTACTCCGCCAACTCCGCCGAACATCCCGCCACCGCTGGGGCCACTCGGCATCCCGCCGCGACTGCCGCCAACCTGCACGCCCTGCACTGCCAGTTCTAACGCCGTGCCTGTACGGACAGATTCAATTTCATATACGCCTTCCTTGAAATTCTCGCCGGCCACCGGCCAACCGCCCTTCCACAGCAGCGGCCGGATATCCAGCACGCTGGCGCCTCCACGGTCCAGATCGGCTTCATAATGGTACGAGAACTTTTGTACACCGTCGCCCAAATCCAGCAGTCCAAAGTGCCCCGGCCCGATCCCACGGCCGCTGGAGCCCAGGATCAGTTTCCCGCCACCTTGGATCATGTCGATTCCTATGTTGTCCAGGAAAGGGCCGGTCACTTTCCTGGAGCGCCCCGCGCGGATGTTGTAACCGGAATCGGCGCCTCGACAACAACTGCCGTGCGTGGCCAGGAGGTAATACCATCCTTCGTGGTAGATCATGGCCGAGGCTTCGCAATTGACGGCGACGTTCACGGGCTTGTCCATGGGAACTACCCGTTTGCCGGTCTTGGGATCAAGCTGCACGAGACGGATATAGCCAAAATACGAGCCGTAGAGCAGCCACATCTTGCCGCTGGCGGGGTCCAGGAAAACAGCCGGATCGATAGCATTGCAGTCCTCGACGCCGTCCGATGAGGCCACAATGCCGCCTTCTTCCCATTTGAAGCCGGGGGCGTTAGAGTCGAGGGTCTTATTCCATATCATATGGACGTCGGCTTGGGGCTGTCTAGTGGACGTAGCATAATACAGGTAATAGCGCTCGCCAATGTGAATCACGTCGGGAGCTACGCCGCCGCCGGGTCTCGATGCGCCACGATTCCAGGTCCAACCGTCGTTGGAAATCAAGCTTCCGCCGCCGGTGCCGAAAGTGTAATACTTTCCGTCGCATTGGATGATGGTGGACGGGTCGTGAATGCCAACCTGCCCCTCGAGGGCGAACGCGGCCGAAACCAGCGCCAGCGCCACTACTGACAAATAACGGAATCTCATAGAGCCTCCGCTCTAGAAGTGAAATTTAAACGCACAGGATAGCAATCCCCGATCCTAAGAGTTAGAATACCATCAACCTGAAACCGCAACTTTAACACAATGGATGTCACAATACTGTGACATATCTCTTGACAATGCAATATCAGCTTTAATAGCCTGATCTCTGCGCAATATTAAGCAACCTGCACGGTATCGATAATAGCACAAGAATTTCCAACACGTTCGTGAGGACAGCAAAATATATCGCGCTTTTCGCTGTTCGGATAATCTATTTTGGGAAACAAAGGGGTAGCCTGTGAACATCATCAAAACCGGTTTGAGCGGCGCTTTTGCGGCAGCCGTCATCCTCGTCCTTCTCCTGTCAAACTATGTCCTGGCCGATGAGGGGTCCCGTAAGGACTGCGAATCTCTGGCCGCACTGTCCACCCAAATCTTCCGGGTCGACGCATCGGAGTGGGTCGCGGCTGCGCGCATGCCCGCGGGACCGGGCGGAGCCGCGACGGAGGTTCCCGCTCACTGTTTGTTTCGCGTCGTGCTCGATCCGCGTCCATCTGGAATTGAGGGCGTGAGCTTCGGCGTCGGCATTGAATTGCGACTGCCTCTGGCCTGGAACGGCCGCTTGCTGTTTCAGGGCGGCGGTGGATTGAACGGCATGCTGACTCCCGCACTCGGCTCGGTCACCGGATTCCCGTCCGGGCTGGCGCGTGGGTTTGCGGTTGTTTCGACCGATGGCGGCCATCGCGGCCGCAGCGTCGTCGACTCAAGCTTTGCCGTAGACCAGCAGGCCAAGCTTGATTTCGCCTATCAGGCAGTGCAGCGGACGACACACGAAACTAAGTCGCTGATCAACCGCTACTATGGGCGTAAACCAGACTATTCCTACTTTATGGGTTGCTCTACGGGTGGGCGCGAAGCAATGATGGCCGCCCAACGCTTGCCGCTGGAATTCGACGGCGTAGTCTCCGGCAATGCTTCCTTCAATTTGACGCGTGTCGCCGCGAACCAGATTTGGAGTTTGCAGACAGTCACGAAGGTCGCGCCCAAGGATGCGAACGGCAAGCCAAAGCTGTCTGAAGCCTTCACCGATGCGCAACTGAAAGCCGTATCGACAGCCTTGCTCAAGCAGTGCGACAAGCTCGATGGGCTTGAGGATGGCATGATCAATGACTTCAAAGCCTGCCCTTTCGATCCGGCGTCACTGCGTTGCGGAGCGCAAGCCGGCGAGGATGCGCAGCAATGCCTAACAACACAGCAGATTGATGCGCTGAAGGACATTTTCGGCGGCGCGCGCAATTCGCGGGGCGAGTCGCTCTATGGCTCAACACCGTATGACACTGGAATCGCCCAGCCTGCATGGCGGGCCATGCATCTCGGCTCCGCGAACAATCCACCTGCGAATGCGTCCCTGGGCCGTGATACGCTGAGTCTTTTCGCTATGACGCCGTCCAGGCGCGACTTTGATCCGCTGCGTTTTGATTTCGACCATGATATGGACGCCACTGCGGAAACTGCGTCGATCAACGACGCCGTAGCCACTCTGCACACCACTTTCGCGGGACATGGCGGCAAGATGATCGTCTATCACGGACTGTCCGATCAAGCCATGTGGGCCGGCGCCCTGACCCAATGGTACGAGCATCTGACGCCTCGCGACAGCCAGGGTCCGCAATCCTGGGCCCGTCTGTTTCTAGTGCCCGGCATGACCCACTGCGGCGGCGGACAGTCGACGGACCAGTTCGACATGCTCACGACAATTCAGCAATGGGTCGAGAAAGGACAAGCGCCCGACCGCGTCGTCGCCTCGGGCAAGGCGTTCCCCGGCAAGACCCGTCCGCTGTGTCCCTATCCGAAGGTGGCACGATTCGACGGCGGCAACCCGGATGACGAGAAGAGCTTTTCCTGCCGCTGAACCGGTTCTTATTATTTTTGGAGCGCCATCCTCTTGAAAGGACTTGATCCGATATGATCGTCAAAAGAACTCGCATTGCTATTATTGCCATTCTCGTCGTGTTATTGATGGCGCCATTGATGGCGCCATCGCAATCGCGCAGCAATCTTAAAAGCGGCGAACGATGGGTAGGTACATGGTCTACAGCTCAGCAATTGGCTCCGGCATCATTCCCCGGCGGCGGGCGCGGCGGTCCTCCAGCCCAAGAAAAACCTCGACCTCAGAGCTCTCCTCCGCAGCCGTCCGGCGGGCGCAGCAATCCTTCGATCACGTTCAGCGCACCGTCCACTCTGGAGGACCAGACAGTGCGGATGATTGTCCATACAAGTCTGAGCGGCCGCCGAATCCGAGTGAATCTTTCAAACGGGCAGGGGATGCCATTGGTTCGTATCGATTCGGCGCACATCGCAATCCACAAAGGGGGAGGCGCGATCGTTTCCGGAACCGACCGAACTATCACTTTTAATGGCAAGCCTTCGTGCGTGCTGCTTCCAGGCGTTCTTATGGTCAGCGATCCGGTAGATATGGAAATCCCTCCATTTTCGGATCTTGCAATTTCACTCTATTTGCCGCGCAAGACGGATGCTCCCGCAAATCACATGCTGGGCTTGAATACTGCGTATATATCGAAAGGAAATGCAGCAGGACTTGTGGTCATGCCTGAGCCCACGACCATGTTCGCATATTTATGGTTGGCCGGCATTGATGTTCTGGCTCCGGCGGATGCGTTTAATATTGTGGCTTTGGGCGATTCTATTACCGATGGGTATGCGACGACGCTGGATGCCAATCGCGCATGGCCGGCGCTTCTGGCGAAGCGTTTGAATTCAAACAAAGATTTGCGGCGCATCGCGGTTGTCAATCAAGGCATTTCAGGAAATCAAGTGTTGCGCGACGGTTTTGGCGTCAGCGCGCTCGCTCGTTTTGATCGTGATGTGCTGAGCGTCGCGGGCGTGAAATGGGTCATCCTGTTGGAGGGCATCAACGATATAAACATTCGTGGGCGGGCGGATGGGCCGGAATCGGTGACAAGCGATGATCTGATTGGGGGCTATCGTCAAATTATTAAACGCGCGCATACGCATGGCATTAAGGTAATCGGAGCGACGCTGACGCCGGAAGAGGGCGTCCCAACCATGTCGGAGCGCGGAGAAAAAATCAGGACGGCGCTGAATGAATGGATCCGTACAAGCGGTTTTTTTGACGCAGTCGTCGATTTTGATTCGGTAATTCGCGATCCATCGCGGCCGATCCGTATGCGGCCTGAATTCGATCCTGGCGATCACATCCATCCGAATGATGCGGGCAACCAGGCAATGGCGAATGCGTTCGATCTGAAGCTTTTTCGGAAATGAGGCAAGTCTACGGTCTTGTTTGAATTCCCCAATCAGTTGTTAAGTGGAAACCGCCGCATACGCAGAGGAACATGAATAAGATCGTTGTTTTATCCATGTTCCTCCGGTACAGATAAAGCTGAAGATATAAATAGTTACATGGCAGCCCCGCCTGTGATTCTACTCCATATCCACCATGGCCTTGATAACACCGTCGCGATAATCAGCCAGCAGTTCGAAAGCTCTGGCCGCTTGACCTAGGCTGAATCGGTGGGTGATCATAAAATCGGGCTTGATCACACCCTCGCGAATCAGATTGATCACTGGATCGACACATTCATTCTGACGTCGGACATTAATAATTGTGAGCCCTTTCCGCCTGGCATCGTGCACTGCGAAGGAAATTGAATCTGTTTCCGGGATGCCCACGATGATGAGCCGGCCCATGGGTTTACACAGTTCCACCGCCTGGTCCAAGGCTGTCTGCTGCCCGCAGCATTCAAAAACCACATCCAATCCCAGGTGATCGAGCTTTGTAATGTCGCGGACTATGTTTGTCCGATCAGGATTCCCGGTCCAAGTAGCGCCCTGCCGCCGGGCCGCTTCCAGGCGGCAATCAAGCCGGTCTGTCACATAGATCGCGGAAGCGCCGGTGACTCGGGCCGCCAGAAGCACGCTCAGGCCGATGGGGCCGCTCCCCAGGATGCCGATATTCTTGCCTTTCAGGTCGCCGGAAAGTTTCGCCGCGTAATAGCCGATGGACAGGGGTTCAACGAGCGCAGCCTGATCCGCGGTCAATCCCTCGGCGCTATAACAACAGTCCTCAGGCATGACAATAAGATCGCACAGGCATCCCTCCAATTGGCCGGGGCAACCCAAAAATCGTACTTTGCGGCAGGTGTGGAAATGACCCAGCAGGCATTGGTCGCAGACGCCACAGGAGACGGATGGATCCACCGCCACCAGATCTCCAGGCTTGAAACACGTCACCTGATTCCCGATGTCCGCCACAACCGCACTACACTCATGGCCAATGGAATAAGGGAAACTCACAACCTGGTCTCCAATCCGTCCTTGCGTGTAATAATGCATATCGGATCCGCAGATTCCGGCCCGGATGATTTTGAGCAATACGTCCGTAGGATGCTGCAGCGCAGGGGCGGGTTGTTCCAGAATTTCAATTGTTCTAATTCCTGTAAGAGCCATGGCTTTCATAAAATCAGTTTCCTGTCGAGAGATTCAGATTTAAGGGCCTGTTCATGAATGTTGGCTTCGAACGTCCATTTTCGTAAACCATGTCCAATTCACTTTCGCTGTTTTTCCCGTTTTGGTTTATTGCTTGGAGCTGAGTCACGGGCATGGAACCCAGCGACTGCATAAGGGAGGAGTTGATCAAACGTCGCCTCCAGATCCTTGGGATCGCAGCGTCCTCCGGACAAAGCGAACAACGGCGCCGGCTGCCGGATGCCGAACACCAGCGCTCCCATTACGAAATGAAGGCGCCATGTCAATGTTTCCCTCGACAGATGTGGAAGACAGGAATGCAATGCTTCAACAAATGCATTATGGGAGCGTTGCGTATAGCGTGAGACCTTCTTGGTATGTTCCCATCTTTCATGAGATAGATTTGCCGTAATGCGGAGGTGGATCGCGCCGGCTTGCTGATTGTTTTCCAGCTGCAGCAAAGGGAGAAGCCATGCTTTCAGAATTTCTTCGACGGTTGGGTTACGCTCGTTTTGCGTGATAGCTTCCAAACGCTTCATACCTTCCTGCATAAGCGGATCGGTATGGGCGCGGAATACCTCTTCGAACAATGCTCGTTTTCCGCGGAAGTAATAGGCCACCAGGGCATAATTGACTCCTGCATGGGCTGCTATTTCGCGCACGGTGACTTCGCGGAAGCCTTTTGCTGAAAACAATGCTTCCGCAGATCGCATCAGCTTGTTTTTTGAGCTTGAGCCCAATTCAGAGTTGTCGGTTGCTTGCGAAGATTTGCGACTCACGTCGGATTCGGATTTATTCATCGTAGGTAGACCGCTTTTATTGGTTCAATGCCCTGGAACATATGTAATCCAGGCGAATCATACTACTTTAATCGCCTGGTTCGCCGCAACGAGAAGCGGATCCCAAACAGGAGCGTAGGGCGGCGCATAACTGAGGTCCAATTCGGCGATCTCGAAGACGGTCATCTGCTTGTATATTGCGGTTGCCAGCACGTCAAGGCGTTTGGCCACTACATCCTGGCCGATCATTTGAGCGCCCAGCAACAAACCGCTTCTCTTTTCTACAAACAGAATGATCCGCATCCGGCCTCCGCCGGGAAAATTGCCGCGGGTATTATTGTCCACAACGGTGGAGACAAAGGCATAGTTGTTTTCTTTCAGCTGCCGTTCATTCAAGCCGGTAGTGCCGATAGTAAGATCGAAGAATTTGAAAACCGCCGTCTGGTCGATCCCGGAAAATTCACGCATATTGTTGGGATCGAGAATATTGACGCCCGCAAGCCGTCCCTGTTTGTTGGCAACCGGCCCCAGCGGCATATAGGTATTTCGCTTAAGCTGGCGCACATAATGCTCGGCGCAGTCGCCCGCAGCAAAAACATTGGGGAGGTTTGTGCGAAGATAGCGATCGACCTTTGCGGCGGACGCAACGCCCAACTCCCCGCCTGCAGCCGCAAAAAGTTCGGTAGTCGGTCGAACGCCCACAGATGCCACGACAAAGTCCGTCGAAAAATCACCGGCGGATGTTTTTACGACATTGCCGCTTTTCTCATAAACATCCACCCCGACAGAAAATTCAATGCCTTTTTCCCGAAGCTTTTCCTCTACCTTTTCCCGAACTGCGGCGCAGAAAGCCGGCAAAACGGCAGATGCTTTCTCCACGACGACCGGTCGAACCTTCATATTGCTGAGGACGTCAGCCAGTTCAAGGTTGGTGTATCCCGCACCGATGAGAAGGACGCTTTTAGGCGCACGCTCATATAGGAACGCTTTAATCTGTCGTGTATCGTCCAGGGTTTTGAAATAGAAAACATCATTATCGAAACCCGGCCTATCAAGGAGGTAAGGACGATTCCCGGTCGCATATACGAGGAAGTCATATCCTTCTTCATACTCCCTTCCGGTTCCGTGATCGATAGCTCGTACCGATTGCCGGGTGGAGTCAATAGCCGTCACCTCGTTGCGCCGGCGATAGTCGACCTTGCGTCCCTTGACAATAGCGTCGTAGGTGAGGGCGTATAAGGATTCTACCGGAGCATCCCGGAAGAAGAGGTTGTAGGGCATTCCGCAGGCGGAATAAGAAAGATCGCCGCTTTTTTCCAAAACCACGACTTGAGAGTCCGGAGCCTGCCGCTTGATCTGGCTCGCAGCCGAAAGACCGGCGGCTACTCCGCCGACGATAATAACTTTCATGGCGCCCATCCTTTTTCAATTGTCCTTTGACCAGCTCGAACATATCTTTGCCGGCTCCGCATAATAGAAGGATTGCTCATGCCACCCCTATCTTCGACCTGACATCGATAAGCTGGGCGACAATGCTCACCGCTATCTCCTCCGGAGTTTCAGCGTGGATATCCAACCCGATCGGATTATGCACTCTTTCCAGGTCCTCTTTCGTGAACCCTTTGCCCCGCAGTTCTTCGTAGACCAGGTGCTGCTTCCGTTTGCTGCCGATCATCCCAATGTAGCCGGCCTTGGTGCGCAGCGACTGCTCAAGGACTGTCTTGTCGTGCATATGGCCTCGTGTGACAATCACCAGGTAACTGTCCCGGTCGATATCGAGACCGGAAAAAAGATCTTCATAGCTGGGAATGACGACGATCTGGTCGGCTTTGGGAAAACGATCTTTGTTGGCGAATTCGGACCGATCGTCTAGGATCACGGTTTGAAATTCAACCAAGGATGCCAGTTCTGCGACGGGGCGGGAGACATGGCCCGCTCCGAACAGATAGACCGTGCCCGGAAGAAAGGTCGGTTCGACAAAAAAACGTTTGCCTTCTACGGTGGCGATCACGGGACACTTCTTCCGGGCAGCCTCTCCGGTCAGAACGGGCATCCAGAATTCGGGCCCAGGGAAACTCCCGAGCGCCAAAGAATCCCTGCACACGAAACAACGTTCCATCTGCGCTACGGTATTTCCCTTCGTGTCCAGCGCCTTGATCAGATAACCTTTTTTCGCCTCCTGAATGGCTGTTACCAGCTTGCGGAATGCCTTGGCGTCTTCCGGTTCAGCGGACAGGTATTCAAGGAGCAGTTCCAGGCGGCCGCCGCAAATCATCCTGTCCGTGGTTGCGGCATCTTCTCCCGATAGGTCAACGGTTTCAATGCGCGCCTTTCCGGTCGTAAAGATCTCACGGGCAAGCTTCTGCATCTCGAACTCTAGGAGTCCCCCTCCGATGGAGCCGATGACGGACCCGTCCCGGCGGACAAACATCTTGGACCCGACAGAGCGCGGTGTGGATCCGGCGTGTTTGATAATAGTCGCCTGGACCAAAGGTTCTCCATCTTCAAGTCGATGACAGATTCCCTGCAGTTGTTTAAGCATATCCCTGTTTCCCCTATCCTTTACTTTTAATCAGAGTGAGTCTCCTGATTCCCTTTATCTGCCGATAATTTGCTCCCTGACTCACGCATCGGAAAGCCAAATCCGGATCGACAACCCTAGTTCCGGATACCGCGTCGATACCGTAGTCGAAAAGTATCGGAGAAAGGGGAGCGCTGTCTCCAAGGATCACCACAAAGGCATCGGGACGGCACAATTCCAACAATTGCTCAATAGTGTGGTTGGTAAAGGCCGTACCCGTGATACCCACAACATCCGCCTTCGGAATGAGATCCAACCCCTCTGCTTCGGTATGATCTCCTTCCCCCGGATTTTTCTCAATAACCCAGAGGTTCCGCACTGTTTTCTGCAGGTCCGGGATAAAAGGGAAATGCCCGATGATGGCCACATTGCGTCCGCTCCCCTTCTCGGCGATCAAATCGCGAGCATTAAGTTCCTGGCAGCATTCTTCGTTAACATCGAGCAGTGAATTGATCGCAGCCATTCCGATGGCCGCTTCCAGAAGACTCTGCGAATAGGCCATTTTTGCCAGGTCGAATGCGCTCTTATTCAATAAAAAGCCCGGCTCTTTAACGTGCGGCCGCTCCTGTTTTAGAGCGTCTCGCGGCAGAGAGGCCGCCAGACCGCAGTTGCGCGTCAAGACTCCCGTATGGAACAGACCTACACGAATGTCGCGTACCCTCGCTTCAACATTCAATGATGAAAGCAACTCTTCGATGATTTTTGCCATGGCTTTATTTGCCTTCCCCCTGAATTAAACTTAACAAACCATAACAACTCCGGATAGCCGGGTTGCCTATTTAAAATGGGCCGGATTTCAGTCCCGGCAGTTTCCTTCAAAAGCGCGACAAAACAACGTACACCGTCGGCTAATTCAATGTGCCATTCTTTGAATCCCGGCATTACTAATTCATTACTCAATGTATAAGCAATAATCTTTCCAGAGGGGAATGGAGAACTTCAAATACCCGCGGCAGTAAAGGGTTTCTGTTGGCGTGCGCGGTGTCGACCTTTTCCTTTTGGTCCCTTCCATGGGTTGCTTTGCCTGGCATCCTGAAAACACCAGGCTCGTTTCGGAAAGCTGCAGCAGTCAACATCCGAAATTTTTATGCAGAAGTCATAACCCCACCGGATGTTCTGAGCTTCTTCTGTTGTTTTACCGTTATTTGAAAAACCTATCTGGAATTAGTAGAACGATGCATTGCTAAATGCAAGAATAATTCTGGGTTTTACATGCATATTGCATGAATACTCAGATCATTTTTCTAAAAAAGTCAGTATGTATCGGTTGTTTTATTGTTTTCAGCCTCCTATATTATAAAACTTCCCTGATAAATTATTTGATCCGCGCTCCGGCTTCAGGTCAACAGCCTTCTTAATCGCCTCCTCGTAGCCCATTCCCCTGATATCACATGCTATGTCATTAAACAGGCATGGCTTCAGCTTCCCATCTGATGTGAGCCTTAACCTGTTGCACATAGCACAACTACCTCCCGTGCCGCCAACCACAGTGGAGAAATGTCCCCTCGTAAGATCCATCTGCTTTATATACCTAATTTCAAGATTATTTTCCCTGCAATATCGAGTAACGCTCCTGGCATCTTCTTCAGCAGGTGAATCCATTATTACACAGTTTATTTTTACAGGAAGAAGCCTGGCATCCTGCGCTGATTTAATTCCATTGAGCACATCATCAATATTTCCGCCTCTGGTGATATATGAAAATCTTTCAGGGTCTAACGTGTCGAGACTGACATTCAGGCGATGAAGCCCTGCTTTTTTAAGGTCTTCAGCATATTCCTTCAGAAGTACTCCGTTTGTTGTCATGGAGAAATCTTTAATTCCCTCTATAGCGGAAACCATTTTTACAAGCGATACAATTTCCTTTCTGACAAGCGGTTCGCCTCCGGTTAACCTTACTTTTGTAATGCCATTCCTGACGGCAACTTCCGTGAATCCGGCTATCTCGTTAAAACTGAGCATATCCTCATGCCTGAAGAGACGGATGCCCTCTTCAGGCATGCAATAACGACACCTTAGATTACATCTGTCGGTGACCGAAATGCGGAGATAGCTTATTTCCCTGTCAAATCTGTCGTACACTTACAATCTCTCCTTCGCATTAAGGTTTATGTGGCCTATCCTTAGGAGACCCGGCGCTTATGACACAATCCACCTATGCAATAATCCTTCCAGAAGCAAAACCATGGCTCGTGTCACCAATCCCTTGCCAGCGCCGGTTTCTCTCCCCCAAAAAGCTGATCCTATGCCTTTACCGCCAAAAGGCTCGATAGAAAGCAATTTTGCTGATCAATGGGTCTTCTGCCCCGTCCCTTTTTAATGCGAGAGGCATCATGCCACAGGCATCACCAGGCAGATTCCAGCTGAAATCCGCTCCATTGTCATACTCATGAACAGTCTTCTCACCTCGATTCTCCTGGCCCTGCCTTATCAACGGCAAAGCGTGCAAGAAAAAACATTTCCGAGAAATCCCTGCTTTCGATCAACTGGAAACCTGATTTGGAAATCTCCTCGATAACCGTTTTGCTATCCGCGCGAACGTGGTTTGATTTGCCTTTGAAATCGATAATTACAAATTTGCCGTTTGGGCGAAGGGCCTCGCGTATTGAAGCCATCATCTTGAATGGATATTCGAAATGATGGTAAGTATCGCATGAAAATACGATATCTACCGAAGAAGGTTTTAAATTGCATGATGTGGACGACCCAAGGACGCATAGGACATTCTTTATCTCCTTTCCCTTGCATGTCGCCTCAATATGATCGAGAAACTCCTGTATTATATCAACCGCATAGACTTTGCCTGCAGGTAATACTTTTCCGGCAAAAAGACATACATGAACTCCACTGCCGGCTCCGATATCTGCGACATCCATTCCCGGTTTAAGTCCGCAAGCGTCCAATATTTCTTTCTGTTGCCGGACATCGCGATTAGTAAAATCAAATTGCTTTATAGAGATATCCGGTTGCTCCTTGAACCTCTTGTTAATGCCGGGACTCAGACTCTCATCCTGTACCCACGCGCTGATATTCAGAACAAACAAGCAGGCCAAGCTTAATAAAACAATTTTTCGTGTCAGGCTGAATACATATTGTTTCATAATCTTGCTCCGTGTAGTAAATCCATTTACAATAATTTCATTCAATTTGTTTGATATATGGCCCCAACTCCATATCTGCGTATGAAGCTCCTGGACGAACCACGGGGTACAAAACTTCTTCCCTGTCGGTTACAACTTCGAGAAGGCATGGGCCTTCGCTCTTAATAAACGCTTCAAGACCGTTTTGCAGATTACTTCGTAAATGGATGCGTTCTGCAAAAGTGAAATGGCACAGTTTCGCAAGTTGTGCGAAGTTCACATCGACGGTTCTTTCGGAGGCCGAATGCCTCCCTTCGCAGGTTACATCCTCCAGGTTTCTACCCATTCCATCGGAGTGATTATTAAGCAGCAGTATTTTTATCGGAAGGCCCAGGACGCCTATCGTGTGAACTTCGCCCATGTTCATTCTAAAACTGCCGTCGCCATCCACGACCAGTACGGATGCATTTTTATTCGCGAAGTATGCGCCGATGGCGCTCGGCATGCCGAATCCCATTGTGGCCATGCTACCCGATGTTAGGAATGATTTTGGTTTGTTCATACGCAAATATTGAGCCGCCAGAAGCTGATGGTTCCCTACGCCAGTTGTGATAATGGCATTAGGGGGAAGAAGTCCGTTTAAAAGATAAAGTACTTCCGCCTGCTGCAGCTTGTCAGCATTACGGTGATAATCCAAGGGCCATGACCGCTTTATTGCCTCCGCACGCTTGATCCAATTGCGATCAATTTGAATATTTAAATTCATTCTCTGCGCGTAGTCGGACAGATCGTCCAGAGCGCTGGCGGCATCACCAATGAAGGAAAATTCGGGCATCCGTTCGTTGCGAATCTGAAAAACCTTGGCCGGATTGATGTCGATGTAGGCTATTTTCGAATGAATTGCGAAACCAACTTTCTCCGCCACACGGTCATCCCAGCGAACTCCGATTGCGAAAAAGAAATCGTTTTCCTGGATGATTTTGTTGGCGTAGGGCGTTCCGAACATCCCCAGTATTCCCATAGAGTCAGGCCCATTTTCATCCACCACCCCTTTTGCCATCAATGTATTTACCGACGGGATTGGGAACAGCGCACGGAATCGTCGTATCGCCGCGCATCCTTCTTCTGAATTTAATCCCCCTCCCAAGTAAAGAAGAGGATGTTTCACCTCTTTCATAAGCGAGAAGAACTGTTCACACTGATGAGCCGAAAGATGAGATTCGTCCCGATAAGCATTGGCGTAGCGTTCAAGGCTTTCGCCGGAATATTTTCCCGCCCGCTGCTGGAGATTCAGAGGGATATCAATAACAACGGGACCGGGTTTTCCCGATTGCGCCAGATAGTAGGCGCCCTTTATTATGGCTTCAATGTTGCCAATGCTTTTTACCGAAATTACCTTTTTCGCCGTAGGTCCGAAAACCGATGCTACATCAATATGCTGAAAAGAATCCGTGCCGATTTTATGTTCAGGAACCTGTCCTGCAATCACGATCAGAGGGACGCTATCGGCAAAGGAATCGGCTACGGCGGTCAGAGTATTCGTGATTGCGGGACCGGATGTAACGATCGCAACTCCTACTTTATCACTGGATCGAGAGTAGCCTGCGGCGCTGAACGCGGCAGACTGTTCATTTGAATTGACAATTATTCTTATGGAGCTTTTCGCCAACTCGTCCATGACCGGCAGTATCGCCGCCCCCGTATATCCAAAAACACACTCGATTCCCAGATCAAGAAGGCTCTGTGCCAGTATTTTCGCCCCAATCATTTCTATTGGCTTCTGAAGCTCTTTTTTCATGCTCTCCCCTTATTAGAATTTTTGTCGGCCTTCTGTATCTGCGACCATTCATGCCTGCACCGTTGCATCGCAAACTATCGATTCAAGGAATTATTTGTATGTAGATGCAATGGAGGCGACTATCCGTCCACCCGGTTTAAATCGGAGACAAGATTCCGAGTTGCATTAACAAGAGCGGACAGAGATTGACTCCCAAGGTCGATAAGATTCCCGTTTCTCATAAAAACCAAGCTGTTTGTTGCCACAATAACCTGGTAGTCTTTTGCCATCCGAAGCAAACCCTGATGGATTTCCATGCAGTTTTCCATGTCTTGTCCGGTTTCCGGGCTGTCAATCAACACTACCGTTTCATTTGAATGCGCCTGGTTTCTCAGGCTGTCCAAAACTCCCTGGCCGTGCGACAAAAACATAGCGCGGACTCCCTGAATCATCTGCTCCCGGGAAGAGAAGGTTCCACCTACATTGGGATTGAGCGTTTCCGTAGTAATGTATTTTATAGCGTCATTTTCGTCTTGTGTTACAGAACACATTGGGCACAGGGCGATTGCCCGGAGCACTGTCGACTTTCCTGAACCATTGCGGCCGATAAGGGCGTTGTATCCCGGCTTGAACTGGATACATGCATTTTCCATGTCCAATTTATGAACCTTTATGGAATGGTTGATGCAGAGCTTAATATTGTTTATCATTTTGGAATAGACTCCCTAATACAATAAGGGTAGGGTTCCCGGGGTGCGCATCACCTGATTTGTTATCGATTACCATTCGCAAAAAGCAAACTGACGAAACCTGCGCTTTCAGAGATTTCTGCCCGCACGCGAGACTCCGGTTCCGGGACGCCCCCCGGATGCCAAAATAACGAACTGGAACCTTCCAGAAAAACGAATCCAGTATTCTTAACCAATGATAGGGTCTGTATCAGGCCCATAAAACCTGCCAGAGAATAAACCGGATGCCCTTCGGCTTTCTTTCTTTGATATTCCAATCCCCAGGAGCTTTCCGCCGGGACAATTCCGAGAAGAAGACGCCCCTCCGGCCTCAGTACGCGGCGACATTCCTTTAGCGCTTTGCGGGGATCCGTAATGAAACAAATCGTCATAGCCAGGAGAACCCCATCGATTATGCCATCCGGAAAAGGAAGTTCTTCAGCTCGTCCGGCACAGACAGCAACTCCACGTTTGGCCGCAATAGGAAGCATCGGGATTGACGAATCCATCCCTAAAGAAACACCGAGGCTGGATGCAAAGCGTCCCGTGCCTGTTCCGACTTCCAGCCATCGACCTCGAGGACACTCGCAAAGTGATTGGAGACATTTCAACTCCGCATTGAAAATAGCATTCCCTTCACCGGTGTCATACCAGGCATCGTAGGTTTCGGCGATTCGATCAAATATTTGCATTTTTACATTAGTCCGCTCCCAATGGCATCCTGAAATTGAAGCGCGATAAATTGCACAGAAAATCCTTGCAAGTATTTCCAATCAAATTGTCGGACCATTCAGAAAGTAATGACCTTGTCACTGTCGACAACCCACTCTGCCAAAGCAGGCATTGTAGATTTCTCTGCTCCCTCGAAGTAGGGATGGTTCTTATATATTCCACATCGAGCCATGCAGGTGCCGCAGACCTTCACTGGCACGCCGCCTGTGATGAGAGCCTTAAGCATTTGCGAAAGATCTTGGTCATAACCCTCCGGTGGTTTGCAAACATCTCTTGCCATATCCACGGCGTCATTCATTAAAAATATACGCACATTCTGGCCTGATTTCATCAATTCTCCAGCAAGACGCAATCCGTTCCATGTCACATCGGTGTTGTCATAGGGTTCGCGGTTAAAAATGATTAATATTTTCATATTTCTCCTGATCAAGATGTTTGATGGTTTAAGGCATCAGCGATAAAGTATTTGCGGAAGAATAGGACTCATCGCTGAAGAGTGTCATCAACAAAAACCGGCAAGCCCCGCGCTTGCCAGTCGGGAACACTATCCTCCAACCGGAAGGCAGCGAATCCACGATCCTTGAGCATCTTTACCGCTTCCATGGCAAGCACACAGTAAGGTCCGCGGCAATAGGCCACAATCTCACGATCACGCGGCAATTCGGAAAGTCGTCGCTCAAGATCCTGGAGCGGAACCGAAAGAGCGCCCGGCAAGTGCCCGGCCTGATACTCCTCAAGTGGTCGGACATCCAAAACGGTGACCGCACCATCTCTAACTTTGGCTAGGAGCTGTTCCCGATCTACCGGTTCCAAATCCTTGCGCGTCTCCATAAAACGCCGGACTATGTCCCCGATCTCTGTCAGGCGGCTTTCGGCTAATGAACGTAGAGTTCTGAAGAATTCGCACACCTGCTCATCCGCCAGGCGATAGGTGACAAAAAGTCCGGATTTTTCAGCTTCTACCAGCCGTGCCTCACGCAGAGCTTTCAACTGCTGAGATGTATTGGTAAGACCGAGTCCAGCCTCTTTTGCCAGGATATCTACCGTGCGCGGCCCCTGGCACAGCAGATCAAGCAGTTCGAGCCGACTGGGATTGGCAATCGCCTTGCCAATCCGGGCAAATTGTTCATAAATTGCTGTTTTAAAGCGACGATCTTTGTTGATCATAAACGCTCCAGTATTTCATAACTTATTGAATTACTGGATAAGAGTCAAGCACTCCTCCAAAAACATTTTTATTCTCCAAGGAGAGTATGAGTTAAAGGGCAGCTCCGCCACCAGCCATGCTGGATTGAAAAATCTGCAACTGGAGCTTTGTCTTGAATCCGTAAAAGCGTGCCACGGAATACAGCCACGGAACGTACGGAATAACGATTAATGGTGCAATTCGTGCCTGTCACCATTTGTCACCATTTGCACCATTTCTGCTGAGATGTCTCAAAACCAAAACATTCATCGGGGTCGGGGTCGGAATCGTGGTCGTCGCAATCGCTGTAGAAAATCGATCTTTTCGAACGCCGATTGCGATTCCCGACGCCGATTCCGACCCCGACCCCGAGCTTAAAACGATAGAGATGCTGTCTGTTTTATGTCATGGTATAGTAAAAAAGTGACTGATGTTACTTATATCAAACCGCACTCCGAGGAGGCCGGTAGAGTAGAACGCACAATATTGATTCCATCGCCATCGCCTATGAAATTCTCAGATAATACTTCCTTCAAAATTTATTTCTGTTTAGCTTTGTTTCTATGCATATCCTTAGCGATAGTTGCCTCCCAAGCCTATGCACAAGGTCCGGATTCTTTGAGGAAATACCTTCCGGAGAACGCCTCAATAACTCCCTGGAAGGCCGATGGACAGCCGAAAGTTTTTAAAGGAAAAGAGCTCTATAACTATATTGACGGCGGCGCCGAGATATTTTTCGAATACGGATTCACTCAAGCAATCGCCCAACGCCACACCTCAGGCGATACATCGATCACCGTCGATATCTATGAAATGAATCATCCCAAAGCGGCTTTCGGCATTTATTCCGTACAGCGGGACTCTGACATGCCTGCTCTGGAGGTGGGTGACGACGGAACGACAGCGGATACAGTGGTCTCTTTTATTCAGGAGCGTTTTTATGTCGTTGTCACCGCAAACAGATCGGCTAAAGACACGAAAAAAGCTTCCGTGCGAATCGCTCGCGCTGTATCGCAAAAAATAAATAAGTCTTCCCAATTGCCGGATTTAATAGGAATGCTTCCTCCATCTAATTTAGTTCCTCGAAGCCAAGGCTATGTGAGCGGTCTCCTGGGATTGAACACCCAACTTTATCTGGGAGACAGCAATATTCTGGGAATAAACGGCCGTACAGTGGAGTGTGCTTTTGCACGATACAAGGTGAAAGAAAATCAGGCGCACTTATTGATAGTCCGATATCCCGATTCGGCCGCTGCAAACGCTGCTTTACATGCCGTCCGGGAAGCTTTTACAAAAAAATTCAAAACCGTAACGGTTAATAATTCATCGGCGTTCAGCGACAGAAGGAATCGGTTCTACCGCCTTGCCGCCGATAACAACTTTATTTATATAATCAGCAGAGCGGATTCAGCTGATTTGATAAAAGAGATTGGATCGTCAATCAACCCATCAACAACAAAACGTAAATAAAGTCTATCCGGTATGAGCTTCTACCGTTAGGGGTGTTCTATGAAACGAATGATAACCCGCCGGATATTTTGGCAGAGGACTTTGAAACTCGGTGCGATCGGCTGTTTCACTTCCCTTTTGCCTGCGCAGTATAAGGCTGCTGCCGCATCTGCACTCCGGAAGCGTCTCCCTAATCCTTTTATGGAAAAGGGAAAACCAATCGTTATGATCGTTCATGGAACCGATTTCACCGCCATGCTGAAAAAAGGAATGGAAGTTTTAGGCGGATTGGATCGGTTCGGCAAAAACAACGCCGTTCATATTAAACCAAATTTTGTAGCCGCGGACCCTTATCCCGAGACCACCGACGGCGCCTCGATTTTGGCAACGATTGAAATGCTTAAGAAAGATGGATTCAACGATATTACCGTCGCGGAATGGGGATCCGCCATGGGAATGTGGCAATCTTCAACAGAAGGCTTTAAATATTATGGATTGGACCGCAAGGCGGCAAGCGGAGGCTTTAAAATAAAAGATCTTATTCATGATGAAACCATTCAAGTAAAGGATATCAGGTGGAAAGCCATGCCAGGCGTAGGCGTCCGGAAGAGTGTTTATGACATCCCTCTGATTATCAATATGCCTACGTTAAAGCAGCATTCAATGATCCCGTTAAGCTGCGCTCTTAAAAACATTATGGGGCAAATCGACAAACAAAGCCGGGATAATCTGCACCAGCAGGGTATGAATTTTATGGGGAGAAATTCCAATACCGGCTACCAAAAGTCCCATCTGGCGCTGGCTGAAATAGCATCGGCCGTCAATCCCGAACTTACGATAATAGACGCCCGATCGGGCTTGGGGCGATCCCATCGTCTGAACATGGGAGGGGTTGTCATAAAACCAAAACAAATCATTATCAGCGGTGACGCTCTGGCGGCAGATCTGGTTGCAGCGGATGTTCTGGAAGAATTTTACCGGGGGTTCCAGGTTGAAATGGCTCATTCCCTTTTTCAGCATGCAGGCACGCTTGGATTCGGGGCCAAAACTATCGACGATGTCGTGATAAAAGAGGCGTCCGTTTAAAACCAGCATGGCTTCCCCCGCAAAGGGGAAGCATCCCGCCTGATTTCTTAATCTGCGTTAGGTGGTTTGCATAATGAGTATCAATCGGTTAACGCAACAAGAATAAAGAGGAGATCTCAATGTCAAAGAAAACAAACCGCAGGCAATTTATCAAACAGGCAGCTGTTGCCGGAGCTGTTGTCGCCTATCACGGCCACATAAAAGATTCGGTCTATGCCGCTGAAAATTCTCAAAAATCCCGATTGGTGATAGTCCGCAATCCGGATGTACTGGGCGCAAGCGATAATGATTCGGGGATCAAAACCGACCTTCTCGCCAAAATGCTGGATCAGGGAGTCGCTAGACTTACCGGATCACCGGATGGTGAAGCAGCCTGGAAATCCCTTTTCAAACCTGAGGATGTCGTGGGAATCAAGGTAAACTGCCTGGGGGGCAAGGGAGCCACCACCCATCCCGAAGTCGCTTTTGCAGTAGCCAATGCATTAATACGCGCCGGGATTAAGGCGACAAATGTAATTATCTGGGATAATAATACGAGTTTTATGATCAGCGCAGGGTACAAACTTAATAAGGACGGCGACGGCGTTCGGATACGGGCCGCTGAAAGAGAATGGGAGGATAAGCCTACCCAGAGCGGTTCGATCAACGGCCGCCTGGCTAAAATCCTTACACAAGAAATCACCGCGCTTATTAACGTCCCCTTCATGAAGGATCACATGATGGCGGGAATTACCGGCGCCTTGAAGAATCACTATGGAAGTTTTGACAGCCCAATGAGGTGTCATGAAAACCGTTGCGATCCTTTCATCGCGGATCTGAATCTGATTCCAGCCATCCGGGAAAAAACCCGCCTGATCGTTATGGACGCGCTTCGCCCCCTGGCAAACGGCGGGCCCATGCTGCGTCGTGATGCGCTGTGGGATTACCATTCACTTCTTTTCAGCCGGGATCCGGTTGCAGTAGACAGCATGGCCTGGAGAATTATCGACGAGCGGCGAAAGGAAACAGGTCTTCCCTCCGTTGCCAAATCGGGGCGCGAACCCATTTCGATTGCCACTGCCGCTGCCAAAGGATTGGGCGTCAATGATTTCGAGAAAATGGAGATTATCAGAATAGGATGAAAAAAATTTTAAACACGAAAGTCTTTCTCCTTCTTATTGCCGCCGCTGTGTTGCCGGCTCTACTGCCGTTTAACGCGCAGGCCTCCAAGAAGGAACTTCTGGCAATTGCTGAAGACACCCCGGTTGCCGGTTGGAACCTTCTCAAAGATTCCACTATTTACGGCAGCGGCATCGGACTTGCGGACATCTACGATGGAGGCTACGAAGTTTATACTAACGCCGGAGTTGTCGATGCTTTGCGCAGGATGTATGTGAAGGGCGAAGAGTACGTCGAAGCAACCGTCCACTACATGAAGTCCCCGAGCGCTGCGCGCGCTTTTCTGGAAGAACGTTATAAGATGGAAACGGGAAAGAAAGCTCCCGCAAAAGCGGAATGGAACCGTTTCACCGCTTCGGGCGCCGGCGGCGCCACGGAGTATGCCATCGAAGGGTTTTACTTCATAATCGTCATGTCTTATCACGGCGGGGACGAGGGGAAAGAACAGGCAGCTCCATTTATGAAGTCTCTTCTTGAAAACGCGGTAAAATTCCATCAGGGGAAAAAGAGATAGTAAGGGGCCCGAGGCTGTTCTGAAAGGATGAGCGGAATGAAAAGACGGAAGTTTCTCGGATTGGCGGGGCTGGCATGCAGCAGCATTGTAGTGGGAGGATGCGGCGACAATTCCGACTCAGGAAAGCGGAAGCGTGTTGTCCCGAAAAAGGATGATGGCAGGGTCTATGTCGGCAAGAACGAGGACCCGGCAGCTGCTCTGAAAGCTGCGGTTGCTGCTGCCGGCGGTCTGGGATTCATTACTTCCGGCAGCCGGGTGGTTCTTAAGCCCAATGTCGCATGGTCCCGCACTCCCGAACAGGCGGCCAACACCGATCCGCGCATCCTGGCAGCTATGATTGAAATGTGCAAGGAAGCCGGAGCCGGGAAAATTACCGTGTTCGAGCATACTATTGACCGTCCTTCAATCCAGGTCCTCGCCGTTTCCGGCATTGGGGCTGCGGCGCGCAATGCCGGAGCGGAGCTCATCTATGCATCGACAGAAAAGGATTTTGTGTCGATCGAGGTGAAAAACGGCAAGCTGATGAAGCAGGACACCATTGCCAAAGTAGTGATGGACGCCGACGTATTTATCAATATGCCTAAAGCTAAACATCATTCTCAAACCGGACTGACGCTTGGACTGAAAAACCTGATGGGGGTGAACTTCAATCGTCAGGCGTGGCATTCCGGTCCGGACCTGCATCAATACATTGCCGATTATGCAACCGCTGTCCCGATAGACCTGACCGTGATGGACGCATCGCGGATCCTGCTTACGAATGGCCCTAAAGGACCCGGAAAGATCCGGGAACCACACGAAGTCATCGTGTCTTTCTCTCCCGTCGCTGTGGATGCTTATGCCTGCGGGCTTTTTGACCTCACTCCGGCCGATATTCCCTATATTGTCAAGTCTTCTGAACTTGGTCTTGGTGAGAGCGATCCCGATAAGATCCCCGTTGTGCGAGTCTGAGCCTTCCCTTGTCGGAGATATGAATAATGAAAACGGCTCGAAGAATATCCCAACTCTTTTTTTTGGTCTTTTTCCTTATATTGTTTTTCCAGACCAACAGGCGCATTAACTGGGCCGACGGCAGCATGGATGTTTCCGGATGGGCTCCCGCGGACTTCTTCCTGCGCATCGATCCCCTGTTGGTGTGGACATCGCTGTTGAGTTCCAGATCGTTTCTGCTCCCGATCGCCTTGTGGACGCTTCCGGTTGTCGTGCTGGCCTTTCTCTTCGGCCGTATATTCTGTGGATGGATTTGTCCCCTCGGAACCTGCATCGACGGAGCGGACAAACTGGTGAGGCAAAAAAAACAGCGCCGTACCGACCGGGAGTTTTCCCGCCCCCGCTTAAAATATTACATTCTGGCCGGATTGTTTATTACGGCCCTTTTGGGATCGCAGCTCGTTTGGTTTATGGATCCGATCGCCCTCCTGGTCCGAAGCTTAACGCTCGGTATTTTTGGCCCCCTGCATTGGGGATCTCAATTCCTTTCTGAAATTCCCATCCTGGGACGGCTGGCTCATTCTACAGCAGAGCTGTTTCCGGAGCGGCAAGCCGTTTATAGTTCGGGCTTCATTGCACTGCTGATACTCGCCGGAATCCTTACAGGAGGATTTCTGGCGCGCCGCTTTTGGTGCCGGTCCCTGTGCCCGCTTGGCGCGCTGCTGGGAATCGTTGGCCGCTTCCCCCTTTTTCGCCGCAAAGTGACTTCGCAATGCAACGAATGCACGGCTTGCGCCCTCGACTGCAAAATGGACGCCATCGGGGAAAAGGGAAAAAGCACGAACACGTCTGAATGCATTTTTTGCTATTCCTGCGTGAATAAATGCAGGCAAGATGCGATTCAGATGTTATCGGTCCGCAGGTCCCAGCAACCCCTTTCGCTGGATCTCAACCGCCGGCGTCTTCTCACTGGGGTCGGCGTGGGGGCTATCTGGGGAATATCCGCCAAAGCTGCAGTCACGACACGGTCTACACGAGACGGTTCCGGCTTTATCACCGGCAAACACCTCATCCGGCCTCCCGGTTCCGTCTCCGAGAGTATTTTCACTGAACGCTGCGCCCGCTGCGGCGCCTGCATGAAGGTCTGTCCGACCAACGGACTGCAACCCACCCTTACAGAAGGTGGACTGGCGGGAATCTGGACGCCGGTTCTTGTACCCCGAATCGGAGAATGCTCACAGAACTGCAATTTGTGCGGAGAAGTGTGTCCGACCGATGCCATCGTACCGTTTGCACTTGCAGAAAAAGAACACCTGTTTATCGGTCGGGCCATGATCGACCGTTCCAGCTGCATCGTATGGGAATCAAACAAGCAATGCCTTGTCTGCGATGAAGTTTGCTCCTATAGCGCCATCTACTGGCTGGACGAAATCGGGAAAGAAGTACATCCCCAAAAGATGGAAGGGGCTGACGGCAAAACAGTGCAGATTGACAATGGACTGCCGCACGTCGATCCAGCCAGGTGTGTGGGATGCGGCATCTGTGAATACAACTGCCCCGTCGGCGGTCCCAATGCCGCAATTCGTGTAACCTGCGAAGGAGACAAACGCTTTCTGTCGCGCAAAAAGCAAAAAGCATGGCAGAAAGACAACTGGGTCGATCGGGAAGGAAAGCCCTTATTTTCTTAAACCCTCAGGCGGCAAAGATATGCCGAAAACTGCACAAAAAGAGAGACTCCACCAGTCAATAAGATTGAGTCTAAGGCTGATATTTCAGCTGTATTTTGCCGGATCTATTTATAGCGGAAAACCTTTCCAGATTAGGCAGGTTCAGGTTCGTGATCGAACTTGAAATCAGGTTCTAACGCAACTACGACGCGGCTTGGTCGCAAAAGGCGATGATTAAGAAAATACCCTTTTCGTCTGGAGAGATGCTTTGTGACCATTTCGCGGTCGTCTGCTGCATGCGAGTCCCATAGCCTTGAAAAGCGCTTTCTTCAGTGTGGGTGATTCCGATTTGCGGAACACATGAGCCATAGATTCCATCACCATCTCCAGGTCAAAATCCGAGTCGCCTTTTATCGAACGATGGTGAATAAGGTGTCCGAGAGCGCTCGCGGCCAACGACCGAATGGCAACCGGAAGATCTTGTGCAACAAGAACGTTGAGCGCTTCCGCGATGAGGATGTCCGATGATCTTTCGATTTTCGTTGCACATTCAAGCGCTGCATGAAGAAGAACATGGTTTTCTCTAAACCTTAAAATTCGTGCCAGGCCAATCTGGTGTTCATCAAGACGGTTTTGAGAAGTGATTTCCTCCAGCACTGCAAGAACTTCATCCTTCCGGCTCAAATTCCCAAAAATGTCGTATTGCACCATTCGACTCCTCTACCTATTGATGACCTCCGCATGATCTCTTGACATGCGAGAAATAACAATCGGGGATAGACTGGATTGTGAGGATGAAAAGGCCAAAATGCGCTTCATCCTTCGGCGAAGAATCCGTCATCCAAAGGATGGTTTCACTACGATGAGGGGCTTTATATTATTTATCCAGAGTAGTTAAACCTTCACGGATAGCGAACTTGGTGAGATCCGCGATGCTGCGAATTTCTAGCTTCTCCATCATTTGTCGGCGATGTGTTTCTATCGTCTTTACACTTAGATGGATCCGCTGCGCGATTTCACGGGCGCTGTGTCCCTCGGCGATCAACTGAAGCACCTCGCGTTCTCTTGGAGTAAGCGCTTGATTGGAAGAGGAAGTGGATTGCCGAGATCGTGAGCTTTTCGATTGGGTGAGCTCTTGGACCACTATTCCCGCAATGGCCGGGCTTAAATAAACCTGATTGGAAAGAACAATACGAATAGCATGCACAAGCTCTTCAAACGCGCAATGCTTGAGAATATATCCGGAGGAACCGGCAGAAAGCATCCCGGTAACATAACGCCTGTCGGCATGCATGGAAAGGGCGATTACCTTAATGTGGGGATTGCTGGAGAGAATTTGACGAACGGCTTCAAGGCCGTTGAGGTCGGGCATTGCCACATCCATAATAACCATATCCGGCTTCTGCTTATGAGCAAGATTAACAGCCTCTCTTCCATTTTCCGCCTGGGCGACGATTTCCATATCGGGCTGCGCTTCCAGCAGCGCCTTCAGTCCGTCGCACACGATTTTGTGATCATCGGCTATTAAAATCCGGATAGTCATAGCTCACCCCCGTTTTGGAACTCTCTTAAATTTTTCCATCGGCACAAACAGGGTCACGCAGGTTCCTTGTCCCCGTTTCGAAGATATTTCAACACGGCCTCCCATGAAACCCAGGCGCTCTCGAATGCTGAAAAGGCCAAATCCGTCGGTTCCAGGCTTCACACTTGCCCGGGTTGACGGATCCATTCCAATTCCTTTGTCTTCGACGGACAGGACAATAGCACCTTGTCTTTTCTTCATTGAAACCCTGGCAACCGGCGATTTCGCATGTTTCCCAACATTGACAAGAAGCTCACGTATTGCTGCAAACAGAGTTGCGCGCCATTCAGTACTAAACGTTGTGTTCTTTTCGAAGCCTTGGATTTCCACTTCCACATCATATTGTTGTTGGATGCGTTCAGCAAGCCACTCCAGCGCAGCCTCAAATCCCAGTTCATAAAGGATAGGGGGGCTTAGGTCAAAGGTTAGTGAACGCGTTTCGGCAACAGATTCCGACACAAGGCCGCGTATATCCTGTAAGGCCTTAACCCAATTCTTCGAGCCGGCCGATTCCAGCAAAGCTCCTACTTTGATGTTGATCAACGCGAGGACTTGCCCGATTCTATCGTGGAGCGCCTGGGCGATTCGTCGGCGTTCTTGCTCTTCATTGAGAACCAACTCGGTTGCCAGGGATCTCAGCTCTTCCTGATATCTCAGCAGTTTTTGTTCCGACCATTTGCGCTCAATGATATCGCCTAACCTTTGAGCAATGATATTGAGCAGGTTTCTTTCCTCTTTAAGGAACGGACCTTCGTCCTGCTCCGCCCGCTTTTCGGAGTAACTTACCGCGATGCTCCCAACCGATACTCCCTGCACGATAATCGGGCACTCCTGCATCCATTCACTTTGGTGAAATTTTCTTGTTCGAAAATCCTTATCCTTGAGAACCACGCGAGTTCCGGCGATAACCGGATACTGCCAAGCCGTGGGGACAACTTGTATCGTTCGGCGGATAACGCCATCGAGACTCAGACCTTTTTTATCAAAAATCTTCGAGATGGTATAAAGACAATTCAGTTCCTTTAAACGCTCAGTAAGGATTCTGCCTTGATAGGCATGTTTCTTTCTGGTCCGCTGCAGCTCCAAGGAAGCATGCCTGCTAAGGCGCTTTACACCTTCTTTTGCCTTTGTCCCAATCACTTTCTGCTTTGCTCTGTCCATGCAACAAAACCCTCGCAATGCCGGAAAACACTGGAGACATCATACATCAACTATCTCATGCAGCGATGCAATGGATTCATCAAAGCAACAGAAAGCGCTCTGATAATCTTTTGGATATGACAATCCAATCCTTCGGATGACCTATCTTTCAGTTGCCAGGATGTCCGATTCCAACTTCTGCCCGATTGTTGTTCGCTCATATCTGAGCAATCATACGACTTGATACTGAACAGACTCTTGCATAATTTCAACGGAGGATCTCAATGACAAAAAGGGCAATTCATATCACTGATTACGACATGCAGCGGCTTCGAAAGCTGCTTGAGGGAGCGCAGATGTGGAATCAAAAGGACCGGGAGTATCTGGATCATTTGGAGGGAGAATTAGACGAGGCCGTTATAGTGTCCGCCAAGAAGGTGCCCCCGAATGTTGTAACGATGAACACACATATGCGTGTTACGGACTTGGACACCGACAAGGAAATGATGCTCCAATTGGTATTTCCCAGCGATGCGGATTTCGATCGCGGAAAAGTTTCTATCTTAGCCCCTATCGGCACCGCCCTGATCGGTTATCGAGTCGGGGACACTATCGAATGGAAGGTTCCTGCCGGAATCCGACGCTTGCGAATTGAAGAGATAACATACCAGCCTGAAGCTGCGGGCGACCACCATTTATAGTTTATGGCAATTAATTGAGGCAGGCCTCAATCCAATTGCAGCTTCGCGGAGTTGTGAACATCGGTTGGCAACCGGACGGTTTTTATCTTCAACAGTTTTTATTGACTTCAGCACAGAGTCCATGGGATTTTGATGAGGATAATCGCGCTGAAGCATTAAATAATACCTTGCAACACAAATTGCTCAACATTCCATTTTTTCAAAGAGAGACCCGCTTCATGAAGCAATTTAAACCAGGCAATCTTATAGGGATTGCACTTGGCGCTGCAATCGCCGGAGTCGGGATCAACGCTTTCAACATAGCAAACAGGCTCGCCGAGGGAGGCGTGACTGGAGCGGCGATCCTGCTAAAACTGTCCTTGGGATGGGATCCCGGCGTATTCATATTGATAGTCAATTTACCTTTGCTGGCATTGAGCTGGCGCATCCTGGGCAGACAGGCATTACTGTTCACGGCTTTCGGAACGCTGTGCTTTTCTGCAGCACTTTCCGCATTCAACTCGTTGCGCTATCCCGTTGACGATCCCCTTGTCGCGGCGCTCCTGGCCGGATGCGTCGCTGGGGCCGGATTCGGCATTGTATTTAGATTCGGAGGCACTACGGGAGGAATAGACATCATCGCTCGTCTTCTGCGCAAATATAGGGGATGGCGGATTGGACGCATCATTTTCGTCAGCGATGTCATGGTCATAGGAGCTTCGCTGATCTTTCTCGATACCAAGCAGGCGGTTTATACACTCATCGCTTTGTTTGTGGGAGCTCAGATCATTGATCTCGTGCTGGAGGCCGGCTACTCAATGCGCGCCGCCATTATCATATCCGATCAGCACGAGCAAATTGCTTCAGTCATAATGACCGAGTTGGACAGAGGCGTAACCCTGCTTGAAGGGACTGGCGCCTACACGGGAAAGCCCAGCAAAGTTCTCTATGTTGTCGTGAGCCGGGCCGAAGCCGTCCGGCTTAGAAACCTGGTCTTGGCTTCAGACAAGCGCGCTTTCTTTTCCATTTTCGACGCCGGCGAAGTCTCCGGCAAGGGTTTCTCCACCGGTCAATAAGCTTTTACTTTAAAAAATGCCGCATATAAAGCTCTGTGACGAGTCTTCTCATCGTAGTCCGAACCATAAGCCGATAGAAAACCCTATTCTGATCCGACTCCTGCGCAGACCAACCAGCGGAAATCCGAGCGGAAATCCAAAACGTTTTGACACTGCAAACATGGATAGGGTACATTTAGGGTCCGTAAACATAAAATGATGAAAGCAATAAAGACACTAATGGGTTCAATCGAAATAAGCCAGGAACGCTGCAAGGGCTGCTGCTTCTGCATAGAGTATTGCCCCAAGAAGGCTATCAGTCTTTCCGACAAGCTCAACTTGAAAGGCTACTTTGTGTCGATTTTCAACAGTGACGGCGGATGTACCGGCTGCGCGACCTGCGCTCTTGTCTGTCCGGAGATCGCTATCGAGGTATATAAGGCGTGAAGAAACTGATGAACGGAAACAGCGCCTGTGCTGAAGCTGCCGTACTGGCCGGGTGCACGTGCTATTTCGGCTATCCCATCACCCCACAGAACGAGTTGGGCGAATACATGGCAAAGCGTTTGCCCACGGTGCCTGGAGGAGTGTTCCTCCAGTCCGAAAGCGAGATCGCAGCGATCAACATGGTGCTCGGCGCGAGCGTTGCCGGCGCCCGGGTGATGACGTCGTCCAGTTCACCTGGAATAAGCCTTAAGCAGGAAGGCATTTCCTATCTGGCGGCTGACGAACTGCCTGCGGTCATCGTGAATATGTCACGGGGAGGCCCAGGCATGGGCAACATCTCCCCTGCGCAGTCGGACTATCTGCAGGCGACACGGGGAGGAGGCCACGGTGACTACCGGACCATCGTCCTCGCTCCTTCGACGGTGCAGGAACTTGCCGACATCATGCCTCTGGCTTTCGAGCTTGCCGACAAATACAGGAATCCCCTCATTGTGCTCGGCGACGGTGTGCTTGGCCAGATGATGGAGCCGGTTAGTTTCGATCACATAAAGAAGGCAAAAGAATACCCCAAGGACTATCTGCTCACAGGCGCGGAAGGCCGGCCTTCCCGTTTCATCAAGTCCCTGCTTTTCGATGTGAAAGATGAAGAGGATCACAACTGGAAGCTTTTCAGGAAATTCCAGCAAATCGAACAGAAAGAAACGCGTTTTGAAACCTTCATGGTGGACGACGCAGAAATGATCATCATCGCTTACGGGACCTCAGCCCGCATCGCTAAAGGCGCTATCAAAAGGCTCCGTAACGAAAACATCAAGGTCGGGCTGATCAGACCCATCACCTGCTGGCCTTTCCCAAATAAAGTCATCAAGGATGCAGCTGAGCATGCGAGTGATTTTTTTGTTTTCGAAATGAATACCGGCCAGATGATCGAGGACGTACGGCTGGCCTTAGAAGGCCGAGGGAGAGTCCATTTCTATGGGCGACCCGGAGGCGTCGTCCCGACTCCGGTAGAACTCTACCGCTTAGTCTCCCGTCACTACTACCAGTCAGCGAGGACCAAGAAGCAGTGAAGAAAGTTTACTCCAGACCCAAGTCTCTCAAAGAGAACCATTTCCACTACTGTCCCGGCTGTGGTCATGGAATCGTTACCCGTCTCCTCGCAGAGGTTATCGACGAAATGGGAGTACGGGAGAAGGTAATCTGCGTCGCACCTGCGGGCTGCGGCATGCTCCTCTATAATTACTTCGACTTCGATGCCCTGGAATCAGCCCATGGCCGCGGCGCCGCCGTGGCGACAGGCATCAAGAGAGTAAGGCCCCAGAATCTCGTTTTTTCATATCAGGGCGACGGCGACTTGGCTGCAATAGGCACGGCTGAAAGCTTCCACGCCGCAAACCGGGGCGAACTCATCTCGGTGATCTTCGTCAACAACGGCGTTTACGGCATGACGGGCGGCCAGATGGCGCCAACAACACTCATAGATCAGGTGACCACCACCTCGCCTGCAGGCCGGAATCCCGCAAAGGAAGGCTATCCGGTGAAGATGTGCGAAGTATTGGCCGTCCTCCCCGGAACCGCCTATCTGGAGCGAGTGTCCGTCCATAAACCTGCCGCCATAGTCCGGGCCAAGAAGGCGATCCGAAAGGCTTTTGAGCACCAGATCAAGGGAACGGGTTTTTCCATGGTCGAGATACTTTCGCCATGTCCCACCAACTGGCACATGGACGCCCTCGAATCGTGCAAGTGGGTCGAAGACGTGATGTCCAAGCAATTTCCATTGGGATTGGTCAAAGAGGTTTCATGCTAATCAAGACCATTTTTTCAGGCTTCGGCGGGCAGGGCGTGATTTCCATGGGAATGACCATCGCGAATGCGGCCATGCTTGAGGGGCAATATGTCACCTGTCTTCCCTCTTACGGCGTCGAGGTGCGGGGCGGCACCTGTAACTGCACGGTTGCGGTGAGCGATGAAGAAATCGCCTCGCCTGTGGCATCCGAACCGGACTTCGTCGTTGCCATGAACCAGCCTTCCTTTGTTCGTTTCCAGAGTATTCTGCCGGCCGGCGGCCTCATATGCGTCAATTCGTCCATCGTTAATACAGACGGAGCCCGGAGTGATATCGAAGTAGTGCAGGTGCCCATCATCCCGCTTGCAGAAGAGGTGGGCAATACCAAAGTGGCCAACATGATCATGGTGGGCGTTCTCGTGAAGCTGAGCAACATGGTCTCCTTCGACGCGCTCATCAGCAATCTCCCCGTCATCCTTGGGGAGAGCAAAGCCAAGCTGACAAAGCTGAATCAGAAGGCTCTGGAATTAGGCTACAGTTTCATTAAGGAGTAAGAATATGGTCATCACACAGATCTCCGTTATTCTCGATAACGTGCCGGGCGCTCTTTCGAATGTCAGTGAAATACTGGGCAGAGAAGGAGTCAATATCCGGGCCATCTCCGTGGCCGATACGTCGGACGTAAGCACGGTAAGATTTGTGGTCGATGATCCGGTAAAGGCCCTCAATATACTCAAGTCCCACGGTTTTCGGACAAAAGAGACCGATGTGCTGGCCGTTGAAACGCCGGACCACGCCGGCGGCATGAACGCCGTTTTAAAGCCGCTGAAGGATGCGGGCATCAACGTTCACTACCTGTAACAGTTCAGCCTCTAAATAGCTTTGGGAAGCAATGAAGGAGTCGCTTCTCC
>CAYTYP010000036.1:0-10483 GCA_964441405.1 uncultured Acidobacteriota bacterium
ACTCCGCCTATTTTGTGGAGCTGACCCGCGACTGCCAGAACGACCTCATTTCCCGTCATGAGAATAGGATATAAGGAGCGACGATAATCTCCACGTTCTTCGGGTCCGTAAAAATCATGGAAAATCATGGAAAAATCATGGAAAAATCATGGACACCCACTGTTTGTGAAAAAATCAAACAATGGGTGTCCTGTTCTTCTCCTGTTCTTCCTTACCGTGACCAGCCCTGATGTCCCCGGTTTAGTGACCGAAGGGCGCACTGCGGCTGAAATTCAAGCCAATGTGCAGGAAGCATTGGAGGCCTTGTTTGAAGCATGGGCAGAACTAAAGCAAACGCCGCCCCCGGCATTGCGTCCTCTTTCCCTGGAACAGTCACAGCGCATTGAGATGCTGGTAACAGCATAAAGTATCGCGAGATTGCCAGACGGCTGCGCGATCTGGGATGTCAGGAATTAGCGGCCGGCAAAGGCTCGTATCGCAAATCGTATAACCCTCCCAAGGGCAAAATCACCGTGATTCCCGATTGGGGCGGCATAATTTGCATATTGGCAACAGATCAAACTCCGAGAGGTCAAGGAATCCTGAGCCTATTGATACAGTTTTATGAAATCCTCGGGGAGCGAGACTTTCAGTTTTGAACCCTTGTAATCGGCAGTGTTTCTCGTCAGTACGTACTCGCACTGGTTTTCCTGAGCGGAACTATTCTGAAGCGCGTCCTCGAAATCAGTAAACTTCGATTTTAAAGCCTCCAATACATTGTGATGACCGATTGCGATAACCGAAACGTATTTTATCAAACCCGATATGAACACGCGCGCGTCGGTGTCGCCGCCAACTTTGCGCAGGACATAATAGAGATTTGCGATACAGTTTGACGATGTAACGCCGATGATCATGCCGGTTTCAGCCATCGCCAGAATCGTCCTGCTTGTGGAGAAGAACGGTTTTCGGGCCATTGCCACATCAAGAATGATATCGGTATCAATGAAAACCTTTTTGATCACAGGTATTTCTCCTGCATTGCTTCGTCCAGAATCTTGTCATAAGGAATGCCGGGATCCTTGAACATTCCGGAAAGACCATCGGTAATTGGAGCTTTGATCTCATCCGGAAGCTTGCCCGAACCCCTGTTGGTAGCGAGGTTTTCGAGATATTCCTCTACGATGCGGGACACGCTCCGGTTTTTTCCTTGCGCATATTCTTTTGCCTGTTCGATGACGGATTCGTCGATAGTCAACGTCAGTTTTGTAAGCATATTTTACCTCACACGTATATATATAAAACATTTACACGTGCAACTCAACCTGCAATTCAATTTCGACCATCCGTTTCTGATACATGGATACTTATTCTAACTCCGCTTCTACAAACAACCACTTAAATGCCTGTCGGCCCATCGCACCGGGATTTCCGCCGGTGTCTTATTGTGGCGTGGGCGTGTCGCCATGCATGATGATGCCAAAAGCATAGAAAATACGTTGGCTTGGACCCATAAACGTAAATCGGACAATTTTCTGATTGCCAAAGGACCTGAGTCTCAAGGATGATGGCAGCGCATCATTGCCCAAGCCGGCAGCGCTATCATCCGTCAATTCAACAATGAAAGTCGCAGTAACATCATTTCCGGATCCTTGCCCGGAAATACTTGCGCCGGCAGAGTATGAATATAAATTCTTGAGATGCTTAACCTCGATGAGATTGTCGGGGCCATCCGGTCGAATCACCCAACGATAGGTTTTGTTATCGGCAAAAACCGTGAGGCTGCCCGACTTGATCGCGCCGCTGTATTTGCCGGATTCGGGATCGCCGGGATTGGCATCCTTCGCTGTTCGCTCAAAAGAATAGGTGATTTGAAAAGGACGTCCGCCGAAATGATAAAACTCCGTATCCAGTTCATGGATGATTCCAGCAAAAGTAAAAGTAACCTCTTCTGCTTTTGCTGAGATACAGATCAGGATAACCGTGAAAAGTGAACTCAGAAGACGTTTCATAGTTAAACTCCCAATGAAAAATGTTTATTTTCAAGGCCGAAAATATTTTTCCACCCTGCGGCCCGGCAATCATTCCCAACCTTGCGATAGAAGCATAACCGGCCGGGAATTTGAGTTCCTTGATCCGGATCAAGTTTGAGAAACCTGTCCGAGTTGGGTGGATCCTATGGGCCATAATCAAATGATTAGTCCGGTGACGGTTGCTCTAACCTCGAATTAATATATGAGGGATTTACCGCAGGGTTTCGTAAGATTCCCTGTTGCAGAGCTTGAGAGGTTATTGTATCAATACTTATATAGGGAGAAGGACGTAACCCAAGGTTCAACCTTATTTATTTATGATGACAAGGAGTTCTCGTATGAAAAAGACCGCAATGCCTCATTCCATGCACGACGATCATCTCTGTTACCTGGTGAATATGGGTTATATGGAGCAAAATCCCGTCGATTTCAAAAAGCTGTTAAAAGATGCGAACTTCGTATGCAAGAAATGCGGACGAAGCGCGAATTCCAAAGACAATCTCTGCCGTCCTGCAAAGATCTGAGCGGAAGCTCTTCGTAACCGTAAGACCCGGGCGTTTATTGTCGGTTTTTTGGCCGCAATAAATGTCCGGGATGGTTTCCGAAATAATGAAAGAGAATGGAATATGAGAAGCCGGATGCTGGGTATATTGTCCGTTGGATTAACGACCTTAACCTTGCTTGCCGCCGCGCAATCCGCAGATCTGGCCAAGACCCCACCGATGGGCTGGAACTCCTGGAACAAGTTCGGCTGCAATGTCAGCGAACAGCTGATCAAGGATACAGCCGACGCCATGATATCCACCGGCATGAGAGACGCCGGATACGAATATATTGTGATTGATGACTGCTGGCAGGTATCGCGTGATGCGCGGGGAACTATCGTCGCTGATTCCAAACGGTTTCCATCCGGAATGAAATCTCTGGCGGACTATGTCCACTCGAAAGGACTGAAGTTCGGACTCTATTCCGACGCAGGAACGGGCACCTGTCAGAAACGGCCCGGAAGCAAAGGATTTGAAGAAAAAGATGCGCAGCAGTATGCCGCCTGGGGAGTCGATTACCTGAAATACGACTGGTGCAACACGGAAGGCCAGGACACACGCGAAGCATATATAAAAATGAGCAAAGCGCTGAATGCCGCGGAACGGCCGATTGTATTTTCCATCTGCGAATGGGGCAGTTCCCAGCCATGGCTGTGGGCGCAAGGCGTCGGACAACTGTGGCGCACCACCGGCGATATTCAGGACTGCTGGGATTGCAGCCAGCCGTGGGGAGGCATGGGACTGATTCATATCATCGATCTGCAAACCGAACTGTATCCCTATGCGGGGCCCGGCCACTGGAACGATCCCGATATGCTGGAAGTCGGCAACGGAAAGATGACGAAGGTTGAATATCGCACTCATTTCAGCTTCTGGAGCCTTTTGGCCGCGCCGCTCATGGCAGGCAACGATCTGACGGCTATGACTCAGGAAACCAAAGAGATACTCACCAACAAAGAAGTTATTGCCGTAGATCAGGATCCGCTCGGAATACAGGGGCGCAAAATCCGGGACAACGGAGCCACGGAGGTCTGGGTGAAACCGCTCAGTGGAACAGCGAAGGCTGTGATTCTGTTCAACCGCGGAAATGTGCAATCTCCTGTAACCGTTGCGTGGGAACAGATCGGATTAGCTCCGGATGTTGAAGCTCAGGTTCGTGATCTTTGGGCCAAAAAGGATCTGGGAAAATTTAAAAAGCAGTTCATGTCTTCAGTGGAACCGCACGGCGTCGTCATGATTCGTGTACAGCCGTAATTGGGCTTATCGCTCGTTCAAGCGTATTTTTAGCCCTTTGTTGATCGGAACTTGGTTTCAAGAGCGACTCCCATTGCAACGATATCGGATAATCCAAACCGGTGGAGAATAAGATCCGCCGCGTTCCGTCGGTTGATATTTTGCTGAAAATAAAGAAGGCTGACGCAGCGCAATCAAGGAGTCGGAGGCAAGTACGTCAAACTTTTCTTATTCCTGCCGGTTCCCGGGACCTGCCGTCGCCGGCTTCTTAATTAGGCAAACAATAAGGGACAATCATGGACACCCATTATTTTACAAATTATTTTAACTCATTCCAGGAGTTCGCCATTAATTACGGTGAAATAGGAGGGCGACTCCATGGCCATTCCAAGAAGCAAATATGTTACAGACAGTGAAATCGGAGTTTACCACTGCATTAGCCGTTGCATCATTGCAGGGGGAAATTGGGGGAGGACAGCTTGGCAGAGCAATTATCCTTGCCAATATTTATCAAGTAAGAAAAAATATGGCCACCATAGAATAAGAACGATGTCGCAGGTCGCAGGAGATTCGAGAGGAGTGACGCCGATGGGGCTCAAATGGTTGGGATTTGTATCGGCAGTGGCCCTCACTTCAAGCGTGGTCGCGTGCTCGTCGCAGTCCCCGCACGGCGGCGAAGCCCCGCCGTGTACGTCCGCACTCGTCAGCGACATCGGGCGCTACGCCGCGTGCGTTCACACGAGCGTCAGGATGGAGGCGCAACCCGTCGCCTTCTGGCTGGAGGTTCAAGAAGCATCGGCGCAGGACTGGACCGGGGCCATGCGGTCGCCGCGTCTCGAAGTCGCCGCCGGCGCCCCCGCGCAGGACGCGGAAGATTCCGGAGAAGAGCGTCTGCCCTATACCGAGTGGTTCTATGGGCTGAAGCCAGGCACTCGATACCAGTCAAGGATCTGCAGAGAGGAGAGCGGTGGCGCGCCTCTCTGCGATGACCTCCGCGCGTTCGCCACGATGCCCCCCACGTCCATGAAGTGGATTGGCATCGACCCGGAGAACCCGAAGCGCCTGGCCGACGAAGACGGCAACCCCTTCCAGCCCTGGGGCAACAACCTGGTCACCATCGCGGACGCGGCCCCCTTTGCCCTCATCGAAGACGTCATGTACGACGAGGTCGGGCTCGCGCTCCTGGCCGAGGACCTCGACGAGCACAAGGTCTCCTACGCGCCGGAGGGCGTCAACAACGCGGCGCGCATCCATCTCCAACTCCACACCTTCCTGCGGGATGCTGCTACGCCTAATCGAGAGGCATTCGCCCGATTCACCAAGGTCGTCGAGATGGCCGAGGATCGCGACCTCTACTTGATGGTCACCGGGCTCAATTATTTCTATCCGGCTGACAACCCTATTTGGATCGCCCATCAGGACGAAGCTCACCATTGGGCCTCGCAAGCGATCTGGTGGAACGAGATGGCCTCGGCGTTGAGGCACAGCCCCGCGCCATTCCTCTACGACCTGATGAACGAGCCGGCAGTCCCAGGAAACTGGGTCCGGGATGGCGAGTACTGGTACGTGAACGTCGGGCCGCGGGCCTACTGCTCGTACGGCGCAGACCCTGACCTCGGATTCCATGGGACTTGCTTTGTCCAGTTCATCACTGCGGACCCGGGTACGCGCCCCCGCAGCGAGATCGCCGCCACCTGGGTGGAGAAGATGGTGCAAGCGATCCGCTTCACGGGGAGCGCCCCGAACGATTCGCGCCACCTCATCACGGTTGGTGCTGCGGGCCTGGCGATGACCGATGCCTTCCAGGCCCCCGGCGTACACGCGCTCCTCGACGTCATCAGCCCGCACCTCTACCCCGAGGACGGCGACGCCGAGCAGGTGACCATCGACTTCGCCGCGGCGCTCTCCGCTCAATCCGGGAAGCCGCTGGTCGTCGGCGAGACGTTCTCGCTTCCGTCCGATCCCACGCGGATGATCACCGAGACCTGCGCCGCCGGCGCCGCCATCGGCTGGATCGGACAGCAAGACGGCCGGGCCTACGGGGACTACTGCTCGAAACCACCGCCTTGGGGTTGCGCCTTCTTCGACCTCTGGTACATCCAGCAGAAGGACCTGAGCGCGACCATCCGCGCGGGGCAGTGTCCGTCGTCGCCGTGAAGCTCGCCCTTAAAATATGGTAAAATATGGCGACAGGCACGAATACCCTTTACGTCGGCAAAACCGCCCAAGATGCCCAGGAAAGTTGCTTGCAGTCCATCGAATAACTGAAACAGCGCAGCTATTGCCTTATGTCCTTTGCATTGTGTCTCAAGTCGACGCCTCATCCTAAACCGTAGGTTGCAGGTTCAACTCCTGCCAGGCGCACTCTTTTTGAAAATTTCAGAAAGTGGAACTTTTAAGCCGGGCAGGAATGGAGAACTCAAATTTCCGGACTTGCTATAAACTCCTGCCAGTACATATCCTATTTCGCACCAGGCAAGCACCTCGACAGTTCCATGATCCGGATCTACTATCCAATATTCCTGAACGCCAAATCTCGAATAGAGACTCCGTTTGACTGCAAGATCTTTTTTGCGGGTATTTTGGGATAATATTTCAATGATCAGGTCGGGAGAGCCCTGAATATGGCGTTCGCCGATAATCCCGTTGCGTTCTTTGCGTATAAATAAAATGTCCGGTTGGACAATATCCTGCCGTGAGAGCCGAACGTCGCAGGGCGCTTCCAGGACGGTTCCGAAATCATCCAATTGCCGCAGAAGCGCGGCCGATAACCGGATAGAAATGCGCTGATGCAGGGTGTCGGGAGCTGAAATCAGGCGGTATTCCCCATTGAAGATCTCGTAACGGTTATTCGCGGGGAACCGGAATCCATTGCTGCAATCAAAACGCGCATTGGCGCTCAATATATGCAATCCCATGCCTGTATTGTTTCAGCCGGACGGAATATATATCTAAAAAAACAATTGATCGGTGAAAATCGGAGAAGATCCGCGGTTGATTTTAGCTGTCGATGAACTTGCCGGGAGGGCCGGTTAGCTCGTCATTCCAGTCCGACGCTTTTATTGAACCGATGTATTCGATTTGATTCGCCGTCAATACGAGCCCCTTGGCATCCCGCCCGCGCACCGACTGGCGCTCTACGGCAAATTTCTGTTGCCGGATCTTGATTCGCGCATCCGCGGCATAGCGCACATAAAGAACTTCCGGATTGTCATCCGCAAAAAAACGGACGCCGGCGCCTCTAGGCGCGAAGCGGGATTCCCGGTTTGTGACCAGCCCCCCCATCTTAAACTTCTTGTAATAAACGAAGAAGTCCAGTTCATAGACAGCCGTCATCACGCGTTCGCGATCCAGCAGGGCGCAATAGATCAGCGACGTGTCCACAAAAAGTTTTTCCGGCGGCGCCACTACTTTGCACTTTCCGTCTTTCCACACGAGCAGAAGCCTGTCCAGTGGAGAACATGCGATCAGGGCGTCTCCGGCCACTTTGTGACCTATGTATCCCTTGGCTCGATCGTAGTTGATCGTCAATTCATTGGCCGTCAATTCCCGCTCGGATATTTCTCCGAAAGCAGTCAGGCGCGTGCGCCTCGGGTGCTCGGATCCGTGTTTCCGCAGCAGCCCTCGTAAATAGCGGATCGCGTAGGGGACAATGCCCGAAAGGTCCAGCTCCACTTCTCCCAACTCGCCGCGAATGTGTTCGATTTCGCTCCGGTTCTTTTCCAGATCAAACAGCGATATGCGACGGATCGGGATTCCCAGCAATCCCTCGATATCCTCGCGTGTAACATCCCGCTCGAGTTCTTTGCGGAACAAAGCCAGGCCATCCATTACCGCTTCATGAACCGCCGCCGCCGAGTTGCAGCTTTCAATTTTCTTATAAATCCTGTTTTCTACGAAAATGCGCACCAGAGTCTTGTGGTGCATTTCTTCCATAAGGCGGCGGCGTTTGCGCTGCAGTTCTCGACGCAGGATCGCCACCAGGCGGGATGTGTTATGGCGCAGGATTGCGGGCACATCCATCTCAACAGGCTTATTCTCGCGAATGACCACAATCCGGCTGGAGATCTGCACCTGGCATTGGGTGAATGCGTAGAGGGCCTCTGTCGCCCGGTCTAAATCCTGTTCCGGCGAAAACTGGATTTCGATCTCCGCATGCTCGGCAGTGAAATCGTTGATGCTTTTGATTTTGATTTTACCCTTGCGGGCGGCTTCCTCGATTGACGCCGTAAGCGAATCGGTCGTTGCTCCGGCAGGGAGTTCTCGGATGACCAGCGTATTTTCGTTCTTCTTCTCGATTAGCGCCCGGACCAGCACATGACCGCGGCCGTTGTTATAAGCCTGTGCATCCATCAGGCCGCCCTGGGGAAAATCAGGCAGCGCCTGGAATGGCTGCTTGTTGAGAATGGAGATCTGGGCGCTCAACAGTTCGGCGAAATTGTGCGGCAGGATGCGGGTGGATATCCCGACCGCGATCCCTTCCGCGCCCAGCATCAGCAAAAGCGGTATTTTCGCCGGCAACAGAACCGGCTCTTCTTTGCGACCGTCATAGGTTGGAACGAAATCCGTCAGGTCGTCGTTGAACAATTCCGTTCGGGCAAGCTCGGTCAGTCGGCACTCAATGTATCGAGAGGCCGCCGCCGGATCGCCGGTAAGAAAATTTCCGAAATTGCCCTGGCGCTCGATCAGGTATTGCCGGTTGGCCAGCCCCACCAGCGCTTCTCCAATGGAAGCGTCGCCATGCGGATGGAACTGCATGCAATATCCGACAATATTGGCGACTTTAATGAATTTGCCGTTATCGTTTTGTTGGAGAGAAAAAAGAATGCGGCGTTGCACCGGCTTCAATCCGTCATCCAGATCCGGAATCGCGCGGTCGCGAATGACATAGGCGGCGTACTGGAGAAAATTCCGGTCCATCATCAGCTTGAGAGGACCCTCTCCAGTGCCCCGCAATCCGCTGGCGGGCGCAGCCGGAGCGGTCTCCTCCTCTGCAGCTTCGAGTTCGCCGAAAAGCGGCAATTCTTTCTGCCCGTCTGTCATGGTTCCACTTCCACAACAAGATGGTTCATAATATATTGCCGGCGCTCCGGCGTATTCCGCCCCATATAAAATCCGAGAATCGCCGGGACATTATGCCGGTTCGTCAGACGCACCGGAGTCAGGCGCATTTCCGGGCCAATGAAATGTTTGAACTCCGATGGCGAAATTTCGCCCAGCCCTTTGAATCGCGTCACCTCCGCGCCGCGCATATCTTTGACGGAGCTATCGCGCTCATTTTCGGAATAGCAATAAATCGTTTTTTTCGAGTTGCGCACCCGGAAAAGAGGCGTTTCCAGGATGTGGACGTGTCCTTCATGCACAATGGGTTCAAAAAAGCGCAGGAAAAAAGTCAGGAGCAGGTTTCGAATGTGCAGGCCATCCACATCGGCGTCGGTTGCAAGGACGATTTTGTTATAGCGCAGGCGCTCCGCCGAGTCTTCTATATCCAGGCTGCGCATAAGGTTATAAAGCTCTTCATTTTTATACATCACATCGCGCTGCAAATCGCAAACATTGAGCGGTTTGCCCCGCATAGTGAAGATCGCCTGGCAGGTTACATTGCGGCAGCTCACAATGGAACCGGCGGCGGATTGGCCTTCGGTAATGAAAATCATGGAATCGGCGCCGTCGCCTGTGCGTTTGTTGAAGTGAACCTTGCAGTCTTTCAGCTGAGGCACTCGGATCGATGTCGCCCGCGCCCGCTCGCGCGCCATTTTCTTAATGGACTGCAACTCCTTGCGCAGTTTAACCGTCTCCTCTATTTTTATCAGGGCTTTTTCGGCTGCTTTAGGATTGCGATGGAGCAGGTCGGTGATAATTTCTTTCACCTGTGCCACCATCTCGCCGCGCAATTCGGTGTTGCCCAGCTTGTTCTTTGTCTGCGACTCGAAAACCGGCTCCTTGAGCCGTACCGAGATCGCTCCGGCCATCCCTTCCCGTATGTCGTCTCCATCGAACTTCCCTTTGGAATATTCGTTGAAGCCTTTGACCAGGCCTTCCCGGAAGGCGCTTAAATGGGTGCCGCCATCGGAAGTGTACTGGCCATTAACGAACGACATAAACGTTTCTTCGAAACGCTGGGTATGGGTGACGGCCAGTTCCAGGGTTTTGGAATGGAAGTACAGCGGGGGATAGAGCGCTTCATCGCTGATCTCATCGTGCAGAAGATCTAATAAGCCGTTGCGGGAAAGGAAGATCTGGCCGTTGTACTCGATGCGCAGCCCGGCGTTCAAAAAAGAGTATAACCTCAGCCGGCGGTCCACATGCTCAGGATTGAAGGTCACGTTCCCGAAAATTTCCGGATCCGGCTCGAAACTGATTAATGTGCCGTCCGGCTCTTCCGGCATTTCCCCTACAGGTTCTTGGCGCAGCTTCCCTCGTTCAAACACGGCGCCGGCGAATTTTCCGTCACGATGACTGCGCACCGAGAAATGACGCGAGAGAGCGTTAACCGCTTTGGTCCCGATTCCATTCAATCCGACGCTGAACTGGAAGACTTCGTCGCTGTATTTGGCGCCGGTATTGATGCGCGATACGCATTCAACCACCTTGCCCAGCGGGATTCCTCTGCCGAAATCGCGCACCGAGAATTGCGGCCCTTCAAGAGCGATCTTGATCCGGTCGCCAAATCCCATGATGTACTCGTCGACG
>CAYTYP010000036.1:10509-51518 GCA_964441405.1 uncultured Acidobacteriota bacterium
TCGGATCCGTCTCCCACTCGGCCGATATACATGCCGGTGCGCTTCCGGATATGTTCCAGTGACGAGAGAGATTTTATCTTGTCCTCGTCATAGCTGTGGGTTTTGTTCGCACTCATAACGAGGGCGGAGTGTACCATATTAGCCGCAGATTTTCGCCGGTTTACACGGATTTAAAAAAGGAACAGGTTCTTGCTGATGCTAATCCGCGGCTCGAAGACTTAAAGACTCGAAAGCTTTGAATATTTATTAATGATTCGATGCTAAAATGCCAAAAAGTAGGAATAACCCAAAGGAGAGGTGACTATGAGCATCTGGGATAAAGTGCGTGGCGAGTTTATCGATATCGTGCAGTGGATCGATGACACGAACGACACCTTGGTTTATCGCTTTGAACGCTATAACAACCAGATCAAATACGGCGCCCAGCTGACTGTCCGGGAAAGCCAGGTGGCGGTGTTTGTGAATGAAGGCAAAATCGCCGATGTCTTCCAACCCGGCATGTATGCTCTTGAGACCAAAAACCTTCCGATTCTCTCAACTGTTCAGGGATGGAAGTATGGCTTCAACAGTCCCTTTATGGCGGAGGTTTATTTCTGTTCCATGCGTCAGTTCACGGACCTCAAATGGGGCACCATGAACCCAATCATGATGCGGGATGCTGAGTTCGGGCCGGTCCGGCTGCGTGCCTTCGGCTCCTATGTTATAAGGATTAGTGATCCGCAGGTCCTGGTGCGGCAAATTGTCGGAACCGACGGCCGGTTCACGGTAGAAGAAATTGTCAATCAGCTCCGCAATATGATCGTTTCGCGTTTTGCTGAGATCGCAGGGCAAAGCAAGATACCTGTCCTTGACATGGCGGCCAATTACGGCGAGCTGGGCGACTTCTTGACCAAACGAATCGCATCGGAATTTCAGACCTACGGCCTTGAGCTGACTAAATTGCTGGTGGAAAATATTTCCTTGCCCCCCGCAGTAGAAGAAGCGCTCGACAAGCGCACCAGCATGGGCGTGGTTGGAAACCTTGCGGCCTACACACAGTTCAATATCGCCAATTCGATCCCGGATGCTGCTAAGAATCCCGGCGGGTTGGCCGCCGCCGGAGCCGGGATAGGGATGGGAATGGCTATGGCGGTTCCTATAGGACAAGCGCTTTCAGGACAGCAAGCCGGAGCCGCAGCAGCCGGAACTCCACCTCCCATTCCCGGCGCGATCTACTTTGTAGCAATCGAAGGAAAACAGGCAGGCCCATTCGACAAACAAGCGCTCGCTTCTCAGGCGTCCACGGGGCATTTAACGCAGCAGACGCTCGTCTGGGTGCAGGGGATGGCGCAATGGACGCCTGCCGGACAGGTACCGGAGCTGGCAGGAGTTTTTGCAAACGTTCCGCCGCCCCTGCCGCCGAACGCCTGAACAATGGGATTGTTTTCAGTTAACCTTTTTATTTGTTCACCCAGAGTCGATGGATGGGAAGCCGGGTAAAAATAGAAACAACTGCAGGCATTGGGCAGCATCCGTGCGGCCAGTGCGGCGCCAAACTGGATTTTGCTCCCGGCGTTGCGGCGCTGAAATGTCCGTATTGCGGTTTCGAAATGCCGATTCCGAAATCGGAGGAGCCGGTTGTTGAACAGGATTATCCGGCTTTCCTCGAAAAAGCCGGCCGGGAAAAAGAATTTAGCGAGACCCGGAGAGTCCAGTGCGACAAGTGCGGCGCGCAAACTACTATGCCGGAAGAAGCAGCTGCGGGAATCTGCCCTTTCTGCGGCGCGAATATGGTTTTTGCGGGGAGCGTATCTCGCTTAATCAAGCCTGAAGGCATCCTCCCTTTTAAAATTACCTACAAGGATGCATTCGAGAATTTTCGCCGCTGGATCCAAAACCTGTGGTTTGCTCCAAACAGCCTGAAGCAATACGCTCAGTCGGAAAGCAAACTTGCCGGGGTATATATCCCTTACTGGACGTACGACAGCGATACGACTACTTCTTATGCCGGAGCGCGGGGCGATTATTACTACACGGCCGAAAATTATACAGCGGTTGAAAACGGCCGTACGGTGACGCGCTCGCGCAAGGTCAGGCATACACGTTGGACTCCGGCGAGCGGCGTTGTAAGCAATACATTTGACGATATCCTGGTTATTGCCGGCAAATCGTTGCCTAAGGAATTCGCGGAGCGGCTGGAACCTTGGGACCTGGCTAATCTTGAGCCTTATGCGGATGAGTATTTAAGCGGATTCCGCGCTGAGAGCTATCAGGTCTCTCTGCCGCAAGGCTTCGAAGCGGCAAAAGAAACGATGAATCCGATCATACAAGCCGCTATCCGGCAGGATATCGGCGGTGACGAGCAACAAATTCATTCCGCGCAAACGCATTATGGGAATATTACCTTCAAGCACATCCTGTTGCCTGTGTGGCTCAGCGCCTACCGATTCCGCGGAAAAATCTATCGAATCCTGATCAATGCCCGCACCGGCGAAGTTCAAGGCGAGCGTTCCTATAGCGCCTGGAAGATTGCGGGCGCCGTTCTGGCCGGACTTGTCCTGCTGGGAATTATAATTCTCATTGGATCCTCGGGGCGTTAGACTAAAGCCCGGGCGTTTATTTTCCGATTCTAGTTATTATGAACGACGCGGAAAGAAAAAACGGCATTTACAATTGTCCGAATTGCGGCGCCGCCGCGACGCCGGAGAGCGTCCGATGCGCCTATTGTCACTCCAGTCTGGCGACTTTAATTTGCTCCCATTGTTTCGGCGCAATATTCGTCGGCATGAAACACTGCCCCTGGTGTGGAGAGAATGCCTCTGCAGGCAAGCCGGCGGAAGGCGTGAAGAGAAAATGCCCTCGCTGCAGCGTGGAATTTTTGCTCGTCAAGGTGAGCAGGAAATCGTTTGGCGAGTGTCCGTCGTGCGGCGGATTATGGGTGGACAACGACACCCTGCAGGAGATCTGTGCGAATCAGGAACAACAACAGGCAATCATCGGATTCAATCCGGAGCGGATGCTTGCAATAAAAGCAGCGGAAGCCCAATCCGGGAGGATTTATATTCCGTGCCCCGAATGCAAAAAGCTGATGAACCGGCGGCAGTTCGAGTGCTCCGGCGTAATAGTCGATTGGTGCAAAGCGCACGGGGCCTGGTTTGATCGCAACGAACTCAGGCAAATTGTGCAGTTTATTATGGCCGGCGGGCTCAATAAAGCCCGAGAGAGAGAAAAGCTCAAGATCGAGGAAGAAAGGCAAAACCTCCGCAAAGAGCGATGGAATCATGAAGCGCTCCGTAATTTCAATCTCTCCGATCCACAAGAGGACCGCAATTCGGAACTGCTCAATCTCCTGGGCGGCCTATGGCGCTCCATTAAAAACAGCTAAGCGTCGAAAGCGCTGTCCTGAATGACAACCGGCAGTTTCATGAATTTCTGCAAAAACAGGCTTGGCTATCCGTCGGACCGGTGCTATTTATCTCCGAACCGACTTTGGAGATGAATATGAAATTTCGATTTGACCACAATAATATAAATGTAAAGGATTTAGAAAAAAGCCTGAACTTTTATCGGGATGCATTGGGACTGGTAGAGACGAGGAGAAAAGAAGCCGCCGATAAAAGTTTTGTTCTGGTGTTTATGGGCGATACAACAACTTCACACAAACTTGAATTGACATGGCTGAGGGATCGGGCCGAATCCTACAACCTTGGAGATAACGAGTTCCACCTGGCGTTGGTCGCCGATGATTTTGCCGCCGCGTTCGCACACCACAAAGAGATGGGCTGCGTGTGCTATGAAAATCCTGCCATGGGCATCTATTTTATTGAGGATCCCGACGGATATTGGCTGGAAATACTCCCCGGGCGAAAATAATCAACCGCAGATTTTTTCGGATTGAAGTTTATTGGGAGGTTACATTCAACTTGCCGCCTTCAATCCGTATGTCCTGGATTTCCGGCGGCAGCTTGAATTTTTCTTTGTTCTGCGGGGAATTAAAAATACGGTCTATAACGGTTTGAAGAGCAGCCGATGGAAGTGGAAGCGCGCCCATTTTTCCACCGGTCGGCTCCAACCGGAGGTATCCATCCTGCACGGAGACGCGGCCATCGATTTCCAGCAACATGTTTTTTCCATGAAAATCGAAAGTAGCGTAAAGCTTTACTGAATCGTCGACTAATTCAGCCTTTACATCACGGACAGTAGCCTGAGCTTGTTCTAATTCGGAACTGGTCAGCGGATCGGCTGCGCCTAAATCCTCAGGACGGGGGGGGGCGGATCCGTGGCGCCGATTAATTGCGAGATTCGCATTCAGCCAGCCATTCAGTTCGGATTCATCCATTTGAAGCGCCACCGACCTCCCCTGGCGTATAGAGGATTGGAATTCCTGAACTTTCGCCTCAGCTTTTTGTGCTGCATCCGGAGTGATTTCGATCTTCGGCGGTGAAGGCGTACGCAGAATTAAAATAACAGCAATAACCAGTACGGCAAGACTTGCCAAACAGGATATGCGGAAGAAACGGACAAATCCGCCCGTTGTTTTTTTGGTCTTTTGATTGGAATCGGTCGCGAAATCCGTTTTGTGAAGACGGTCGAATATTACACCGCAATGCCTGCATTTCAGACCATCGTTCTGCCGGGATCCGCACTTAGGGCATAACATAGGGATAGATTTAACCATGAAATACGTGAAGATTGCGAACTATTATTCAAAGCTGTCCATGTCCGTGTCAATGACTGCGGTTGTCCTGAATATCGACTAATACGGAACAGCTTGGTATTATGCATCTCAAATCGTCGGCATAATAGGGAGAGTCGGAAATCCCGAGGAGGAATTATGGAAAGCATGATTGCGGATACGATCAATATTGCAACACAGCCGGTGGCGTTGGTCTGGTCGGATCAAGAGCCGGCTGAAGCGATTCGCTTTAAACCGCACAACTGGGGATGCGTCGTCAGCCTGTTTGCGGCCTCAGCGACACGGGGGCTTATCTGCGCCTTTGACAGGCAAACCTACGGCTGCTGGGGCGGCGGGGTTGGCCTCGGATTCGGGAATCAATATGAAAGCTTTCCGGGCGGCGTCGAATGCTTCTGTCATTTTCTCTCAACCGGCAATGAGGATACGGAAAAGGGGCGCGCAATAGGGGAAGAGATGAAATCCCAGGGATTGGGAAGAATGTCGGATGATTTTCTCAAAGGCGAGCGTTATATCAAGAGCCCTCAAGACACTCGCCGGTTTGTGGATGCTCTGCCGATTCAAGATATTCCTAAGAAATTTGTTATCGTTAAACCGCTGGATCAGGTCAATCCGGAAAATGACGAAATTAAAAATGTCACTTTCTTCGTGAATCCCGATGGATTGTCGGCGCTGGTTATGCTGGCGAATTATGGAAAGCCCGACGTGGAGAACGTTATTGCGCCCTGGGCTGCGGCATGCCAGGTGTTGGGCATATTGGCCTACCGCGAACTGGAGCGGGAACGCCCGCGAGGATTGATCGGAATGACCGACATTTCGGCCCGCAAAAACGTCCGGGCTACTTTGGGCAGAAACGCTCTTTCGTTTACCGCCCCTTGGCCGTTGTTTTTGGAAATGGAGAGCAACGTTGCCGGCAGTTTCCTTCAGGGCGGAACGTGGCGCGCACTGCAGGAATCAAAAAGCTGATCCGGAACTTACCAGACTGCACATCTTTCGCCTTCCTGGAGCTCTAAGTTATAATTTTATTCGGAGGACTGTCTTGTTATGATTCGGACTTCCTGCAGCGGGAGGATCTTTTGGATTATCGCAATCATAAAATAAGTGTAAAAAACTGCAATATCTATGATTTCATACGTCAGCTCGCCGCAGGGAAATATCTCATTCCTACATTTCAGCGCTTGTTCGTCTGGAATCCCGAAGATATAAGCAATCTATGGGATAGCATTTTCCAGTCCTACCCGATCGGCAGCGTGCTTTATTGGAAAACTCCTATCCGGCTTCACGTTCATAGAAAGCTTGGCGGCTTTTATATGCCCGAGGAAGCGATCGACGGCCCGAAACATAAGTCCTATATTCTTGATGGACAGCAGCGAGCTACTTCTTTGCTGGTTTCATTTTATGGCGGGACCGGAAAGGTCAAGGAACTATATGCCTTTGATTTCACATTGTACTTTGATCTGACCCAAGCCTCTTTTTTCTTTGAGAAAGACTATTACAAACATAAATGGAATGCGGACTCGGCCTTTCTCCTCCGGTTGAAAGACGTTCCCGATCTTCCGGATGATTTTGTCCTGCAATTATCGAAAACGACCGGTTTTTCCACGTCGATCGAAAAAAAATTTGCGCAATTGAAATACCTCTTTGCCGATTACAGCATTCCGCTAATCTGCCTGGAGGGTTATGACATCGCCGGCGTTTGCGCCATATACGAACGGATCAATCAGACCGGAATGCGGCTGAAAAATATGGATATCCTGATTGCCCGCGGTTTCAAAAATTTCGCGACGGTGGTCGAGGAAGATTTTCCGATTACTTAGGTTGAACCCAAAAGCCGGACTGCGTGCACGTCAACGCAGACATGGACGAAAATCACTGGAAATCGCAAGGGGAAGAAATTTGGGAAAAATTGAGATTTTGCCTGCAGAAAGCAGCCGCGCAGTGCGGCAATTCATAAAACTTCCATGGAAAATATATCGCGACGATCCTTGTTGGGCGCCTCCTTTGTTGACCGACATGAAGAAACTGGTCGATCGCTCCCAATGTCCTTTTTTCGAGCACTCCGAGGCGGAGTTTTTTCTGGCGTGTCGCAACGGCGAACCCGTCGGTCGGATTGCAGCGATTCTCAACAACAATCACAACCATTTCCACAATGAGCGTACGGCGTTTTTCGGCTTCTTCGAATGCATGAAGGACAGGGAAGCGGCTTCAGCGCTATTGGCGCGTGCAGAGCAATGGGCGCGGGATAAAGGAATGACCGAACTGCGGGGGCCGATGAACTATTCGTCCAACGAAACGCTGGGCCTGCTCATTGAGGGATTTGATACATGCCCTTGCATTATGATGACGCACAATCCCCCTTATTATTCAGCTTTTATCGAAGCGGCCGGATTCGAAAAAAACATGGATCTTTACGCCTGGTGGCTTCTGACGGAAAAGGGGCTTAATCCCAAAATCATTCGTGTAGGCGAAAAAGTTCTGAAAGGAGAAGGCATTCAAATCCGCAGCATCAATATGAAGAAGTTTTGGGATGATGTGGCGATCATCAAGCAAATTTATAACGACGCCTGGAGCGACAACTGGGGATTTGTGCCCATGACGGATGCGGAATTCCACCATATGGCTAAAGAGATGAAACCGGCGATTGATCCTCGAGTGCTCTTGATCGCCGAGAAGCATGGCGAACCGGTCGCGTTTTCACTGGCGCTCCCCGATTTCAATCAGGCTTTGAAAAAGATCAATGGCCGTCTCTTTCCTACAGGCCTGATAAAGCTGCTCTATCATGCCCGTCATATCCGGCAAGTTCGGGTGCTGGCTCTTGGGATAGCAAAAAAAGTACAGAATTGGAACGGGCTGGGAGCCGCGCTTTATTATGAATCCTTCCGCCGGGGGGTGGCGGCGGGCTATCGCAGCTGTGAATTTTCCTGGACGCTTGAAACCAATGATCTTATCAACCGGAGTATGAGTCTTTTCGGCGCCGAAATATATAAGCGCTATCGCATTTACCGGAAACAGCTTTAAAAAACGCTTTGCGGCCGCCTGCCGCGTTGCGGAATCCGTGGCGTTTTTAATTGCCCTTTTTGCGGGCTTTGCGTTTTTGAGGTGATTTGCCGTCAAGTTGCTCGATTTCTTCGGCAAGGCAATCGATCGTATGGCGGATTTCTTTTTCGGTGTGGGTGGCGCTGATAAAAAAGCGCAGCCGGGTGGCGTTTTCTTCGACAGCCGGGTGGACGATGGGCTGAACATTGATGCCCCGCTTCGCGAGCGCTTGGCTCAGCCGCATGCATTTTTCCGAATTTCCAATGATGGCGGGTATAACCGCTGCGCCGATGGAATACCCGGTATTGATTCCCTTGCCTTGCGCCAGTTTCAGAAAAAGTGAAGACCTTTGACGCAGACGTTCAACGATTTCCGGGCGGCGTTTCATAAGATCGAGAGCTTTTATCGCGGCGGCGGCATTGGGAGGCGGCATCCCCACGGAATAAAGGAATCCGGGAGCTGTGAATTTCAAATAGCGAATTAGCCGCGAGCTCCCGGCTATATACCCCCCGCAACTCGCCAAAGATTTGGAAAGGGTGCCCATCCAAAGGTCGACGTCGTTGGGATTGACGTCCGGGTAATGATGGCCGATGCCTTTGCCGGAAGGTCCGAGAACGCCCATGGAATGAGCTTCATCAATGAGGAGGTTGCATCGAAAGCGCTTTTTCAGTTCGATGAGGCGAGGCAGTTCGCATATATCTCCGTCCATGGAGAAGAGTCCTTCGGAGCAAAGAAGCGTTCGCCGGTACTGACGCCGGACAGAGGAAAGGATCTTTTCGAGATCATCCATATTCCCATGCAAAAAAGAGATCCGCTTGGCGCCGGAAAGATATATTCCCTGAAGAATGCTGTCATGACAGAGCGCGTCATGGACTATTAAATCGCTGGAATCAAACAAATGGCCGATGGTGGTGACGTTGGTGGCATGCCCGCTCACGAATACAACCGCGTCTTCAACTCCTATATGGTTTGCAATCCCTTTTTCGAGCCGGCGATGGAGCGGTCGCTCGCCGGAGACGAGCCGGCTCGCCGACACAGATGTTCCATAGCGGTCGATAGCTTCTTTGGCCGCCAGGGTCACCTCGGGATGTCCTGAAAATCCCAGGTAATTGTAGCTTGAAAAATTTATCATCTCGACGCCGTCGATGACTGTCCGATTATTGGCTGCTCCCTCGTGCACCTGGAAATACGGATTCTTCAGGCCCATCCGGGCAATATCGGCGAGCCGCTCTTCGAGTTTGAGCACCTCTGGAAACGATGAAATGTCAAATCGCCCCGCTCCCAGGTCCGAAGCTTCTTGTTCAATCGTTTCTGTCGGGGCGGGCGAATTTGCAGGATGGGAAATCGGGACCGGCGGGTCCCCCGGCAGGCGATTTTTGACTAAAGCCAAAAGATCGCCAACTGTGTTCAGCGTCGCCACTTCTTCATCCTGGATCCGGATGGACAGGTTTTCCTCAAGAACGCCGATCAGTTCCATCATGGAGACCGAATCCAGCCCTAATTCCGTAATCCGCATATTGGCGTCAATGTCCTCAATCGGCCTCAAGGTGACATCGTAAAAAGCGTCCTTGAGTGCGCTTAGGAGGTTATCGTCCGTGCTGTGCATTAGAGTTTCCATTCCGGAATGCAGATTAAAAATGCAGAGAAGAGCTCTGAGATATAAGTGTTAATTGGGTTTTGGCGCATCATTAATTCAATCAGCTGAGAGCCAGGCTTTCCATTGAGGCGGCTTTATTCCTGGCGTTGGCATGGTCAAGGAACCCGCCTTCAAACAAAGCTTTTGTTCTCCTGCGCTGCAGCTTGCCGCTGGAGGTTTTGGGAATGGACCCGCGAGCGACAAGCACAACCTTTTCGACGGAAAGGCCGAAAGCGGATCGGACCTGTTCACTCACGGCTTGCGCCAGAGCGATGTTGTCCGTCATGACCGTTTCCGCAATAATGATGAGCTTTTCCGTAGAGTCTCCATCTACGCTGAACGCGACTACGCTTCCTTTGCGAATGCCGGCAATTTCCTCAACTACCCATTCGATCGCCTGCGGCGGATAGTTCTTCCCATTTATGATGACCAGGTCTTTCTGCCTTCCGGAGATATAGAGATCGCCATTCATCATAAAACCAAGATCCCCAGTATGAAGCCATCCCCCTTTGAGCAATTGACGAGATGCTTCCGGATTCCGGAAATACCCCGGGGTGACGCTTGGCCCTCTGAATACAATTTCTCCTACCCTGCCTTCGGGAAGCATGTTTCCTTCTTCGTCCAGGATTTTGACTTCATGTTCCGGGAAAGTGTGGCCGCAGGAAACCAGCTCAAACAGATTCTTGGGGTCGAGCGCTTTTCGTTTTGTTATCGGTCGCGCAATGTTCTTGGATTCATAAGCGTGGCGGTCGATAACCAGTTTTCGCACCGGCCTGTGCAAATGATCAAACGCAATCGCCAGAGTGGCTTCCGCCATTCCGTAACAGGGCATAAGTGCGTTTTCTTTAAGTCCCAGCGGGGTAAAAGCGGCAAGGAAGCTTTCCATGGTCTTGGGATTGATCGGCTCAGCGCCACAGCCGATTACGCGCAAACAGGAGAGATCCAGCTTTTTCCCGTTTCGCGCCGCCCGTTTCGCGGCAAGATCAAATGCGAAGTTGGGCCCAAAAGTAACGGTGCCCCGATATTTGTGAACCGTTTCCATCCATACTCCAGGATGTTTCACAAACGCAATCGTCGGTATGAACACCACAGGGATTTGAGCCACGAGCGTTACAATGACAAACCCGATAAGGCCCATGTCATGATAGAGCGGCAGCCAGCTGATGGCTCGGTCGTGGTCCTGATTGAGCTCAACGCTGCCCATGATGCATCTCGAATTCGCCATCAAGTTCCGGTGTGTTACGACTACGCCTCTAGGGGCGGATGTGGAGCCTGAAGTGAATTGGAGAAAACAGGGGTCGTCCGGATGAGTCGTTGTGTTTTCCAGCGGAGGGACGTCCATTTGACGCAAAGCGCCGATTTCCATTATTTTTTTTAGAGTGGGAACCCGTGTGAGAACCGGATCAAGCACCGGAGTGAGATCCGCGGTTGTGAGGAGCGCTTTGGCTCCCGACACCCTCAGGATGCCGACCGCTCGATCCATGTAATTATCCAGTCTTCCAAGCGCTAAAGGAGGATACATCGGAACCGGCATGACGCCGGCGCTGACGGCGCCCAGAAAAGAGAGAACGAAGTTCTCCGGCGAGGATAAAACCAGCGCGAGACGATCTCCTTTGGAAAGCCCCATAGCGCGCAAACAAGCCCCAATCCGCCTGGTTTCCTTGCCGACTTCGGCGAAGGACCAATCCGTGGGGTTTAAGTCATTATCTAAAAAAGTATAGCCTTTGTGCGTTATAAAGGAAGCGGCATCTCTTGCAGCATTGAGCGTTTCCACCATACACCCCTCATTCGTCGAAACGCATCGCGTCATCGTTTTCACAATACCCGGTCCCTTTCAGGCGGCCTGAATCGGCGATTGCGATTCTTTACACAAAAATACTATGGCCTTAACGCAGCATTAAACGCATCGAACATAGCTTTTTTCCGGTTTATTTGCAACGAGTTTTACGGTTTTAATCCGCGGTGAGCTGATTTCGGGTATTATAAAAATCCCCGGTTCCTGTACCAGGATACTGTTTCTTTAATCCCTCTATCCAGACTAATCGATGGAATAAAGCCAATATTATGTAATGATTTAGAAGAATCGCAAAGCCAAAAAGGCTGCAAAAGCTCTTCAATTTTCCGGCTATTGACGGTTGCCGGCCGGCCGGTTAATCCGGACCAGAGGTCGCCGGCCATTCCAGCGCCTGTTGCTATCCATTGTGGGAAGGGAATACGAACGTATTTCTTAGCCATCGCCAGTGCGATTGCATTGCCAACATCTTCCCAACTATATACTTCAGGCCGGGAGATATAAAAAATCTCTCCGGAAGAGGTATTGTTCACTGCTGCCAGGAAGCAAGCTTCGCTCAAGTCTTCTACATGGATCAGGCTGAATTGCCGCGATGACCTTCCCGGAGTAAAAAGGCAGCCCCATTGAATCATGCGAAAAATTTGAAGAGTCTCCATGTCCCGGGGGCCGTATACTGCTGAAGGGCGGAGAATTGTAACAGGGAAGGCAGCTGCAAAATTCAAGACTTCACGTTCGGATTCAAGCTTGCTCTCTCCATACCAGGATATAGGATTGGGCTCTTCATCCTCCCTTAACTTCTGCCCATTCTTGCTTGGACCAGCCGCCGACAGGCTGCTCATATGAACAAATCGGTTCAAATTCGGATTTATATCCGCAACAGCTTCTAAAAGCCGGCGTGTTCCAAACCGATTTGCCTCCATATAGTGCTCTCTTTTCAACGCTTTGATAGCCCCGGCAATGTGGAAAACCGTATCAACTCCGCGGACGGCTTTTCGAAGAGACCCGGTGTCGCTCAGGTCTCCGATAACCAATCGGACGCCAGGTTTCCGGAGCATGGGAGTTTTGCCGGCATTTCGGACCAGGCAGGTGACGGAGCAGCCTCTTTTCAAAAGGGCTTCCACCAGGTTCCCTCCGACAAATCCGGTTCCCCCGGTTACAAGGACATTGCCTGGTTTCAAGTGATTTTGTCTCCTTAAAATCGGGGTCGGGATTCTAACGTTTCGATCCCAACCCCGAATTTTTTATAAGAGCAACAAGGCAAGAAGTGCAAGCGGCGCCATAAGGAGAGCTGTTGCATCCAATCCGGCGATTGGCGCCAGAACAAGACTGGTAAGAACAGATCCCAGACAACCGCCGATTAGGTCGGCTGAATACAAAGGAGTAATGACATCTCTCTGGCTGCCGGTTTCACGCATGCTCGCGTATCCAAATATTCCCGCTACGAGAAATCCGGTAAAAAACAACAGAAATACGCTGACCGCCAGTCCGGCTCCTTTCCCGTAATTTATTTCCATGCCTATAAACGCGCTTAGCAGGGCAAAAGCTATCAGCAGTCCTGCTCCCAGTCCTTTGTGCGCGCGCATTTTGGTTTTCGCTATCAAAAGAGCCCCGGACGCAAGCCCGGTCATAAAACCTGTTAATAATATCCCGACATCCTGATAAAGAATCCCATTTTTTATTTGAAAATATAAAATAATGGCAGTTTCCAGCACCATCCCGGCGAATCCGGCGACAGCAGTTAGAATCGTTCGTCGCAAACGCCAATGGGTTCGGCTGAGCCATAGGGCAGGGACGCTCATCCCAACCACCCACCAAAGATAGGTAAGCCGATTGTCGCCGAATTCCAGAAAGCTCAAATCAAGGGACTTCAGAGAAGGCGCTATTTTTGAGAGCCAAATCATCAAGGTGTACCGATAACAGATGGGCCGGACGTCCGTATTGACAGGAGCAGCGCCGGATGCAAGCAATCGCTCCATTTGATAAAACCTGTCATTGGCATATTGATATTGAATATAGGCGGTGGAAACCAGTTTGGTTTTAATGTTGCGGGATTGCAATCGTGACGACAGAACGGATGTATCCTTGGTCAGAGAGTGCGGAGAACAGACTAGGATATTGGTCCCTCCGGGAATAATCATTACGTTGGGGAAAGCGGCTTTCGCCGCCCGATAGACGCTGATTATTCGGCGCGCAAGTTGCAAAGTCCAAACGTTTTCAGAAGATTGAAGACTGAATGCAAGGATGCCGTTGTTCTTTAGTTTCAAGGAACACTGCTGGAAAAATTCTTTTGTATAAAAGCGATTGGCTTGCCCGGAAGATGGCTCGGGCATGCCGACCAGGATGAGATCGTAGCTCGAGGCTCTCTTCAGGAATTTGCGCGGATCGCTTATCGTAATCCGGACTTTTTTGTCCATCAGGGATCTTTGAATTTCCTTAGGGAGATGGGGCGCGGCGATGCTTATCAGCGAGGGGTTGTATTCGACGTAATCGACAATTTTTGGGGAATGAGCCAAAGCTTCATGGATGGTTCCCCAGATGCCGCCGCCCAAAACCAGGATTCTATCGGGCTTGGGATGTTGGAGCGCTGCATTATGAACCAGTTCTTCCGCCTGAACTCCTTCTGAAGTGAACAGTAAAGCATCGTCCTCGAAAACAGACGCTTCTCCGTCCCGAATCGAGACTGTGATACGGGAGTAGGGGGAATCCTGAGTGGCAACTAAACTGGGGTGCGTCCAGGAAGTCATCAGGTAGTCCAGATCCGGAGCTTTCCATACAAGCAGCGCCAAAATCCCGATAAGAACGCAAGCTGCTGTTTGAAACCAGCGCGTCCTTCGTCCTTCTCCGGGCAGGAAAACCACTGCTGCGGCAAATAGGGAACAAATTAATCCTATGTAGAAATTCTGGAATCCATATTTGAGAAATAAAGTGGCGCAAATGCCTCCAGCCAGGCCTCCAAGGCTTTCAATCCCATAAGCCGCCGCCAAGGATTTTCCCTTTTGGATATACACCTTTGCCGTCCACTGAAAGAGAAGCCCAAGAAGCAGTCCAAGAGGCAAAATGGAGGCGCATACTGTAATTATTTGGATATGAAACGGAAGATAGACTCCCGGGATATCGGTAACCAGAAGGCGTATGGATCGAATGAATGCAATATCCAGAGGGAGGCAGATAGACAAGAGAACAAAAAGGAAATGGATTCGACCAAAGGAGGGATGGAATTCTCGCCGGCTGAGCATCGCGCCACAAGCGCTGAAAAAAAGCCACACCCCTATGGCCAGTGTATAGATCAGCTCAATGCCATAAGAAGCGACGCTGAGTTCGCGAAGCAAAACAACCTGGCCTAAAATCGCTATAAATCCAACGGCAAAAAGATGCTTCATGACAAAATAGAATCCACCAGGCGCCGGATATTACAAGATTATTTATTCCGGCTGCTTGTTTTTAAATTGAGATTCGCTGAAAACGTCGGCTTGAAAGACTTTAAAATCCGCGTCGCGTTTCCAGCAACCTGTGGGCAGGCCGGCCTTATTGCATAGATGATCGAGCATTTCACTTCGATTCCAATTGTTTTCAGTTGCAACCTGTGGAAGGAAAACAGCCGAATGGGATCCTTTTGTCAGGAGCGCTCCATCGCGTCCCAAGACAATTTCCTCATAGTTTTTAATCGATTTCATCGGGGAAAGGACAGAAATTTCGATTTCTATATGGTTCAATTCTGATTTTTGAAGAGCCGTAAATCTTGGATCATTGAAGGCGGCATGTATTGCCATGGCTCCAATTGTCTTTCCCAGTTCATAATCCGGAGCAATATGTCCTATGCATCCTCTAAGCTCTCCGTCTTTCCTCAATGTTACAAAAGCTCCCTGAGGAAAAAGCATCCTGGCCGGCAAATTTCTCGCTAACGGAACCATTTGGGTGGTTATTTTTTGCTGAATTGCTTTCCGTGCGAAAACCAGAAGAGCTTTCTTTTCCGAATCTTTTAGCGGGGTGGCGGCCGAAGGGGGTTCAACCTGTTCCATGACTTGAGCGCCGGCGCGTTCATCCCCGGCAAATGCCATCGCTCCATATCCTACAACTCGAGATTGATCTTCAATCGAAACATCTCCGGAATTGGCATATCCTGCGACGATTGCGCTTTTTGCGCCCAGAGACTTTGCGGCTTTCAACCCGGCCAGGATAGCAGCCTCGCCGCAGGCTCTTGTGCCCAGATTGGAGGCCTTCAGGTTGCGCATCAATGAGGCGAATTGCATGGGATCAAGTTTGGCAATGGTCTCAAGAGTTGCGCGATCGACTTTAACTGCGTCCCCGGCCGAAGGATAATGGGATAAATCCGTACTGATCACAATTAAAGCCCGGCGGTTTTTAATAACCTTTGCCAAAGCTTCGCCGAATCGATTGCATAATTCAGGATCGGGCGGATGAATAATGGCCGGGACAATTTTGGCTTGAGGGAATACTGTTTGAATAAAGGGGACCTGAACCTCGATAGAATGCTCTTTGGCGTGGACTTCCCGATCTTGGTTGCAATCCTTGCACTCATTCAACAGCGCCGAAACAAATTCCCTATCTATCGGGGCGTCTCCGAGAGGAGTCCGGAAAGCATGGTAATCTCCCAGCGAAACTCCATGGAATCCGCCTGTTGTATGATTCACGCCCAGAATTACAACAGTGTCAAACTTGCCGCCCATAACCTGTCGATAAGCATCGGCGCAAATCTGGCCTGAATAAACATACCCGGCATGCGGCGCCAGGATTGCGATGGGGGTTTTTAGGTTGAAAGTTGGCGCATCTTCAAGGAATTGCTTTATTGCGAGCTTCAATGTCGCGGGATTGGAGGGATAAAAGCTTCCGGCGGCCGCAGCCTGCCTGGTTCCGGATTGCTCCGGATTGCTGCACGCGACCAGGCTTCCAAATAAAGCAAACGCTCCCAGGCATAGAATGGTGGAAGGGTGAAGTCTTTTCATAGAACTCCCGTTGGTTACTCCCAAACGCCGGCAATTGCTTTTTTGCAAAATTTGCAGCGTCCATTTTCTATATTCAACTCTGCAAGAAAAATAGAGCTCCGTTTAATCACAGCCTTGCCGCATTGAGGGCAATAGGTGTTATTGCCTGGATGATCGGGAACATTTCCAACATAAGCGTAACGGATTCCTTTTTCCATTGCCTCATTCCGGGCGCGCTCGAGAGTAGCGACAGGAGTGGGAGGGAGATTGACAAGCTGATAATCGGGATGAAAACGGGTGAAATGGATCGGCACCTCAGGCCCGATTTCTCCCAAGATCCAATCAATCAGTCCTGCAAGCATTTTTTCGGAATCATTGAGGGAGGGAACTACCAGGTTAACGATTTCCAGATGAATTCCGCTCTTGGCAATTTGCCGGATGCTGTTGAGCACAGGCCGAAGCTCCGCGTTGCAAACATTGCGATAAAAATCCTGACTGAAACCCTTCAAATCAATCTTGATAGCGTCGAGAACCCGGCAGAGTTCGGTTAAGGGTTCGGCGTTCATGAAACCGCAGCTGATCATAACGCGACGCAGGTTCTCTTTTTTGGCCAGGGACGCGATATCGGACAGGTATTCAATAAATATCGTAGGCTCGTTATAAGTAAAAGCAATTATTGGAGATCGCCGCGAACCGGCCGCGTGGACGATCTCTGCCGGAGCGACAAACTTCGGGTTGAAGTCTTCCGGACGGGATTGTGAGATCTCCCAATTCTGACAAAACTTGCATTGCAGCGGACAGCCGGAAGTGGCCAGCGAAAAAGCATTGGATCCGGGAAGGAAATGATAAAAGGGCTTTTTCTCTATCGGATCTACGTGAATGGATATAGGACGGCCATAAACCAGACTGCGGAGTACGCCGTTGACGTTCATTCGGGCCTGGCATTTTCCGCGTTCTCCAGCCCGGATATTGCAGTTATGGGCGCATAACAGGCAGCGAACGCCGGTTGCGTGCTTTTTAGGCTCTTTGTTTCGGGATGTTTTCGCATCATGGCATCGCGCGCAATCGATTTTGGGAGAGGCTGCGGAGATCCAGTAGCGCGCCTTGGGCGCTGTTTTGATCAGATCTTCCGTCAAGCCTGCGAAGCAGAAAGCTGTTGGGGTCAGGATAGTAGAAGATGCGACAAAGGATCCGGCCTTGGCTGCGGCAATGATTAATTCACGTCGGGAGATCATTTTTCCCCTCTGGTTACGATAATCCCCTTTCAATTCCTCTGTCAATGAATCCATGGAAATAAACGATAGATTATCTTTTCATCTGCTCCTTAGAGCCGGTCCATGGTAAAATCGGCAAGTTTTTCGGGATAGATCCAGGATTATCCTGGTCTCTATATGGTTTAAGTTCTATCCCCGGCAACAGCCTGGAGGCGGTTCCGCCCGGCTTTTTAGAAAAATACGGGGCAGAGAGGATATAACAATGGGCGATGAAGAGCTGAAAACTGAGCTTGAAAGACTTCGTGCGGAAAATGAAGCTCTCAAAAGATCTTCCTCAAAGGGACTATCGATGAGAGTAAGCGAAAAAGGTGCGGTCTCGGTTTATGGACTTGGCAGATTCCCTGTAACTCTGTACAAGGAGCAATGGCTTCGACTGTTGGATATGGCGGAGGACATCCGAGGATTTATTCAGCAGAATGAAGCGCAACTTAAATCTAAAGCGCCGCAATCTTAAAGGGTGCACTGCATTAGCAATTTCATCTCATAGCAAAAGCGCGCCGCGCTTGTCCCGATACCCAAAGAGGACAAGAGTGTCGTAACCTTTTAGCTGTATTCAGAACATGGAGAGAGTATATGACGGCAAAACTAATCCTGGGCACAGAAGTCCAGGCGACGATTCTTAAGGAAATAGAAGAAGAAGTAAAAAAGATCAAGCAGGAGCGTGGCGTTGTCCCAGGGCTGGCAACCATCCTGGTTGGAGAAAACCCGGCGTCCGTATCCTATGTCACTCTTAAAGTGAAAACGGCTCTCAGCCTGGGCTTTAAAGAAGTGCAGGATAATCAGCCTGCGGATATATCTGAAAAAGACCTTCTCGCCTTGATCGATAAATACAACAAGGACGAATCGATCAACGGGATCCTGGTGCAACTGCCTGTGCCGAAGCACATCGATGAAAAGAAGGTAATCAATGCGATTGATCCGGACAAAGATGTGGACGGTTTCCATCCGGTCAACGTGGGCAGAGTGATGATCGGGGGGGGCGAATGCAAATTCCCACCCTGCACTCCTGCCGGCATCCAGGAACTGATCGTCCGCAGCGGGGTCAACACGGACGGGGCGGAAGTGGTTGTAGTCGGCCGGTCCAATATCGTCGGCAAGCCGATTGCGAATATGATGCTCCAGAAAGCCAAGGGCGCCAACTCGACCGTGACGATCGTTCACACACGCACCAAAGACATGGCAGCCCATTGCCTCCGGGCGGACATCCTGATCGTGGCGGCGGGAGTCCCCGGTCTGGTCAAACCGGAATGGATCAAGCCGGGCGCATGCGTCATCGATGTGGGCGTCAACCGGGTTGGTGAAAAGATCAGCGAAAAGACCGGCAAGAAAGTTGCTATTCTGCGCGGCGATGTGGACTTTGACAAGGCGAAGGAGATTGCAGGATCGATCACCCCGGTTCCGGGCGGAGTTGGGCCAATGACCATCACAATGCTCATGAAAAACACCCTGAACTCACTCAAGTTCAAGCTGGGCATCGCCTGATTCATCGCCTGAGCGTTGATGTAAAATGCCGTCAACGCCGCCAAGAGAAGCGTGGGTTTTATAAAATAAACTTCCGTTTCCGGATTGAATTGGCTGCAAAGGCGCCCGGTCGCGCCTTTGCAGCCAATCTGCAGCATTTCTGAGCATCTATTCCGAATATCCTCCCAATTTCATGAAATCATGGTAATTTTTGTGTATTGGAAAGGGGGAGACGAGAATGTTGGATTATTCCGCCATTGAGCTTCAAATAGGAGAGGCGCTCCGCCTTACCAGGCGTCCGGTTGCTGTAGCTTTCCGAGACGTTCCGCCCCCTGGCGTACCGAAATTCGCCGGTCAAGAACCATCAGGGTGCAGTTTTTGGAGACTCGCTTCGGGGAGCATGACTTTTTATACAATTCCGAGCGATCAGGAAAACTGCGCTCTTGGCGGCCATATTCATAACATACCTCTGATGCCGGAGCGTTCCGGTGAATATGAAAAAGCCATGTCTTTGATGACCAGCAATGGATACATCAAAATGGAAGATATCCTGTCGATCCCCCGCTTGAAGCAGCCCCCAAATGTGATAGTTTATGCTCCATTAGGAGATACTCCGGTCCATCCTGATCTGGTCATATTTGTGGTTCGAGCCATGCAGACAATGATTTTGCAGGAAGCTGCGCTGCGTACGGGAATTGGTCTGCAGCTTTCGCCGCTGGGAAAACCGGCATGTATGTCGCTCCCGGCGGTTCTGGCAGACGGCATGGTGACAAGCGCCGGTTGCATTGGCAGCCGTGTTTACACGGACTTGCGCGATGACGAGCTTTATTTAATAGTTCAGGGACGGGTTCTGCGAAAGATTTCCGATGAAGTTCAGGTTATCGCTGAAGCAAATTCAAAGATGATCGAATATCATCGCAAGCAGCGCAAGTCTTACGAAACTCCGGTTTAAAAAGGTGTCTCCATCAAATCCGAATTCCGGCTCTCGATTTAAAGTTACCTTTCGTGCGTTGCAATACCGCAATTATCGCCTCTTCTTTGGCGGCCAGTTGATCTCTCTTATCGGGACCTGGATGCAAATAGTCGCCCAGTCCTGGCTTGTGTACCGTCTGACCGGTTCATCTTTCCTTCTTGGATCCGTTGGATTTGCTTCCCAAATTCCAGTCTTTCTCCTGGCGTTCATAGGTGGAAGCGTTGCGGACAGATACAATAAGCATAAAGTGATCATCGGAACTCAAGTCGCCTCGATGGTGTTGGCTTTTATCCTGGCGCTCCTCACTCTGACGGATGTCGTAAAGGTCTGGCATATTTTCGTTCTCTCGGCCTTGCTTGGAGTTGTTAACGCATTCGATATGCCCGCACGCCAGGCGTTTACTGTCGAGTTGGTCGACAAAGAGGATCTCATGAATGCGATTGCGCTCAATTCCTCGCTTTTCAATGGCGCGAGAGTATTAGGTCCGTCTGTGGCGGGAATATTGATCGATGGAATCGGCGACGGATGGTGTTTTTTCGCCAATAGTGTCAGCTACATTGCGGTCATCGCCGGATTGTTGATGATGAGAATGAAGCCCCGGATAGAACCGCCTCAAATGAGTTCCCCCATCAGCAATGTCCTGGAGGGATTCCGTTATGTTCGCCGAACCAGGCCAATACGCGCACTGCTTATTTTACTGGCCGTTGTGAGCATCGTTGGAATGCCCTATTCGGTGCTTATGCCGATTTTTGCCGACAAAATCCTTCATGGGGGTGCGAGAGGCCTGGGCATTTTATTAGGAGCTACCGGGATAGGAGCGCTTGTGGGATCGTTGGGGCTTGCCGCCAAAGCAGGGGTGAGGGGACTCGGGAAAATTACGGCTTACGCTTGCGTCGGATTTGCCGTGAGTTTGTTGTTATTCTCAGGTTCCCGTTTGTTCTGGCTTTCAGCTTTATTTCTGGTCCCGGTCGGTTTTTGCTTCATGGTGATTTTGGGGGCGACCAATACTTTGATGCAGATCATGGTTCCCGACAATCTGCGCGGCCGGATTATGGCTTTGCATGTGATGATGTTTATGGGAATGGCGCCCTTCGGGTCTTTGATCGCCGGGGCTGTGGCGGAAAAGCTTGGAGCGCCTGTAGCGGTTGCGATGGGAGCAATCTGCTGCCTCGGATGTGCGTTGATCTTTATGGGGCGGTTGCCTCACCTGCAGTTTACCCGCAAGGCATGACGGCATCCAAGAATATAAAAATTGAAAAACGCCACGGATTGCACTGATCTGATATATATATTAATCTTTGTAATCCCGAGGAAAATTTGTATCCTATAGTGTTTTCAATTTGGAAGATTGCTTATGAGGATTTGAAAACGGCAACTGTTTAAAGGAAAAGAATCGGTATCATCATAACAACCATTAAAAAGAAAGATCAATAGAACTTACGGAGGATGGCACATGGCAAAGCTTGACCCAACTAAACTTGCGGACTGGCAGATCGCTTTTGAAAGCGAAAAAGATATGAAGACAGTCACGCAGCTTGCGGATGGCCTTGGAATCAAGAATGAGGAGTTGATTCCGTATGGACATTATTACGGCAAGATTGATTTTGAAACGGTAATAGAGAGATTAAAAGATAAACCGGACGGGAAATACATCGACGTAACAGCTATCACCCCGACTCCTCTCGGGGAAGGCAAGAGCACTTCCACCATGGGCTTGGTTCAGGGCATGGGGAAACGCGGGAAGAAAGTTACCGGCGCAGTCCGACAGCCCTCCGGCGGACCAACCATGAATATCAAGGGAAGCGCTGCGGGCGGTGGATTGGCTCAGTGCATTCCTCTTACCCCGTTTTCTTTGGGATTAACCGGCGACATTAACGACATTATCAATGCGCATAACTTGGGAATGGTGGCGCTCACATCCAGAATGCAGCATGAATACAACTACGATGATGCCATGCTCGCATCCAAGAAACTGAAACGGCTGGATATCGATGCCAGAAACGTTGAAATGAAATGGATTATTGACTTTTGCGCTCAGGCGTTGCGCAACATCACTATCGGCATCGGCGGCAAAATGGATGGATTCATGATGCAGTCCGGATTCGCCATTGCCGTCAGCTCCGAACTGATGGCCATTCTCGCAGTCGCCTCCAGCCTTAAAGACATGCGTGAAAGAATCGGGAAAATGGTTGTCGCCTATAGCAAAAAAGGCGATCCGGTCACCACGGCAGATCTCGAAGTAGATGGAGCCATGACAGCATGGATGATCAATACCATCAATCCGAACCTGCTGCAGACGATTGAAGGACAACCGATATTCGTTCATGCCGGACCGTTTGCCAACATCGCCATCGGTCAATCCTCTATTGTGGCAGACAGACTTGCTCTTAAACTTGCGGATTATCATGTTACGGAAAGTGGATTCGGCGCCGACATCGGTTTTGAAAAATTCTGGAATCTCAAATGCCGCTTCTCCGGACTGAAGCCGAATTGCGCCGTTGTGGTCGCCACCGTTCGCGCTCTCAAGAGCCATGGCGGAGGCCCTCCTGTTCCTCCGGGCAAACCGCTGGATCCGGTCTATAAGGAAGAAAATGTCGGACTGGTCGATAAAGGCTGCTCCAACCTTCTTAAACACATTGAGAATGTCAAGAAAGCCGGGATCAATCCGGTTGTCTGCATCAATTCGTTCTATACGGACACAAAGGCGGAAGTTGACATTATCAAAAAGAACGTCGAAGCGGTCGGAGCCAGAGTGGCTGTTTCCGAACACTGGTTGAAGGGCGGCGACGGAGCTCTTGAACTCACCGACGCCGTCATCGACGCGTGCAATGAAAAGAACAACTTCAAGTTCCTGTATGAGCTTGATATGCCGCTCAGCAAGAGAATCGAAACCATCGCCAAGGAAATTTACGGCGCGGATGGCGTAAGCTATACGCCGGCCGCCCAAACAAAGCTCAAGAAGATGGAGAAGGATCCTGAGCTTGCCAAACTTGGCACATGCATGGTTAAGACTCATCTCAGCCTTTCGCATGATCCCACTATCAAGGGAGCGCCCAAAGGATGGACATTGCCGATCCGCGACATCATGACCTACAAAGGCGCCGGTTTTGTTGTTCCGGTTTCCGGAGACATCACCCTGATGCCCGGCACCGCATCGGATCCTGCCTACAGAAGAGTTGACGTAGACGTGAAAACCCGAAAGGTTACTGGAGTTTTCTAGTTCCTTTTTGAAAAGACCGGAGCCGGAGGCCTTGCCTTCGGCTCCGGTTTCCCGCTCAACAAACCCTTCCCACTCATCCATTGTTCTGGTCAGAACTGTCGAAAAGGTATAGAATCAAAACAAGATATTCAAAATTATTGCGGCTGCTTCCGCTGTTGAAACAAGGAGGTAAGCTCTATGCCGATTCCAATCAATATCAGTCAGTATTTGGATGAACAACATATTTCTTATCAATCCAACAGACATACGCCTGCCTATACTGCGCAAGGCATAGCTCAAGCGCAGCACCTTAGCGGCAAGAAGCTTGCCAAGGTCGTAATGGTTGTCGATGACAATAAGAGAATGACAATGGCTGTAGTCCCCGCCAATTGCCGGGTGGATCTCGGTCGGCTCGGCCGGCTTATGAATGTCAACAGGATTCGACTTGCAAATGAGGCGGATTTTAAAGACGTTTTTCCTGATTGTGAACTGGGCGCCATGCCTCCGCTCGGCAATATTTATCACCTGGACGTCTGGATGGATGATTCGCTCAAATTGCATAATGAAATATGTTTCAACGCCGGAACCCATGCGGAAACCATCCAAATGTCTTTTTCCGATTTCTTCCGTTTGGTACAGCCCAGAACGGCGTCCTTTGGAGTGCTGTTGCACTAATGAGCAGTACGGTCTCCTAGCGAATGCCAGGCTCCGTCATTTTCCGCAAATCGAATAGCTGATCGAGTTCTTCCCTATTCAGGAGGCCTTTTTCCAAAACAATCCGCCGGATGGATTGCCCGGAGGCTATAGACTCTTGGGCCACTTCCGCCGCCGCCGCATATCCGATTCGGGGATTTAAAACGGTCACGAGGCTTATGCTCGATTCCGCATAGGATTGACAGCGATCCGCATCCGCCCGAATGCCCCGAACGCATCGATCGGCAAATACAGCGCAGGCATTTTTCATAATTTCTATTTCGTGTAAAAGATTGAAGGCCACTACGGGCATCATTACATTCAACTCCAGCTGGCCGGCTTGCGCAGCCAGCAGGACTGTCGTATCGCACCCTATCGCCTGGAAGCAGACCATATTCAGCATCTCCGCCATAACAGGATTAACCTTGCCGGGCATAATGGACGATCCCGGCTGAAGGGCCGGCAGAATAATTTCGGCAAGGCCGGTTTTAGGCCCGGAGCATAAAAGCCGCAGGTCATTTGCTATTCGGATAAGGTCCTGGGCGAGACATCGGACTGCCCCGGAAAGTTCCAAAAAGGATCTCAGGGACTGCATGGATTCGAAATAATCCTCCGCCATTCGGAATTCGATCCCACTCGCCAGGCTCAACTCCTGAACCATCATCGTGCGATATTGCGGGTGCGTATTGAGTCCAGTGCCTGTCGCGGAGCCCCCGATGCCAAGCTCCTTATTCGATTCCATGGCAATCCGAATGGACTCGCGATTCTTTCGGATGCAGGTGGAATAAGCGCCGAATTCCTGCCCAAGCCTTACAGGCGTTGCATCCTGAAGGTGGGTGCGGCCGGATTTGATCAGGGCGTCAAATTCCCGGGATTTTTCCCCAAAAGCGTCTTCCACCCGTTTCAAAGAAGCCTGCAAGCCGCCGGTTAGCGTTGCGGCGCTTATCCGGATAGCGGTAGGGCAAACGTCATTGGTAGACTGCGCCATATTTACGTGATCGTTCGGGTGGATTATGGAATAGTCTCCTTTATTCCCTCCCAGCAGCTCTATCGCTCGATTGGCAATGACTTCATTGGCATTCATGTTATGGGAGACGCCTGCGCCCGCCTGGTACACATCCACCACAAACCATTCCCTGAGCCCGCCGTTCAGTATTTCGTCGCATGCCTGGATAATGGCGTCAGCTTTTCTGGCATCGAGGATTCCCAGGCTTTTGTTGACTTTGGCCGCAGCTTTTTTGATGAGCACGGTCGCATCGACGTAGGAGGGCTTTGGCTTCAAGCCGCTGATGGGAAAATTCTCAATCGCCCGGACCGTCTGAATGCCATAATAAGCCTCTCCTGGAATCCGCCGCTCACCTAACGAGTCCTTTTCGATTCGCATTTGCATTCCCTCCCGGATTAAAATTGACACGACGGAATTGTTAGTCAAGAGCGATGCCTAGAAACCATAAGGGCCAGGATCAAATATTATGAAGCCTGAAGCTGCGACATTGACTAGCTTTCTGATCGAAGGGGCGATGGCGATCAGGACTTCCGCTTGAGGTTTGTCCGCACGATCGAGCAAAGCTATAGCTTCCTTTTGCCAGGCCTCCGGAGCTTTCTGCCCCGCTTTTATGTAGTCCAACGACTCTAATCCTGTTTTGCTGAGATCTGCCAATAATTCCGAAAGGGATTCAGCCTCTCCCAGCAGGTAAGATTGATCGAGAATCGGCTTAAGCTTTGAATCATTTTCCTTCCAGCGCGACAGCTGTCTCCGTATTTCGTCTAAGGATTCCGGTGACTTATAAAACTGATTATGTGCGCTATCCACAAGCATTTCAAACCGGCGTGCTGTTTCACTTTCCGGCAGGACAGCATCAGCCAGACGATTCATCGGAGTATAGCTGTAATACTTGCGCGTTCGCTGGCGGACGCTGAGGCTGATTGCTTTCAGCAGATCGGTTAAGGTCTTCAATGAGGATATGTCTTGGTCTCCTGCCATGCGTTGCAGCATCTGAAGATGGTTCTTGCGGTGCATTGAACCGTAAAAATCCAAATCGCGATCCATGTGTTCGAGCCGGCGATACATATCTTGATTGTCGGTAATGGCGGCCGGAGACCAGAGCCTTTCCGCGATTGCCGCGGCTCTTGGCCATAGGCGCGATTCGATGTTGTCCGGATTTACGAATTCCGCCCACATACAGGCTTCTCCCCCAAGGATGCGCGCTTGCTCCTGTTCTGAGAGACTGGCAGCCTCTTTGCCGAGAGGATCCATTTGATAATGGAACGATGCAGGCTTCATATGGTCGAGATAATAGCCGAACGACAAAATGCCTTGGTATCCCTGTCGCGCGCCGTCGGCCAGAGAAGCCTGTCCCCGCCACGATTGAACCACGATGTCTTTGGGCAAATCCGGGTGCAGGATTTCGTCCCAGCCGATCATTTTTTTGCCGTGTTTTTTGAGAATTTTCAGCAATTGACGGTTAAAGTAAGCTTGCAGATCGCGATTGTTTTTCATTTTTGCGCGCGCTTTAAAATTGCGAATTCCGGCGGCGGCGCTCCATTGTTTGCCGTTAACCTCATCTCCGCCGACATGGAAGTACTCATCCGGGAATAGAGGGGCCATTTCACCGATGAATGAATCCAGAAAGGTATATAGACTGCTTTTGGTCGGATCCATAGTAGGCTCGAAAACGCCCCAGGAGCGCTCAATGGGATAAGGGCCGGGAGCGCTGGCCAGTTTCGGATAGGCGACCAGCCATGCAGTCGTGTGTCCCGGCATTTCAAATTCCGGCACAACGCGAATGCCGCGTGCGCGCGCATAAGCGATAATTTCTTTTATTTCACTTTGGCGATAATACTTTCCATCCGAACCTTCCTGGTGAAGCTTTGGGAAAAGCCTGGACTCGACGCGAAAACCTTGATCATCCGACAAATGCCAGTGAAAAACGTTCATTTTCACGGCAGCCATAGCATCCAATATCCGCTTAATCACCTCAACCGGTTCCCAATGGCGGCATACATCGACCAGAAGACCGCGCCAGCGAAAGCGAGGACTGTCCTCAATGGTCAGCCCTGGGACATAAAAGGAACGATTGTCCAAACTGATTAGCTGTAAAAAGGTTTCCAGGCCGCGCAAAACGCCGACAGGGGAGGCTGCGACCAGCCTGGCGTTTTTATCGGTTATTTCGAGGGCGTAGGATTCATCGGCCGCCAGGGACTGCACCTGTTTTCCCGGAGCCTTGCATTGAATTTCCAATAGGGTTTGTTTAATGTCCGGTGAGGGCGCCAGGTTCAGGGGAATGCCGGTTTTCATTTGAAGTCTCTGGAGAAACCGGGCTACGCCGGCTGCAAGACGCGCATCTGTGTTATTGGCCAGAACTGCTTTAAAATTGTGGTCGATAAGGAGTCTGGTTGCATTAAGAGTCATGTTCTTGGGCATGGGCATCAAATGCAGAGCAGCCGTTTGGGATTCTGCCGGCGCTGTTTTGAGGAAGAACAATGAGATTATTGCAGCGATGGACATGAGAACGAGCCGTAGTTTCATTTTCATAGCAGATCCCTTTCCGGATGGAATCAATAATACAAATTGGCGATCGCCGCCACAATTCCCAAAAAACGTTATTCCTGAGAATTCGGCATCGGGACTGCGGTCGCAATGGAAGCTTGTGATGGCGTTTCCCAATGGTTGAGCGGTTGACATCCTGGCCGTTCCTCAGTTACTTTGAGCTTATTGAAACAACAAAAGGAGAGAGTGTGGAAAAAGATATTGCCATAGTCGGCGAACCAACGAAAAATCCTGAGACTTGCAAATTTACGGTTGATCGACCGATTTACCCTGGAAGTTCAGCCTATTTTGGAAACCGGGAAGCGGGCAATTTATCACCGCTTGCCCAGAAAATTTTCGAGATTTCAGAAGTTGTGAACATTCTGGTCGCCGAAAACCAGATTACCGTTACAAAGTCAGGCTTTGATCCTTGGCCGGCGATAGGGAAACGCATTGGCGCTAAGATTCGCGAGCATATACAATCGGGCGCACCGGCCGTGAGTCCTCAATTTGAAAGCGCCATGCCATCCGAAAATGAGATTCGCAAAAAAGTCCAGGACCTCTTGGATAAAGAAATTAATCCGGCCCTTGGGATGCATGGAGGCTGGATTGAGTTGATCGATGTAAAGAAGAACTCGGTTTTTGTTAAACTCGGGGGGGGATGCCAGGGCTGCGCCTCCTCTCACCTGACTCTTAAAATGGGAATTGAAAAAGCTATTCGCGAATTGATTCCGGAGGTGGGAGAAGTCTTGGATACAACCGATCACGCGGCCGGACGCAATCCCTATTACCAGCCGGACAGATAAAAAGTGCGCGCGGATATCGTTCAAATCTCATCAGGAAAGAGCGTAGCCGCATCCGAATATTTTCGAGTTTTATCTCTTTTTATGCGTCCGTCGGCAAGAGAACCTTTAAAAATGAGGCCAAATTAAGTATTTTGTTTGCGAATATTGATAAATAGAGGGTTTTTTTAAAAAACGTGATTGCTTTTTTTCAGAATATCCGGAAAATGTCCATAGATTAATTGCAGTGTTCCGGTAAGGCTAACAATAATTTTCATTTTTCGCGGGAGGAGTTGAATGGCTGGAAAAGTGATGACAAAAGCTCAGTTGATTACTCTGGTAGCCGACAAGGCCGGGTTGACCAAGGCGACGGCCAACCAAGTTCTGGATCTCATCGCAGCTACTGCGGTAACCGAAACCAAGAAGAATGGTCAGTTCATTATTCCCGGTATCGGAAAAGCGGTGAAAGCCGCCAGAAAGGCTAGAATGGGAAGGAATCCACAAACAGGCGCCGCTATCAAGATTCCGGCGAAGACCGTTGTGAAATTCCGAGTCGCCAAAGCTTTCAAAGATTCAGTTGTTCCTCCAAAGAAGTAAATAACTGCCGGCGCCGTTTTTAGGGCGCCGTTTTATGAATTCAGGATTATAGCCCTCATTTCTCGCTGTATTTCTGCAGCGGCTGATTGGGCATGGTTGCTGCTTGCGTTTGTTCGCGTTCCTTAAGAGGTTTCAAGAGGATCGTGGCCGGATCGTATGCTTTGTATTCATGCCTGTCTCCGCTGCGATGTGAAATCTGGTGAGAAATGAGGGCTTTTTTTTTTGCTTCTTACATCGCTTATTCTCAACGTTGACCTCTATGAACAGATCACAAAATCAATTCAGGCAGGGATTGTTCTTTGGCGAGCGCTATCAAATGGATGCGCTCATATCAGAAGGCGGGCGAGGAGATGTTTACCTTTGCCATGATCGAAGTGAAGCGAAGACCCGGCTCGTTGCAAAAGTCTTTGCCTGTCTTCCAACAGAAAGCCGGGAATTGGATTCCCTTGGCCGGGAATTGTCCTTTCTGCGCAGAATACGGCATCCTAATCTCGCCCGAATAATGGATTTTGGAATTTTGGGAAAAACAAAAGAGCTATTTGTTATCGAAGAATATATTGAAGGGAAGGATCTCTATTCCGGGACAGAAGATATAGACGCGCCGGAATTGTTAAAGCTGATATCCGGACTGGCTCGAACAATTCATTACCTGCACGCGCGGGGGATAATCCATGGGGATCTGAAACCTTCCAATTTGATTTTATCCGAAGCGCCGGGATCATGGGAAGGGACGCGTCTCAAGCTGTTGAATGTCGGACTGGAAAACTGGGCTCCCAATTCACGACAGAACTTCGGGAATAGTTCGCTTGCATTTACAGCTCCGGAGATTCTGATGGGAGGGCAATCCAGCCGCAGTTCGGATTTATATTCACTCGGAATAATGATCTATCTATTGCTGGCGCGGCGGCTTCCTTTTGAAGATGAAGACCCCGGATTCCTCGCTCAAAAGCATCTGCAGGGGAGCATCGATCTTCGACCTATTGAGCGCTTAAAGAACGGCATTCCCTTATCTCAGCTGATAAGCCGGCTTCTGGATAAAGACCCGGCCAAAAGGCCCTCAACCGCAGAAAAAGCAATTCAGCCTATCCGCAATATCATCGGCCGGGACTCTTCCGAAGCAGATCTTAGCGGCCTGGAGAGCCAATTTTCGGGGAATCGGTTGATCGGCCGGGATAAGGAAATGACCATTCTGAAAGATTGCGCCAGACGAGTTCGTGGAAACGGGCGCGGCTGGACAGTGTTTATAACCGGAGAAGCCGGATCCGGGAAAACCAGGTGCATGGATGAATTGAGAAGCTGGGCCCTTCTTAATGGGTGGAGAGTGGTTGAAGGCGCCTGTCGCATTCGGGAGGAAGGCTCCTACAGCCCTTATCGGCAGATTCTCGAAAGGGCGACGCCTATCCAGGGAGAGGAATTATTTCGCTTTGGAGATGGGGCTCATGTTGCAGCCTCCGGGGCTTTTGATATTTCCTTGGAATATGCCGCCGGGCAATTCCGGGATCTTTTGACCAGAGAGCTGGTCCGGCGCGTGTCCGATCGCCCGACGCTGCTGTTGTTGCATGATTTTCACTGGGCGGATGAGTCCACCGGCGCTGTGCTTGATTACCTTTGCTCGGATATTCAGGCTCATCCGGTCCTGATGTGCGTCAGCTTTCGATCGGGAGAGAAATCCAACGCTGCAATAGAGAAGGTTGTGGAGCTTTCCATCCGACAACAACGGGGACAGGTGGTTGCCCTGGATCCCTTGACGCAAGAAAACGTAGCGGAACTTGTGTCCCTCATGACTGCAGATCCAAGATTGAAAGAAACGCTCGGTTCGTGGATCTTTCGCAGCGTCGGAGGGAATCCCTTTTTTCTCGAAGAGATGCTGAAGCATCTGGTTGAGCTAAATCTCCTTCAGCGTGAAGGCGGCCGATGGGAATGGGCAGAGGAAAATCTGAATAATTTGGAAGCTCCGGCGAGCGTCGGCGCAGTGCTGCACCGGAGAATTGAACAGCTTTCCTCCGCAGCTTCCGAACTGGCAGGCTGGTTGTCTTTGTTTAATCGCGCAGTTTCCATTGATTTGCTGTTTTCAACAATCGCATGGAACGCCTCCGATATATCCGAAGCTCTTAATGAATTGAGCCGTCGGCAGATGGTGAGGATCGAGACAAACGATAAAGAAAGGACTGTTGAATTCCGGCATGCGCTGATTTCAGAAGTGATCCGGGGCGCGTTACATGGCAAACGGCTTCGTAAAATGCATCGCAGAATAGCCGAAGTCCTCGAACGAGAAAGCGCCGCAGAAAAAAACCTGCAAGAACTTACCCTGCATTGCATCCAGGGATGGTTGGGTGAGAAAGCAGTTCGTTATGCAATGTCTCTGGCCGCTCAAGCCCGTTCTGAATTTGCCCACGAAGACGCGTTGCGCTGCTTTGAATACATTTTTCGCGATCGCAGCGGCCTGACAAGAGAGGACCTCTGCAGAGCCGCCATCGACGCCAGCGATACGATGTTTGCGCTGGGCCGTCCTAAAACAGCGATGCTGCTTTTAAAAAGTGAAATGAGCCGCAGCCGCACAATCGGCGCGGAGCTTAAAGCTCAAATGCTCATTCAACTTGCATTTGCCTACCGGTATCTCGGCGATTTTTCTGAACAACAAGCATGTTGTAGAAAAGGACTGCGTCTCTTTAGGAAACATTCCGGTCAAGAAACCAATACCACAAAAGCTATGCTACTCGCGGAATTGGCGTTTGGAGCCATGATGCAATCGCATCCTCGACGCGGTTTGCCATTTCTTGATCGGGCGCTTCAGTCAATTTCAGGTTGTAACGATGTTTTGCTGACAGGGCGTATCCAGATTCTTGCAGCTTTTATTCATCGGATTACCGGCAACCTAAACGAAGCACTAATTTCATGTAAAAAAGCTCAATCTGCCTTAAATTTTTCGAATGAACCTCACATGCTTTGTTCTGCCCTCTCTACCTTTGCTATTATTTTAATGGCATTAGGGAGATATCCTCTTGCGCTTGAAAAGCATAGGGAAGCAGTTTTACTTAGCGAGAAAAATCGGTCCATTACGATCAGATCTCAGGTTTTAGCAAACCTGGCTGAGTGTTTATGCCGAATGGGGCGTATTCAAGAAGCGCTGAAAACGGCTGAGCTTGCAGAAAAGTCTGTAAGTGGATTTAACAATCCGGTCATCAGCAGCGCCTTCCATGCGATTCTGGCGGAAATCAAACTTGCCGCCGACGATTACAGAGGGGCAGGCGAGGTTATCAAACTTTTAAGCAAAGAATCCGGACATAAACCGGCTTTGCACACGGTGGGCCATTCTCATTTTATAGCTGCCAGCTATTATTTCAACCTGGGCCTTTTTGATGAAGCCTTGAAGAATATCGAATGCCTTTCCCGAAACCAGACGAGAGAGGCCCACTTTTATGAATACGAGCTGACTGAAGCCCTGAGGGCCCGAATCCTGTATGAGCGTGGTTCGATTCGAGACGCTATGAACTGCCTCTACTCATTAGACCGTTCCGTAACCAAGAAGCGCTGGCCCTATCACATGTGCATCGTCAAATTGCATTTGGGCGAACTATTCATCAAACAACAGGAAGCGGAGCCGGCGGCAAAGTACGCCGGAAACGCCCTCCGGTTGGCGACGGCAATGGATTCCATCGCCCTGATCAGCAAAGCGCGCCTGCTCCTGGGGAGAATCTATGCGATGAAAAGCCGGAGCGCGTCGGCCATAACCGCCGAATCAACCGACGGGGAAGCGATCTTGATGGAAAAAGCTTTCAGGGAACTGGAAATGTCTTATCGGTTGATCGAATCCAATGGCCATGGAGAGACGGCGTTGCGGGCGCAGTATGAAATGTGCATCCTGTATGAAAAGATTTCCCGGCCGGGCGACTGTTTTTTTCATGCAAAACAGGCTTATGAGCGCATTTGCAGCCTGGAAAGCCAGATGCCATTGGAACTGTTCTCTTCCTATTACAGCGTATTCGATCGAGCTCGAATCAAAAGCGACCTGGTGCGGATATTGGACGCGGATAAAGAACCCAACCCCGGAGCTGCTATGGTGGAATTGCATGATGACGAGAAGTCCCGGATACTTCTGCGCGTCAGCGCAACCGTCAATTCCATCCAGGAACTGGATCCGCTGCTGGAAGCCATCCTGGATCAGTTGATATCGGCCATGGGTATGCAGCGGGCTTTGGTTTATCTCAAGGATGAATTAACAGGCAAATTGCAGTTGGCGAAGGGAAGAGATGATAAAAGGAAATCGCTGGAATACGTTGAAGCCGTCAATCAAAGCCTTTTGGAAGAAGTATGCCGGCAAGGCAATCCAATCATCAGCGCCAACCTGCATGATGATCCCCGAGTGCTGCCGGGGAGCGTTGGAAGGGCATTGTGCTCCCCCCTCAAGACTGCCGGCCGGGTGATCGGGTTGCTTTATGCCGATCATTCGAAGCCGGTGGGAGGATTAAGCGAGTCTACAATCAATCTGTTCGCCGCCTTTTGCAATCTCTCGGCAATTTCCATTAACAACGCGCTGGCGCATCAACAACTCCTCAAAGAAAAAAAGGAGTTGGAGCAATTCCTTATACAAGTTCGGGAAGATTATGACGAGATAGTCGGAAAGAGCGCGGGAGTCGAAGCTTTGCGCAACCGGATAGGGATGGCGGCTGCGTCTCCTCTGGGCATTCTCATCATTGGAGAAAGCGGAACCGGGAAAGAACTCATCGCACGGGCGATACACAGGACCGGACGCAGAAAATCGGAGGCGTTCCTGCCGCTGGATTGCGGTTCTCTTTCGGACAGCCTGGTGGAAGCAGAGCTGTTTGGTTACCGCAAGGGATCCTTCACCGGCGCCGCTGAAAACAGGCAGGGGCTTCTGGAGGCGGCTCAGGGAGGCACGGTTTTTCTGGATGAAATTTCCAATCTTCCTTTCCGCTTGCAGGCGAAACTGTTGCGTGTTTTGGAGGAACGTGAGGTCCGACGCATCGGCGAAACCGTGCAGAGAAAAATCGATATCCAGGTGGTCGCCGCTACCAACAGAGATCTATTGGATGAGATCCGGTTGGGTCGGTTCCGGGAAGACCTTTATTATCGTTTGAACCAAATGGAAATTCGGGTGCCGCCGTTGCGGGAAAGACTGGAGGATATCCCAATGTTGATTCAGTGTTTTCTGGAGAAAATCGCTGAATCGGAGGGAGGACGATTCAAAAGGTTTTCCCAGGATGCAATGGTTTTGCTCAGCAACTATGAATATCCAGGAAATATCCGGGAACTGAAAAACATGGTAGCCAACTCGTATTACTCCACAACAGGTTCGGTGATCGGGACAAAAGAATTGCCCCCCGAAATTCGACGGGAGAGTGCAGTCAATAGCCTGTCGGAATCGAATTCGGCCGGCCGGATCTACCGTGAGATCCTGGAAACCAGAGGGAATTTTGAAGAGATGATCCAAAAGCCTTTTTTGAAGCATCAGATGAGCGTTTCAGCCTTGAGGAGAATTGTACAGCTGGCGCTGAAAGACTCCGGAGGCAGATATCGGGAGGCTTTTACTCTTCTGGGAGTTCCTGAAAAACGTTATGCCGTAACCCTGCAGTTTCTGAAGCGCAACAAATGTTATTGGGATTTTCGTCCGTTTCGGCGCAAATAGTCGGCTCAGGAACGGGGATTAAATCCTACGACCTTGGAACCGGCCTTGGAAGCTTTCCACCCGATGGATTGTTGCGCGGATTGAATGAGAGCGAAAATATCGGTTCCGCCATTGGGATAGGATGAATATCCTGTTAAACAGTCCATCGACATATTCCGTCCGCCCGGACTGAAATGCTCGTTCCGGATCCGCTGCTTCAAGCGCTGGGTGCAGCGTAGCGCCTGATCGTCACGCGTCCCAGGCAGAAAAGCTATAAAAGCCCGATTCCCATACCGGACCAGGATGTCTGTTTTTCTCAACTCGGGTTTAATGCAATCTGCTATTCCCTTTAAAATCGAATTTCCCGCATCCGCTCCATAGGTTCTGAATATGCCGGGAAGGTTTTTAATTTCGAGATATATCAGGGATACCGGAGAGCGATCCTTTCGTGCGGAGGCAAGCAGTTGCGGCCCGATGGTTTTAAGATAATGAAGGCGATGAAGGTGAGTTGTCGGGTCGAGTGAATCTTCCGCTCTGGTATCTTTTCGGTTCCGGATTTCTGCGATGGTTGGAGCTGCAAATCCGGCAATTGCCTGTAAGACATTCAAATCGTCCACGCTGTAGGACAGGGAGTCTTTTCCATAGACGCAGATGGCTCCTAAACATTCTTCTCCGAAACTAAAAGGGACGGCTAAAGTATTTTTTAAAATCGAAAAATCGTCTGTTAAATCCTGAAAATCGAGAGCCGAATCAGTGTTTAACATATAACGGTTATTAGCCGTGACCCAGCCGCTTATGCCTTTGCCTATTGGAAGCCGATGTTTTATGAGCTTTTCGGAAAAACATCCGGTCACATGCTGGATTTCTACGCAACCGTTTCCATTGTCGAGATAAAAAGCGCAGGTGCTGAACGGAACCAGAGACTCAATGTAGCGCGATAGAACCGGGAAAAGGTCCGAAAGTTCGATATAGCCTGTCGCTACGCTGCAAAACTCGGCAAATCGGAGGAGTTCGACCGGGCAATCGCTCAGGAGTGTATTTTCAAGGGCAATATTGGAATCTGAAATGGCCTGATCGGCCTTGATCAGGGATTGACGGAAGGAAAGTTCCGGCATGTTCTCGGATTCTCTTAAAGCTATTTTTTCCACTTCGTCGATATTATCTATAAACAGCTGAACAAGTCTGGGGTCGTAGGCGGTCCCGCTCTGGGAACGCAAAATATCTATGGCTTCTCCAATATTCACCGGCAGTTTATAAGGCCTTGAATAGCGAATCGCGTCAAACGCATCGGCAATAGCCAGTATCCTGCCCCCCAGGGGAATTTGCCCCCCTTTCAATCCGTTGGGATAGCCAAGACCGTCCCAGCGCTCATGATGGCAGCGAACATACTCCGCGACAGGGAATGGAAAATGGATTCCCTGAAGTATTTCGTCTCCTGCCTGCACATGCATTTTTATTTTTTCAAATTCCTGTTTTGAAAGCCGTCCCGGTTTGTTCAGGATGTAGTCATCAATCGCGAGTTTCCCGATGTCGTGAAGCAGAGAGCCTGTCCGGATTGCTTTTAATTCCCGGGGATCTTTAATTCCGCACAGGCGGGCCAGTTCATTGGCGTAGACTTTTACTCTACGGATGTGGCCATAGGTGTTCTGATCTCTGACTTCCACTGCCACGGCGAAAGATTCTACTGTCCGAAGATAAAGCTCCTCCTGTTCCAAGAGATACTTTTCTGTCTCCATTACCCTCGACTGGTTTATTTTGGTCCATCCCCAGACAACTACGACGATGGGTGAAGCTGCAAGAGGCGCAAGCTTATGAAAGCTATGAAGTAGAACAAAAGCGATAGCTGCTGCTGCTGAAAAAAGAAAATCTACAGCTAAGGGAGCACAGCTTTTCAGCCAAAATTTTATGATGCTTTCACCACTGGACCAGGAAATTGCAATAGAAATTAAAATGGAATTTAAAATAAAATAAACGGTGACCAAAGCGGCGGCAGGAACAACAACGTCCTGTAACTGATTGCTTCTCTGGTTTATTAAATGATAGATACTGCTATACAGCCATGCCCCGCAAATCATGCTGCTGAGATTGAATAATATTTTATAATAGTATGTACGAGGCTGCTTTGAGAAAGATAAAGCTAAGGTGTGAAAGAGGGTAGCAATTATACAGGGCGCGGTACCATATATCATGGCAATTGCCATGATAAAGGCATCGCCGATTCCAACTGCCATATTGACAGATGGTAACAGGAGGCAAAAAGGGACTGTCAGGAGAACAACTAGAAATAAAACTATCCAACCGCTTTCATGTGGTTGGGAAAGCAGATCAAATACAGCAGATATCGAAATAATGAAAGCCAAACTACATAAAAACGAAATGTAAATCTTCAGTTTGGCCGGAAGCTCTGACCATGTCATTTATTAATACCGGATAAAACACTAACTACATATCGGCATTGAACGTTTAAACATTCAATGCCGATATGTATATTGTTCCGATACTTGGCAATCAATTAGATTGCAATTGAAGTGAGTTATCTCGGAATCCAGATAACGCCAGGCGTTTCACGGGATTCAAGAATTTCAATTTCTGTTTGCATGAAAGCTCCTAAGTGTTGATAAGATTAAGTTTATGCGAACTCAATCTAAAACCAGAGGATTCCACTTGCCATAATGGACTTCCTTTTGATCTTTGCTTGGTTTTTAACTGTTTCCGGCTCTCACCCTCGCAGAGAAAAAGTTCCCTCTGAATCGAAAACCGGATGCAACGAAAGGCATTAAATCAAACGCACTAAAGACAAACCAACCCTCAAGCCAAAAGACTTCTGATCAAAATGCGAGCAAAATGCCAATAAAAATAGGCATGCCCATACATCAATCAGCGGCAAAGGCCAATGTCCTGAATGCGAATTCTTTTAAAGCCCTGCTATGCTCTTACTCAGATTGGGATTAGCATCTTCGATGCCATTCAAGGTGAGAGAGCTATTCGAGAATAAAAAACACAAAAAACTTTAAAATACTTAAGCTACGAACAACTTAGAATATAGCTAACAAACTGTTGTAACCTTTGTCAACAAAAAAGTAAGAATAATCCGTAAATACTAAATCAATATTATTTCCCGCTAAGTCAGGGGAGGTATTCCCAGAACTCTGTGCGCAACCAGCGTATCGCTCTGCGGGTGACGAGTTCGCCAATTCTCCTTTTCCCGCAGAGTATTTTACCTACGCCGGTCATTCCGGTGCGGAAGATGCCGTCTTTATTTTCCAATTCCCCTTGAACCATTACCGTTTTTTCGAGTCCATTCCCTGTTGCGATGGGAGCGATATTTCCGACCAGCGCTTCATAGCGTTGTCTTGGATAGCCTCTTAATTTCATTGTGATTGGCAGGCCCAAACGCACAACATCCATCTCTTTCTCGGGAACAGGCATTTCAATGATCACTATTCCTTCGCTGACGATTTCACAAAATACAGCGTCCTTATTCAGGTAGTCTCCGACACGGTTCTGGAGATGAGGGCCGGCGACAACGCCATCTATAGGGCTTCGGATTATTAGAAGTTCCAATTGCCGATTTAAGATGATCTGCTTCTCCTCCAGTTTTTTCACCTGTGATTCCACAGCCCGGATGGATTCCTTTCGTGAACCTGCCAGCAGGATTTGCAACGCGCTTTCGGTCTGCGCCAATTCCTTGCGCTTGATATCCTGGTCGCGTTCTGTCTGTTCCTCCAAAACGGCCAATTGGCCTTTAGCTTCCTGCAATTCCCTCTGTTTTACCTGGTAAGCCGTCCGATCCCGATCCTCTTCATTACGAGCGACCAGTCCGTCTTTCAGAAGGTTTTGTGTCCTTTCGTAATTCAACCGGGCATTTTCCAATTCAGCCGTTTTTTTAGCGATGGTTTCGGACAGCATTTCCCGGGATTTTTCGATGCGAGTGGAGTTATATAGCTCAGCCTTTTTAGTATCAATCAACGTCCGCGCATTATCAATTTCCTCGGTCCTTGTTCCCGCTTTCAATAAGTCCAGAGCAGCCCTTTGAGCTGCCAATTCACCGGTGGTTTCCTGAAAACCGGCGGCCAATTCGAGATTTTCCATCTCGGCCAGCGGATCTCCTCTGCGCACTCGATCCCCTTGTTTTACATGAATCTTTTTCAAATTTCCCACGACCTGGGAGGATACGGAAATGCGATTGAGGGCCATGACCGAGAAATCTCCCGACACCTTCAGATCCCAAGGCAGAAACCCAGCTGCAACAATTAAGACCAAAACAACGAAGAACAGTGGCGCTTTTCGAATGCGCCTGAGCCCCGATTTCAGCAGCGTTCCGGCAAAAGATGTGTTTTCTTTAGCTGCAAGCGGGACGGCGACAAGGAAAAGAATGGAACTTAGGAATAGACCGAATCCCTGATACTGTTGAATCATCCAACCTCCCAAACGCAAAAACATTATCAACAGGAGAACCGCGGTGAACAACAAAGAGGACAACCCATAATAAAGGAAAATGTTTTTTTCTCTTCTGCTGATCATTTCTTTTTTTTCCAGCGGCGTTCCGGAAATCCAGGCTGCAATATTTCTTTTCAGGAATCCAAGCGCTTTGGGCCGCAGATTTGGAATTTCGACTATATCGCTCAGCAGGTAGTAGCCATCCATGCGAATCAGTGGGATGAGATTGAAGAAAATCTGGATGACGGAAAAGCCTATGATGATAAGGCATACCTGGCCGGCAACTGTTTCCTGCGACAGAAGCCTCCATGCCACTGTGGCGCAAGCCCATATGAAAACCTGTATGTAGCTCCCCGCCAGCGTGACTAATAGCCGCTCGCGTTTTTTCAGCATCCAGGCGTCGCTGACATTGCAATAAAAGGCAGGAATAAAGTAAAGGATCAGAAAGCCCATTTCCTTTACTTTGCCGCCGAAATGTTTGAGCGTCAATCCATGGGCGAATTCATGGGCGGTCATTATGGCGCTGACAACGATTAGGATCAGGGGAATTGAATAAAGCGAAAAGAGCTTTCCGATGGAGAGGATGATGGAGTCCCAGTTGGCTGCCGAGAGAATGAGAGCGACGAAAGCAAGGCTTGCGGTTAATGCCGCAAAATGCCGGCTGAAGCAAAAGCTCATTTTTTTTTCCAGCCTGGTCAGGAGTTTGTCCGGGTTGAAAACATGTAATTTAATGGACAGCAGATCCCGCATCCAGTTCTTTTTGCCGGCGCTCAATTCCGCAATTTTGGCCCAGCAATAGGGATTGTCGAGCAAGAGCAGCGCCTGAAGTTTTTCGGCAAATTCTTTTACCTGAGTCGGGAGGACTTCCAATTGATGTTTGCCGGAAACGATCTCGGCAATGACGTCGAACTCCTGCTGTCCATTTAGAAGATCGAGAACGGAAGCCTGGACGGAAGGAAAGCGGTAGAATCGATTTACAATTGGGTCTTTCAAGATGACAGAGGAATCGGCTTCCGGATGGATCTCGAGATCCGATCGCAACTTCGCATGCGCCTTTTCCATCTCGAGCCTCTGTAGGGACACGGTCAATTGCAAAATAGTTTTTATTTATGGTTGCGCATCATAGTGATAGATTTCCGCAATTGCAACGAGAATGAAGCGATAAATGGTCTGAATCCGATAAATTCCTGTTTATTTAACTTTCTGTTGTTTCTAAATGGCCTGCAATTGTATAAAATTAGCAGGAGCATAGTATTAGCAAAGATTTTTAAAGGAGGCAGCAATGTTACGAAAAATTCTCTGTGTCTCTGGAATGTTGCTCTGCATGTTCGCGCTAAGCGCTTGCGGCAAAAAAGTTGATAAAGAAAAAGAGGCTCAGGAATCGGTCGCTGAGGTTGAAAATACGGAGCCGGAAGTTGTTCCCGGCGAAATGGTTTTCATCCCGGCGGGTGAATTCATCATGGGCAGCAACGATACCGGGACCACAAAGGATATTTACCTGGCATACCCTGAACATAAAGTGAAACTTCCGGCTTACTGGATTGATAAGTATGAAGTCACTTTTTTGCAGTTCCAGGACTTTTCAATCAAAAACAAATATATCGGGGAAGGGGCGAAAGCCGGGAAAGACTGGAGACTGTTTATGACTCCGGAAACAGCGCTGTATCCAATTGTCGGCATTTCCTGGAACGACGCGAACGCTTACTGCAAGTCTCAGGGGAAAAGGCTCCCTACCGAGGCCGAATGGGAAAAGGCCGGCCGTGGAACAGACGGCAGGCGATATCCATGGGGCAATGAGTGGGAAGATGGCCGTGCCAACACTCACGAAGCCGGTAATGCGAAGGCAGTTCAGATCGGGCAATTCAACGACGTCAGCCCCTTTGGCGTTCATGACATGTTGGGCAACGTTCAGGAATGGACCGATTCCTGGTTCCCAGCCTATCCGGGCAATCCACAGCCTCATCCTAAAATGGGAACCAAAATACGTTCCGTCCGTGGACTTGCTTCGGGTTTCATAGGAAAGAAAGGCCATATATGGGAAAGAGCCGCATGGCCGGGCAATCATATCTATAATTTCGGATGCCGATGCGCAAAAGACGCCACACCCGAAGATATTGCCAAAGCCGCTCAAGCGAAGAAGTAGATTTAATCCGCATTATTCAAGCGCGACCGGAATAGCTCCCTTTTATCATAGGCGAGTCTAGCAGCCGGTCGCGCCGGTCACTCCCAGAATCCGCATCGTATAAGTTCAGGAGCTTCTTAAAGAATACGGGATTGAGTTTGATGAAAGGTATCTTTGGCAATTGCTTTCTTTCACCCCTCCAGGGTTCTTTTATTCTATGATTGTGTACCAGGG
>CAYTYP010000037.1:0-50533 GCA_964441405.1 uncultured Acidobacteriota bacterium
GAAAGAAGATTCGTTATAAAACGAAGAGTCCGGCTTTGCAGGGGAGTCCCCAGCGTAGAGGAGTTTGTACGAGGGTATATACATCTACACCCAAGAAACCAAATTCTGCTCTGCGTAAAGTTGCGCGTGTCCGTCTTACCAATGGGATAGAGGTTACCACCTATATTCCAGGAATTGGGCACAACCTGCAGGAACACTCCATCGTTTTGATTCGCGGTGGACGTGTCAAGGACCTCCCCGGGGTTCGGTACCATGTCGTGCGGGGTACATTAGATTCTGTCGGAGTGCAGGATCGGAAAAAATCCCGTTCGAAGTATGGCGCCAAGCGGCCTAAAAGCTAATTCACTTCTTTATAACTACTGTTCATGGGTGAGCGATTCGCGCCCGCCGAGTTTTTAATACGGCGCCAGCCAGAAGCCGACAAGATTCGCTCTCGGTGGCCGTCCTCACCCCGTGCAGTAAGCAGTGCCAGTACGTCTTTTGGAGATTTTAATATGCCGAGGCGAAGAGAAGTTCCAAAACGAGAGACGCTTCCGGATCCAGCATTTGGAAGCACGCTCATAACAAAGTTCATCAATTGCATGATGATTCAAGGCAAAAAGAGCGTCGCCGAAGGAGCCTTTTACGGCAGTCTCGATGTGGTTAAGGATCGAGCCAAGGATGATCCCGTGAAGGTCTTTAAAAAAGCCCTCGATAATGTAAAGCCTATCCTGGAGGTAAAATCGAGAAGAGTGGGCGGTGCAACCTATCAGGTTCCTGTGGAGGTTTCGCAGGATCGCAGGACTTCGCTGGCAATCCGGTGGCTGATTATCAATGCAAGAGGGCGCAGCGAAAAAACCATGCGGGAAAAACTGGCGGCCGAATTCCTTGACGCTGCCAACAACCGCGGTGGCGCTATCAAGAAAAAGGAAGATACACATCGGATGGCTGAAGCCAACAAGGCTTTTGCTCATTATCGATGGTAGCGGGGTTTTTTTGTGGGGCGTTCCGTACCGTTAGATCGAACCAGAAACATAGGCATCATGGCTCATATTGACGCCGGCAAGACTACCACTACGGAGCGGATTCTATACTATACGGGGATAACCCATAAGCTGGGCGAGGTGCACGAAGGCACCGCTACGATGGATTGGATGGAGCAGGAGCAGGAGCGCGGGATTACTATCACGTCCGCTGCTACGACTTGCTTTTGGGATGACCATCGGGTGAACATTATTGACACCCCTGGTCATGTGGATTTTACAGCCGAAGTTGAACGCAGCCTACGGGTTCTGGATGGCGCGGTTGCGCTTTTCGGATCGGTGGAAGGCGTAGAGCCGCAATCGGAAGCGGTTTGGCGGCAGGCGGACAAGTACTGTGTTCCGCGAATTGGGTTTGTGAACAAAATGGATCGTCCTGGAGCCGATTTTCCGCGAGTGCTTGACATGATGCGCACTCGTTTGAATTCCGTCCCTGTCGCCGTGCAACTGCCGATGGGGATAGAAGATGAGTTTAGGGGCGTCATTGATCTCATCAATCAAAAAGCCATTATGTTCAGAGAGGAAAACCTGGGGACCGATTTCGAAGTCGAAGACATCCCACAGGAATACCTCAATGATGCAGCTCAGTATCGGGAGCGTTTGATCGAAACAGCATCAGAAGTGGACGATCACATTCTTGAGAAATACCTGGGTGGAGAACCGATTCAAAACCAGGATCTTAAGGCAGCCTTGCGCAAAGGCACGATTGATTTGAAATTCGTGCCGGTGCTTTGCGGTTCAGCTTTTAAGAACAAGGGCATTCAACAGTTGCTTGATGCAATCGTTGCATACCTTCCTTCTCCCCTGGAAGTGTCGTCTGTGACGGGCGTTTCTGAAAACGGTGGAATTCCCCCGGTGCGTAAGGCGTCCGATGATGAGCCTTTCGCCGGGTTGGTGTTCAAGATAATGACGGATCCGTTTGTCGGACATCTTGCATTTTTCCGGGTTTATTCCGGTCAACTCAAGTCCGGCTCCAGCGTATACAATTCCACGCGGGATACTGTCGAAAGAGTTGGTCGCCTGCTTAAAATGCACGCGAATAAGCGCGAAGAAATTAAAGAGGTTTATTGCGGAGATATTGCGGCGATTGTGGGGCTTAAGAATGTCAGCACCGGTGATACTATCTGTGATAAGCAGAATCCGATCGTGCTTGAAGCTATTGAATTCCCGGCTCCCGTAATTTCCGTAGCGATAGAGCCAAAGACAAAGAGCGATCAGGAGAAGCTGGGGTTGTCGCTCGACAAGCTGATTCGTGAGGACCCCACATTTAGAGTCCACACGGACCCGGATACCGGACAGACTATTCTCTCCGGCATGGGCGAGCTTCACCTTGAAATTCTTGTAGATCGAATGATTCGCGAATTCGGAGTGGCCGCCAATATCGGGAAGCCTCAAGTGGCTTATCGTGAGACGGTGCGCAAGCATGCAGAAGCTGAAGGGAAGTTCGTCCGGCAAACCGGAGGGCACGGTCAGTATGGGCATGTGAAAATCGAACTCGATCCGCTTCCTGCCGGGCAAGGGTTTGAATTCGTCAACGAGATTATTGGCGGAGCAATACCGCGTGAATATATTGCGCCTGTAGAAGAAGGCGTCCGTCAAGCATTGGATACTGGGGTTTTAGCCGGCTATGAGATGGTGGACATACAGGTGAAGCTGGTTGACGGCTCCTTTCATGAAGTGGATTCTTCGGAAATCGCTTTTAAAATTGCGGGCTCCATGGCATTGAAAGAAGCGGCCAAGCGCGCTAAGCCTGTGCTTCTTGAACCCATGATGAAGGTTGAAGTGGTCGTGCCTGAAGAGTATATGGGGAGTGTTACCGGAGACCTCCATTCTCGCAGGGGACGGGTTGAGTCGGCTGAAAATCGCCTCGGCTCGACAATTATTCAATGCAAGGTTCCCCTTTCGGAAATGTTTGGTTATACTACAGACCTGCGTTCCATGACTCAGGGGCGGGCTACCTCATCCATGCACTTTTCTCATTATGATGAAGCGCCGAAGGCAGTCAGCGAAGAAGTGATCTCTAAAATCCGTGGTAAATCGTCGGGCTCTTAGTCGGAGGATAATATGGCAAAAGAGAAATTTGATCGCAGCAAGCCGCATGTGAACATAGGAACGATCGGGCATATCGATCACGGAAAGACCACGTTGACGGCGGCAATCACGATGGTGCTGCACAAGAAGGATCCGAAAATATCGGTGCGGTCGTTCGATTCGATTGACAATGCGCCGGAAGAGAAGGCGAGAGGGATCACGATTGCGACGGCGCATGTGGAATATACGACGGCGAACCGGCATTATGCGCACGTGGATTGCCCCGGGCACGCGGATTATATCAAGAACATGATAACGGGCGCGGCGCAGATGGATGGAGCGATCCTGGTGGTATCGGCGGCGGACGGGCCGATGCCGCAGACGCGAGAGCACATACTGCTGGCGCGGCAGGTAGGGGTGCCGTTTGTCGTAGTGTTCATGAACAAGATCGACATGGTGGATGATCCGGAGCTGCTGGACCTGGTAGAATTGGAAGTTCGGGAATTGCTGACGTTCTATGAATTTCCCGGGGAAGAAATACCGGTGGTTCGTGGAAGCGCGCTGAAGGCGATTGAAGGGGATGCGGAAGCGGAGAAACAGATTCTTGAGTTGATGGATGCCGTGGACAGGTATATTCCGATACCGCAGAGAGAAATTGACAAGCCGTTTTTGATGCCGGTGGAAGATATATTCACGATCTCAGGGCGCGGCACGGTGGCGACGGGGAGAGTGGAGCGCGGGAAGGTGCGGGTAGGCGAGGAAATCGAGATCGTCGGGATGCGGGACACTGTGAAGCGCGTCGTGACGGGGGTGGAAATGTTCCGCAAGTTGCTGGATGAAGGTTTGGCGGGAGACAATGTAGGTCTGCTGCTGCGCGGGACGAATAAGGAAGACGTGGAGCGCGGGCAGGTTATCGCGGCTCCGGGAAGCATAACGCCGCACACGCATTTCAAGGCGCAAGCGTATATTCTGACGAAGGAAGAAGGAGGGCGGCACACGCCGTTCTTCAACGGGTACCGGCCGCAGTTTTATTTCCGTACGACGGATGTGACGGGAGTGGCGGAGTTGCCGGAAGGGACAGAGATGGTGATGCCCGGAGACAACGTAAACCTGACCATAAAATTGATTACGCCGATAGCGATGGAAAAGGGTCTGCGCTTCGCAATTCGCGAAGGCGGCCGAACCGTCGGAGCCGGCACTATTTCCGAGATTTTAGAATAGGGCGGCGGCAATGCGAGACATTATTACATTTGAATGCACTAAATGCAAAAACCGCAATTATACGTCGACAAAGAATAAAAAGACCACGACGGAGCGGTTGGAACTTAAAAAGTTTTGCAATCACTGCCGCGCTCATACGCCCCATAAGGAAACGCGATGAACGCAGGCGCCCTATTGATGATAGATATAGGCCAGTAGCTCCAATTGGTAGAGCGGCGGTCTCCAAAACCGCATGTTGGGGGTTCGAGTCCCTCCTGGCCTGCCAGTCGGCGCGCTGAGACGTTAGCGGAGCTAAAAAATGAAGGCTTTTTTAATCAGACTTAAGAATTCGGTTCGCAACATAATCGATTTTCTCAAGGATACGCGCAAGGAACTCAATAACGTTTCATGGCCGTCGTTTCGCGAAGTAAGAGGAACTACCGTGGTGGTTATCGCCTCGGTCTTTTTCTTCGGATTTTTCCTGTTTGTTGTTGATTTTATCGTGCAGTATGGAATGAATCTCATTGACAAGACTTTTTCGCGACAGTGAATGCAAGTATGGATATGGATAATTTAAAAAAATGGTACATCATTCATACTTACTCCGGATATGAGCGCAAAGTTGCGGAGAGTTTGATGAACCGCATCGAAGCCTATGATCTTGGGGAGTGCATCGGTCAGATCCTGATACCTACGGAAGACATAGTTGAGATGAAAAGTGGCAAAAAAATTGTCACTACGAAGCTGACGTTTCCCGGGTACATACTGGTTGAAATGGATATGACGGATAAAGCCTGGCACATAGTGCGAGGCACTCCCAAAGTTACCGGATTTATCAGCACTGGGAAAAAGCCTACTCCTCTCACTGATGAGGAAATTAATGAAGTTGTCAATCGTGTTTCGGTCACAGCTGAACAGCCCAAACCGAAATTCACTTTTGATCGTGGGGATTCAGTAAAAATTAATGATGGACCTTTCAAGGACTTTACCGGAACAGTTGAAGATGTGAATCCGGATAGAAATACTTTAAAGGTAATGCTTACTATTTTAGGACGGGCCACCCCTGTGGAACTTGAAACTGAGCAGGTGGAAAAAGCTTAGTGAAGCGGGAAGCTTTCCCGATTGTAATGGAGTTGTTCGATGGCAAAGAAGATTGTGGCAAACATCAAGCTGCAAGTGTCCGCAGGAAAAGCGACGCCGGCGCCTCCAGTTGGATCGGCGCTAGGACCGCACGGTCTGAATATCATGGATTTTTGCAAGGCGTTCAACGCCAAGACCGCTAAACAGGAAGGTCTTATTATTCCAGTAGTTGTAACTGTTTACAGCGATCGCACTTATTCTTTTATTACCAAGACTCCGCCGGCCGCAGTGCTGCTCAAGAAGGCTGCTAATATCGCGAAGGGTTCTGGAGAACCGAACAAGAACAAAGTTGGCAAGGTTACGATGAAAGACGTACGTGAGATCGCTCAGCTCAAAATGCCCGATCTCAACGCCTCGGATATAGAGGCTGCCGTCAAGATTGTTTTAGGAACCGCGCGAAGTATGGGCGTGGAAGTCGAGGCTTAGTAGTTGTTTAGCTCGGCTGGGAATTATCTAAGAGGTGTGTGCAATGCCTAATACGGGTAAAAATTATAAGAAAGCTGTCGCTGCCCGCGAAAATAAACTTTATCGACTCGATGAAGCGGTGCCTCTGCTGAAGAAAATCGCCTATGCCAAATTCAATGAAACCGTTGAGGTTTCCATGAAGCTGGGAGTCGATCCAAAACATGCGGATCAAATGGTGCGAGGAACGGTAGTGCTGCCCAACGGATTGGGGAAAAGCAAACGTGTGATAGTGATCGCATCCGGCGAGAAAGTAAAAGAAGCCAAGGATTCCGGCGCAGATGAGGTCGGCGGCGATGATATTGTGGATCGTATTGCAGGCGGTTGGGTTGATTTCGACGCCGTTGTTGCGACTCCGGATATGATGCGCAGCGTAGGTAAGCTCGGAAAAGTTCTTGGACCACGCGGCCTGATGCCCAATCCTAAAACCGGGACGGTTACCTTTGATGTAGGGAAGGCAATCAAGGAAATTAAAGCCGGCAAGGTTGAGTTCCGGGTTGATAAAACTGGTATCATCCACGCTCCATGCGGAAAGATACAGTTCGAAGAAAAGAATTTGTATGAGAACGCCAAAGCTTTAATTGAGGCGGTTCTCAGAGCCAAGCCCGCAAGCAGCAAGGGCAAGTATGTTAGGAGCATTTCGATTTCTTCAACAATGAGTCCTGGGATTTGGGTGGATGAAACCTCTATCGAGACTCATGTTTAATGACGCCCGCGTGGGCCTATAAGGTCGTATCTCATGAATAGAGTGGAAAAGCAACAAACAGTAGAATCCCTGGGCGAGCAGTTCGGGTCGATTGCGAGCGCCTTTCTTATTGATTATCGCGGTCTGAAGGTGGTCGACGCTACGGCTCTGCGCCGGAAAATCCGGGATTTCGATGGAAAATATGTAGTTGTAAAAAATTCCCTGGCGACAAGGGCGGCCAAGCAGACCCAATTGGCTCAGCTGGAGCCCTTTTTCCAAGGTCCTACGGCTGTAGTCTTCCACAGCAAAGATGTGGTCGGGTTGGCCAAGCTGTTGATTGAGATCAACAAGGGCAATCCGAATTTTGCATTTAAGGCTGCGCTGGTCGAAGGAAAAGTCGTTCCAACGAGCGAGATCCAAGTGCTTGCATCAATGCCTTCCCGTGAAGTGATGTTGAGCAAGCTGGTCTTTCTCCTCAAAGCGCCTTTACAGAAACTCGACTCGGTTCTCAAAGCCCCGTTGCGCAACTTAGGCCTGGTTTTAAAACAGGTTCCAAAGTAGGGAATGTTCCGCAATTTATCTCTACAATACTATAGGAGTATATGATGGCGATTACGAAAAACGAAGTTATGGAATGGATCGATAAGGCTACAATGCTGGAGATTTCCGATCTGGTCAAGGGCCTGGAAGAAAAATACGGCATTAGCGCCATGGCTGCTATGCCTATGGCTATGGCCGGCGGTGCTGCGGCCGGCGCTGAAGCGAAACCAGCGGCTGAAGAGCAGACGGAATTCAACGTAGTGCTTAGCGCTATTGGAGAAAAGAAGATCAATGTGATCAAAGCCGTCCGTGAAGTAACGAGCCTCGGATTGAAGGAAGCAAAAGATCTGGTTGAAGCCGCACCCAAACCGATCAAAGAAGGCGTTTCCAAAGAAGAGGCTGAAGCCATTAAAAAGAAATTTGAAGAAGCCGGCGCAACCGTGGAAATCAAGTAACTCTGGTTACGAATCCGCGTTTGCGTGCAGATAAAGGAGAATTACGAATAATTCTGCACGCTGGGTATTTTTCTGGCCGTTCAGGCCTGCTGGCTCCAGCGGGCCTTTCGCAATGTCAAACCCCAAAGATGAGGTCACACAGTGTACAGGCCTTCAAATTCGGGGAAACTGAAACATTTCAAACGCTCTCAGGCGGATATAGGTCCAAGTGTGCCTGCCCGCTTTCCATCGCCTGAGTTCGGCTCCCCTCCAACTCTAAATTGAGCTTTTCGAGGTTACTTTTCAATGACTAACATCAGCACTTCGAATGTTTATCGGGACCGCATGGATTTCGCTAAAATCCATACCAGCATTCCTATTCCGAATTTGATCGAAGTTCAGAGAAAGTCCTATCACCGATTTTTGCAGATGGATGTTCCTCCATCGGAACGTGAAGATGTAGGACTCCAGGCTGTATTCAATTCGGTTTTTCCCATCAATGATTTTCGTGGAACTTCTTCTCTGGAATTCGTGGAGTATTCCATCGGCAACTGGCAATGTAAATGCGGAAATCTCAAAGGACTCAATTACCTTCGCGCCACCTGCGCCGAGTGCGGAAAGGCAATCATCAACAGCCCGTATAATCCGGACAGCGGCAGTTGCCGGCATTGCGGCGCCAAAAATGAAATCGAGAATCCGCGATGTGAGTTCTGCGGCGGTACGGTTGAATTGAGCGTCAAATACACAGTGGAAGAGTGCCAGGAACGCGGCATGACTTTCGCCGTTCCCTTGAAAGTAACTGTGCGGCTGGTAGTCTGGGACAAAGACGCTGAAACCGAAGGCAAGAGCGTACGGGATATTAAAGAGCAGGAGGTATACTTCGGCGACATTCCGCTCATGACCGAAAACGGAACTTTTATCGTTAACGGCACAGAACGCGTGATCGTCAGCCAGTTGCATCGATCGCCCGGCGTCTTTTTCGAATCCAACGCGGGTCGAACCTTTATCCTGGCTAAGATCATTCCTTATCGCGGTTCCTGGGTGGAATTTGAGTTCGATCAGAAAAATATCCTTTACGTCCGGATCGATCGAAAGCGAAAATTCCTTGCCACCACATTCCTGCGCGCATTGGGACTTGGCAGCGACGCCGAAATACTTCGAGCCTTTTATCAGCCGATTACCATTCGCTGGGAGGATAAAAGTCTTTTTAGAACCCTGGGGCGCGATCTGATTGGATCCAAAGCTGTGGATGACATCAAGGATCCTAAGGGTAAAGGCGTGTTGGTTTCAAAAGGGAAGAAGATCGTCGAAGGGCATTACAACCAGCTTATTAAAGCCGGCGTCAAAGAGATTAAAATCGAGCTCGAGAATTTAGAGGGGGCCCTCTCCGTTTCTGAAGTCATTAATCAGGAAACAGGCGAAATACTTATCGAGTCCAACTCTGAAATAACTTCCAGAATAATTACTGTATTGACCGAATCGGGAATCACCTCCCTGGAAGCATTTTTCTCGGAACGGGAAGATACCGGTTCCACCATTTCCCAAACCCTTAAAAAAGATCATATTAAATCGCAATCGGACGCTTTGATTGAAATCTATAGAAAACAGCGGCCCGGCGATCCGCCGACGCTGGAGACTGCAACCGCTCTCTTTGAAGGGATGTTTTACGATCCGAGAAAATATGATTTTTCCAAAGTAGGCAGGCTTAAATTCAACATTAAACTTGGATTGAACACCCCTCTGGAGCAGCGCACTCTTACGGCCGAAGATTTCTACGCCGTTATCAACTACGCGCTCAAGCTTGCTCGGAATATCGGCAACGTAGACGATATCGATCATCTCGGCAACCGCAGGGTGAGGGCAGTGGGTGAATTGCTCGAGAACCAGTTCCGAATTGGTCTGGTCCGGATGGAACGAGCCATCAAAGAAAAAATGTCCGTCCATCAGGAAATGACGACGGCTATGCCGCATGACCTGATCAATGCCAAGCCGGTTATGGCTTCCATTCGGGAATTTTTTGGAAGCAGCCAGTTGTCTCAATTTATGGACCAAACCAATCCGCTTTCGGAGATTACTCATAAGCGCCGTCTTTCGGCTCTTGGACCGGGTGGCCTGAGCCGGGAACGAGCGGGATTTGAAGTCCGCGACGTCCATCCGACGCACTATGGCCGCATTTGCCCGATTGAAACTCCGGAAGGACCGAATATCGGTTTGATTTCCTCATTAAGCTGCTATGCGCGCATCAATGAGTATGGTTTCATCGAATCGTCTTACCGCAAAGTGAAAAGCGGCCGGGTTATGGAATTCGTAAATATCGTTTTCCCCGGCGATACGCACTTCAAGGTCGGCGAACAGGTGGAAATAGAAAATGTCGAAAAAGAAAACCGGCGATGCGAAGCCGCCGGGAAGCGTCTGGCTCAATATGAGCCCTTCTCGTTTTATCAGACGGCATGGGAGGCGGAAGAATATACCATCGCCCAGGCCAATGTGGAAGTAGACGAACACAACGTAATACTTCCGGAACGCGTCAATGCGCGCAAAGCCGGCAACTTTGTTCTCGTTCCCAAGGACGACGTTCAATACATCGATGTATCCCCTAAACAACTGGTCAGCGTGGCCGCAAGCCTCATTCCGTTTCTCGAACATGACGACGCCAACCGCGCTCTCATGGGATCGAACATGCAACGCCAGGCCGTTCCGCTGCTGCGAGCGGAAGCTCCTTACATAGGGACCGGCATGGAGTATATAACCGCCAAAGATTCCGGCGCGGTGGTTATATGCAAGCGCGCCGGAATAGTCGACAGCGTCGATGCTACCCGCATCATCGTCAGGGTCGAGGGCGAAAATGATAATGGGAAATCCGTATCCAGAGATGCGGGCGTAGATATCTACACCCTGACCAAGTTCAAACGCTCGAATCAAAATACCTGCATCAATCAGACTCCGCTGGTTCGAAGAGGAGACAACGTTATCCGGGGACAGGTGTTGGCGGACGGTCCGTGCACCGATAAAGGCGAGCTGGCGCTGGGACGCAACGTGCTGGTCGCTTTCATGCCCTGGCGCGGTTACAACTTCGAAGACGCGATTCTGGTAAGCGAGAAGCTGGTTAAAGAGGATAGCTATACCTCCATTCATATCGAAGAGCTGGAAATCGAGGCAAGGGATACCAAGCTTGGTCCGGAAGAGATCACGCGCGATATTCCCAATGTTAGCGACACAAGCCTGCGCGACCTTGACGAGAGCGGAATTATTCGCATCGGAGCCAAGGTGCGTCCCGGAGATGTTCTTGTCGGGAAAGTCACTCCGAAAGGAGAGACGCAGCTTTCACCGGAAGAGAAATTGCTCCGGGCCATCTTCGGCGAAAAGGCCGGCGAAGTAAGAGACGCCTCGCTGGTGACTCCTCCCGGAATAGAAGGGACTATCGTCGATGTAAAGATTTTCTCGCGCAAGGGCGTTCCCAAAGATGAACGCGCCAAGCTCATCGAAAGAGAACAGGTCGAGAAAATGGAAAAGGATCTCAATGATGAGATCCGTATTATTAAAGAGGAACGCAATAAACATCTCATCGATATCTTCAATGGAGAAACCCTTCCGGATGATGTTCAGAACCGTTCCGGCGAAGTTTTGATCAAGAAGAAGACGAAGCTGACCCGGGCCATTCTCCAGGATTTAAGCTCGACCGAACTGAACAAAATCAAAAATGATTTTAAAGCTGAGAAGGAAGGAAAGGTTTACGAAAGCGTCAAGAAGCTGGAAGAGAAGACCGAAAAACAGATCCAGATTCTGAAAAACCTTCACGAAGAACAGCTGGGTAAATTGCGCCGTGGAGATGAGCTCCCTCCCGGAGTCATCAAGATGGTCAAAGTCTATGTTGCGATGAAGAGAAAGTTGTCTGTAGGAGACAAGATGGCAGGGCGACACGGCAACAAGGGCGTTATCGCCCGTATATTGCCGGAAGAAGATATGCCTTATTTGCCTGATGGAACCGCAGTTGAAATTGTGCTGAATCCACTCGGCGTTCCTTCCCGAATGAATGTGGGACAGATTCTGGAAACGCACCTGGGGTGGGCTGCCAAAGCTTTGGGCCTTTATTTCGCAACGCCTGTTTTTGATGGCGCTTCTGAATCGGAAATCAAACAGATGCTTGCTCGGGCGGAATTGCCGGAAAGCGGCAAGATCGATCTGTTTGACGGAATGTTGGGAGAGAGATTCGATCAAAAAGTGACGGTGGGTTACATCTATATTCTTAAGCTCTCTCATTTGGTCGATGACAAGATTCACGCTCGCAGCATCGGTCCCTATTCGCTTATTACCCAACAGCCGTTGGGAGGAAAAGCGCAGTTCGGCGGTCAGAGATTTGGAGAGATGGAAGTCTGGGCGTTGGAAGCGTACGGCGCCGCCAATATTCTTCAGGAACTGCTGACTGCAAAGTCCGATGATATTCAGGGTCGTACCAAAATTTATGAAGCAATAGTTAAAGGAGAATCCCATTTCACTCCGGGGATTCCCGAATCTTTCAACGTACTCATTCGCGAACTGCAAAGCCTCTGCCTGGATGTTGAGTTGATTCAGAAGCAGAAAGCGCGACGAGTGGAAACAGAACAGCCGGCGACGACAGAACAGCAATAATTACGAAATATCTGAAATAACCTCATAAGATGGGGGGAGCCAATTGAGAAGTTTTAAAGATGCTATGGAAAAATCCGATTTGAGCACTGATTTCGACAGCATTCGAATCAGCCTTGCATCTCCGGAAAAGATTCGTGCATGGTCGCGCGGTGAGGTTACAAAACCTGAGACGATCAACTATCGCACTTTCAAACCGGAAAAAGATGGGCTTTTTTGCGCTCGAATCTTTGGCCCGGTCACAGACTGGGAATGCTTGTGCGGCAAATACAAACGCATGAAGTACCGGGGCGTTGTCTGTGACAAGTGCGGCGTGGAAGTTACACTTTCCAAAGTGCGCCGTGAAAGGCTGGGGCACATCGAACTGGCGTCTCCATGTTCGCATGTCTGGTTTTTTAAAGGATTGCCAAGCCGCATCGGCCATCTTCTTGACATTAGCTTGAGAGACCTGGAACGCGTCCTCTATTTTGAAGCCTATGTTGTGGTTGACGTCGGAGAAGCTCCGGTAAAACAGGGCGAGCTTCTGAACGAAGAAAAATACCGCGCTCTCATTCTGGAATACCCGGGCAAGTTCAGGGCGATGATGGGCGCCGAAGCCATAAAAGAGCTTCTGAAGCGTGTGGATATTGAAGATATCTCCGATGAACTGCGCGCATCAATGAAGACCGAGACCTCCCAGTTGAAACGCATCAAATTTGCAAAGCGCTTGAAGGTCGTAGAGGCTTTCCGGAAATCAGGGAACAAACCGGAATGGATGATTCTGGATGTAATCCCGGTGATTCCGCCGGAGTTGCGGCCTTTGGTCCCGCTGGACGGAGGACGTTTCGCCACTTCGGATCTTAATGATCTCTATCGCCGGGTGATTAACAGAAACAACCGGCTGAAGAAGCTTATGGAGCTGCGCGCTCCCGAGGTCATTATCCGGAATGAAAAAAGGATGTTGCAGGAAGCGGTTGATGCGATGTTCGACAACGGCCGAAGAGGTCGCGTTCTTCGAGGCGCAAACAACCGTCCGCTGAAATCACTAAGCGATACCCTGAAAGGGAAGTCGGGCAGATTCCGGCAAAACCTTCTTGGAAAGCGCGTGGACTATTCCGGCCGTTCGGTCATCGTGGTCGGGCCGGAGCTGAAACTGCATCAATGCGGTTTGCCCAAAAAAATGGCTTTGGAATTATTTAAGCCTTTTATTTATAACCGTCTTGAAAAAGAAGGGCATGCAGCTACCATCAAAGGCGCCAAGGAAATGGTGGAACGCCAGGAATCAGTAGTTTGGGATATCCTGGAAGAAGTCATTAAAGATCATCCGGTGCTTCTAAACCGCGCTCCAACGCTGCATCGCTTGGGCATTCAAGCTTTCGAGCCGGTCCTGGTTGAAGGGAAGGCGATCAAGATTCCGCCTCTGGTCTGCGCAGCTTTCAATGCAGATTTCGACGGCGATCAAATGGCCGTTCATATACCTTTATCGCCGGAGGCGCAGATCGAAGCCTCGGTTCTGATGCTGAGCAGCCACAATATTCTTTCTCCGGCCAATGGGCAGCCAATCGCAATTCCGAGCCAGGATATTGTTCTGGGCTGCTACTATCTTACAAAGGCGAAGAAAGGAACCAAAGGGGAAGGCCGTGTATTTGGATCTTTTGACGAGGCGATGTTTGCTCTCGAAAACGGCATGGTTGAAAGACTAACCCCCGTTCGATATCGTTATACCGGATCATTGATGGATCTGACGACTCAGTACGACGATCAGGCTGTCATGCGCGCCGATATTCGTGAAACCGATCACGAGTTCATCAATACGACTATTGGCCGGCTCATTTTTAATTCGATTCTTCCCGAGGGGATGCCTTTCATCAACGGCCTGATGAAAAAAAGAGGATTGCAGCAACTGGTTAACTACTGCTATCTGCGTTTTGGCCTCGAGACATCGGTCCTGATGCTCGACGACCTGAAAGATCTTGGATTCCTGCATGCGACCAAAGCCGGCATTTCCATCGGGATTGACGACCTGATCGTTCCCGACAACAAAGGAGAACTGGTCAACGGAGCAAGCGAAGGCGTTGTCGAGGTGGAGAAGCAGTATCAGGACGGCGCCATTACAGACGGTGAAAGGTACAATAAGATTATCGATATTTGGTCGGATGTAACCGAAAAAGTTTCCGACGAAATGTTCCGCAAAATGGCTCAGCAGGATGAAGGCGGATTCGAATTCAATCCGATCTTTATCATGGCGGATTCCGGAGCGAGAGGAAGCAAACAGCAGATTCGTCAGCTTGCCGGAATGCGCGGCCTTATGGCCAAACCTTCAGGTGAAATTATCGAAACGCCGATTACGGCCAATTTCCGTGAAGGCCTGGACGTATTGCAGTATTTTATTTCCACTCACGGAGCTCGCAAAGGATTGGCGGACACTGCGTTGAAGACAGCCGATTCGGGTTACCTGACTCGAAGGTTAGTGGACGTAGCCCAGGATGTCATCATTTCGACTATGGACTGCAATACCCTCGACGGTATTTACGTTACCTCCATTATTGAAGGCGGCGAAATCATCGAGCCTCTGCGTGACCGTATTGTCGGCCGTGTGTCGCTCGAAAACATCAAAGATCCGCTTACGGGTGAAACCATTCTGGGCATCAACGAAGAAATCACTGAAACCTTAGCCTCCGATATTCAAGCGGCCGGCATAGAACAAGTGAAGATTCGTTCCGTGTTGACCTGCAAAGCCAAACGCGGCGTGTGCATCAAATGTTATGGACGGAACCTTGCGAGCGGCCAGATGGTCGATCTCGGCGAAGCCACTGGCGTTATCGCAGCCCAGTCCATCGGCGAGCCCGGCACCCAGTTGACGATGCGCACCTTCCATATCGGAGGTACCGCCAGCCGAACGCATGAACAGTCTACGGAAGAAGCCAAAAACGAAGGTTTGGTAAAATTCCTGAATATTCAGCATGTGACCAACCGTGACGGCAACCTCGTAGTGATGAATCGTAACGGCACGTTGATCATTTCCGATGAAGCCGGACGCGAGAAAGAGCGCTATTCGGTTGCGTACGGAGCTATCCTTAAGGTGAAAGAAGGACAGAAGATTAAACCGGGCCAGGTTTTAGTGGAATGGGATCCTTATTCTTTCGCCATCCTCACGGAATTCGGCGGAACTATTATGTTCAAGGATATCCACGATGGCGTTACCGTCAAAGAAGAAAGAGACGAAAACACCGGCCTCGTGCGTCAGGTCATCACCGAATCCCCTGACGAAAAATATCAGCCGCAAATCAGCATCAAGAATGACAAAGGGAAAGTCGTCAAGAGCTATCTGCTTCCTTCGAAAGCCCACCTTTGGGTGGACAATACCGAAGAGGTTTTTCCCGGAAGCATTTTAGCGAAGATTCCTCGAGAAACGCGCAAAACCAAGGATATCACTGGAGGGTTGCCGCGTATCGTTGAACTCTTTGAAGCTCGGAAGCCCAAAGAAACCGCCGTTATTACGGAAATTGACGGTATGGTCAAGTATTCCGGACTGGTTCGCGGCCAACGCAAAATTGAAGTCCATCATGAAAGCGGAATCGTCAAAGAGTACCTGCTTCCACGAGGCGTTCACATCAACGTTCAAGAAGGGGAATATGTCAAAGCCGGCGAGGCTTTGATGGATGGTCCGCGCAACCCGCATGATATTCTCCGGGTTCTGGGCGAGAAAGAACTCCAAAGCTATCTCGTAAACGAGATCCAGGAAGTGTATCGACTGCAGGGCGTCAACATCAATGACAAGCACATTGAAGTGATCGTCCGGCAGATGATGCGCTGGATTAAAGTGGAGGAGGTGGGCGATACGGAGTTCCTGCTGGAAGAGCAAGTCGACAAATTCCGTTTCTACGAAGAAAACGAGCGGGTGGAAAGTTCGGGCGGTTCGCCGGCCAAAGGGCGGCCTTTGCTGCTGGGCATTACCAAAGCATCGCTCTCAACCGACAGCTTCATTTCGGCGGCCTCCTTCCAGGAGACTACGCGCGTCCTGACTGAAGCTGCAATTAGCGGAAAGGTTGATTACCTCCGCGGATTGAAGGAAAACGTAATCATGGGGCGGCTTATACCCGCAGGCACCGGCATGGAGTACTACCACAATATCCATCTCACGGAACAGATGGTTCCGATGGATTCTCCCGCGCCCGATGGTGAACCGAATCTTGAATCCGATCTCATGTCGGGGAATCTCGATCTGGAGGCGATCAAAGCCAAACGGGATATCGGCTAAATAAGGGTTCCCGGTTCAGAGTTCCCAGTTGAAATATTAAAGGCGGCTCCTGAAAAGAGCCGCCTTTTTTTAGCTGGGCAACCATTATGCCATTTGGAATGGGGCGAACCATAATTAGTGCATGAAAACGATTATTACGATGGATCCATCGGGTCGCCTGGTTATTCCCAAAAGCGTTCGCCAGGCATTGAATGCTCCGGAAAGGGCCGTTTTTGAGGCAGAGCTGTTGGGCAACCGGATTGAGCTGACTCTGCGGGAAGAGCCGGCGGCAAAGCTGCGGCTTAAAGGCAAGCTGCTGATTGCGCCCCGTCAGGGCGTCGCCGTCGACGCTGTCAAAGCGGTGGAAACTACGCGCCGGGAACGGATCTGATCGAATTCTTCGATTCAACACGGCCGTCGAGTACATGCGGATGATAGATCAGGCGGGACCTTCCGGAGCCCGCGAGGGCGCTATCTATGATCTGCTGTTGCAGGTTTGCGCCCGGAAGATCCGAGCCGGGAAGATTTATACGCTCAACGACCGGCACTTCCGAGCCCTGGCGCCGGATATCGCAGATAAAATCACCTTTCCCTGATCGCCTTCAAATCAACTATGGCCGCTGACATACGCCTCTACACCCTGATGTTGTAATAATTCACCGTCAGGGTGGGTGGGCGGCTGGAAAACGTGGGTGTCCAGGTTTTCTCCCAGGTTTTCTTCCAGGTTTTCCAGGTTTTTTCACCGACGGATGATGTACGCCGACGGATATCGAACTGGAAATAAAAAGGCGGCTCCCAGGTAAGTAATGGTAAGCCGCCTCTGTATAATTTTGAAATATTTATATTGGTGTGCTTTTACTGTGCGGCAAGTTTGCCGATGGGATCGCCATCTACTAATCCTTTGGGCGCAGTTGCCTCTCCTGCCAATCCTACGTAACGTACAACTTGATCGGAAGTGACCCCATATATGTAGCGGCCTGTTGTATCTGCTCCTGTTGGGGTTCCTCTGAAATGGAATCCGCCAGCGGCGATATCGACATCTAAAGTAGCAGGTGTAACTCCTCCTAATGCCGCATTTGTATACGCATATCCATTGAAACCCTCGCCATTCGGATCGAACCTGCTGTCAAGGAAATTGCCTGTTACTAGATCACCCAAGTCAGCAAAGCTCTGATTATTAACGGAAGCATAAGCTACTTCCGCTGAACCGATCGTTCTGCAACCCTGGATGGCGCCCGCTTCGTTGGCGGCCATTCTGGCTGTCAGCATGCTGGGGACAGCGATAGCAGCGATGATGGCGATGATCGCCACAACGATTAATAGTTCGATAAGCGAAAACCCCTGTTGTTTACTCATTGAATCTCCTCTCTCCGGTTGAATTAAATCTGTCCTTCTGTTTCATTGCAAAATCCATATAAGAGTAGAGCAATTTGTGTGCCAAAAATGCGAATAATAAAAAAAATATGAATAATGCGATATTTGTTTTAATTTCAATAAGATGCAGAGACGGCGGAAATGCCGTCCATTGCGATTGATTCCGCAGCATGATAGTTCCTGCTGGATTTCAGCACTTCGGGTGCTGAAATCCAGCGTCACTCTAATCAATGAACATTGAGTGCGAATTGCCAAGATTTATTTCCAGCGGTTTGGAAAAACCCCAGGCGCCACAAATTTCACGAATTGCACAAATTATTATTTTTTAACATTTGTGTAATTCGTGAAATCCGTGGCGTTTTTAAATATTTAGGGGTTGGGAACCGAATTTCTGGTTTTAATTTGGAGCGTTTGAATTTTATGGCGCAGCGAGCCTTTGGTCAGTTTTAGCCTTTGAGCTGCGGATGTTTGATTCCCATCGGCTTGCCTGAGCGCCTGGGTAATAAGGCTGCTCTCGATCTGGGACAAGAAAAACTCCAGATCGAAAGGCCCGTCAGGCAAGTTGAATAAATCGGACATGCTGTGGGAGGGTTGGTGGAGAATGGTCTCCGGCAAGCGTTCCAGCTGTATGTTTCGGGATGTTTCCAGCGCCACCGCCCGTTCAATAGTGTTTTCCAGTTGCCGGACGTTGCCCGGCCAGCTATAAGACTCGAGGGCGTGCAATGCCTCCGGCGCAATGCCTTCAATTCTTTTGCCGGCTTTTTCCGCATAATGGCGCAAAAAATAAAAAGCCAGCAATCCTATGTCTTCGGTTCGTTCGCGCAGCGCCGGAATAGGTATATTGATGACTGCAACCCGATAATAGAGATCTTCCCGGAAAAGCCCTTCCTGGATTTTTGATTCCAGATCCTGATTCGTGGCTGCGATCACCCGCACGTCGACCGAGACTTCACTATTCCCTCCCAGTGGGCGCAAACGCCGCTCCTGTATGACTCTCAAAAGTTTAACCTGCATCGCGAGAGTCATATCGCCGATTTCATCAAGAAAAATGGAGCCTCCGTCCGCCGCTTCGAATAAGCCCTTTTTATTCGCGGTCGCGCCTGTGAAAGCTCCTTTCAAGTATCCGAACAGCTCGCTTTCAAGCAGGGTTTCGGGAAAAGCGCTGCAGTTTATCGATACAAAAGGTTTTTCCTTCCGGAGAGAAGCTTCATGAATAGCCCGCGCCACCAGTTCTTTCCCGGTGCCGCTTTCTCCTGTTATCAATATGGTGCTGTCTCCTATCGCAACCGTCCCTATCGTTCTGTAGACTTCGACCATTTTGGGACTTTTACCCACGACATGACTGCGATGCAGCGCCTGAAAAAGTTTCTGGCCTTGTTGGGATTCCAGGTTTCCGGATGTGGACAACAGCGGAGACTTTTGACTGTTCTTTTTCTCCAGAGCGCCATGAATGACGGCGCGCAGTTCTTCCATCCGGAACGGTTTGGTAATGTAATCGTATGCGCCGTGTTGCAGGGCTTCAATGGCTGTTTCGGTAGTGGCAAACGCCGTAATCATAATGAATACGGTCTCAGGCGCAATCTGTTTCGCCTGACGTAAAAGTTCGACGCCGGAAAGATCGGGCATCCGGATATCGGAAATAACGAGATCGACTTCCTTTTCATTCAGGACCGACAAAGCTTCCCGGACGGACGTTGCTTTGAGCACTGTCATTCCTTCGTCCTGGAGAACGATTTCCAGAATTTCAATGATGTTGGGCTCATCATCTACGATCAGGATGGTTGGCATGACGCCTTTCCCTCCATCTTTGCCGATGGATCTAAAATCTATATTTGTGGAAGCTGACGTGCACATAGTTGTAGCCATAAATATTCTTCTTATATTGCCGACATGGATTGATTTTCGAAACAGGGCAGCGACACGGGATTCACCTCCCGGTCTACATTCGGAAAAGTAAGTATGACTTTAGTCCCTTTTCCTTTTTCACTTTCAAATGAAATTTTGCCCTGGTGATCTTCCATTATCTGGTAAATGATTGTCAGCCCCAATCCAAGCCCGTTGGAGAACCGGGAATTAAAAGGCTGAAAGATCTGTTCTTTTTCTTCCGGACTCATTCCTATGCCGTTGTCCTTAAAAACAACCTGGCTTCCTTCAGAGGTTTTCCGCACCATTATTTTTATTTCACCGCCTCCCGGCATGGCTCGAATGGCATTTTGCGCAAGATTCCAGAATACCTGTTTGAGCTGATCGGCGCTTCCAAGTATCCTAAGCTCCTGATTTTCTGCATCCATGAGGACGGAGTACCGATGGCGCATTTCCGGGCTGTTGCGCAGGAGAGTGACGGAATCCTTAAGAACGGAGATAAGGTCCAGGGGCTGTTTGTCATATTTCCTTGGTCGGGCGAACGAGAGAAAATCTTCAACGAACTTGTTCAATCGATCGCTCTCACGAATCAGGATATCCAACAGCCGTTCGTCTTTCTGAGGCAGATTGGCATGCGAACGGAGGATTTCAACCGATCCCTGCATGGCGGTCAGGGGATTCCTTATCTCATGCGCTATGCCTGCAGCCATCCGTCCAATGACCGCCATCCTGTCCTTTAACTGAACTTCTTCTTCCAGACGCTTGATCTCCGTCAGATCCTGAAATGAAAGAATGTATCCGAGCAGAATCTGATTTTGGTCCGCCAGAGGGGAAACGCTGAAGCCGAGATAGCGCGTCATCCCTCCCGGAAGGGAAATCCATTGTTCATGGCGCAATGCTTTGTGTTTTCGGAACAGATCCGCGTCAAGAATACGATCCCAGAAATCTTCTCCTATTAAAAACTGCACCGGTGTTCCCAGCATTTCCTTGATTTCTCTTCCGGTCAACTCTGTTGCGGCGTTGTTGAATACTGCGATGCTCCCTTTTAAATCCGTTGTAATCAATCCGCTCCGGATGCTGCTGACGATGTTTTCATTTAATTGCTGAAGCCGGGTGAATGAATCGATTTTTTCTTCGAGCTCGCATTCAATCGCCTGAAGGCGTTTGTAAAGATAGGTTCCCAGGTAAGCGACTGCCCAGAATCCGAGAGCATGTGCGGATATGCGAAAGATTGCTTGTTGGGATTCAATAGGAAAACTGCTGAAACGAAAAAGACCGAAATGGTTGGCGATGATTATTCCGGAATATAGGATTGTGCTCAGGGCCGCTCCCATGAATCCGCCATTGCGGCCCAGGCTTAAACTGCAATAAATAATGATCAGCAGGTAAAACGAAACAAAGGGACTTTCGATTCCACGGGTAAAAGCGACCAGGGCTGTTGTAAGCAACAGGTCGGCGCCGATTTGAAGAAAGAGCTGAATTTTCCTGTGGCGATCCACGCGCCAGAGAGCGAGAAAAATTGCAGTCAGAGTCAGGCCCAGGATGTTGAAAAAAGTCAGGAAGGACAGCGAACCTAATCGCTCCGGAAGCAGAGCCAGCCGATAGGCGAGATTTAGACTGAGAAGGAGCGCCAGTCCCCGAAAAATAATCAACTCGAGCAATCGCCTGTTCAGATCATGGCTCTGCTGCTTGGGAATTAGCATAAAAGTATTCTCGGGATCGGGCCTGGTATTCCGCGTATCGAAATTCCGATTCCGATCCCGAATTTTAATTATCCGTTAGACATCACTTGTATCAGTTTGAACAGCGGCAAATACATGGAAATTACAACGCCGCCGACAACGATTCCGAGAAATACCATTAACACGGGTTCGAGAATGGTGAGGAGACTGGCGACCATGACATCGGTTTCTTCTTCATAGAAATCAGCGACCTTTATGAGCATGGAATCCATCTCGCCGGTGGATTCTCCGACAGAAACCATTTGCGTCACCATGGGCGGGAAGAAATTGGATTGGCGCATAGGATCGGCCATGGTGCCGCCTTCCTCTATTTTCTGACGCATAACATAAATGACGTCTTCGAGGATGGCATTGCCGGATGTCTTGGCTGTAATTACCAGGCACTCCAGAATGGGAACTCCGCTGGACAACAAAGTGGCCAGGGTGCGGGTGAATCGGGCTACTGTTATTTTTCGGATGACGTCTCCGAGTATCGGGATTTTCAACAGGGCTTTGTCGACTTGATGTCTGCCGTTGTCCGTCTTATAAAACATCTTTAATCCGATTACGCCGATGACAAGAAATCCCAGAAAGAAAATTCCAAATTTTTCAACAATAGCCGAAAGTCCAATCACCACGCGGGTCAAAAGTGGAAGCTGGACGTTAAAACCTTCGAAAAGAGTTTTGAAAACCGGCACTACCTTCCATAGGAGAACGATGACAACCCCTATCGCCACGGTGAATATGGCGGTTGGATATATCATTGCGGAACGCAGCGCCCGTTTGAGTTTGACTATTTTCTCTATGAAAATGCTCAATCGCTGGAGAATAGTATCCAAAATGCCGCCGGTTTCCCCCGCGGCGATCATATTGGTATATAAGGTGTCGAAGACTTTAGGGTGACGAGCCATTGCGGCGGACAGGGTGGAACCGGCTTCGACATCGGTCCTTACCTGTTCGAGAACGCTTTTAAACGCTGCGTTGGGATGCTGTTGCCCGATTGCATCCAGTCCCTGGACAAGCGGAAGGCCCGCATTGAGCATCACGGAAAACTGCCTGGTAAAAATGGCGATTTCGGCTTGAGTGATCTTTTTCTTGCGAAAAGATAATTTCATCTTTTCGGATTTTTCTTGAATAGACATGGGGGATATCTGCTCTCGCCGCAGGACCGCGGCTAGAGCTTGAGGATTGGTGGAAAAGCGCTCCCCGGAAACGCTTTCATTGGTGCGGACGTTTCGTCCGCGGAAATTATAGACTGGCATAAATGTTCCCCTTTACGATCAGCGACGCAAACCGCCCGCAGGTTCCATGCGTGGTTGCATGCGTTGGGCGGAGGATTGAAGATTCAGACCGACTCCTCTTTGAACAAGATCCTGCAATTCTTCCATGTTTGAAGATTTGTTTAATGCATCTTCAAGCGTGATCTGATTTGTCAAGACCAGATGGGAAAGCGCTTGGTTGAAAGTCTGCATTCCATACTTATCCTGCCCTGTCTGCATCTGGCTGTAGATCTGGTGAATTTTGTCCTCGCGTATCAGGTTGCGGACTGCAGAGTTGGGAATAAGAATTTCCATTGCCATGCAACGTCCGCTTCCATTGCTTCTGGGAATCAGCGATTGGCAAAGAATTCCTTCCAGAACCATGCTCAGCTGGGCTCGGATCTGTGGTTGCTGATTTGAGGGGAAAACGTCCACAATCCTGTTGATTGTGGTCGCCGCGCTATTGGTATGAAGCGTTGCCAGTGTGAGATGCCCTGTTTCTGCAATCCGCAGAGCCGATTCCACTGTTTCCAGATCACGCATTTCTCCAATCAGGACTACGTCAGGATCTTCGCGGAGGGCGACGCGGAGCGCGTCGGAGAATGAGTGGGTGTCGGAACTGACCTCGCGCTGATTGACAATGCAGCTTTTGTGCTGATGAAGGAACTCGATTGGATCTTCGATGGTTAAAATATGTTCGTGCCGCTCGCAGTTGATTTTATCGATCATTGCGGCCAAGGTAGTGGATTTTCCGCTGCCGGTTGGACCGGTGACAAGAATGAGTCCGCGAGGCTTATCGCAAAGCTTCTCTACCACCGGGGGGAGATTAAGAGTCTCGAAACCTTTTATCTCGAAAGGAATGAGACGAAAAACCGCGCCCACTGCGCCACGCTGGGTAAATACATTAGCGCGAAACCGGCACAGATCTTTGATGCCAAAGGAAAAATCAATTTCCCATTTCTCCTCAAAGACGTGTTTTTGGCCGTCGGTCATGACGCTGTAGGCCAGTCTTTTTGTGTCGGCGGCCGTCAACAGCTGCTCGTCGATGTGTTTGAGCTGGCCGTCTACACGGATCTGGGCGGGACTTCCCGTCGTGAGATGAAGATCGGAGGCTCCCGACTGTATTGTCTTCTGGAGCATTTCAGGCAAAGTAGCCATTCTAATTACCTCGCCGCCTGCCAGCGCTGTCTATCAGCGCCCGTGGGCGACCCTATATGCTTTTAATTAACTTAATACCGTTTCCCTTAAAACCTCTTCGAGCGTGGTAGCGCCTGTCTTGATTTTGGCCAAACCGCTTTGGCGCAGCGTCAGCATTCCTTCTTCTACCGCTTTACGTCTTATTTCCCGCGCCGAAGCTCCGACAAGGATCAATTCCTGAATATCTTCTCCAATATCCATAACCTCGTACATGCCGATTCGGCCTTTGTACCCGCTTCCATTACAGGCCTTGCAGCCTTCTCCTTTATATGTTTTTACGCTCTTGGCCTCTTCTTGAGAAAACCCTGCATTGACAAGAGCTTGAATCGGAGTCTTGACCTCCGCCTTGCAGTCTTTGCAAATTTTTCGGATCAGCCGTTGTGCGCAGATCAGGTGAACGGAAGTGGCGACCAGAAACGGTTCAATCCCCATATTGAGAAGCCGCGATATTGTGGAAGCCGCATCATTAGTATGAACGCTGGAAAGGACAAGATGTCCGGTCAGCGCCGCTTTTATGGCGATTTCCGTAGTTTCAAAATCGCGTATTTCTCCCACAAGAATTATGTTGGGATCTTGTCTTAAAAAGGACCGGAGGGCGGCTGCAAAGGTCAATCCGATCTGTTCTTTGATTTGGACCTGATTGATTCCTCGGAAATTATATTCAACGGGGTCCTCGGCGGTCATGATGTTGGTTTCAGGAGTGTTCAGCCGGTTCAATGCCGAATAGAGTGTGGATGTTTTGCCGCTCCCTGTCGGACCGGTGACCAGCACCATGCCGTAGGGTTTTAGGATCGCGCTTTCAACCTTTTTCAAAGAGGATTCTTCAAATCCGAGCTTGCTCATGTCGAGCGGCAGCGTGTCTCGGTCCAGGATGCGGAGAACCAATTTTTCGCCGAACAGTGTCGGGAGGGATGAAACACGATAATCGATTTCTTTTTTCTTACCGTCAAAGGTAGTGCGGATTTTTATTCTTCCATCCTGCGGGAGCCGTTTTTCCGAGATGTCCAGCTTCGCCATGATTTTAATGCGGGAAATCATCGCATCACGGAGACGCAAAGGGGGATTCATCATATTGTAGAGGATTCCATCTATGCGAAAACGCACTCTGAAATCCCGTTCATAGGGCTCTATGTGGATGTCGCTGGCCCCCTTTTTAAGGGAGTCGGATAAGATCAAATTTACCAATTTGATGATGGGGGCTTCTTCACTCGATCGCTGCAGTTGATCCGGCGATACTTCTTCGTCATCCAGACTCGCTTCCAGATCAAGTTCAACGCTATCCTTATCAACATTGGCGATCTGATCGTAAACCTTCTTCAGTTCGATGGCATGCTGCGTTCCATAGTACTTTTCCAAAGCTTCCAAGATGGATGCTTCGCTGGCGACCACTGGTTCGACATTGAATCCCGTCATGAACTTGATGTCGTCCATGGCGAACACGTTTGTGGGATCAACGCATGCCACCGTTAAGGTGCTGCCAACCCGGCTTAAAGGAATGACGAGATGTTTTTGCGCTACATCCATTGGGATTAACTTGACAATGGCAGGATCAATTTCGAAAAAGGATAAATTGATCGAAGGGACTCCGTATTTCTTGCTCAGGATGGAGGTAATATCATCATCTTCAACAAATCCGAGGCTGATAAGAATAGAGCCGATCCGTCCGCCGTTTTCCCGCTGATGTTTCAGCGCAGCTCCCAGCTGGTCGCTTGATATTACATTTTCCTTAACCAGGATCTCGCCGATTTGTGCCGTCATTGTTTACCAGGTCCTAATCCAGTGCAGATCGATCATAGTTTTCACAAATGCGGATTCTTCCTTGTCCTGGGCATAGACAAGGATTCATCCGCCCATTCTTAAATATTTATCGACATAAAGCCTGTTTTACGTGAAGCAGTTGTCAAGTTTTCGCTTAAGGTGAGGATATGCAACCCCACAGACTCTTCTATCCTGCATACGCCTCTCTTATAACTGCCCATAGTCCTAATGAGCTAAAAAAAGTCAAAATTTATGTGAAAAACCGGCGCCTGTCTGCGGCATATGTCACAGGAAACGCAGAACGTGTGTAAAATTGCGTCTGCCGTCACATAGAACAACCGCCTATTTCGTAATTAACCTGTTTCGATGAGAGCCAATATCAGCGATAATAAACTGATGAAAAATGAATTTTCTGATCGTATGGTTGGAATCCTCGGGGGCATAGGCCCGGAGGCGACGCTGGATCTGTATCGCCATATAATCCAGTTGACTCCAGCCGCAACAGATCAAGATCACATTCGTGTTTTGATTTATTCGAATCCCAAAATACCGGACCGAACCAAGGCTATTGTTGGAAGCGGGGAAAGCCCATTGCCTTGCTTGATAGAATCTGCGCAACTTCTGGAAAGAAGCGGCGCCCGGATCATTGCAATGCCCTGCAATACGTCCCACCATTATCTTCCCCTGATCCGGGAAAAACTTAATATACCTATCCTAGACATGGTAGAAGAGACCTGCCGGACGCTGCATTCTCGGATGCCGAATGTAAAAGTTGCGGGATTGCTGGCAACTGGTGGAACGTTGCACAGCAAACTCTATGAAAAAGCCCTAAAAAAAATCGGAGTAAAAGTTTTGGCGCCGGAGGCAGTGGAGCAGGAGCGAATTCAAGCCGCAATTATCCAGGTTAAAGCCGGAATCCATGATCGATCCATAAGGGATACGTTTGAATCCTCCGGATCACGACTTGCACAATCCGGCGCTCAAGTCGTAATCCTGGGTTGCACCGAAATTCCGCTGGTTTTCGATCCTGAAGCGGTGGATTATCCTATTCTGAACACCACATTGATCCTGGCGCAGGCAGTGGTAGATTGGGCTATGGGAAAAAGATGAAAGAGAAGCAAATTCGCTGCATTTTCTTCGACTTAGGAAAAGTCCGACTGCTCCATATCCCGGTCAATTCATTCAGGAATTGAATAGAAGAAGTGTGTTATCCTCCGGCGATAGCGAATACTATCGATAAGATGTCCTTTTCCGCAACCGGCGTAGCCAAATCCTGCAGCGCCCGGACGTCTTTGTCATTAAGATAGAGATTCATGAATCGCGCGGTTCTGGTCGAAAAAAAACGTTTGCCGGCTTCCGGGAAACGGATCTTCAAGTTCTCCAGCACCTCGCCTACAGTATTTCCTTCCATCATGATCTCGGAATTTTGCTCGGTATATTGCCGGAGCGGTGAAGGGATGCGAACCAAAATGCCCATTGTGTTGTCTCCTGCCTGTATCGTCAGTCGTCAGTCGTGTTTAAAAATATTAAAAACGAAAAAATCAATAATTTTCTGCTTTAAGCTAAAATTAAATAATACGCTTGTTTTACTGACAACTGAAAACTAACCACTGACTACTGACGACTTTTAAGAGATCTGGAGAGACCCTGTATCAAACGGCACACTTCTGATGCCATCGAGAGAAGCTGTTCGACAGAATTCTCTTTTATATATCCAAGATCACCTGATAGCATTATCTGCGTCTCAATTTCCTTGGCTGAACCAAGCGCAATAGCCAGGAAATGGTGGAATTCTGCGATGGACTTCCGTCCCTCACCTTCTGCAATGTTTGAAGGAACAGAAACAGCCGCTTTCCTGAGCTGATGTATCAAGCCATACCTTTCCTCCGCTGGAAAATGCAATGTAGCTTTATATATAGCAAGAGCAAATTCATATGCTTTTTTCCAAACAATTAGGTCCCGATAGCTTAATACCGGCATGGCATGCTCCAATGATCTAAAAATGATCTAATGGAGCAATGTCGCCCATGGCCCACTTTTTTTACTGACGACTGACGACTGCTTCCCCCCTCCCCACCCACTTGACAAACCTGTCAACAATATTGACAATGAGTCTGCGAACATATTGGACAGTTAAGCCGGCAATGGGAAAAAAAGAAGAGGTCACTCGAGAACCCCAATTTGCTCTATTTAGCAGCGTCAGGAATAAATTGCTTGTCCTGATGTTGATACTGTCGTTTCTTCCGTTGGCCGGCATGGCTATATTTTCTTATACTATGGGGAAGTGGCGCATACAGGAGAGGATCAAGCTTTCCCTGGGAAAAATGGCTCAGGACACTGCCCGACAGATCGATCTGGTGTTGAGTGCGAAAAAAGATGAAATCCATTCGATGGCCACTACGTATCCCCTTATCTATAATGGTTTGAAAAGCAAAGATCGCACCGGCGTCAATTCTCTTCTGAATAATTACTGCTTCAATCATAACGTTTACGATATCCTGGCCATCCTGGACAGCAATGGCAATTTCGTCGCCATCAACACGACAGATCGATTTGGAGCGCCATTGCCTCAAAATATCCTGTCGAAAATTCAGAATGAGAACATAAATAAATTTCCGGAGGAACAGCGATTATTTCAGTCTTCTATGACCGGGCGGAATAATCAGCAGGATTGGTATCAATCCAAGCTGGTTCAGAGTCTATATGATTATCGTAAATCAGACAGCGGCTATCAGTACAATATAGCCCTTTCCGAACCGATTCGCGATCCCCGGACGTACGAAATCGTCGGGGTTTGGATCAATATCATCAACTGGGAGTACATCCAGAACATACTGGACAATGTCGAGATGGACTTGGCCAACCAGAAACTGCGAACCGGTTATGGGTTTATGTTGTCCAAAGACGCCAATAAGATTATTAGCCACAAATACCGGTTGAATCGAGGAGTTGGGACGAGCAATTTTTATGGCAAAAAGCTTGTTGAAGATTATGGGCTTGAATCTTTGCGTCATGAGATTTTAAACGAGGCTCGTGATTTTTCCTACGAACGGCCTGTGGGAATAGAGAAACTAGCCGGGCTGGCGCCTATCGAGGATACCTCGTTTGGCTGGATTATCGGAGTGGAAGTTGATCAATCCGATGTCTTTCGACCCGTCCGTGCTTTGGCCTACTGGAATTTAGGCGCGACCGCCCTTCTTGCATTGCTGGTGGTTTTGTTCACCTATAGCATAGCTTCGGGCATTACGGTGCCTTTGAGGAGTCTCATCCGTTCGGCTTCGACTATAGCCAAGGGCCAATTTAATGAACGCGTACCGATCCGATCTTCAGATGAATTAGGCGTTCTTGCTTCAACATTTAATGAAATGGCCCGGGCGCTTTCCGCTAGAGAAGTCCAACTCCAGGATATGAATCGCAATCTGGAAAACATGGTTAGAGATCGCACCATCGAACTGGAAAATTCACATGAAGCGCTAAAAAGAGCCTATTTTGATCTCCAAAGCGCTCAGGAACAATTGATCCAGACAGAAAAAATGGCTTCCTTGGGACAACTGGTGGCCGGGATCGCGCATGAAATAAAGAATCCGCTTAATTTTATTTATGGGAATACCGGTTTTCTCTCGGACTATATCCAAAAAATGCAGTCTTTATTGGAGCGCTTCGAGAATCTCCCCAGCATTTCGGCGGAAGATAAATCGGAAATAGAGCGATTAAAAGAAAACATACACTATGCTTTTATCAAACAGGATCTCAAAACGCTTATTGATAATTTCACCGAGGGCGCCCGAAGAATCAACACCATAGTATCCGATCTGAGAGCTTTTTCACGCATGGATACGGATGTGATTTCCGATGTCGATCTCCATGCGTCTTTGGAGATGTCATTGAACCTGTTGCGCAACCAATATAAAAACCGGATTGAAATTCACAAGGAATATGGGGATATCCCGAAAATCAAAGGCTATTCCGGCAAGCTAAATCAGGTTTTCATGAATTTGTTGGCCAACGCCTTTCACGCCGTCCAGGGGAATGGAGACGTATGGATACGGACGCGTCCCAGAGATAACATGGTGGAAATCGAAATAGAGGACAACGGCGTCGGAATTCCTAAAGAATATATGACACGAATCTTTGAGCCGTTCTTTACAACCAAGCCGGTGGGGCAAGGTACGGGGCTCGGATTGAGTATCAGCTATGGCATCATTGAGCAGCATCGGGGGAAAATAAATGTGACCAGCGCGCCTCAAAAGGGAAGCGCTTTCACTGTCCAGCTGCCGGTTTTTCAGGAGAACCCGAGTGACAAAAAAGAAATATGAACTGCTGCTGGTGGATGATGAACTGGCGAATCTTCAAAAGCTCCAGCGAACTTTTATGCATCAATATAATGTGCATTTGGCGCGGTCGGGCGAAGAAGCTCTTCAAATCCTGCAAAAGTCGCCGATGGACGCAATTATCACCGATCAAAAAATGCCGAATATGACCGGAATTGAATTTTTGGAATTTTCACAGAAAATTTATCCTAACTTAGTTCGCATCGTGCTTACCGGATTTACTGAAGTGGATGATCTTATAGCCGCAATCAATACAGGCAAAGTTCATAAATATATAACCAAGCCCTGGGAGCCTGATGATCTGCGCCTTGCTGTTCAAGACGCCCTTGAGAAAATGGAACTGGTCCGTGAAAACGAACGGCTTGCAACCGAGCTCAAATCAGCCAATGAAAAATTATTGACCGAGAACACAATTCTCCGCCAGGAGGTTGAAAAACAGGTTTTTCCCAAAGGAATCATTTATGGCAGCCCGGAGATGGAAAATATCCTGCGGCTTCTCCGCAGAGTCACCAGCACCGAAACCACAGTCCTGATCCAGGGCGAAACAGGAACAGGGAAGGAACTGGTGGCTCGCTTTATTCATAGCGAAAGCAACCGCCGCGATCGGATTTTTATCCCGGTCAATTGCGGAGCCATTCCAAAGGATCTGGTTGAAAGTGAATTCTTCGGCCATTCTCGAGGCGCTTTTACCGGCGCTACTCAGGAAAAGAAGGGCTATTTTGAAATGGCGAACGGCGGCACTATTTTTCTTGATGAAATCGGCGAAGCTCCTCCGGAATTGCAGGTTAAATTATTAAGGGTCATTCAAGAAAATGAAATAATGCCGATTGGCTTTAATCAGCCTAAAAAGGTTGACGTACGTATTATTGCTTCTACCAACCGGGATCTTAAAGCCGAAGTTTCGGCTAATCGATTTCGTCAAGATCTGTTTTTTAGAATCAATGTTTTCTCCATAACCATCCCGCCCTTGCGCGAACGCAAAAAAGATATCCTGCCGTTGGCGGAGTTTTTCCTGAAGCAGTTTTCAGTCAAGCTTAACAGGAGAGTCGGCCGGTTCAGCGAAGAAACATGCAATCTGCTTCTAGGCTACTCCTGGCCAGGAAATGTAAGGGAGTTGCAGAATGAGATCGAGCGCCTGGTCCTTGTCTGTGAACTCGATAGGCCCATCAGCCCTGAGCTGTTGTCCGACCATATCAGCCAACGTCATAGATCTTCTAAAATTTCCGATGGCGATTTGAAATCCGCCGTTCGAGAATTGGAGGAGGCGATGATTCGAGAAGCGCTGACTCGATTCACCCAAAACAGGTCGCAAACAGCTCGCGCCTTGGGAATCAGCCGTCAGTCCCTGCTCGAAAAATTGCGCCGCATGGGCCTGTGATGATTGACGATTTTCGATTGACGATTGACGATTGTTCTTGGTAATCGTTGATAGATGTACACATGGTCGGCTTTTAGTTAGTACAAAAATTTACAAAATTTATTTCCTCCCACCTAGCTCTCGCATAATCGGCGCTTAATTGACAACTACACTATCCAGTCAGGTGTCTAATCTTTAGGCAGTGCTAAATGACTGTAAATAAATAATATAACTGAATAGCGCTGTTCAAGTGCCTAAAGTATTAACACTTGCGGCTGTCAGTCGGTTTTCATCTAAGGCTTAATAACTTATAGCGAAATATAGGTTTAACGTAATGTTTTTCTTTTGGATCGGCAATTGCATAAACATGGGTGATTTAAAGAAGGTTATTAGGATCGTTTGAACACAGATCCAAGGAGGGCAAATGCCGGCAATTGAGCAAATAGAAGAAAATCCCGAACTCTTGAATCGTTGCATATCCAATGATCCTGAGGCATATGATGAATTCTTCTCCCTCTATAATAGGAAGATTTTTAATACTGCGTTTCGCATTTTAGGTGAAGAATCTTCTGCGGAAGATGCGCTTCAAGAAACCTTGCTGAACATTTATCGAGGGATATCGAGCTTTCGAGGCGATTCAAAAGTATCCACCTGGATCAGCCGAATTACGATCAATGTCTGTCTGGGTATTTTGAGAAAAACAAAATGCAGGCAGTATGTCGAACTGGAGGACGATTCAACAGAAAATTTGCCGGCAGATCCAACTCCGTTTGTCGATCCTGCGGCGCATGCTTCAATGGAAGAATTAAAAGCGCTTGTGCAGGATGTCTTTGATCGAATGACAGGCAAGCAGGAAATAGTAGTCCGGTTGCATGATATGGAAGGCCATACTATCCAGGAAATCTCTGAAATAATCGGCGCTCCGGCCGGTACAGTCAAATCCCGCCTTTTTTATGGACGGCAAGAGTTTAAATCCATTTTCAATGCTCTAGTGAACGGTGGATTTAAGAATCCATCTGTTTTGGTCAATTAGTCTGCAAGGCTCCAATAGTCCGAACGGTTCGAATAAAATCGGAACGGTAAATTTGTTCTAACATAGTATTCTCCTCACCCATTAAAACTGCATTCCCCTCAGCCTGATCCAAAAAAAATGACAAATAACCAATCACAAATCACAAATCACAAATGACCAATGCAAAAATTATTCAATCTATTAGGCCTGGAGGCTTGAACAAAATCACCGTGGGAATCCAAGATCTGCAATTGAGAATGGTTTTGTCATCATGATAAGATCAATAATCTAAGATAATAAATGGTGCGCCCTATATATGTCTCAGCCACAAAGCCAAAAAATAAAAAGCGCTGACAAAATCAACCGGTTGTTTTGGACCGCCGAGAATCCATATCCTGGTTCTGAGTTTGTTCCCTTCCTTTATGTAGAAGCCAGAATAGATTTTAATGATGTCCGAACCGGATTTCGAGAAACTGTCAGCTTGAAAAAGGCTCTGGAATTTTTTTATGACGCTGAACTGCTCTGGACGGACGACATGATTCGAGAAGTTGATCCGGAAAAAATTGGGATCGCTGCTCCATCCGGAATTCGACTGAAAGCTTTGCCGGAATTCGTTGACGAAGAATTTATCTCAAAAACGGAACTGCAATTCATTCAATACCTGATGAGCCGTTTTGAGACCAAAGTTTATCGGAACTCCATCTTAAATATCTACTCTTCGGCTGGGGAATTGTTAAACCAGTTCACGAATCGTTGCCGGGAATCGTTTGACGGAGTTATGAGGCAGGAACTTGAATTACAACATGAAGTATATAATCGTAAATTGCGACAAATAAAGCAAAAATATTTGGGATACGAAGATGATCCGCGCGAATCGGAAATAATAAATGAAGATTCCAGGAACCGGGATGTTTTTTCTAGAATTTCGGAGCGCTTCGCTGAACTCTTCCTCAGTGCAGAGTTTAGTTTGCGTCCAGTCTCCGGACCGTTCCGAAATCTGCAAGGAGCCATGGAGTTGGAGGATCGCCTTCTTTCTTTGGAACTGGAAGCGCAGCAGGCAATAGCCAAACTATGGGACTCGTATGTTGAAAAAGCCCAGTCTATTGATGAATATATTCTTCATCCTAATTTAAAAGACATACATCTCGTCAGAAGTTGCATCCTGTGGTTGCCGAATAGATGAACGAAACTAAAATTGCCGTCGCGATGAGCGGAGGGGTGGACAGTTCGGTTGCCGCTGCGATTATTAAAGAGTCCGGGTATGACGTGGTTGGATTTTCCATGCAGCTCTGGGACCAAAGGCGCGGTGGGAGCCGTTGTTGCTCCATTGACGATTTATATGACGCCAGGGCGGTAGCGGCCCGGCTGAAGATTCCCCATTACGTGATCGATTTCCAGAAGGAATTCGAACTCGTCGTTGTCCGGGCTTTTGTTGACGACTATTATAACGGGCGGACTCCTTCGCCTTGCATACTGTGCAATTCAAGAATGAAATTCGATCGATTGGTCCGGCTGGCGGAAGAAATCCAGGCGCCACGGATTGCGACCGGCCATTATGCGCGCATTCTTTATGACGAGAAAAGCGGAAGACATCGGCTGCTTGAAGCTTGCGACCGAAACAAGGATCAATCTTATTTCCTATTCGAATTAACCCAAGCTCAGCTTGCCATAGCCATGTTTCCTTTGGGAGGCCTGGATAAGAAACAAGTGCGTCAAATTGCGCGCCAATACAATCTTCCGGTTGCGGGAAAATCTGAAAGCCAGGAGATTTGTTTTGTTCCGGATGGAGATTACGCAGCTTTTATCGAACGTTATTATGGACCTGCGGCGCCAAAAAAATCTTTAGAAGGGATGATCGTGGACGTTGAGGGAAACGTTTTAGGAAATCATTGCGGCGTTCATCACTTTACGATAGGCCAACGGAGAGGTTTGGGAATCGCTCATCGTAAACCTCTTTACGTATTGGAACTCGTTCCGGAGGAAAATAAGGTCATCGCAGGAGAGCGTTCACAGCTTGAGAAAACCCGCTGCCATGTCATCCGGCCTAATTGGATTTCGATGGGCAGTTTGGTGGAACCCTTGAGAGTTTCCGCTAAGATTCGTTCGCGTCACCCAAAATCGCCGGCGACAATTCAGCCGATGGCGGATGGAACCGTGGATGTCCTGTTTGATGCGCCGCAGATGGCTATAAGTCCCGGACAGGCGTGCGTCTTCTACGATGGAGAGCAGGTGGTTGGCGGCGGATGGATCGATAGAGAATGAAGAAGTAAGAATGGCGAATGACGCATTGAAAGATCGTTGCCGGAAAAGGATCCTGATTGTAGCGGGAGAAGCTTCTGCGGATAAGTATGGAGCGCGCCTGGTTGACCGACTTCGATCCCTTCATAGCCCTGAGACTCTGACCTTCTACGGAACCGGCGGCGATGAAATGCAGAATTCGGGCGTTCATTTACTGGGCCATGTCCGGGAGCTTGCCCACATAGGCGTGCGTGAAGCTTTGTCGGGACTGCATACCTATTACAGGACATTTCAAAAGCTGGCGTCCGAATCTGCCGGTCGTCCTGATATTGCAATACTCCTCGATTTTCCTGATTTCAACCTGCGATTGGCAAAAAAAATGAAACGCCTGGGCGTCAAGGTTATCTACTATATAGGTCCGCAGCTATGGGCTTGGCGCAGCGGACGCATCCGTACTATACGGAAATATGTGGATAAAATGCTGGTGATCCTTCCCTTTGAGGAGGAATATTACCGTAGCCGGGGAGTTGAAGTTGAATTTGTGGGACATCCATTGTTAGAGAATTTTGCGCCGAATTATGATCGGGCGTCTTTCATGAGCGGCTGGAATCTTGATCCGGAGCGTAAGACGGTAGCGATTCTGCCGGGCAGCCGCCGCAAGGAAGTCGACTACATTTTACCCGTTATGCTTAGAGCGGCTAAGTGCGTGCTGAAGACTTCGCCTGCTCAATTTCTAATTTCCGTCGCTCCAACAATTGATTCGAACCATATCGCGAGTCACATCCATGCCGAACTGGAAGGGGATCCGGATAAAAGTTTATTTCATATCATCACTTCAGATTCCAGGGATATTCTGGCGAACTCTGATTTTGCTTTTGTAAAAAGCGGCACCAGTTCGCTGGAGGCTGCCCTTGTAGGAACTCCTTTCTTGATTGCCTACAAAATCTCTTCTTTGAGCTGGGCGATAGGGTCCATTCTAATTCACACCTCAACGAAGGGTCTTGTCAACTTAATTGCCGGAGAACGGATTGTACCGGAATTATTTCAAGGTGACGCCAAGCCTGAGTCGCTGGCTCGGCTGGCGCTGGATTATCTGGAGAATCCTGAAAAAAACGTCGCTATGCGCGCGCAGCTGTCCAAGGTGCGTGAGCGGCTGAGCGTTCGCTGCGCCTCGGCTTCAGCCGCGGCAACGATAAGCGGCTATTTGCAATCATGAGCAGGATAGTCTGCCCACAAGATTGACTTTGTCCGCAGCTAATTCGAGAAGGACAGAATGATGTATAAAAAAAATACCCTGATCCCATTGCTTGTGACTTCTCTGGCGCTTGCAGTCATGAGTCCGGCTGTCTATTCCAAAGAAAAACAAGCTTTTGCGCCTCCCCTGATCGACGTTCAAAGCTATAAAATTTCTATGACGCTGATCCCTGATGCGCACGAATTGAAAGCTGCTGCGACTATTTCTTTCACCCCTCTCGATGCAACCGATCATATTGTTCTGGAACTCAGCGAGAACATATCGGTTCAAAAAGTGCTCGATTCTGAAGGCGGCAATCTGGATTTTGGCCAGGACGAAGCCGGCCCCGGATACCTGACCATCAGCTTTGGAAGGCCGCTCGATATTATCAATCCTACGACTATCAAGATTGAATACCATGGGGGCTTTGATCGGGATCGATTCAGCAGACTATACACGAGAGACGAATCCAGCGCCTATATTGGGATGGAAGGAACCTACCTGATGTATTCGGCGAAATGGTATCCGGTAAATCGTTTTCTTATAAACAGGGCGACTACGACGTTCGAAGTGACCGTTCCGCTGGGTACGACTGTTGTTGGGCCGGGTGAACATTTGCCGGTTATTACAAAAGGAATAGAGGAAACTTTTTCATGGACGTCAAAAACGACGCCTGTTTTGCCGGGGTCTATAATCGCGGGACAGTATTACCAAAAGAAAGTGCACGCAGAGGGCTTTAATATTCAGTGTTTTGCAAAGAGCAATAAGCTGGATGCCATTGAGAAGAGCGCCGAGGCAACCGCAAAAATTTTGGAATATTATAAAAACATATTTGGTTCACCCCTGTCGGGCAATAACTTTCGCCTGGTTGAAGTAGATGATTTATTGGCAAGACAGCCGGGAATGCTTGGAACTATATTCATCACCCGCAGTGAACTTGCGCAGAACTTGCCGCCGCTCCGGGAATTGGCGCGTCGCATTGCCTATCAGTGGTGGCAAGAGACCGTTGGGATTCTGAATGCAAAGGATCTTTGGTTGGAAGACGGCATGGCCTATTATTCCGCCGCCCAGTTCCTAGGTGCTAATGGAGGAGCCGCCGCATATAAAGAAGAGATGGACAATCTGGCAGTGCTCGCGCTGAAGTTCGAAAAAAGAGCCTCTGTTCGGGAAGGACTTGGATTGGGATACAGGTCTGAACAATATGAATCGGTCGTCGCCGGCAAGGGCTCATGGATACTGTTGATGCTTCGCGGCATTATAGGTGACACTAAATTCAACCAGCTGATACAACAGTACATTCATGATTACGCCGGAAAGGGAGGCGGCACTGCTGAGTTTCAGAAACTTGCGGAAAAGATTTATGGCAAAGATCTGGGTTGGTTCTTTGCCGAGTGGATTGATATGACGGGAGTGCCGTCGCTCGAGGCGGACTATGTCGTATTAAAGTCTGCAAATGGCTTTCGGGTGTCAGGAACTGTGAAGCAGGATCGTGATCTGTTTCGAATGCCTGTTGAGGTCGCAGTTGAAAGCGGCGACCATAAAGAGATAACGACGGTCGAGCTGAACGGGAAATCGTCATCCTTTGATATCTCCACTTTTTCCATGCCCAAGAAAGTTGTTTTGGATCCCAACTATAAATTACTGAGAGATTCTGAAGAACTGCAAACATCGGTCCAGCTCTCGATTGGGGCCGACCTGAAGGCAAAAGGAGATTATGTCGAAGCCAGATTAGCCTATGAGAACGCTTTGAAGCTCAATCCTCATCGTTCCCTGGCTCATTTCCGACTCGCAGAAGTGTTCTATGCCCAAGCCAGTTATCAGCAGGCGGCAAATTCATTCAGGGATGCACTCAATGGAGATAAGGATCCCAAATGGATTGAGGTGTGGTGTCACATCTATATCGGTAAAATCTATGATATTTTAGGCCAGCGCCAACGGGCTATGGCTGAATACACGAAAGCTGTGAACACCAAAGATAATACCAATGGCGCCCAGGCTGAAGCCGAGAAATGGCTGAAAGCGCCGTTTACCAGAGATCTCGCCGACGTGGAGAGAGAAAAGAATTAAAGAAATGGGTTTTCAAGCTGCCTATAAGTCCGGCTGGGGAAAACTGGCTCAGAGAATACGAGTTCCGGCCGGCGCCATCCTGGGAATTATTTTTCTGTTCCTGATGCATCCTTCGAGCCAATCTCTTTGGATTGGCGGAGTAATTGCTGTCACAGGCGCCTGCCTGAGACTTTGGGCGGCCGGGCACATAGAGAAAGGAAGAAGTCTCACCCGGGGCGGACCCTATGCTTTGACTAGGAATCCCTTATATCTCGGATCATTTTTAATGGCCTTCGGGATTGTTCTGGCAGGACAGTGTTATTGGCTGCTGATTCCTTTCGGGCTTTTTTTCCTGATATGCTATTTCCCGGTAATAAAAGCTGAGGAGCAGGAATTGTTCCAAGGATATGGAGCGGAATTTGTTGAATATTCAGAATCGGTTCCCTTGTTCTTTCCCAGTTTTTGGAAAGCTCCTCTTGTCCCTTCCACATTCCTATGGTCAAGGGTAATCAGAAATCGCGAACACCATACCTTTGCAGGTTTTCTAGCTACGGAAGTCATCCTGGTAGCGCTGAATTTCATTGGAAAACCACTCATAGCGCTGTTTCCCGTATAGAACTCCCGGTTAACCCTCTGTATCAAAGATAAGAGTTGCTTAATAATCTCTCGCTCACTCTTTATATTTTTGTAAATAATGTAAAATCTATTTTATCGCTGTCCATCCTGGTAAATTTTTCCGTAAAAAACCATTGAATTCGTAACATTTTTCAACGCTGACGTATTCAATCAACGATGAGAAAACCCATACTATTCCTGATCTCCTGGTTTTTGCTATTCAGTTCAATGAGTTTTGCCCAGGACCAGACGTCCATTGCGGGTAAAGTAGTTGATCTGAAAGGCGCGCCCATTCCGGGCGCAAGCGTTCAAATTTCGTCCGGCGATCAAAGCAAGCTGGCCGAAACACTTACCGATATGGACGGAGCTTTCTTAATTGAAAAGCTGCCGTCGGGGGCTTACAAGGTTACCGTTGAAACAGCGGGATTTGATAAAGTCACTCAAGAAACTGTCGATTCTTCGAGCGAAGCGAGCGCAAAGCTGGTCCTCCAGATGAAATCTTTGCCGCGACCGCCGGCGCCCAAGATTGTACAAGCGCCTGCAAAAAAGCAGCAGGAGCAGATGCAGACAACGACTTCAGAAACAGTGACATTTCAAAATGCTGAAATAACCGACCTTCCCGGGTTGAATCGATTTCAACAAGAAGGAACCCAGACGGGAAGTGATGAGGTTACTTTAGCCTCCCGCAGCAATAATCTGCTGATGGTCAGCGGGAACACCGCTTCCATGGATGCCGGCAACATGAATGACGCCTCATTCCGCCGCGAAATGACGGATATGGCTCAGCGCATGGGATTCCAGATGCAGGAATCCGGACCTGCAGGCGGCGGCAGTGGATTCGGCGGCATGGGCGGCGGGCCCGGCGGCGGTGGATTCGGAGGAGGCCCTGGCGGTGGCGGGCCGGGCGGCGGTGGCATGGGGTTCGTCGGCATGGCCGGCAGAGGCGGTCGGGGCATGAATTTTCAACCGCCGATAGTTCAGGGAAGCGCCAGCGAAACTTTTAGCAATTCCGCTCTAAATGCCCGCAACTATTCTCTGACAGGCCAGACTCTGCCGAAACCTGTGACAATCAGGAATAACTATAGTCTGACTCTGGGCGGGAATATGACCTTTTTAAGTCCCCAAACGAGCAGCAGCCAAACAGCTTCAAGCAGCGCAAAAGCGGCCACAACCGCTCAGCCTACAGGAACAGGCGTTGCGCAAGTATCCTCAACCGATCCTCAAGGATCTGCAACCGCTCCAGTGGGATCGACCGGCGCACAACCTGCCGCGAGCAGTGCGCAAGGATCGACAACCACTGCTCAAACTTCGTCAAGCGCTGCGAAGGCTTCGACCGATGCTGCTTCAACTTCAGCAAGCAAAACACAAGCATCGACGAGCGCTACACAAGGAAAAACCAGCGCCAAGGCAAGTACAACCGGCGGCCGGCAGCAGGGTTTTGGGGGGATGGGCGGCAGAGGCCGAACGCCCAGTTGGAGTTTTAGCTACAGTGGAAATCGCAACCGCAATGCCAGCGATATACTGACGACCGTTCCCACAGACCTGGAACGAAAGGGCGATTTCTCACAAACCCTGGTCAATGCATTGACTGTGGACCCTGGGACAGGCGCCAGAATCGTTAAAGCCGTACCCGTTCAACTCTATTCCAATTCGAAAGATCCCTCCTCGCAATTCACCCAGATAACCTCAATCGATCCGATTGCGAAAGAGTTGCTTGATTATTTCCCGCAGGCGAATATGCCTTGCGCCACGGACGAGCCATGCGTGAAAAACTACTTTCGACAGCGAACGTCGCCTTCTTCTTCCAACCAGTTCCAGGTAAGCATCAGCGGCCTGAGATTTTCATCGAGAGATAATTTTTCCGTCAATTACAGCACTCAACGGCAGAATTCACAAAATACATCCACTTTCCCGGGCCTGGACTCCAGTACCAACGGTAGAAATCAGAGCATCGGCGTGTCCGGCAATCGCAATTTCGGAATGCGGCTCACGATAAACTGGCGATTTAATATAAATCGCACGACCAATGAGAGTGGAAACGATTTTTCCAACACTAAGAATGTTGAGGGAGATCTTGGCATTACCGGCGTGTCTCAGGATCCGATCAATTGGGGGCCGCCAACCATCAGCTTAATAAATCACGGAAGCCTTTCACTGGCTAATCCGACTCGCAGCAAAAGTCAAAATATAACGTTTTCCGTTTCGGGAAACAAAATGGGGCGCAAGCATAGTCTCCGTTTCGGAGTCGATTTCACGGCCACTCAACGCAATTCTTACAGTGATTCGAATGGCCGCGGCACATTCACTTTTAATGGTTCGGCTACGGATCTTGTTGATTCACAGGGTAGACAGATTTCAGGAACCGGCTATGATTTTGCCGATTTCCTTCTCGGGTTGGCGTCTTCGACTTCCCGAAGGTATGTCGACATTCAAAAAAATCCCTATGGGAAGAGCACCTATCTCAGGAGCCGTTCCTGGAATTTCTTTTTAATGGATAATTGGCAATACCGCTCCAACCTGACGATCAACTACGGGCTTCGCTATGAGTATACCGGGCCCACGTACGAAAAATACAATCGACTGGTCAGCCTGGACGCGGATCCATACTTAACAACCGTCGCTCAAGTATTTCCCAGCCAGTATGGCTCCTTGAGCGGCAAATATTTTCCGCAATCGATTGTAAGCGCCGATCGCAACAATTTCGCTCCACGGATCGGGATTGCCTGGAAACCCAGCCGCCGATCGCCTTTAATATTCAGGAGTGGTTACAGCATCGGCTATAGCACGGATAGTTATGGGAGCATTACCAGCCGGATGTTGAATCAGGCGCCCTTTGCCGTCAACCAGAACTTGACTGCAAGCGACACCACTATTTTAACTTTAAAAAATGGTTTTCCGATAATCCCGACATTGACCATTCTGAACAACTATGCCATCGATCCCAATTACAAAGCGCCTTATGCGCAGCAATGGAATTTCGATGCTCAGTTTCAGATATCCCAACTCTATAGTCTGACCGCGGCATACAATGGAACGAAAGGGACCAATCTCGATATCACCCGCATCCCCAATCGCGTCAGCAATGCCAGTCTATTCCAATACCAGACCAACGGAGCCAACTCGATCTATAATGGATTAAGCCTTCAATTGTCTCGCCGCTATTCTCATGGTTTCAGCATAAGCGGTTCTTACACTCTGGCGAAAAGCATCGATAATGCTTCTTCTGTCGCTCAGAACGATAATGACTTGCGCGGCGAGCGCGGATTGAGCAGTTCCGATCAGAGGCACAATTTCCAGTTAAGTTATGGATACGAGCTTCCAATAGGAAAGAACCGGTTCTTCTTTAAAAATTCCTCTGATAAATTGCTCAATTTTATTTCCGGATGGAATTTTAACGGCAGCTTTAATTTGGCCAGCGGCAGTCCGTTCACGGTGTACTATGCAAGCACCAGCGGTTTGAGCGCCGGAGCCGGCCTTTACAATTCCCTGCGAGCCGATGCCACAGGCATCTCTCCGAACCTTCCCAGAAGTGAGCGTACGCTTAAGAGATTTTTCAATACGGCTGCTTTTGCAATCCCAGCCGGGACGTACGGGACATCCAAACGCAACTCGGTTACAGGACCGGGGACCAATTCAATGAATCTTTCCGTTCGTAAAGCCGTTACTTTGGATGAAAACGGTCGCAGCATTGACCTCAGTTGGCAGGTTCAAAACCTGCTCAATCATCCTAATTGGTCCGGGGTAAATACAACTATCAACTCGACTAATTTTGGGCAGGTTACCAGCGTCCGGGGGATGCGCAGCATGACCGCGAACCTAAGGATCCGATTTTAACGAAAATGATCCTGGGAGCGACGGCGCTTCCAGCAAAACCGTTCCTATGAGTGAAATGATATGACCGGAAATAAACGCAAAAGTTTCGAATCCCGAATATGGATTTACTGGGTAGCGTGCCTGATTTTTAGCCTGGTAGCCTTTGGGTTTCCTGACCAGCCCAAAAAAGTAGAACCATCGCAGCCGGAAATTATGAAAAAAACTCCGGTGTTTTCCGTAGAATCGGCAATGGTGGTCGTTGATGTGACGGTGCGCGATCGTCAAGGCAAACTTGTTGAAGGGCTGACCAAAGACGATTTTAAAGTCTTTGAAGATGGCAAACTCCAGGATATCGTCACTTTTGCCGCCGAGGTAGTTCCGATATCCGGAGCTCAATCGATTGATGATCTCCCGAAATCCGGTTCTAAGGCAAAAGCGAAATCGGAAGCTCCCCCGGAGATAAAACCGAGCGCTCCGGCAATCAACCTGGGAATTCAACCGGATAAACCGGTCAATAAAGAAGATCTGGCCGGAAAGCGCCTGGTTGTCCTGTTTTTTGATCTGAGTTCACTTCAAACAGAAGATTTATTGCGTTCCGTCGACGCCGCCACCGAGTTCATGTCTAAAGAAATCGGCCCGCAGGATTTGATAGCCATTGCAACTTATGAAAGCTCGCTCGATCTGGCTCAGGATTTTACCAACGATCGAGAATTATTGCTGAAAACCATTAACAGTCTTGTTTCAACAGAGGATGAAGCGACCCCCGAGGACCTTAGTGACGCGGATACGTCCGGCGATGTGTATGTTCCTGATACCGCTCAATTCAATATATTCAATACCGATCGCCGGCTTGCGGCTATTGAAAGCCTCGCCAAAATGTATCGTGAATTCCCTGAACGAAAATCACTGGTCTACTTTTCCGGTGGAGTTTCAACGACAGGCATTGAAAACAACGCGCAAATCCGTTCTACGGTCGACAATGCCAACCGATCGAATATGACCATCTACACGGTAGACACTCGAGGGCTTCAGGCGCTTCCTCCAGGCGGAGACGCATCACAGCGTAGCGGAGGCAGGGGTATGTTTTCCGGCGGGGGTATGGCGAGCCAGAGATCCAGTATGTCCGGTTCTCAAGAAACTCTGTACACGCTCTCCCACGATACCGGAGGCAAAACCTTTACCGATTCTAATGAACTGGGCCTTGTGATGAAGCAGGTTCAGATGGATACCAATGTTTACTATGTCCTCGGATACTTCAGCGAGAATCCCAAAGAGGATGGCAAATACCGTAAAATTCGCATTGAGCTGACGAAGCCCGGCAACAAGATCGAGCATAGACCCGGGTATTTCGCCGCAAAATCGTTTAAACAGCTCAATAAGCAGGAACGCGATTTGCAATTGCAGCAGGCAATGGGCGTAGATCGGCCCTTTGTCGACGTTCCTTTGATTTTGCAGGCTAATTATTTCCGTAAAGACAACAGCACGGCTTATGTACCGATAGCGATAGAAATGGATGGCGATGGACTGTTGTTCGAAGAAAAAGGCGACAATCGTGAAGGCCAATTTGAGTTTGTCGCAGAGGCGTCGGACGCAAAGGGTAAAGTAACCGGCGTCGCCCGGGACCAGGTGCAATTGAAACTGCCTGCCGATAAAGCCGAGAAAATTCGAGACGGCGGCATATTCTATTCGACCGGTTTTCAACTTAAACCCGGTCCGTACAAATTGAAATTCCTTGTACGCGACAATAAAACAGGGAAGATGGGGAGTTTTGAGCAACCGCTTGAAATACCAATTCTCGACTTGAAAAAGCTGAGGACCAGTTCAATAGTTTTAGGCAACCAACTGACCAGCACTCGCGAATCTTCCGAATCAGGCGTTTCTCATCAGGGCTCTATGGCTCGATTCATGAATTTTGCCGGCTATGATCCCCTCGTCTTTGGAGGCAAGAAAGTAGTGCCGAGCATCGGGAATGTTTTTGTTCCACGACAAACAGTGTATGTCTATTTCCAGGTATACGGCGCGGCGGAAGACAAAGAAAGCAAAAAGCCTTGCATCGAAACCGACTTGGTACTGATAAGGGATAATACTAAAATTCTACAAACCCAACCCAAATATGTCCAGGAATGGACCACAAACATGGGCGGAATTCTTTTCAGCGGATTCGGCAGAAGAGGCGGATCGGGCGAAACTCCGGGCGGTCCCGATGGCATGATGCCGGGTGGCGGTCGGGGAGGCGGTCGGGAAGGCGGTCCCGGCGGTATGATGCCTGGAGGAGGACGAGGAGGCTTTCCTGGAATGTCCTCGGAAGATAATGACCGGAAAGGTGAATCGACCGTTGCAATATCGCTCCCTCTGAAGAATCTCAAAAAAGGAACTTATATTCTCCAGGTCCATGTCCGGGATGAAATTACCGGCGAGAATCTTTTTGAGCGCGTCCCAATAGTTATTCAGTGAAGCAATCCCGCTTTAGCTAAACACTTCGGGGTCGGGGTCGGTATCGGAGAGGCAATCGCAATCCGGAGATCGACCCGATCCCAAAAATCTCCGATAAAAGATATTTAAAAGCCCTTCACGACCACACGGACCGATTTTTCGTTTCGTTTATCGAGGCCTGCTGATTTCCCTGTGTCCATCGCCAAACTTTAGGTAGACTACTGCCGTATAGATTGGGGAGCTGAGTATGGATGGCGAGTCTCAAAAGAAAAAAGACGCAGATACTCTTTTGAACCGGGTAAAAGGCTCTTTTTTACCAAAACTTTCCGATTATGCCTGGAGGGTATTTCAGGCGATTAACACACGGCTGCCTGAAGGAGAACTGCCGCGTCCCCAATGGGCGCCCGGAAGAATTGCTAAAGCCCGGGAGCGTTCGGCCCCTCCTCTCGGTTTTCCCAGGGAAACCGATTCTCTTTGCCCGCGCTGCGTTCCCGAAATCCGTCAGAAAATCGTCCATGGTGAAGTCGGCGTCGACATTCTGCTAAAAAGCCATCCCGGCGAAATAAAAGCTCAACTGGTTGAGGAAAATGGCCGCATCCTGATACGAAAGACTTGTGAAAAGCACGGCATGTTTGAAGATGTGCTTTCCACAAATCCCGCCTTTACCCGTCGGATTGAAAATCTTTTTACCGGACGCGACTTCCAATCCGCACAGGATGACACCATACACTGTCATGGAGCCTCGTCTATTAAGTACGGTCGAGGAACCGTTCTGACCGTTGACTTGACCAACCGGTGCAACATGAAGTGCAATCCTTGTTTCACCGACGCCAATCAGGTTGGCTATGTCCATGAGCCCGATTTAAAGGAAATCAAAGCGGCGTTGGATCGAGCGGTTTCCTTCAAGCCGCGCCGTCAGGTAATTATTCTATTTTCGGGAGGGGAACCGACTCTTTCTCCTCATTTTCTGGAAGCTGTCGCGTATGCCAGGAGCATCGGATTCTACCGGATCCTCGCCGCGACCAACGGAATCCGTTTCGCGCAAAGCGAGGAATTCACCCGGCAGGCTCGCGCTGCCGGACTCCATGGGACTTACCTGCAATTTGACGGCATGAGCAATGAGATGAACGCTCACAGGGGAGTCCAAAACCTGTTCGATGTCAAAATGCAGGCAATCGACAATATGGCGAAAGTCGGAATGAAGACCACTCTGGTTGCCACGGTTGTCAATACAATCAATCAGAATGCTCTCAAGCCTATTGTCGATTTTGCAATAAACAATGCGGATAAGGTTCAAACCGTTGTATTCCAGCCGGTCTCATTTACGGGGCGCGATGAAGGCATTGACGATGAGTCCCGACGAGCCCAAAGATATACTCTGTCTCAACTGGTGCAAGATCTGAATGGGCAGTTGAACGGAGACCTGGATCCCATGCGCGACTGGTTCCCGCTTTCCAGCTACAGCGCTTTTACCGGAATAATGGATATTTTGCAGGGCCCTGAAGCCTCCTGGGGGTGGAGTTCCTGCAACTGTCATCCGGACTGTGGAGTTTTCAGCCTCCTGGTGATCAACCGCCGCACTCTGGATTGGGTTCCGTTGTTCCGGTTTTTCGATTACGAACGATTTATCCGGGACGTAGCAATTATTACCGATTCGGCGAGAGGCAAAGCGCTTACCGAAGCGCAACTTGCGCTGGCAATACTGCGAAATTACAGAGCGGATAAAGCGCCCGAAGGGTTCCCGGTTTCACAGTTGATGCAGGTGTTCCGGCCCAGTTCGGAAAAAGCCGACAGCGATCGGAATGATCGCATGGCGACGCGCTCTCAAGCGGATGAATGGCGCGTTCTGTGCATCGAAGGAATGTGGTTTCAGGATCTGTGGACTTATGACTTCCGCCGCACTGAAATGTGCTCGATTCCGTATGGCACAGAGGAAGGAGAAATTTCTTTCTGCGCCTATAATACGGGCCTGGGGTGGCGTCAAATCGTTGAAAACCTTCATAAGACGGCCGGGCTTGCCGAGTGGCACAAGTCCAAGGGAAGGCATGCAATCTATACAGGCGGATGCACCATAAAGCTTGCCGAAGCTGCCGCCGAAGCTGTCGATTCCAATGAGTTGGTAAATATTCAAAAGTAAGTCAGCTTATGAGCTACACAATCGGACAAATCGCCGCGTTGTTGGGCCGGCAATACAAAGGCGAAGGAACCTGCCTCCTGGATAAAGTGTCCGGATGGGAAAGCGCGGATGAAAGATCGCTGATTTTTCTGGAACCGGGCAAGTCAGCCGTCCAATTGAAACAGGTTAAAGCCGGTTGTATCCTCACGCCTGAATCCATAGCGCCATCCGGAATCAACGCCATTTTCTCTGAAAAACCTAAACTTGATTTTGCCCGAGCGGCCGCTCTTCTTCACCCCCGGCGGAAAAGTTGCGCCACGCGCCACTCCACAGCGATTGTGGCGGAAGATGCAATTATCGGGGAGGATGTTGAACTGGGGCCTTTTGTTGTAGTGGACAAGGGCGCAAAAATAGGGAAGGGGAGCATCCTTCAGGCAGGCGTAATTGTCGGCGAGAATTGCACGATTGGCCGGGAATGCCTGCTCTATCCGCGGGTCGTTCTATATCCGGATACGGAACTCGGAGACAAAGTCGTTCTCCATGCAGGAGTCGTGATCGGCGCCGATGGATTTGGCTATGTATTTGACGAAAACCGTCCATTGCAATTTCCACAAGTCGGCTCAGTAAAAATTGGAGATGATGTGGAGATCGGCGCCAACGCCACAATCGATCGAGGCTCATTGGGCGTAACCAGGATTGGCAATGGCGTGAAGGTGGACAACCTGGTCCAGATAGCGCATAACGTTGAGATCGGTAAAAATGTTGTGATAGCTTCACAAACCGGGATTTCCGGCAGCACGGTAATCGAGGACAACGCGGTAATCGGCGGACAAGTTGGTTTTGGAGATCATGCGCGCGTACAGCAGGGCGTTGTGATTGGATCCCAGTCCGGAGTCCTGCCGGGGAAAATTGTGCGCAGCAACGAAGTTTATTGGGGCACGCCGGTGCGTCCTCTGCGTGAATACAAGAGGCTTAATGCGCTTTTCGGACGGCTTCCGGAAATGAAAGCGGATATAGATTCGCTGAAAAAAGAAATAGCCCGGCTGAAATCTGCGCTTCAGAAGTAAGGCTGCCTCGCCGCCGGCTGTGCTGGATTGAACAATCTGCAACTTTGTTGCATTTCTGTGAGAACGTCTCAAATACATAAATATGAACGGAAAAGAAAATTTGAGCGAGGAATTGCAGTGGATCTGCCGCTCGACATTACAGGCTATTTCTCCCTCATTTCGTGAAACGAAGCTTGAGGCTTGCTTCTACCGGTACATCGGGCTTACCCACACTATTCGACGAAAAGGGTCCACCTGGGTGATTCGGATCAGCGATCACTGCAGATGCGCCCCTGCTCAAGTGATCGAGTCTATAGTCATCCTGTTGGCGTATAAAGTGCTGCGCAGAAAACCGCCCCCAAGGTCCGTTCAGATTTACGAAGATTTCCGCAAATCTCCTGCTGTCGAGGCGGTTGTACAAAATAGGCGAATTTTGAAAGGGCGAAAGGAAATCAGCAATGAAGCCGGAGAGCATTATGCGCCCGAGGAACTCTATCGGGAGATCAACGCCCGCTATTTCGGCGGCCGGATCGAGATTCACAAGATAGGCTGGGGGCGTCGCAATAGCTGGAGGCGCTTGGGACATTATGATCCCTTGCATCAGACTATTACCTTAAGTCCGGTCCTGGATTCGCCGAAGGTGCCCGGCTTCGTTATTAGATACATTGTTTATCATGAAATGCTGCATGCGGTATTTCAGGATGCGCCCAAACATCACCCTCCCATTTTTCGACGAACCGAACGCGCCTATCCCGATTTTGCGCGCGCAAAAAAATTCCTTGGCGACTATTGCGCCAAACGCAGGAAATAGACCGGTTTTGAACAATTTTGCAAATATGGTATAAAAAGGTTCTATTGAAAGACGACATCCTATGAAATGCATATTTTGCAGCCAAAGAAAGGCCAAGAGATTTTGCCCGGCCAAGAACAATCAGATCTGCCCTCAATGTTGCGGAGAAAAGCGCGTTCTGGAAATCGACTGCCCCGAAATTTGCGAATATCTCAAGTCGGGACGCGAACGTGAAGCAGAGGATTATGGAAAACGGCTCCGCAGTTTGCATGGCGCCGCCAACGAGAGAATTAAAAAAGCCCTGATCGAGAATCAGGACGTGATTGCTCATTTGGAGTATGGGCTTTCACAGCAGCGACGCAGGTCTCGTTTTCTAACCGACAAGGATGTAAGGGAAGCGCTCGATCTTTTGCTGGCAAATTATGCGACTGAGGATAAGGGCGTATTGTACGAGAAGAAATCCGAGCATCTTCAAATAGAGTCTCTGCGCATAGAGATGCGGAATATAATCGAATCGTATCGCAATCCTGAGTCTGCTGAAGACCGGGGGATTGTGGATCCTAAAAGCACTCGTCTTCAGCTCAGTTCCGCCATCGGCTGCCTGGAGTTTTTGCAGTCCATGGTTTCAGCATATATGGAAGCAAAGCATTCCGCTACAGGCTATGTCGATTTTTTGCTTCGCATTACTCCCAGGGAAGAAACCCGCAGTTCGATCATTACCGCTTAAAAACAATAACGCCTCGGAACCGAACACGGATGACACGGATATAAATCAATACAATCTGTGATATGGGTGGCGTTGTTAATATGCAAAAGGCCGCGCCGCTCTCCGTTGCTTAAGATCTTAGTATATAGGAAAATAGTTATTGACAAAAATATTTTGAGCGAATAGCATCCGCTTGTTGCCGCTTGTTGCCGCTTGTTGCCGCTTGTTGCCGCTTGTTGCCGCTTGTTGCCGGCAGTCTAGACTTTTGATTTTTCGATAATGGCATGAGCGCCGGTTCGCATGGCGCTCATGCGGTAGCTTTGCCGTCTTGTTCCACCCGGAGGGAATGGTGATGAAACGTCTGTTTTCGACTCTGTTTTTCTTCTGCAGCTCCATTTTATTTGCAGCTGCAAATGATAGCAGTTCCTTGGTTCAAGCGCTGATACAAAAATACGGAGGAGCGCAGATAAAAAACGACCATGTTGTGGCTAGCGGGGCGATCAACTATTCCGATAAAACGAGCAAATCATTCACCCTTACCGCCAAAAAGCGAATGCTTCGTATGGAACTCCAATCAGCAGATGTGGCCATGACCATTGTCCGGCGTGATGGCAGATCCCAGATCACCAAAAATCAGAAAATCGATTATCCCAAAAGAACGCCGAGATCGGGATCTGCGATCAATCTCCTGCCTATCTATGCACTCCTGGAATATTCAGACGATCCGAGGTTTACCGGCACATCTGCTCAGGAACCTGACGGGTCGTCAAGCATTCAGTTTGTGGAAGAAACGCCACCAGGCGTAAAACCACCATCATTCCCACAACCAAAGCAAATTGTCACATTCTCGCTCGATTCATCTGGCCGCATTGCAAAGGTTGCTTATCAAGGCGAGGGAAATTCATCCAAGATTATTGCTTATCAATATTTATACGGCTCCAATGTCGCAGGCTCTTTTCTCCAGCCAGGTCAAATAATTTGTATGAATGGCGATAAGCAAATATGGACCGCAACAATAAATAGCAGTCGAAAGCAAACCAATGTTTCATCAGACTTCTATAAAATCCTTGAAAATCGCGAAAGGGATAAAAACCATGAATAAAATAATCCTTCCCATTCTGATATTGGTTTGTGTTTCACTTGTTACCGCTCAAGATAATCCTTGATCAACGTCAATTACATTGATCGTAACGACAATTACATTGACCGTAGATCTAGGGGTAATAATCAACATCATCCAGTTTCTCTTTTTTGACGGTTGCTGGTTA